>CAYGZQ010000013.1:0-75983 GCA_964354375.1 uncultured Planctomycetota bacterium
ATCGCTATTGCACCACCAGGGTGTACTTCGTCAGGACCGCCCCCTCGTCGCTCGCGCGGTCCCATATCCCCCCCAGCAGGGGACGCCTCGAATCGTTCTGGTGTAATTGGGTGGGACTCCCTGACCCCGCCAGGCACCCCCCGGCCCCCGGTTCGGTGTCCCCCCCTGGCGGTCGGATGCGTGACCGGACCCGGAGTCCCGCCAACGGGGTCGCCCGATGTCCCACATCCCCCCCCGGCACCATGGACGCGCGCAGTCGGAAGTCGGGACGGGCAGGATCGGGACGCGCTCGGGCGGTCTGGGATGCGGGACGGGCAGGATCGGAAGGCGGGACGCGCGGGCGCGTTTAAACGCGCGAATCATGATGCAGACGTGTACGATCGGGCGCCTATTCTAATGTCCCCTATTGCGTATTAGGTAGCATGTAGGCTCGGAAAGGCGCTTTTGATGCTGGATTGCAGGCTGCCACCTATTTGTGCCGATGTGCGGAAAATATGAGGGATTCATATTTTCCTGCAGGACGCATAACTGAGAAAAAACCCGCATATAAACCCAAAAAAACAGGTTAAGCTATTGACTTTCGGGATTGACCGGTCTATACTGGTAGCATCACATAAAATAAATGCCCGCCCGGGACAATCTTGCCAGACGACCCGAACGGGCAAAGGAGAAATACAGATTAATGATACCACACTTGTCGCGTCCGCGACAGACCCGACAGACTCACAATCGAGTATCGGAAGCGGTCAGGCGGAATCGCCCGGTCTGAATTCCGACCGCATCGCATGGCTTGAGAAAGCGTATGCGCTACTCCGGGAAGAATTGCTGCCGGAAGCGCCCGAGCGTGTCACGATCACGTTCGGGTTTCCGTCCAAAGGCGCGCGACCGTCACGCAACCAGCGCATCGGCGAATACGCGCATTTTCTTAAGGATTGCGAAGCCGGTCCCGGGCTCCTGACACTGCATCCCACGATCTTCAACGATTCGGCGCGCGTGCTGGACGTGCTGTTACATGAAATGATTCACGCAGCGCGACCGAACGATGGGCATCGCGGACAATTCCCGAAGCTTGCGAAGCGCGTCGGCTTGAGCGGGAAAATGACCGCAACGGTCGCGGGTCCCGAGCTCAAGGCGAAGCTTGAGCGATTCCATGCCGACCGTCTGCCACCGATGCCGAACGGTCACGGCGACTTGAGCGCCGACGGCAAGAGACAGTCAACCAGACTCCGGAAGTACGTATGCCCGGCATGCGGGCAGATCGTCCGAGCGGCGACAGACTGTTTAAACGCTGTCTGTGGGGACTGCGATGTGCATTTCATCATGGATTCAGGGGGGACGCGATGAGAACACAAACCGCACAATCCCCGAACACGACCGCGAACACGCCCGAGCATTGCCATTCATGCTGGAAATTCGCGGACTGCCACCAGGCGCAGAATATGACCGGGGACACGGCGCTCGTCCCCGGGTTCGTGGAAACAGAAAAGTACGTTGACTATTTCTGCGCCGACTGCCTTCCGGACGATTGCCCGGACGAATCGACCTTCCCGCTTGACTTCGAAGAAACCGACAGTCCGTGCCACTGTTCCGTTTGCGGCGTCCCGCTTGTGCACGCGCTGACAAGTGAAGGCGCCCGCTATGTCCGCGAAGCCGTCGCGGAAGGCGCTGGATGCTGTCGCGAACTGTGGCCGGTTGTTTGGGCTGACTATCTTTGAAGGGGACGTGCAGGGAAAGGCCGTTTAAACAACACAACAAGGAGACACGACCATGACAGGAAACATAAACACCCAAACCCTCAAGGCAGCATTGAAGCGCCTTGCAGCATTCGTCGATGCCAGGCCGTCCCTGGCGATTCTGGAGCGCGTGCATATCAACGTACAGTACGGATCGGCACGCCTGACCGTGTACGACATGGAAAAGTCACTGACCGCGAAAGTCCCGATTGACGGCGCGAATCCGTGCGCGGTCGCGGTCAAGTTCAAGGACTTGCGAAAGGTCATTGACAGGGTGAAGTCCGACACGATCAGCGTTGACTTTCGGACGGGGACGGAAAGCCCGGAAGTCATGATCAAAGCCGGCAATCTGCAATTCACGCTGAACGCGAAGCCGGGCGCCGATTTCCCGTCAATCCCGGAAGCCGACGATATCGCGATGAGCACCGACACAACCTGGGGCGAATTCATCAATGAAGCCGTGTTCGTGAAGACAGCGTCCAGCATGGACATGCCGAAAAACTTCACGTCGGGGATTCTGTTCGTGTACCGACCCGAGACGCTTGAGCTGGTCGGCACCGACGGGCATCGGCTTCACTTGTCCAAGATTCGCGGAAGGCACAGCATCAAGCCGGATGAAAGCGAATCAGCCGCCCTTGTCCCGACAGGGACGATTCACGCAATGGCGAAACTCAAGATTGACCCGGACGCATCGCTGCGCATCGGGTTCTCGGAAAACCTGATGACCTGGAGCGTTCCGTCGGAAGGCATCGAAGGCGTTTCGCATTTGCTCGACACTCCGTACCCCGACTATCGGAAAGTCATCCCGGACGATTGCCAGTCACATTTCCGGCTTGACACGCGCGCGACAATCGAAAGCCTGAACGCGCTTGCGGTTATCGCATCGGAACGGGACGGGCGCGATATGGTCGTCGTCAACGCGAACGGGACGCTGAATTTGAGCGCGCACGCGGAATCAATGGGAAGCGCGGAAGCGGTTGTCCCTTGCGTGCACGTCGCGGGACCCGAGCGACGCTTCGCGCTGAACGTGTTCTACATGATCGAAACGCTCAAGCTTGCGAACGGGGAAATCATGCTGTCGACAAATGGCGGACTTGAGCCCGCGCGCTTCGATTATCCGGACACCGAGCGCATCGCAGTCGTGATGCCGGTCCGGCTGCCCGAGTGAGCGACCGGTGAGGTAGTGCAGGGAAGGCTGTTTAAACAGTTCAACATAGGAGACAAACCATGAACGAAACGACACATACAATCGAGCAATCACTGGACGAAATCGAAGCTACGCTGAACAACCTTGGCGAATCTGCCCTTGTGGACGAGTTCCTTCTCTGCGAAACCGATGTGCGGAACATCGCGCAGCACCTGGAGAACATCCGCAAGCGACTGGCCGACCCGATTCACCTGGTGGTCGATAACTACGGCGGCGTGCTCCAGGACATCGATGCCTTCGTGACAACGGAGCAAGCCGAGAAGCATTTCGAAACGATCGCGGGCGTCAGCTATGAAGCGGTCTGCAAATGGGATGAAGCCGAGCGAAGTTACAGCTTGGGGCTGTCCGACGAGTTCGACACTCAGATTTGGGAAGTCAGGATCAGGAGGGACGCGCGATGACATCCGACACGACGAAGCTTCTCAAGCACGTGGACGGGGATGTGTGGCGGCGCTTCCGTGCGCTGTGTATCGCGGAAGGGATGAACATGGGCCCGGCGATTTCAACGTTGATGCTCGGAGCATTGATGGGGAAGGTCACGCTGGAGCTCGACGGATCGGGCGACACGATCACAACCAGGAGTCGCGCAGGATCATGGACTTGGCCCGGCGACCGCGAGGAGGGATCACCATGACCGAAAACGCGTTTAAACAGCATGAGCTTTCAATCGTGCCGGTGGAACCTCTGGTCCAGGAGAGTTCTCCATCACTGCCCGGCACGACATGGCACGACATCACGGAAGCGTTTCTCTCCAACTATCGTGGAGCCACACAGAAGACCTATCGTGACGCCTGGCATCGGTTTTCTGTGTATTCCGTCTGTTCCGGCGTTAACTTATTATATGCGCAAGGTAACAAATTCCCTGATGAAGACATGGTCAAGGCATACCGCGACGCGCTTCTGGACTCAGGGCATTCACCTCACACAGTCAACGCCTATCTTGCCGCAATCCGGGCGTTCTACCGATTCCTTCACGGTTACGTTCGCAAGGCGCTTCGTACGGGTCAGATCAACGCACACCGAGCCGGGGAATTGCAGCTACTGATCGAAGGCGTGCTTGCTGTCGGGAAGGTCCGCGCATCGAGCGAACCCGGGCGACTTCCGACAACTGTCGAGCAATCCCGCGAGCTGGTCACATCCATCCCGACCAACACGGGCACCGACCTTCGTGACCGTGCGATGATCGCACTCATCATCGGCTGCGGACTGCGCCGGATTGAAGTCACGCGCGCACTTAGAAGCGACCTCATCCACCAGGGGGGTCAACTTCTCTTGCGAATCCAGCAAAAGGGTCATCATGCGAAAGACGCTTGGGTCGTGATCTGGCCGGATGTCGAGCGGATCGTTCGTCCCTGGCTTACTCAAAGCCCGTTTAAACGACCTGAGGACCCGTTGTTCCCATCCCTGTCCAAGCGCGATGCCGGATCCCCGCTGACTCCCCGATCCGTCTCGCGCATCGTCCGCCACCGCCTCGACGCAATCGGCCTCTCCGACCACTCAACCCACTCGCTCCGTCATGCCTTCGCTACCATCGCGCTTTCATCCGACGATGTCGATCTCCGCGACGTCCAGCACGCCCTCGGACATTCCCAAGTTACAACGACCGAACGCTACGTCCACCAGTCCCGACGCCTTGAAGGCAAACCCGAGAAGGCTGTGAACGATACGGTCTTCGCGAAGCTGGAGTCACGCGATAGGGAGTAGCCGGTCGCCTCATCTAACTGCCTCAGAGTCCCCGTCTCACCGCGGGGACTCTCGCTTGTCAGGGGGCCGAATATGCCGGGGAGAACCGATGCAGTAGCACTCCCCATGGGCATCGCCGGGTCTCTATGCAGCGCGTGACGCGATCGTAAGGGATTTTCCCTGCTAATTAATTATACCACATTTTCGTATAGTACGGTAGTCATCATGCACGATTCTCTATATTTTGCCAGCTCACGACAACCGAACGCCTGATGCATCAACGGGGACCCTTTCCATTATATAGCGCATACAGCATACAGAATAGGGGTTTTCACCCTGACCCGATGCCACGCACCCCAAATCAGCTGCGTGTGACCGTCTGAGAGGCTCCTGGTGGCGAATCTTGAGACTAGGCAAGGGTCAAGGTCGACCGAAATACGTTACAGCTGGCAAGAAAATACTACGGGATGCCCGAATCCAGACTCGCTTGACAGCGGTTGTGACGCTAAGTGACGCACGAGTGACGCTACGCTCAGATTCAGCGTCATCCTGAAACCCGCATCAGTACTGGCCGATGACGCTAGTGACGCTAGTGACGCTAAAAAACCCCATTTGTCCGGGGAGTGTCATCTGCCACGCTTTCCGTGCTTCCGCTTCACCCTCCGGGGTACCACCAGCCTCTTGACTAACCTGCCCTTTAGGTTTTCACTAATAAGTGAGGCGCTAGATGCCGTGCCCCTTTACAGAATCGACCTTTTCAGCAGCCCCCCTCGATAGTACGACCCGGAATTCGAGAGGCTTCGGACCCGACTTGCCGGAGGGAATGCTGCAGAGTACAATATGCGCGCACGAGGGAACGGGGTTTGAATCCCCGGCGGACCGGCCACTGTGACGGCGATTCGCAGCCCCAGGGAAGTAGCCACGGACCGGTGTGTCCGGAAGGCAGGGGCTTCGGAGATGACCCTCAGCCAGGACACCTCGCGCGCGGAAACGACCTCCGGAGACGGGTCGGCGCGAAGGCATGGAGGCAAACTGCATTGACTCGCGCCCGCCGGCTCGTCGGCGGGTTTTTTTTGATGTCCGGACGGGTGAGCTGACCGGGCGTCGATTGGAAAAATTATAATGATACGAAGAATTCCGGCTGCATTGATGGTCCTGCTGATGGCACTTACCGCTGTAGCTTGCCGCGGGAAAGACGGCCAAGCGCCGGAGCGCGAATCGCTCGATGCCGTCGCACAGACCGGGGAGAGCGGTGAAAGCGCTGAAACTCCCGCCCGGATCGTATCGATGTCGCCGAATCTCACCCAGATCATCTTTGCGCTCGGCGCAGACGACCTCCTGGTCGGCGTGGATGAGTATTCCGTCTACCCCCCTGCGGCTGCCGAGCTTCCCAGGATGGGAAGTTACATGGACCCCGACCTGGAGGCGCTGATCGCCTCGCGGCCGGACCTGGTGTTGACTGTCGAGACCGATGAGGGGCTCGGGGACAAGTTGAAAGGTCTCGGGATCGAGTATCGGGAGTTCAGGAACGACACGGTGCTCGATGTCCTCGAGAGCATCGAGAGTCTGGGATGGCTTCTCAACAAGAAGGACAAGGCCGAAGAGCTCTCGGATGATTTTTTGAATGCGAGCGTGGAGATACGTCACGCGCTGGATGGAACGGAGCGGACGAGGGTCGCGCTGGTTGTCGGCAGGAACACGGGCAGGCTTCAGGACATTTTCGTGGTGGGCTCGGGCAGTTTCTTAAGCGAGCTTCTTGAGTTTGCCGGCGGTGAGAACGTGTTCGCCGACCAGGCGGTATCGTATCCGCAGGTGGGGGTGGAATCGCTCATCGGGGCCGATCCGGACGTGATAATCGACTCGACCCTTGCGAAAGGCGCATCCGAAGAGGAGTTCGTCAAACTGAAAGAGGACTGGAACTCTCTCGCCGGTCTGAAAGCGGTGCGGAACGGGAAGATCATCGTCGCCCGGGAGGGATGGTTTCAGATACCCGGAGCGTACATGGGTTCGACGATCCGACTCTTCGCACACTGGCTGCATCCGGACGTTTTCCCGGAGGAGGTGAATGATCCGAACATGTAGCATGCGCATCCTGCGCATGGTTCTTCGATTCCGTCCCTGGAAAGAACCACGCGCAGGATGCGCGTTACTACGTCAATGGCTGAGACGCTCTACATAGCCGGCAACATTGTGTTCGGGTACGTCCCCGACAAACTTGTGCTCGACCGAGTGGATTTCCATGTCGAGGCCGGCGAGCTTGTCGGGCTGATCGGGCCGAACGGCGCCGGTAAGAGCACTCTTCTGAAGCTTCTCGCCGGACTTCACGTGCCGAGGTCGGGCGAGATCAGGTTCGAAGGGTACCCGCTGAAACGGTATTCACCGAGACAGCTAGCGAGGAGGGTCGCCTATCTCCCCCAGGAGGACGAGATACATTACCCGTTCACGGTGGGGGAGGTAGTGATGCTGGGACGTTGGCCGCACAGCGGAGGGTCGTTTTTCGATAGCCCGAGGGACAGGCTGGCGGCGTCCAGGGCAATGGACAGGGTGGGCGTGTCGGAATGGGCGGGACGTGTTGTGACGGAGCTTTCCGGGGGGGAGCGCGCGCGGGTGATGCTGGCGAAAGCTGTCGCGACCGAGCCCGCCTGCCTCCTTCTGGATGAGCCCGCCGCCGAGCTGGACCTGAAATATCGTACGGACGCGTATCTATTATTAAGATCGCTTGCCGATGAAGGGATAGGGGTTGTGGTTGTCGCGCACGACGTGGGGTCGGTGGCGAGATGGTCTGACCGTCTGACGCTTCTCTCGGGTGGTCGCGTCGTTGCCGACGGCCCTCCGGGAGAGGTCATGGCCGAGAGCGTGCTGGAAAGGGCGTACGGCATCGGCGTGAAGGTGATCGCGGACGGGAAGGATCGCGCTGTGTTCGCGAGGGGGGGTGAGGAGGGATGAAAGAGTCGGCAGGGGCGATCAGGGCGCTTACCCCCGCCAGGTTCTGGGGCTGGATGCTTGTGTTCGGGGCGTTTGCGGCGTTGTGCGTGGTCATCGCCCCGATGTTCGGCTCGGTGAATATCAGCTTCGCGCGGGCGCTCGATTTTTCGATCCCCCTGTTGAACAACCCGGACAGGCAAATACTCTTCGCGACGCGCCTTCCCCGGATCGTGCTCGCGCTCGTGACCGGCGCGTCGCTTGCGCTGAGCGGGGCCGCCCTGCAGGCGCTCCTCAAGAACCCGCTCGCGAGCCCGTTCACTCTCGGGGTTGCGTCCGGAGGAACGCTCGGGGCGGCACTGGTGATTTTCCTGGGAGTGGGGGGCGCGATGCTGGTGCCCGGCACCGTTGCCGGCTCATTCGTCTTCAGCCTCGGCACCCTTGCCCTCGTGTGGGCGCTTGCCTACCGCCGCGGCAGGCTTCCCACCGGAACCCTGCTTCTCGCCGGCGTCAGCGTGAATTTCCTCTTCGCCGCCGCGGTGCTCCTGCTCCAGTACCTGAGCGATTTCGAGCAGAACATGGCGCTGATCCGATGGATGATGGGGTCCCTGGACACGGTGGGTTATGCGCCGGTCTGGGGGATACTCCCGGTTCTCGTCATCGCGGGGATCGCGCTTTTCGTGTGCGCAAGGGCGTTCAATCTCCTGGCGCTTGGAGATGAAGCCGCGCGGACGGCGGGTGTGGACCTGGAGTTGCTGGAGGTGGTCGGATTCCTTGCGTCGGGTCTTCTCGCGGGAGCCGCGGTAAGCCAGGTGGGTCCGATAGGATTCGTGGGGCTGATAGTGCCGCACGCGGTGAGGATGATGGTGGGTCCGGACTACCGTCTCGTGCTGCCGGGAAGCCTGCTGGTGGGTGCAGGTTTCTTGGTGTTGTGCGACCTTGTGAGCAGGACGGCATTGGGAGGGACCGAGCTTCCGCCCGGAATCATAACAGCGTTGCTGGGAGCGCCATTTTTCCTCTGGCTCCTGAAAACGAAATCGTCAGAGGTGTTTGTGTAGCATGCGCATCTTGGGGCTGCGAAAAAGTGCAATTCCGCGCAAGGAGAGCATATAAGGCGTGGCACCCTCAGGCGAGTCCTCGAGCCTGGGGGTGCTGGACTAATCACCTGAATGCCTCATGAATAAAGGGATTAACAGATTGAACACCCCCAGGCAGAAAGCCTGCGTGCGCAGTCTTTCTGCCTGAGGGTGCCACCCGATTCGGCTCGAATTACGTTTTTCAGCAGCCCCGGCTTGCGCTTACTACTGTTTCACACTTCCGCGAGGATCTGGTCTATGTTGTTGTCGTCGAAATCGTCGTCATCGGACCCGCCGACGTCGACGCCGGACGCAATCACGGGATTGACCTCGAACTGGGCGATGTCGTCCCCCTCACCGTTGATTGAGCTCAGGATCTTCCGGCAGGCTGAATAGATGATCTCGCGAGGCTTGGACCCGTTCTTCGGACCCACGAGACCCATCTCCTCCATCTGCTCCATTACGCGACGGGCCTTGGGGTAGCCCATCCCGAGCCTGGTCTGAAGCATACTGGTGGACGCTTCCCCTTCGGCAAGGAAAACCTTCAGAGCGCTCTTGAAGAGCTCGGCCTCCTGGGAGAAAAACTCGGATGGATCGGCGGGTGCGTCCTTCCGACGGGACGGGCCGTGCTCGGCGGTGACATCCTCGTCGTACTCCGGCGTTCCCTGCTGCGAGAGTACTCGCACGATGCGCCTGATCTCGTCGTCATCGACATAGACCCCCTGGGCGCGCGTCGGCGACTCGGCGTCGATCGGCTTGAACAGCATGTCTCCGTTGCCCAGAAGGTTCTCGGCGCCCTTGTGATCGAGGATCGTGCGCGAGTCGATCTGCGACGCGACATTGAAAGCGATACGGGCCGGGATGTTCGCCTTGATGTTTCCGGTGATGATTTTCACGCTCGGACGCTGCGTGGCGAGAATCAGATGAATGCCGACCGCGCGCGCGAGCTGGGTGAGGGCCGTGATGCAGGTCTCGATCTCGTAGCCCTCCTGCGCCATCAGGTCCGACATCTCGTCGATTACGATGACGATGAAAGGCATGCGCTCGTCGGGAGGCACCGTGCGGTTAAAAATCTGAATATTCCTGGACTGGGCCGCTTTCAGCTTGCGGTACCGCGTGCGCATCTCCTGGATGGACCATCTCAGCGCGTTGATGGCGTCGTTGATCTCGTTTACCACCGGCGTCAGAAGATGAGGAAGCCCCTCGTAGAAGCCGAACTCGACCATCTTGGGGTCGATGAGAATCAGCTTGAGCTGGTCGGGAGTGAGTCGGAAAAGCAGGCTCATGATGATGCCGTGGAGGCAGACCGACTTGCCGCTGCCGGTCTGACCCGCGACCAGGAGATGGGGCATTTTGCCGAGGTCGGCGAGCACCGGCTGGTTGTTGAGGTTCTTGGCGAGGGCCATGGTGAGAGGCGCCCTGGCCTTCTGCCACTCCGGAGTGCCGACGAGCTCTCTCAGGCGAACCAGGTTCGTGCGGCTGTTGGGGAACTCGATGCCGACCGCGGTTTTGCCCGGGATCGGGGCCTCGACCCTCACGCGCTTGGCGGGAAGGGTGTAGGCGATGTCCTTCTCCATCCCTTCGATTTGCTTTACGCGTATACCTTCTCCCAGGACCACCTCCACCCTCGTAACCGCCGGACCCGTGATGACGTCGCAAACCTGGCATGGGATACCGAACGTATCAAGGGTCTTGACTATGCGCTGGGCTGCGAACTCGCGGAATGCGTCATCCATCACCGGCTCGGACGGCGGGTCGAGAAGATCCATCGGAGGGAGCTTGTAGAGTCTCGGCTTGGGCAGCGGAGCGGGCTCGTCCAGTGAAAGCTCGAGCTGGCTCCCCGGCGGCGCGACCTGTTGAGGTGGAGGAGCCTCCTCGCTGACCGGGGACGGTTGAGGAACCGGAACTTCGACTTCCGCGGCTATCTCCGGCGGGAGCGTCTCCACATCGCTAGCCGAGGCATAGGCGAGCTTCGGTCGCGCGGGAATAGGTCGCGGCCGGACCGCGATCTTCGTCAGCGCCTTCCAGGCCGAGATCAGCACTGCCTTGGGACTGAGTCTCAGTATGACAAACGTCATGACGACGAGCAGAACGAGGGACACTGCGACGGCGGAATCGCCGACGAGCAGCCTCAGAAGCCTCCCGGCGAGAAGTCCGATCCAGCCGGTCATGTCGCGCGCTTTGAGGTCCCAGTAGAAAACCCTCGAGTACATCGCGTTTTCCCACGCAGCCAGGATCAGCGGTATGGACCAGAACGCAAGCCTTGTGAGCCTTGCGGCGAACGGGATTTTCCCGGCTGCGAGGAGATGGACGGTGCCGGTGACGAGGGCGACGGCGATGAGCCACGCTCCGACCTCGCCGAGGAGCGGCCTTATGAGAATGATCAGTGTCTCCCCGACCAGTCCTCCACGTCCGCTGAGTCCGAGGATGTAGACGATGGTGAGGGCAAGGACGATTATGCCCCAGGCCTCGAACGCGATGATTTTCTTGAGTGCCGCGCGAGGATCGGGGGCGGAATCAAGGAAATCGAGGTTGGGTGAGTGTTTCTTGTCCGGCATGCAACACCCGCGCCGGGACACACCGCCGGCGCATTAATAGAATCAAGTGCGACTTAATTTTCCTGAACCCGCAGCATGCGTCCCCGGCGCATGGTTCTCAGGCTCTCATGTGCTTTGTGAAGCACCATGCAGAGGATGGGGCCGTTGAAAAAGTCCGATTTGCAGGGGTACGGCATACCGTGCTTCCACTTATACTGCAAGGGCGTTGGGCAATGTCCTGGTCTTTGTCAAATTTAATCGGACTGAAAGGATATTAAATCGTGCGGGCCGGCCCAAGGACCTGCCCGACGCGTGAGGTTTAGCCATGGTTAAACGCTACTCGATTTCAGCACTGGTATGTATGGCTCTGATTCTCGGGCTCTCGGTTCCTGCGTGGGCTCAGGAGCAGGAAGCCTGGTCTATGGGCGGCGGATACTGGACGCTTCCCAATGTGGATGACCAGGACGGCGCAATAAGCACTTCCGGAATGTACGCGTGCGCGATCATGCACAGCGCAGAGTACCAGGTCGAGTTCGACTATGCGTTCGGCGACACGAAGTTCTACGCACTGGCGGCGGATTACCTCTATCCGCTGACCGAAGGAGCGGATTATTTCGGCGGAAGCGCCTTTCTCGGCGCAGGCTACACGTATTTCTCGGCGGACGATCTCGACAACGAGTCGGGATTCAATGTTTTGCTGGGCGCAGGTGTCGGCAACAAGCTCTCGGGCACTCTCAGGTACGACTTCCTTGCGTCGGACCAGGAGCTTTTCACTCTTGGCGTGTCGTACAGTTTCTAAGGACATCGGGAAAATCCGAAGCGACGGCCCTGGATAGGAATCTGCCGGTCAACACGAAAATGAGAGCAACAAAGACACTGATGACGGCGATGCTGGCGGCCTTCGCGATCGCAGCGATGCCGTCTCCCGCGCACGCTCAGGACCTGGGGCTGATGCCCTCGAGCCTGGGACGGTTCTCGGTCGGCGCCGGAGCGTACCAGGCTCCCGGTGGCGAAAAGAGCTCCAGCGGGGTGTATGGCCTGGCCAGGTTTGAAATATCCCAATTCGAATTTGAAATCGATTATGGTCTGTCCGATCAGGATTTCTTTCTCGGAGCCGCAGATTACCTCTACTACATACCGATGGCTCAGGGCATCACCGGTACGGAGGCGGCGATAGGGGGTGGGATTACGTTTGTGAATGACGATCCCTCGCTTGATGAGTCGAAATTCGGCCCGAACCTCCTGGCGCAGATTCGATTCATGGATTCGTATGCCGTCCAGCTTCGCCATGACTTCCTCGGCGGCAGCGCCAACCTGTGGACCTTCGGGCTGAGCTATTCATTCAACTGAGTGAGACGGAAAAGACGCAAGCCTCCTTTCCTGAATAAAGTCCACCCACCCTCATCCTCCTCCCGACGACCCGCCCACCGGCGGGTCGTCGACTATGTAGCATGCGCATCTTGCGCATGCTACGTTCGATGCGCATGCAGCGGTTTTGGCAAGCTGGTATACTTCCCGCGGATTCCGGGCAATGGGGAGTATTCCGACCGGGAGGATGCCGGATGGTCGAGACGCGAAATCTGAAAAAGCCGGGGAAAGCCGTCCTGATAGTCAATATCCTTGCGGTGTTTCTGTTGATTCCCGCATTCCTTGTATCCACCGCGAGAGCGGATGAGCAGGAGTCCGGCTCGACGACTGGCCAGATACCGGCGGGATTCGGCGGTGTCGAGCTGTCGGCGCAGCCGGGGAGTGTGTCCTCCGACCTGCTTCAGGGAGAAGCCGGGATTCCGCAGACGCTTACGATGGAATCGGCTGTGGAATGGGCGCTTGGGCATAACAGGGAGATTGCCCGACTGACGCTGGAGATCGATGCTGCCCAGGCTGCGGTGCGCGGAAGCCGACTTCTGTACATGCCCTCGCTCGACATCGGGGGCAGGTCGATGAGCGTAGGCCCTGCCGGTACGGTTGAAATCCCCGTACCTCTCGGGGGGAACCCGATAGAGATCCAGACGAGCACCACGGACGTAACCAACACGATTTCGATGACCTTGTCGCAGCCGGTGTACACATTCGGCTCGTTCTCGCTTGCCGGGAGGGCCGCGAGTCTGGGTCTGGACCAGGCGCGCCTGAATCTGGCCAGAGCTCGGCAGACGGTGAGAAACGACACAGAGGAAGCGTTTTTGAGAGCCGCGCTGGCGCAGGCGATGGTGGGGGTGAGGGAGCAGGCCGTCGCCACGGCCGAGGAGCGGCTAAGGATCGCGCAGGTGAGGTTCGACGCCGGGGAGGCGGCGCGATTCGAGGTCCTGAGGGCCGAGGTGGGGGTCGCGACGTCGCGTCAGGACCTCCTCCAGGCGCAGACATTGTCGGAGCTCGCCATGAGCGTTCTGGTACAGAAAATGGGTTTGCCGACCGGCACGACGATCAATATCGAGCCCCCGGACGCGGAAGAAGTGGACGCGGTCGCGCCCGGATTCACCCTCGATGAGGCATGGCAGACCGCCCTTGACAACAGAATGGATTTAAAGGCGCTGGAGCTCGCGGTGGAGCTGTCGGAAGTCGGCGCGCTTTCTCAGCGGAACCGTCCGATGCTCGCGTTCCAGGGAAACTACTCGAGGTCCGATCGGGCGTCGATGTTCACCAACAAGGAGAGCTGGAGCGTCATATTGAATTTCACATATCGGTTCTACGATTTCGGTCGATCGCGCGCGTCCATGGAGGAAGGCTGGGCGAAGAGGGATGCACTGAGGGCACAGGTTGAGGACATTCGGACCCTTGTCGGGCTGGAGGTGGAGAGCGCGTACAAGTCGCTGATGACCTCGCTCGAGAGGATCGAGGTGGCGCGAGCGACATTGGAATCGGCGCGAGAGGCTGTGCGAATCGCGGAGTTGGGCTACTCGGAGGGCGTGATCACCTACATTGACTACCAGGATGCGGACCTGGGATACCGTCAGGCGGAGACGCTCCATCTGCAGGCGGTGTACGAATACCTGACGGCGGTCAGCGGGCTGAGGGCTGCAATGGGGGTAGATGATTTTCCGATGCAGGCGCAGTGAGGCGAGCGCGGTCGACCCGCCTCGGCGGGTTGCATCGTACGCGAAACAGTGCTATAAATCTGCTATAATTTGATGTAAGAGCGATTTCGGGTGTGGTCTGGAGAGGCCCGGGCGGGTTGATCATTCCTTTGGAGGTTCGTTCCGGAATGCGAAACGTTATCTTGGTGGTCATCATGGCGCTCGTGCTCGGTTGCGCGAACAGCCAATCGCCGGTGGCGCCGGACGGAAAGGACACGGGGGGAACCACCGGTCCTCAGAAGACGGCTCAGATCCCAGGCAAGGCTTTGTGGGGCATTTTCGAGGTGACGCTGGATCCGATCGCCGAGACGGCGACAATTGTCCTCCTCAGGACCGCCGCGTTCAAGGCCAACGTGACCCAGTTTCTTCAGCCCCCTTTGGGGAAGCCCAACTATGTCAGCTTCGGTAATCTGGATTTCTCGGATTTCAGCTCCGAAGGGATAGTGAGGCTGCAGGTGGGTGTGACGCATCCGTTTCCCGGGCTGAACCAGTATCGCGGGTTCGACGTGCTGGGCGTGTTCATGTCGGATGCGTCGTTCGCCAGCCAGTCCGAACCCGGCGCGATTCTGCCCAGGCAGGACGGGTCGGAGGCCAGGCTTCTCAATGCCGACGGGTACACTCGCTGGTTCAATCCCGGCGAGTTCCCGGCCAAAACCATCTTCGGGTTCGTACCCGGCATCTACGGGTCGCCCGGTTTCACGCCGGACGCGACAGTGAACGGATACAAGTATTTCTGCGACGGTCTCGCTGCGGATGAAGACTTGGTGACCTTCTTCACCGACCCCGGCAATCTCGCGAATCGCGGCAGCTTTACGCCCGGGACGGTGAACAAGCGCGACTATGAAATCCAGTTCCCGAATCGCCTGAGCCCGCTCAAATACCAGTACGCCATCCTGGCGAGCTGGGAGCAGCCGTCGAACCCTCACAATCCGACGCTGGATGACTTCTCTCTTGCTGCTAACCAGGGCGAGCCGTTCCTGCTTATGGCGGATACTTCCGCCTCGACGGTGTACTACGAGAGTCCCGATAACAACGGAGGGACACTGCACATAGAGCTGACGGTTTATGACTGGCAGGCTCTGGCGGGCGAGGGCGGCGGGATACCGGTGGATCAGCAGATCGACGGATGGTGGATCGAGAGCTTTTTCGATGTGTTCCTCAGCCCGCAGGATGTACTCCCGGGCGCGACCGTGGCGGTTGATGGACCTGCATCGAGCACATTCACTGTGGACATAGCGGATGTGAATCCGACTCATGCCGGCGATGAGTGGCTGATACTGGCTGTCGAGAGCGCCGACCCGAGCTCATATGATCAGGGATTCGGTGCGCCTGCGTCGGACGGCAGGCTGGCTGCGTACCTCGTCACGAAAGTGACGGTATCGCCGGAGAATCCGATGAACCAGGCGCCCAGCGTGGGGAACATCACGGGCGAGACGAATCCGTGGGAAATAGACTCGGAAGAGTACACCATTACCGCCCTCGACCCTGAGGGAGATCAGCTTCATTACGAGTGGAGCCTTGTTGTCGACGGCGCCGCTATTGTATGGGGCAATGTCGGGTCCGATACGGACGCCGTCACGATCGACTGGAGCGACTACGGTCCGGGGGACTACGATCTGCACTGCCGCGTGAAGGACGATTTCAACGCCTGGCAGCTCGCAGCGAATGATCCGCTCGACATAGCGGTGAAGGAGCTCAGCATCACGTGCGGCAACGGGGTGTTCGGGTATAACGACTACGCCTACACGCAGTGCCAGCAGGTGGAGAGCGTCTTCCTGTCGGACGGCACGGCGATAAGCGAGTACGGGTACAGCTCTATGTCGAGGGAGTTCGAGGTAATGAAGGTGTACTACGGGTGGCATCAGCCTGGGTACTGCGGACAGACGAACTACGAGGATCCATGCGACGACACCTGGTGCGAGCTGTACAGCGACCTGTATTTCCCAAGCACAGATCCGACAAACCGCACGATACACATGGATTGCGACATGGCCGGGACCTATGGGTCCGGCCAGGAGACCAACGATGTCGTGGCATTCGTGATGTTGCAGCAACCGAACATTCTGAGATTCCTGCACGGCTTCAATACCTCCAGTCATTCGGCTGCGACGGAGTATCCGAGCAAGACGCTCCCATCGGGCACGGTGACAGCGATGGACTTCGACGAGGCCGGCGACCTCTGGGTGCTCTCGTCGAACGGAAATACCTACGAGCTTACGAAGTCATCGACATACGACATGGGCAGTCTGAAATTCACCGTGGACATGTCGGAGTTGGCGCCGACCGGGACGAAAGTGTTCGACTGGGCGATCAGCTACCTGAACGGGGATTTCTACGTATTCACCGACGAGACGACGGGCGGAACGCTTCACAGGGTCTCCGGGACGAACGGGGCTATCGTCGACACGGTGCACAATGCGCTCGATGCAGGCATCAGCAACCCTGACTACGGGCTTGGGACGACCGGCGCGAGGGCCGATGTTGAGATCGATCACCGGATAATGACCGGCGAGAATCCGCTGGCTGAGAACTGCCGCTTGGTGATAGGCGGAGGTCCCGGCGGGACCGGCAAGGCAGT
This sequence comes from uncultured Planctomycetota bacterium, assembly GCA_964354375.1. Lineage (GTDB taxonomy): Bacteria > JAJVIF01 > JAJVIF01 > JAPKYR01 > JAPKYR01 > CAYGZQ01. The sequence goes on from CAYGZQ010000013.1 coordinate 16,808, forward strand.
GATGTTCGCGCGGTACGATCAGGCGCTGAACCTGCTCAGCACGTGGGACAACAACCAGCTCGGCGGCGGGACCTGCTACAACTACGCCAGCACCAGCGGCGGAAGGTTCATAATCTTCGATCCCGTGGAGCACGAGGACAACCCAGCCACTATCGTGGACGAGGAGGAATGCCGTCACACGATGTGGGTCGGCGATGCCGGCACCGGCGCAGGCAACCTGATCTGGGCCGACAGCTGCCGCCCCATCCCGGACGATTGGGACGGGAACTGATGGAACGATCAGCCGGGAGTGAGAAGCAGATGAAACTGAGAACCCTGGCAATATGCGCGCTCGTTCTGGGCGCGTTTGCCTGTTCAAGAGGTGCCGTACCGACGGCGCCGGGGATGAGTCCCGGAAAATCCGACATGCAGGCGAGCATCGGGCTCGACACGCCGGGACGTGCGCTGTTCGGGGTCTGGATGATGGAAGTGTCGTCGGATCACACTGGGGTGAACGCAGTGTCTGTCAGACTTGGGGAGGGACATTTCAACGTTCGGACGTTTCTGGAAAACGGACCGTGCGCGACCTGTCTTTCGGTTGTGGGAGTGCACCCGCAGGGGAACGGCGTGCTGGATGTGGACGTGCGGCTCACGCATCCGTTCATCGGGCAGGACAGGTTCACCGGTTTCGATGTGCGGGGCACGGTGATCTTCCCCGCGACGTCGTACTGGCCCGCGAACGGGCTTTCATGGAGTCGAGCTGCGGACGGCGGCGGCGAGCTTCTCAATCCCGACGGATGGACGACATTGTTCAATCCCGTCGATTTCGAGCAGAATCCCGGGGACCCGGCCATCCTGACGTACCAGAAGGGTACGTTCGCGACGGTGCTGGAGAACGCATCTTCGCTGAATGCGTACAGGGCGTTTTACGTGGAACCGGACCGCCGTCCGTTCTACACGAGCGATGCGATCACGAAGACATATTCCATCAAACTGCCCGCCGGACCGTTCAGGTTCGGGTATGTTGTGGATGCGAGCTGGGCTAAGCCCGATCCGAATCCGCCGGTGAATGTTCCCGAGGATTTTCCGATTGAGGCGAATTGCCGGGAGGCGTACCGGTTAAGCGCGCATGTGGAGGAAGGTCTGAACGTGTCGGGCGGGATCGCCACGTGCGAGATCGACGTGTACGACTGGCAGGGAACATCAACCGTCTCGCTTGTCGCGGTCGAGGCGCCCGATTTGTTCGACGGGACGGCGGCCGCGAGCCTGAAGACCGACTTCGGAACCATCAGCCGCTGGGAGGCGCAGATTCAAAACGACAAGGTGGATTTGATAGACGACTACCCGGTGCTGGTGAGGGTCGACGACGCGACCGAGGATGAATTCCTGGGTCCCATGTCGGCATTCAGGGTTATCATGGCGCACGTGGGTCCTGCGTCCCAGTATCCGGACGGGATTTATGTCGACAGGGACTACCCTGGCCTCGCGGGCGGATTTCCCGAGATCGGCACGCCGGACGCTCCATTCACCCAGATCAACTCGGCGATCCTTGTGGCAAACGCCGACCAGGAGATCTTCATCGACCCGTCGCCGGAACCGTACAACGAGCAGGTCAGCCTTCATAGCGAACGATACCTTCTGGGCTGGAACTGGCGGGACGATGGGGACAGCGGTCAACCCGTGGTGGAGGCGATGGATTTCGGCAGCAGCATTTACGGGATAGCGGTGAGCGACGTGACTCTGGACAATCTCGAGGTGCGTCCGGGCGGCGACCTCGAGGAGGAGTTCCTGTACGGGATATTCTTCGATTACTCGGACCCGTATGCGCACCAGAAGGACGTGACGGTGAAGAACTGCACGTTCACCGGCGACCGTGTCCACACCGGAAACGAGACGGGAGACGAGATTGTCTGCTGCCAGGTGTACCTGACTGACAACTTCACTTTCGAGGACAACCTGATAACCGATTGCCACGTGGGCAGCGACCAGGGGGGATATTTCGGGGGACTCCACGTGGACGTGTGCGACGGGGTCAAGGTGAGGGGAAACGTGATCACGCAGTGCACCTTCAGGAATAGCTTCCTTGGAATGCACATATGGTATTCCGACCTTCCAGTGCTTGTGGAGGACAACGAGGTAAGCTGGATGAACAATTCGGATACTCCGACCGGATTTACAATCGGCTGGGCGATCAATGTCATCGGCTACTCGGACGTGACGGTGCGGCACAACACGGTCCACGACCTCGGCGGACCGGGTCACAGGCTCGAAACGGTGGGCCTGTTCTTCCGATGCGTCGGCGACACCACATACTACAACTGGAGCATCGAGAATAATCTCATCTACAACCTCTACTCGCAGGATGCAGCGAATACGACGAACTCTGCGGACTGCCGCGGCATCATGTTCAGGATGAACAACTACAACAACCTTGACGGGCTCAGAATAGCGAACAATACGCTTGTCGGGCTGACATCGGGCGAGTACGTGCACGGCCTGAGTTTCGACATCGGGTCCGGGAATCTCCTCTACAACTACGCCATCGAGAACAACATCGTCAAGGGCCTGACCGGCCCGGCGCAGCCGGACGATTACGAGACTTCGGCGGCGGTCTATGCCTACTGGCCGGACGATGATCTCCTGATCGAGTACACGCTTTTCGACGACATCGTCCTTCCCGATCCCATGTTCTATGGTGTGGATGAGGGCACGGGGAATATCTTCGATCAGGATCCGGTGTTCGACCCGGCGTGGCATTTCCCGATCGGCTCTCCTGCTCAGCTTGGGAATCCGACATTCCTCGATTTCGACGATCCCGGACCGCCGTCCGGCGACCCGGATGATCCGGATCCCGACACGCGATCCAGAATGGGCGCCTATGGGGGTCCGGGGGGCGACTGGTAGGTTAATTCCCGGTGCGGCTTGTGCTATAATTCAACATGATCCGTATGATCCATCAATAAAGGCGGCAAAAGGGGTACAGGAATGAACAGGAACGCTCTCATCGCATTGGCACTTTTCGTGCTCGGAGGACTTTGTACGGGGTGCAGCGGAGCGGGAAATCCGATCGTGGCGGGACAGGATGTGTCGCTCCAGACGAGCGGGACGGTCGACTCGAACCGTGTCCTGTGGGGCATGTGGCAATGCAGCGTGGACCCCGCGTCGGGACGGATCGAGGTGGTCCCGCTCAGGGGCGCCATGTTCACTGCGAACGTCAACAACCTTCTCGAAGGCAAGCCGGGAAACCTCCTTATCCAGAACATGGATACAACCAACTTCTTCACCGAGGGTCGCCTCGACTGCACGGTCATGCTGAAGCATCCGTTTCCCGGCCTGGACATGTATAACGGGTTCGATGTCTGGGGCGTGTTCATGCATAACGGGTCGGCCACGCTGAAATACGATGACCTGGTCTACAGCGATGGGAGCGGCCCCGACGAGGGAATGCTGCTGAACCCGGACGGCTACACGCGGTGGTTCAACCACAGCGAGTTCGACGGGAACGGGTCGCCGATCCTGGAATACTGGCCGGGAAAGCTCTCGAATCTGCCCGCGCCCACCGCGACTCTGAACGCATACAAGGTGTTCGCTGACGGGCTTGGTGTTGAGGACGACTATTACGAGTGGGTCACGACCAGCGGGAACGCCGACGATCGCGGCGTGTTCAGTGCCGGGATCGCGAACTCGCGAAGATATCAGCTCAAGTTCCCCATCATTGGGGGAGTTCCGGAAGCCAGCTTCCAGTACGCTGTAATCGCGACATGGGAGCCGGGCGATCCGACGCTGACCGGCAACCCGACGACATATGACCCGGGCGATTTTCCCCCGAACGCCAACTGCGAAGAGCCGTTCTGCCTTCATGTGACGACGGATGACAGCGATCTTTACAACGACGGTGCGGGATCCGCGGGCGGGTCTTTCAAGGCGAATGTCGAGGTGTTCGACTGGCAAGGCGGGATCGCGGCGGGCAATGGGGTTCCGAACGAAGTCAACCGGATGGTGGTCGAGGGCGATTTCGTGCCGGGAGGAACCTACGAGTTCAGCCAGGCTGAGCTGGCGACGGTGGCGATTCCTGCGACAGAAAACTCGTCCGTGTTCCAGGTTGAGATCGCGGACTGTCAGCCCCAGGCCTCCGGCGTCGCGGACTTCTGGGTGATAGTGGAAGCTGCGGGGGCCAACGGGGAGACGTACGGGCAGGGCTTCCCGACGAAATACCCTGACGCGCCACGGGCAAGCTTCACTCCCGGCACGGTGGACGTCTCAGACATCGCGCCCTGGCCGGATGTCATCTATGTCGACGATTCCAACACGACGGGAGTCGAGGACGGGACACACACTCATCCCTACAATACGATCCAGGAAGGGATAGACAACAATCCCGACCTGAAGGAAGTGTGGGTCGACGATTCCGGTGCGATATATGCCGAGAATGTCCAGATGAAGGACAACACCATTCTGAAATCCACAAACTGGGATGATTCCGACGGCACGGGTCGCACGAAAATTCAGGGGCCCAGCGGTACGGCCATACACACCCTGGAATTCAACAACGTGTCCGGCGCTACGCTTCAGGGATTCGAGATCATGCCCTTCAATTTCATCGCTTCCTTCAGCGCAATGGACATACTCCTGGTCACCAACGGCTCGGGAAACACTATCAAGGACTGCCTGTTCAAGGGAGCGATGCCCGACTCCGCCACCATTTATGTCCTTAACGTCCGAGGCGTAACGGCAACCGGCTCAAGCGATCTGACTGTTCAGAACTGCCGCTTCGATGGTCTTGACCGAGGAGCCAATATGCGGTCAATGAGCAGCTGGAACATAGTCCGGGCCACTAATTGTCCGGGCATGGACATCGTAAACAACATCTTCACGAACATAAGATCGACGGCTGACACATGGGGCAAGAGCGGTTACATCACCTATATGGATACGTGTAGTGACCTGGTTCTGAAGAATAACCTTATTCATGACATAAAGCCTATCGCCACCGGCAATTCGAATCTTCACGAGGGCTTTCGACTCACAAACTGCACGAATCCCACCCTGGTGAACAACACGGTCGATTCATTCGATGTCACCCAGGGTTTCATGATTCAACAGGTGTTTGCCTACAGAATCGAGAATTGCACCGGCGTGACGTTCAAGAACAATATCGCGACGCGGATCTACTGCAACGGCTTTCCGCCTCCGCTGGCCAGAGGACTCCTCGCGGTCAACAGCACATTTACAGTCTACTACTGCGACATGTGGGATATCGGCCCGGGGGGCAACGGCCAGAACTACTACTGGTCCGGTGGCGTCCTGACGATCGATCCATCGTGCATCTCGGCGGATCCGCAGTACATCGATGCCGATAATGAGGACTTCGACCTCCAATCGGGCTCTCCCGCTCAGCAGGGCGACCCGACCATCGTTGACTGGGACGATACCGGGACACCGTCCGGCGATCCCGACAATACCGACACAAACAAGCGTAGCCGAATGGGCTCCTGCGGCGGTCCGGACGGGCAGTATATCGGTCTGCTCACTCCCTGACCGGGCGACGCGGAAGCACCTGCATTCCGCCGGACTATTCGCTGTCTTCCCGATCGGTTCTCATCTCGAACAGCTCCCACTGATCCGTTCCCGCCACCTGCGAGACATCATCCATCGATGACAATCGAGACTCAAAATCTATGATTCCTTGAAGCACGGGCGACCTGAATCGTCTCAGATCCACTTTCCAGAACCTTTCACCGTTGATATCGACTCGCTCGCCGCCGGTCGCGTAGATAAGGTTTCTCGCCCTGCCGGCGCGAACCCCCCTTTCCTCGGAAATTGCAGACAGCTCATCCTCAGGAATAACTGAGATCCCAAAGGGATCGACCTGCCTCTCGAGGCACCAGCCAAGCACTATGCTCGCATGATGCTGCGCGGTGGGAACCAGGAGCAAGCCGAATTTCATTTCGGACAAGCGCGACACGATTTCCGCGACATCGTCCGACTGCTCAAAGACCTCAAACGGCGGAAACTCCCATGGGGCTTCGAGACGGTAGGTCCTCAGTCCGAACATGCATATCTTCCCTTGTTCGTTCCCAAGTTCATTTGCCTTGTTGAAGACGCCGGAGCTTGGAAAGACGCTCTCGTTGTATTCATTGCGGGATACCCGTCCGGCAAGGAATGGAACATCCGCCTTGAGATCGCGACCGAGAAGGACGAACTGCGAAAGCAGTTGCAGCGCCACGACGGCGAAGATTATCCACCTTGCGATTCCCTCCCATCCGGCCTTCCCCGGCTTCACGAATCCGAACAGGAAAGTGACGACCAGCCACAGTGCAAGGATCGTGAAGGGCAGGAAATACCGGGCCTGCTTGCTCATGGTGAAGAAGGCATATGTAAAAAACACCGCGCACCAGACGACCGCGATTCTCTCGAGTCTCTTTCGAAACAGAAAAACAGCGGCCACGGGCGCCAGCGGCGTCAGCCAGCTCGAGTAAGGCAAGGGCGCCATCAGGAACGGCGCCGATTCGACGGGATTGGAGAACGCGAGGATGAACGGGTAGAGGAGAAAATTGCGCAATGTGACCCGGACTCCCCAGCCGGCCCACGTATTGACGTCATCGGCGAGCCATATTTGCGGGCTGCCCAGCACGCCCCGAAAAAACGGATATAAAGGGTTCCCGGTTTCGATCAGGTTCCTCAGGTACCAGGGCGCGGCGACGAGAAGAAACGCCGCAAGGCCGGGAATAACCCGGGGCAACAGCCATGACCTCGATTTCCGATTCAGAACAAGCAGGACGATATGCACCGCGATCAGAAGGGCTGGAAACAGCGAGGAATACTTCGACGCAACGGCGGTCCCGAGGAAAACCGCTGCGAGAAGCATATCCGATTGGCCGCCCGAATCCCCCTTCTCGACTTGCCCGAACCAGGTGAACATCGCAGCGACCGAGAACAGTGCAACTCCCATATCGATGAGGCCTGAATAGGCCAGCATTTTCCACATGTGTATTCCACAGACCACCGCAGCCGTGTGCCATCCGATCGATTTCTTTCCCCTCGAGGCGCCGAAATCAATCACCCAGCCGACAAGAAGCAGCTGCAGGAACCAGTGACATACATTGCCTGCCTCCGGTCCGCTTTCACCGCCGATCTTGAAGGCCGGAAGAAGCATCATCTCAATGGCCTGAGGGTAATAGCTGTAGCCGTTCTGATTGATTGTCCCGATGTGCCCGAGGCCGAGATAATGCCGCATGAAAAGGTAATGGGCGCCCTCGCAGTCGGGGTTGTAGCACGGCGCGGTCGCGGCGACCAGCATGCCGATTTCGTAAGTGACAATCAGCGCGATGAGCACGCGCGATTGGATGTCGGTGGCCTCCCAGTCGCTCCACCTCACGGGTTTGGCGGAACGATGTTCAGGCTTCCGCGCGCATGACCAGGCGGTGAGAATCAGCAGAAGGCAGGTCAGGGCGGTTAATGGAAGAATGAAATCGAGGAGTCCCAGAAACCCCACCATTGTGAAAATCAGCGAATGCCCGGCAAGCGACAATGTAGCGCCCCGGAGCAAGTCCCCGGGCCGCGGGTCGCGCCACTTGATTACCCGGACATAGAATAGTGCGCCCGCAAAAGCGATCGGGAAAAATCCAATCAGAAAACTCAACAACGGTATGCCGATATTGGCAAGCATGATCTACGTATTCCGCTCCTCTCCGGAATCGCTGCTTGCCTCCGACAATACGCCCTTCATCTATCCTGCCATATTCCGGCGACTTTCTCCACATCATGACGGTTGGCGAGCCGGGGTCGACTCGGTCGCTTGAAGGCATAATTGACCATGTAATATCCGCGCTTACCTCCCCGGTCCGGGGGGCAATTGTTATCCGATTATGGTAACCTATTACAAGGTCACAGGGGGTGACCGGACAGAATCGGGATCGACAATTGAGCGACAAGCACGGTACGCCAGAATAGGAGAAACCATGAAGCTGAATGCTCTCTACATCATGGCAGGTCTGGTTTCCGCATTGACGGGGAGATTCAGTACAGACAATCCGCTGACGGCTCGTCCTGGTCGGAAATCGAGACCGTCAATCCGTCCGGAGAAGACCTGCCGCCGGGTACCGACGATTTCACTCCGAAGATGCTGGTGACGTCCGACAGTGTCATGCACGTGGCCTGGATCAGGCATGATTCCAGTGACAAATACGGAGACCTCTACCACAGAATGCGCGATCTGTTCTGATCCTTAACGAGGGAATACCGGTCTGAATTTGACGGGGGATCGCGTGATGAGAGACAGCGGAAGGCAGCCAAACCATGACCAGGACTGTAATACTTGCTCTGATCGTAGCCGTCATCGTCGCCGTCTCCGGCTGTAACGATGCTCGTAAGGTCGGAGATACGAAGGACAGCGCGGGGTCGGGCGGTCAGACAAGAGCCGCGAATTCGCCCGATGTGAATGAGGCGCCGCCGAGAAGGTACGCCGAGCCGATGCCCGTCGACATACTTGCCAGAACGGCGGAGTGCGACTGGATCGAGATATCGTACGTGGACACGGATCAGGCTAATCCGGGCCAGGGAATGAACTGCAATTTCATCCTTGAGCCCGGAAACGAGAACTCGATGAGATGCATCGGATACGACTCCGCAAGCAGGCAGGAGTACTCCGGCGATGTTGTGGACGAGCAGTCGTTCAAAGGGCTCATTGAGTACATGGCGGACAATCCGGATGTGTTTTTCAACCACTCCGAGTTTGAGGGCGTCGCGCCGGGCGACTATCCGGTCCCGGAAGGCTTCAGTGAATGGGTCTTTCTGCATGCGCCGACCAGCCTGGTAGATTCGTCGACTGGTTGGAAGATTGAGTACGTCATCTTGAAGGAGATTACCCCTGGCGAGACGGTCGCGCCCGAGATGCAGTATGTTTTGGATACACTGAACGAGTGGAAGCAGAGCCTTCTCAGCAATCCGGTTCAGCAGAACTCGACGGTCGACTAGGTCTGCAGATTATTGGAATACGAGGCGAGCCCGGCGCGAACAGCGCCGGGCTTTCCGTTGATTATCCGGTCGCCTTTCCGCACGCGTGCGGTCAACCTGTTGGGCTGTGTCCGGTTATCGGCTAGAATATGGAATGAATCCGGCAAGGTGGACCAGGCTCAGCAGGCGCAAGCGACAGGACAAGAACATCGTTCCCGATGCATGTCCACCAAGAACCGATGCGCCGGCTGTAGTCATACGCATCCTGCGTATGGTTCTTGATTGGGGTGTCCCTAAGAACTATGCGCCGGAGGCGCATTGCTACTACAATATAGGAGCGATTGTCGGGCATCGAATCGAGCGAGTCGGGGGGCGAGCGAAAGGACAGGATCATGAGAAAGTCCATCGTATTTGCGACTACGGTCATAGCTACGATACTGATCGGGTTCGGCTGCGCAGGGAGTGGGAATCCCGTAGCCGTCGGCGAATCGTTATCGCAAGCCGGTCTTGCAGCGGAGACGACGCCCTCCGGTCGAATGCTGTGGGGACTGTGGCGATGCATCATGGAGCCAGGGAGCGACCGGATCGATGTGGTCGAGGCCAGAACGTGCAACCTCACGATGAACGTCAATGTCCTGCTCAACGCGAAACCCGGAAGTCTGCAGATAGGAGAACTGGACGCGACGCACTTCCTCAGCGAAGGTCGTTTGGACTGCACGGTGACTCTGACGCATCCGCTTGGCGGACAGGACCGTTTCAGCGGGTTCGATGTATGGGGCGCATTTCTTCACAACGGCGCGTCGGCGCTCAACTACCAGGGACTGACTTATCCGGGCGGGCCCGTCGGTGGGACCAACGAGGCGATGCTTCTGAACGCGGACGGATACACCAGATGGTTCAATCAGCCGGAGTTTGACGGGGACGGTCCGGACCTCTTCGAGTTTTTCCCGGGGAAGCCCTCCAACCTTCCCATGCCGACCGCGGAGCTGAACGGGTACAGGATATTCGCGGACGGTCTTGGCGCCGAGGTCGACTATCATGACTGGATAAGCTCGCCCGTGTACCCCGGCAATCGTGGAATCTTCCGCTCGGGCGCGTCGAACTCGCGACGGTATCAGCTTGACTTCCCGATCATCGGCGGGAGCCCCAAGGTGGATTTCCAGTTCGCCATGGTGGCGTCATGGGCCAAGGGGGATCCCACTCTGACCGGGAATCCGAAGCTGTACGAGCCGTGGGACTTCCCTCCGGAGGCGAACGTTGACGAGCCGTTTTTCGTTGATACGTCAACGGTTGCGAGCACGCTCTTCTATGACGATTCGGGGGGCACGCCTGTCGCAGGCGGCAATTTCTCTGCGGAAGTGGAGGTCTTCGATTGGCAGGGCGGGATAGTGGCGCATCTCGGGGTCCCGAACGAGATCGAACGCCTGGTTATCGAGGGAGATTTCCTGCCGGACGGCTCGGTGGAGTACGGGCAATCTGAGCTGGGCGCGATTGCCTCGGAGGGGACGTCCAATTCATCGGTCTTCGCGATCGAGATTGTCGACTGCTCACCGGTTTCGAGCGGTGATGCTGAGTTCTGGGTCATTGCGGAAAGCGCCGGAGAGAACGGCTCAAGCTACGATCAGGGGTTCGGGTCGGCGTATCCAGCGGGGCCAAGGCGCGCCGCATTCTATCGCGGTTCGGTGACAGTGTCGCCCCAAGCTCCGTTTGTGAACACGCCCCCTGAGATTTCAGGGATCGAGGACGATATCGCTGGCCCGGGTGCGTACAAGAATCCCGTCTCGACCGACGACAAATCGGTGACATACTCGGTCATCTTCACTGACCCCGACGTCGGCCAGGATCATTCGATCACATGGTGGATAACGGCCGACGGCGCCGCGCCGGGTCCGGGAGATGTCGTTGCGATGCCGATCGACTGGTCGACATACGCGGTCGGTGAATTCGACATTTACGTCGAGGTAGATGACGGCTACGATGCGGCACTGGGAGGGCCCTTCGACATCACGCTCGAGGAAGGAACTGCGCCCGAGTGGGGGGACCCGGTCAATATAGACTATTCGTCCGAAATGCCGAGGGCGGTCGTGAACGCCGCCGGCGAGATCGTGTTGATTTACTACAGAAATGACGACAGCGTAATGTACGCGGTGAATGACGGCACCTGGCATACGCCCGAGCTGGCCCGCAAGTTTGATCCGATCCCGGGTTTCATGCACATAGTCGCAGCCGATCCGTCGGAAGGGGTTCACACCGTTTATGCCGGCCTGGAAGGGACGGCGGAGGAAGCGGCGGAAGACTGTCACGCGCTGAGATGGCAGGGCGCGGCGGGTGAGTGGGACTACATGTCATGCCACACCACATCGGACCTTCCAAGCATCTTCGTTCCTGACGACGACGGAACTTTCACCCATGTGTTCACCACCACGACCCTGAACTCGGTGACTCGTTTCGAGTCCTGGGCTGGCCCGCCGGGAGGCGTCATGACCGTGCCCGGAGACGAGGAATGCACCTACTCGTGCGCGGGTTTTGCGGAAAGAGACTCCGACTATCACGTGCTTGCGTTCGGCTGCTTCGATTCCGTGCTTGGGGTGTACAGGGTGAAGGTGCTCGGGGTGCCCAAGTCGGACGACATCCCCATGGGATTTGTCATACCGATCGCGAACTCGGGCGATTCCATAGCTACTCCCGGACTGTGCATGGACACGCTCGGAGTGCTGCACGCGGCATGGAAAGTGAATGACGCCGGAGCGGGAAGAATCGAGTACTCGAGATCGACCGACGGCGGGCTGAGCTGGAGCGCGCCCGTGACCGTGTTCACCACCGACTACGAGACGAGTCTTCTGGGCTCTTACATAGGAATCGATTCGGATCAGAATGATCGTGTTTACATCACATATGCCCTCGAACCTTACGTGTACATGGTGTACTCGGATGACGGGGTCGACTGGAGCGAGCCGTCGAGCCCGTACGAGGGTCCCCTGCCGCTGGGATATCATTGGACGGAGCCGTACCCTGTCGTTACCCTCGACGGGACTCTTTACGTGTTCTACGCTGTGAAAAACGAAGGCTTCAACGTCAGCTCGGTCAACGTGGTTACGTGCAAGTGAGACCCCGCCACTCCAGGGATTTTTCCCGTATAGGATCGTGCCGGGCAATGGTATACTTCGTCAATCATTGCGGACGGCGGAGGGGAAAATGCGCTGGGAGACCTGCGAGCCCGATATCAGAGAGAGAATGTCCCGTAGACCGGGGGGAGAGTATGTGGCTGACGCGCTCCTGGAGGCGCTCGAGCTGGCGGAGGGCCTCAAGGTTCTGGACCTGAGCGGCGGGGACGGCGTGTTGTCGGCGCTTATGGCGAAGGAGTACGGAGTTGACGTGACATGCGTGGCCGAGGACGCGTCGAGTGAAGCCGAGTCGGAGGCGAGTGCGAAGAAGCTCGGAGTTGCGGATCGAGTGAGGGTCATTCCCGGCAAGCCGTGGTCGCTCGCGGTAAGGAGCGAGGAGTTCGCGAGGGTCCTATGTCTTGGGAACCCGGTTCTCCCCAACGCATCGCCGGAAGCGGCGAAAGAACTCTACCGGGTGCTGGGGTCGGACGGGACGTTGGGGTTCGCAGGGCCGGTGTCGCTGGGGAACACGACCCCGGACTACATGAGGGTTGCTATGGCCGGCTTTGAGGGGAAGGCTTTGAAGACGCCCGCGTACACGGCGCTGATGTTTTCCCGGGAAGGGTTTCACATCGCGAAAGCGGAGTACCTGGGCGGGGCATGGGACCACTGGCTCAGGTGGCTCGATGCGCCTGCGGATTCGATCCCGGAAAAATTGAGGGAAGGCATAATAGAGGACGGGGGTCGGTGGCTGTCGATGGGACTGATCGTCCTCAAGAAACCCCCCAAGCCCCGATGGGCACTGTAGTAATGCGCATCCTGCGCATGGTTCTTAGACGAGCCGTTTCGCTAGGAAAAGAACTATGCGCAGGATGCGCATTGTTACATCGTGCCTAGTCTTTGATTCTTATATAGATGTTATAATCGCCGTCTTCCAGCTTCGCATATGCTGCGACGGTGCTCGTGCCGTAGGGATCGATGCGAACGTGGCTGTAGGCGCAGCGGCCTCCGCCACCGCCGCCAAGGACTTCGGCGGCTCCGAACGTATCGCCCCCATCGCCCGACTCAACGTACTGCACCTCATCATCGGCATCGAACAGGACCGACACGGTGTTACCGTCGACACTGATCGAATGAAAAACCGGCAGGGTCGCCAGACCGGTCGCGATCGCTGCAGTGGTCGGGGATGACGGTGGCCAGGAGGCGAATCGGAAGTACTGCACGTCGTAGGTGCCCCCCTGGTCGATCGCGACCACGCCGTGGAATGGCCCGTTCGACTCCGGAGCGATTGCCGGCTCGATCAGCGTTTTGGCTCCAGTCATTGCCGCGCCATTGTTCCAGGCAGTGTCGTACCAGCCGTAGTCAAGCTCCGTGCCCCCGTGCACAAAGAACCATCTCGGCTCCGCAGCCTGCTGGACGAAACCGTCATTGACTGAATAGATGGCATCGTAGAAACCCTGAATGATCCCACCGGTCCAGGAGCCGGTGTCCCATGGCTTGTTGCTCCTCCAACCGAACATCGAGAAGTAGTCGCCCACCAGCGAGTAGACGTAGCCGTCCGAGGCGATCCCCAGGTCGCAGGAATACGGGGGCGAAGATATTCCCATGCCTGGACTTGTGCTTGAAGGTGACGACCAGACCCCGCCATGGTAGCTCGCGACGTAAGTGCTCTTGCTGTCCGATCGCTGGTACTGGACATAGATCCCGTTGTCGCCGCCAAGAACAGCGTGGAGCGTATCTATGTCGGCAAAGGACCCGATGGTCATCGGTGCGGACCAGGTGTAACCGCCGTCCGTCGATTGCCTTGCGAGCGCGCTTGACCCGTCAGTGTAGATGATCCACCAGTCCGTTTCACTGAGAACGATCCTCGGGAGCGTCTCATCGAAGCCGGCCTCCCCGGAGACAAGTATCGGGTCGGACCACTCGCCCGGCATGCGTATGACGACATGAAGCGTATCAGCGGCCACCGGCGGGCTGTAACCGTCGGAGACGGAGCAATCGATATCGAACGTGTCGCCCGGAAGAGCGTTGAGAGCCCCCCAGTCGACATCGAGAGAGCCGGTCGTGTCGTCGGGCACATCGAGCACAACGGTGGCCGAGTCATCGGTGACGGTCCATGAGAAAGTCACAGGGTCGCCGTCGTCGTCATGCGCCGTGACCGTGTAAGTCTCGACAGAATCGGGCAAAGGACTGGAATCGCCGTCGACCCCGCTGTCGATGACAGGCGGCACGTTAATGAACGGCTCGACCGTGATCGTGAACTTGTTGTAGAGCGCGTTGGGGTCGATCTCATCCCACGCTGCCGCCCAGACTTCGTACTCGCCCACCGGCGCTTCACCGGTGTTGGAAATCGTGGCCTGCCAGTGTGTCTGATCGATCTTCGTCATCCATACGTCCGTTCCGGTAACCGGATTGCTCTCGATAATCACATGATCGGCGGTGACATCCTGCCAGTCGAGTACCTCCAGAGTGACGTCGATCGACCCGCCCATTTCGTCGATCTCCCCGGTCTGCTCGATGGAGACGATGTCGTACGGCTCGGCGCAATTGTCCGGGTAGGACGCGGTGATCATGAAAGAGGCCCCGATTGTCCCGGGGAAGTAAATCTGGAAAGATTCGGTCTTGATGCGATGAACCGGATCGGAGTACTTGTTCCAGAACTTGCGGTTCGGCTCATCCTTCGCATAGGCGCGGAACGGGTTCGCGACTTGGGGCGAGTTTGGATCGAAGATCTTCGTGTAGTCGTCGGCATTGAGGAGCTTCTTCTCGCCCAGGTTATAGAGTATACCCCTGACGTCATAGCCCGTAAGCGCGAAGGGATTCGTGACGGTTGCGTCGATGACCATGATTCTTGAAAGAGGGTCCCAGCTCACGATTTTTAGCTTGAGATATCCGGCGAGGATGAAATGGGTTATGTCGTAATGAGCGGCGAGGGTGCGGTCGGGGACGACCGTCAGCTCGTCCGACACACCGTCCCAGGTGAAATCCACCGCAGCCCAGATGTGGTGAGATGACGCGGGAACGCGGGACTGATCGGCGTCGGGAGCGCTGGGAAGCCCGGCTTGTGAACACCCGAGCGCCGCCGCGAGAATGGACGTGAGAATGAGGTATGTCGCGAATCTCATTTGACTTGCCTCCGCAGGATGTGTATGCAGCTGGGCCCTTCAGGAAGAGGCCGAACGCTCAGGTATTCCGGTGTTCGCATTGCCGGGCAGGTGAACATAGACCGATGGGAGAAAAGGGAAAACACTCGGCTGCGTGAAGAGACCCCGCACCAGCTACCCAAACGATACGGATCGGCTTCACCGACAGACCTCCGAGACGAAACAACATTGAGAAACAGAGCCCCTTCTGTAAAGCCCATGATATCAAAAAGAGCGGCCTTCCTCAATGAAATGCTTCAGGTTTGAAGTAAATCGGGGCTGAGCAAGACGGCGGAGTCAACGGACCGTGACCATCTTCTCGACCCGGTCGGCGATGGCCTGGGCCTCGGGTAGAGAATCGGCGACCGTGATCATGTAGCCGTGCCGATGCGTGTCCATGACCGGGGGGACGAGCGTGTCGCCGGGCTTGATGTAGAGATCGCACGCGACAACTCCCACAAACGATCGTGCGGCCTCCAAACCCTCGATGGCTGTCACTTTTCCCGGTGGGAAAATGAAGAATCGAAGGACCCCTGCGCGATTCATCGTGCGCCGTACGGGAGCCTCCTCGCCGACCGCGTAGCGGACGTTGGCTTCAATGAGATTGACGCCGGACAGCGCGGGCACGACATGGCTTGACGTGCCGCTGCCGCCCCCCCGGTTCGCCATCTCGACAAGATAGATGCCGTGATCCGTGACGATCAGCTCGCCGTGAATGCTTCCCGCCACGATCCCCAATGCGTCGACCAGTCGGCTGTAGACATCCTCGATTTCGCGGTGAATCTCATCCGGGAACGGCGCCGGAAAATCGAGATTAATCGCGATGATATGCGGGGGCGGCGTGTGACGTTTCGCGCTGACGGCCAGAAGATGCGTGACCCCTGCGTATCTGCAGCCCTCGACCGTTACCTCGGTCCCGACAAGATATCCCTCCACAAGGATTCTGCCCTCTCGAGAAAATCGGAAAGCTTCCTCGGCAGCGGGCAGAAGATCTTCCTCTCGCCTGATGAGCTGGACACCGCGACTCGCCTGCGCGTCGGTTGGTTTCACAACGCAGGGCAGGCCGACATCGGTCGCGTTGAGGGCATCCTGGACGGTCGTGCAGACGCGGTATCGCGGGTTCTTCAGACCCGCCCTTCCGGCAAGCTCCCGCATGCGCGCTTTGTTCGTCGTGTTGTGAGCAACTTCAGGCGTGGGTCCGGGAAGACCGAGCGCCTGCGTGACCCTCGCGAGCGTGGGAACGGAGAGATCGGTCTGGTCGGAGACCGCGCCCGCTATTTCGTATCTTCGGGCGAGGGCAATCGTGCCGTCGATGTCTGTGATGTCGACGGGCTCGAAACGGTCGGCGACCGACGCCCCTTCTGCTGAGGGATTTTTGTCGGTGGCGAGTGCCCGGAATCCGAGCGACCGTACGGTGCGAATGAGGGGAATCTGCCAGTAGCCCGCACCCAGCACGAGAACCCATCGCTCAGCCACGGCTCAGTCCGCTCCTTCTTCGGAGCCGGAATCGGAGGTGGAGTCTGGGTCCTTCGCATCGCCGTTTCCGTCGGCGACAGGCGGCTCGACCGCGCTTTCCTCAGCCTCGGCGCGTTTGTGCTCCTCCTCCTCCTGTTGCTTCCGATATTCATCCGCCCATTGCTGAGCCTGCTCGGGTGTGACGAAAACGCCCATGGGGCTGAGTCCGGGCGGAGTGGCCTCGAGCGTCGTGAGCACGATCTGGACCGCGTGCTGAGCGGGAAATTCCTTGAGCATGACCTTCATCCCGGCGCGAGGTCCGCCGCCTCCGGGTCCCGAGTCGTTGACGAACAGAGCCGACTGGCATCGCCCGTCGCTGTCCTTGCTGTCGATAGTGTTGACAATGCTCTCTTCCGCCGGCACCGCTTCATCCACAGACATTCGGCCGGTAGCGAGATACATGATGTAAAACTCCTTGATCGCTTCGAACGGCGCGTGTGTGATGTAGGACTCGCGCAGGGCGGGATCTTCACCGGCAGGATGGATCCGCTGGGAGCCCGCAAAGACCGGCGCCAGGTGGGAATCGCGCTCGGACTGACCCTGTGCGGAGGTCCGGGAGTCTTTGTAGATCACCCGGCCCTGGTCGTCGACAAAATACTCCGGCTCATTCGTTGTAGAGCCCTCATCAAGGACAACGGGCTTCTCTTGAGGCTTGGACGAGGGTTGAGCACGTTTCGAGCAGCCGAGCATCGACGGAAGGGTGAGGGATATCGCGGTCGCGACGAAAAACAATACCGTGCATGCTGATCTGGCTCTCATGTTGAAATACCTGACGGGGAGACATTATACACCCGTGGCCGGCGGTTGGGATCGAAGCGTGAGACGTCTCTGCCTTACGTTGCTTGCACCAATCCTTACGGTCTCGACCGGTATCTTGTCGAGCTGTCTCCAGAACCAGATTCCTGCGGCGAGGAGGAAAGCGGCCTCAACGACCCCAAGCCAGGGGGGGCTGATCTTGGCGAGAATGCCGAATGCTCCAAACACTGCGCCGATCAGCCACACCAGGACCACTGCGAACGCTTTTGAGAAGCCGAAATTGACGAATCGATGAGAGGTGTGATCCTTTCCGCCCCACCAGAAGTTGATCTTCCGCTTTCCCCTGCTGAAAGCGACGAAGAAGGTGTCGAAGACGAAGACACCGACGACGAGTACGGGAGCGAGCGTGTAGCTCAGGACATGGAATCCCTGGGGCAGCGACGCGATCTCGTAGGGGATGCGTCCGGTCATCAGTCCCAGGAAGCTTATGAAGAAGCCCAGCGTGATGCTGCCCGCGTCGCCGAGGAATATCGACGCCCTCGGGAAGTTGTAGGGGAGGTATCCGATGAGGGCGCCGACGAGGGCGAGGGACAGCCCGATAGCGACAGGATCGCCTCCGATGGAAGCGATCGCGAGGAAACTGAGCCCGGCAACGATGCCCGTCCCGGCGGCGAGACCGTTCATGTTATCCATCAAATTAGCCGAGTTCGTGATCCCGAGCACCCAGAAGAGAGTCAGGACCCATGCGAGAATCTGGCCGGGCAAACCCCATTCGACCGGGATGAAGAACACTTTTGCGCCGCCGAAAAAAAGGATGGTTCCGGCGATCGCAAGCATGAGCATCTTCACGCCAGGGATCATGCCCAGGATATCGTCCCACAGACCGACAAGGAAAATGAAAGTGACTGCGCCCAGGATCAGCATCGGCTGGAAATCGTCCGGAAGGACCCGGGCCGTTTCATGGAGGACGATATAGGAGCCGGCGAAAAGGGCGATGAAAAGCGGAAGGCCGCCAAGGTATGGTGTGATGGTTTCATGGGTCTTGCTGCTTCCGGCAATGGGTGCGTCCACGATCCCGAAGCGCAACGCGATCTGCCGCGCGATGGGGGTGCCCATGATGGTGGCGAAGAACGGGATAGCGATGATGAAAACGGGTGGCGTCCCGAGGAGATCGAGAGCGAAGGTCCGGTCGGACGCAAGAGGTGGTGAGGATAGTAAACCGAACACGGTGGGACATTATAGCGAAACACGCCGCGCCGCGGACACTTTCCAGGAGATTTGGCGCCGCACGTTCTGCGTGGGCCGTGCGACAGGTGCGGCAGGAAAAATGCGTTTTTTTTGGCTGGAGGGACTCCGGAGGACTTGACAAGTTTTGTTAGTTATGGTAACGTTATGTAGCTTTGCTGAGGATTCGGAAGCAGAGAGGTCTCAGCGGTCGGGTGGGCGGTCGGTTCAACGAGGGATGAAGATAAAGCACACGGGAGAGCCATAAGGTTGATTTTTGGAAGTCATATGATAAAATGGCCGTCTCAAGTCCGCGAAGAGCGGGCTTAAGTTAGTCATACATTTTTCGAAAAAGGACCAGGCGCAGTAAGCGCGAGGTGGCCAGATGATCGGGAGATCAATGATACTGATGGCAGTGATTATCCTTGCGGCGGGCGTTGTGTCGGCGTGTTCGTCGGATGACAATGCTGCGACGCCGGGGATGCGTGCAGTGGGAACGATCCAGGGCCGGGTGATAGACTTGGCGGCGGACGAGCCGCTCGCGGGCGTGAAGGTGGAAATCCTGTCAAAACCTTTCGTGACCGACCTGACGGGCACGGGGGAAATAGTTATATACACAACAACGGATGTTAACGGGATGTTTCTGCGGAACGATGTTGCGAACGGGTCGGTGACCGTGTGGGTGAGCCGGGACGGCTACCGCACTCCCGATCCAAAGAACTGGGCCCTGTCCGCGGGGGGCACGGGCGAGTTCAGGTTTGAGATGGCTCCCGGCGAGGACCCGGTGCCCGAATTCGAGGGCGACGAGCAGAACGCTCGACCGCCGGATTGGTCCGAAGGCAAGTAACAAGAGAACCCGCCGCGTTTTGGCGGCATTAAGATCATATCCAGTTCCGAAGGAGAAAAAGGAGCTACTTTGATGAGGATGAAAACCGTACTTAGCCTGGGGTTCCTCCTGATAGTGCTGATCCTCGCGGCGGGGATTGCATCGTGCTCGAATCCGGATGAGAGGCCGATGGATGGGTTCTACGGAGGGTTTCCGAATCCGCTGCCCAAGTCGGCCGTGGGTCTCATAGTCACCGACCCGGTGTTTCGGCAAGTCGAGCCGGACCCGCTCATCGAGGAAGCGTATCTTGCTGCGAACCTGCAACCGCTGACCTCAAGCGACCTGTGGGGATACTTCACGAACGCGACCCAGAGGATCGATCTGGTCGGTACGCGAATCACCAACGCGCAGATGGTGGCGCGGCTGGTTGGAGTCGCGAACAAGGGTGTCCAGGTGAACATTGTGGCGGAGAAGGGGTATTTCGATGATGCCGAGTCCGCTCCGTTCATTTCGCAGCTCGCTCAGACGGGGCATGTGACGATGAAGACGGACAAGGACGACATCGCGAGGCAGGTCCATGCCCGGTACGCCATCATTGACGATCACATTGTCCTTGCGTCGTCCGGTGACTTTCTCGACGACTCATTCAATACATCGATCAACAACACGCTTGTGTTCGACAACCCGAGGACCTACGTGGACAGCAGCGGCCCCGGGGGAGTCAAGACCATAACCGATGCGTTTCTGTTCGATTTCGACCAGATGTTCAACATGGGGAGATTCGGCGGCGACAAGGTGGTTCTGGGCCACAACACGTTCAATATCGGCGTCAGCGTGGAGGTCTACTTCGGCCCCAATGATAACCTTCTGGGTGAAGTGGCGAACGAGATCAATAACATGCAGAGCAGCATGATGTACGCGATCAACCAGGTGACGGATTCAACGATGCTGTATGTATGCGCGGCGTTCGGGGATGTCGGGCTGTACGATGCTCCGTCGAACCCGGACTACTCGGAGATCCTTCCGCTCGCGTTGCCCTTCGGCTGGCCCGGATTCAACAGCCTTAATCACAAGTTCATGCTGATCGATCTTCCGACCGATGTCACTACCACGATCGATCCGACAGTGCTGGGGGTTCTCGACCCTGTGGTCATAACCTGCAGCAACAACTGGACTCATAACGGGCTTGAGCTGAACGACGAGCAGATGCTGATAATCCACGACCTGACGCTGGGCTTTGAGTATGCGGTTGAGATGGGCGCGCTGGAGAGAGAGGCGATGGGATTGGGAGTCGTCTTCGGCACCGTGCGCACCAACAAGAATGTGCCGATCGCAGGCGCCCAGCTTACATGCGACAGCCTGGCGATTCCGGGCGGATTCTTCCCCGGAGACGGGGGAGTTCCGCCGGAGGGCGAGTCGGATGCGCGAGGGAGTTACGGCATGCTTGTGCCGACGGGTTTCCTCAGGAACATCCAGGTCCTGGACCTCGGTGACGCAGGGGGCGCTTACCTGCTGCCCGATCCCATATGGGGCGACACCATGCCGAACCAGGGCTACAACCTTATGCCTGGTTCGAGTTACAAAGCGAATTTCTATGTGATACCCGTTCCTACCGGTACAGGTACCGGTACCGGCGGGGGTGGGGGCGGATTCGGACACTAAGAGCCTGACCTGCGACATGCCAACAGTACTAAAGTAGACTTGGAAGAAGGAGTCAATGATGCGGAGAATCTCAGTCATATCAACACTAGTTGTCCTGGCCGTACTGCTGACGGTGGCGGTCTGGGGCTGCAAGAACCCGGATGACGGAAGCAAGCCGGTAGTGCCGGATCCCCATGGACCCGGCGCGACCGGGGATCCTATGGACCCCGGCATACCCGAGCCGTTCGCGTACGAGTTCGGGCCGGTTGTGGACATCACGATCGAAGGGGACGGCGACATTGTTCTTGCCACGGAAGCCGGGCTGGAGCTGTTCACGCCGTACGGGGTGCACAAGCGCATGATGTCGGCCTCGTATTACCAGGGACTGGCCATGTCGAACTTCGGCCAGGTTGACACCGGCCGAGGAATAATCGGTGTCGTCCCGGAGAACATGTGCCTTCCAACGCCCGCATTTGACGATCTGTATGTCAGCGGCGGAGTGCCCGGGGTCAGCTTTGATCCGATCTGGTGGGGAGGCGAGCCGGACCCCTATATGCCCCCCGGCACGTGCGTTAACTTCGCCTCGTCGTCGACTTTCGGGAGCTGCGATTGCACGCCGCACCCGATAGCCTACCACCCTCTGAACCCCCCGTATCTCTTCCAGAAGGTGTACACCCCGAACTGCATCGCGGACTCCGACTGCGACTGGCCGTTCACGAACACGATCGACGTGAACGACTATGCGATCGTCGCATACCACCCGGATGCTCCGTGGGTGCCGGACTACATGTACCCGATATTCGAAGGCGGGCAGGACTATCTCGTCTACTACGATTACCCGACATACATGGGTCTGCAGAATGCCGCTGCGGCCCTCGGCGTTGTCCCTGCATGCGCCATAAACAGCAATTTCATCGTCTGGGACCTCACGTCCATCAACTACATGTCGACTCGAAGCGGCATGACCACTTCCAACATCTGCGACTTCGAGTTCGACAACTTGCACAGGCTGATCTGGGTTATGCCGAACGCGGACAGCATAGCGATCACAGAGCCTGTGGTGTTCGGGGCGCCGATCGTCGTGCAGAAGACCATCGGCGGACGCCAGAACGGCATGGGCACCCTTCCCGGCGAGTTCCAGGGACCCAGGGCTTTGGCCATCGATCCCAGGAACCAGAACATTGTCGTCTCCGACACCGGCAACAAGCGCGTCCAGATTTTCGACAATGACGGCAACTACATTCGCGAGTTCGGCGCTGCGGACCCGACGTTCACGCCTGCAGCGATCCGTGTCGATGCGTTCGGGGCCATCTATGTGTCCAACATCAACCCGAACAGGGCCGAGGGCGACAACCTCAGAATCTACAATGAGTACGGAAGCCCGGTGATCTTCGGCACGATCGAGGGCTGGGTCTTCGATAAGGACACCAACCAGCCGCTGGACAACGCAAGGGTTATGGTGCAGTCCACATTTAATGCGCTGAGTGACATTACCGACGAGAACGGTTACTTCGAGTTCCCCGCGGTTGCTCAGGGCACCCACAATATCGTGGCGGAGAAGTACGGGTTCAATTCCGGCCAGGTGAACGTGACGGTCAACGGAGGCTACAAGAGCAAGGTTGACATCTACCTCAAGAGAGTCATGACCGAGCCTCCGGGATACGGGCAGGTCACCGGCACGGTGTTCTCGAGCCTGTACAACAAGCCGCAGCCGGGTCTGACGGCCGAGATTGTCGGGGCCGGAATCTCCAACCAGACGAACGGAAACGGCGAGTTCACCCTGTACAACGTGCCCGAGGGCGAGCATACCTTCCGGCTCACCGGCAACGGCACTATCTACTACGAGAAGTACATCGTGGTCACCAAGGGCGGAATTGTCGACCTTGGAGTGATGTACCTGCCGATACCGTAAAGATCCTCGGCATCAGTGAAACCAACAACGGAGCCTCCAAAGGGCTCCGTTTTGTTTCGTGCCAGTGCCGATGAGGCGGTTTGTGGCCCGAAAGCATGTGTTAAGCATTGACAAAACCGGGGGGGGATGATATACGTATAATTGCAGGCAGGTGGGATTTGCCGGGTGGTGCCGACCGGCAGGGATCGGCGGGAGGGTTGTCCTGATGAGATACATCTCCGTTGTCGCGATTCTGGCCGCGCTGCTGGTTGGCTGCGCCCGCGCTGGCGATGTCGTCTCCCCATCGACTCGCAATGACCTCGGGCAGACCCCTGCGGCTGAGAATCAAGGCCCATACCGTCTGTGGGGCGAGTGGACATGGTATATAAATGCCGACCATACGCGGGTTGATGTCGTACCCAATCGCTACGGGAGATTCCATCTGAACACGCTCAAGTTCCTCGAGAGCTACTGCACTGATTGTCTTGAAATCACGAACATTCACAATAACGGGGACGGGACGATCGATCTCGGTGTGAAAATCACGCACCCATTCGACAATCTGCCGCAGTACACGGGTTTCGATGTCAAGGGGATCGTGATGTTCAATGCTTCGCATGAGGTCCCGTGGGAAAGTGAGCTGATATTCCCGCAACAGAATCCCGTTTGGGTGAGTTGGCGAGTCAAGGGCGACCCCGAGGTGCTGAACGCGGACGGGTATACTCCGAGATGGAGTCCGTGGTGGGAGACGGGCTCGGACCTTCCGATGTTCAATTACTGGCCCGGGAAATACTCGAAGGGCACACCGACCGGAGTGGTGAACGCTTTTCTGAATTTCTACACGGATGAGGAAAGGCACATGTTTCGGGTGAACAAGTCGGTGGAAAGAGTGTATCACATCTGGCTTCCGGGGGGACCTGTTGTGGCGGGTTACGCGGTAGAGGCCTGCTGGGAGCCGCCATTAGTAAGCCCGGTGACCGATCCCGCGAGTGATTTCCCGATCTCCGCGAACCAGCCCGAGCCGTATTACTTCCGCTATGTCGTGAACGGCGGGAATATAATAACCGAGGCTCCCTGCTGCGGGAAGCCTGATGACTGCAGCACGCTATGGATAGAGAGTCATACGTGGATTGACTTCGGGAAGTGGCACGGATTCGGGAGGCTTCCCGGCTGGGCGAAGTATATCAGCTACGATGTAGGCATCGACTACATGTGCCCCGCGGAGTCGCCGGCGCCGAAACCCGACTCATATGGGCCTTGGCCCATGTTAGAGGTATTCACAGACGCATTCCCGGATGGTACGTACCGTGGAGTTGCATGCCTTTATCCTTACCCTCAAGGCATATACTGGACCGATACCGTCGCTTACGATGTTTTCGATTTCACAATAAACCTCGAATGAGGAGAACGGAGGAAGCAGATGAGAACAATCAGATTGGTTGCGGGGGCGATTGTCGCCCTCATGTGCGCAGCAGTTTGGGCGTCCGGATGTTCACGCGCAACTGGTCCGCTTGTGCCTGAAGCAGAAAGAGGGGGAGCTGGTTTCATCAACTCGGTTCCATTGTTCGAACCTGAGGATGCCGTCGATGATCTCGGGTTAGAGTCCGCTGGGGGGTTCCATGAGATCGCTCTTGGAACCCTTGCGCGATCCGCACTGGGAGCGGGAACTCCCGGAGAGCAGTATACATTCAATTCCTATGGAACAGCCGCGGTAAGCCTTCTGCGGCCTGACAGCGAGGATCCTCAGGCGCCGTTCAAGCCTGTGTTCAGATGGCTGCAGGGATCTCCTCAAGGGGACTTGGATCCAGGCACACCCACGGACATCGACTGGGTCACCGAAAGGGATAATGACTCAAGCGGCAGCCATGTTGCAGAGTACAGATCAGTATCCTGTGATGCCATCTTAGCATGTTCCGAATACCCATTCTCTTATGATGTCGAGCTGGTTGTATGCTATGCGGTCAGGGGCATCCCTAAAGAGGAGGTCGACGACTTGCTCGGCGACGACTTTGGCGAGGGGGGCGAGTTTAACACCGACTGGGACATCGGGCTCACTGTGCTTCGATGGGACGAAGAGAACGAGTTTCCCGACGCGGAACCCGCACGGACGGATTTCCTGATTCCGGACGGAGACTGGGGCGGTCTTGCCGAGAGCCAGTATCCGGATTACGACCCGGATGTAGCTTACGATCATTTCTCGGGTAATCTCTATCTGGTCTGGTCGTCGGCCGAGACCCCTTATGGTCTGGACGAGCGAGTGTTGAAATATGTCGAGTTCACCCGCGAAGGAGACTTCCAGCTTGTGCCCAGGTGGGAATATGACTACAGATGGGACGATGGATGGCCGCGAGATGTCCAGACAGACACCAGCCACAACGGCTACGACGCTAGCATAGACATTGGATATCTGGATTTCTTCCACTACCCGAATATTTGGACTCAGAACAGTCTTTGGGTGGTTGTCGCGTACACTTCGCAGTTCCAGGGCGAACACACCGGTTTTCATGTGATGGCAGGGGGCTGGCAGGTCGACCACTGGGGAGACAGGGTTTTCATGCCCGTCCGAATCAAAGAGAACGGAGATTATGTCAAGCGTGATGCAGGCCTGCCGTGTGTTGACATCACCCCCAATGAGAACGATCGCAATTTCGCCGCCCTGGTGTTTGCGCAGGACACCGGGATCGACGGATATGGCCCAGTGATGAGCGTCTACGAGGCCGACCTGTTTGGGCTGGGGACAATTCTCTCCACGGAAACCAACACCGATGCGTTCACCGTTGTCCCCTGCCCGGAAGAGTACCCCGGTGACGGGCTTTTCCCGGCAATCGCACTGCATAAGGAGACAGGGACCCAGGGGCCGTTTCGCGCGAGCATCACATTCATGGCTCAGGCACCGCAGTCCGACGAGCTCAAAGCAGCCGTCATTCGCCTGGCTATCACCCCTCAGGTGAATCAGTTTCCGCCATATCTGACGGCCGATCATGAATTCGTCTGGGGGCCGGAGATTGTCCCCGGAGCACTGAGTAACATCAGCGGCAACTACAACTTCTCCCAGATTCCGTTTCTGGACCCGGGGATTTCAACGTCCGTTGTCATCGAGCCGAGCGGCCACCGGTACTGGGCTGCGTGGTGCGAGCGAATCGAAATGGAGCCACCTCCCGTGAATGTCTGCGGCACTTTCGGCTACACGGCGGAATGATGCGGCCCCGAAAGCGAGCGGTCCTAAGGGCGGTTATCCCAGCTCGACCATTTGCCTGCGGCGGGTGCCGACGCCGAGGAGTGTTATCGGGACGCCCACGGCTCTGCTGATGAAGTCCAGGTAGTTCTGGAGGGCCTCGGGGAGCACGTCGCCGGTGGCCAGAGTGCTCGTGTCGATGAGCCAGCCGGGGAGGGATTTGTAGACAGGTTTGAGCCTGGCGAGGAGCGCAGGGCCGGTCGGGAGGCGGGTGGTTATCTCGCCGTCGATTTCGTACGCTACGGCGACCCGTATCTCGGGGATATCGTCAAGAACATCCACCTTGGTGAAGGCGATGTTGGTGAGGCCGTTGATGATGGCGGAGTAACGAAGGAGGACGAGGTCGAGCCAGCCCACGCGCCTGGGACGTCCGGTCGCCGTCCCGTACTCGCTTCCCCGGTCGCGTATCTGCACCCCGAGCTCGTCCTTGAGCTCGGTGGGGAAGGGGCCCTCGCCGACCCTCGAGATATACGCCTTGACCACGCCATAGACACTGTCGATTCGATTCGGCGCCAGGCCGGTTCCGAGACACATCCCGCCCGTCACCGGATGCGAGCTCGTGAGAAACGGGTACTGGATGCCGTAGTCGATGTCCAGAAGCGTGCCCTGGGCCCCCTCGAACAGGATTGTCTTGCCGCTTTCGAGGCCCGTGATGACCGCGTCCACAGCATCCCCGACGTACTGAACCAGTTTGCCTCCGGCCTCCAGGTATTCGTCGGCCACTTTCCCCGGATCCAGGGGCTCGACCTTGTAGAGGCCGGTAAGAAGGACATTCTTTTCCTCGCAGACATAGGCGACCCGCTCGCGAAAGGTCCTGGGATCGGTCAGATCGGCGACTCTCAGGCCGCTTCTCGACATCTTGTCGGCGAAGACCGGACCGATGCCTCGTTTCGTGGTGCCGATGATCCCCCTGGAGTCTCGCGACTGCCGGCGATTCTCCTCAAGCTCGTCGATCAGCATGTGCCAGGGCATAATGAGGTGGGCGTTGTGGCTTATGAGCAGGTTGGTGCACGGGATTCCCCTGGCTTTGAGGCCATCGATCTCATCCAGGAGTCGTACGGGATTCAGAGCCATTCCGCTCGCGATGATGCTGGTTTTTTCGGGATGGAGGATGCCGCAGGGAATATGGTAAAGGCGAAAAACCTCCTCCTCCACCGTCACCGTGTGACCGGCGTTGTTGCCTCCCTGGCTTCGTACGACAATGTCGGCATCCCGGGCGAGGAAATCGACTACCTTGCCCTTCCCTTCATCGCCCCATTGGGTTCCGACAACTGCAGTGGTCGGCATCAGCAAGCTCCTTCCAGCAAAAGCGGGGAGTAAGCACCAAGAGATGAAGTGTACGTGCGACTCGAGCGCGCGTCAAGCCCCGTTGCATGCGTGTCCCGCGAATGGTTCTTCGGGGTTGCGCCGGAGTATGAACCATGCGCCGGAGGCGCATGCTACGCATGTAAGAATCAGGCGCTTCAGGCGCGTGCCACATGCGGTCGACTTGTGATATACTCCGGCGCATTAGCAGGGCATTGAAACAGCGAGAAACGGAGTGGACAACGTGGGAGGATTCGCGGCAGTCATAGTATTGATCGTAGCGCTTGTGGTGCTGATCTTCTGGTTCGTCGGCATCTATAACCGTCTGGTTGGCCTGAGGAACCGGGTGGACACCCAGTGGGCGCAGATCGATGTGGAGCTGAAGCGTCGGTACGACCTGATTCCGAACCTGGTGGAGACGGTAAAGGGATACGCGGCGCACGAGCGCCAGACGCTCCAGAACGTCATTGAGGCGAGGCAGGTGGCGATAGACGCGAAGACGGTGGATGAGCAGGGCGCTGCAGAGAATGTTCTGACACGGGCGCTCAGAAGCATATTCGCGCTCGCGGAAGCCTATCCGGACCTCAAAGCCAACCAGAATTTCCTTCAGTTGCAGGGCCAGTTGTCCGAAATAGAAGGAGTGATAGCAAGGGCCAGGGCGGCGTTTAACGAGTCGGTGCTTCAGTACAACAACACGGTCCAGATGTTCCCATCGAATGTTGTGGCGGGGATGAGCGGATTCGGGCTGAGGGAGTTCTTTGAGGTCACCGATCCTGAGGTGCGAGAAGTTCCGAAAGTCCAGTTTTGACAGGCGGAATTGCGGTGGTATAATTCCCGCCTGGAGGCTGAATCAGAAGGCGGGAAAAGAGACGCAGGCCCAGAGAGATCACAACCCAAGGGGTTCCATAGCAGACCCGGAAAGGAAGTGAGACGTGGAACGGGATCAATTCGACCTTTTTCTAGAGCGGTGTGCGCGGGAAGTGGACCTCGGCGCCGAATTCGGCAAGGAGGGCGCGAAGGAGATATCGGAAGGGATCTGTCCGACGTGCTTCAGCTCGGTTGCCAAGGGAAGCCGCCATTGTTCGCATTGCGGGGAGTTTCAGTCGATCCCCGAAGGCGTGTCATGCACCTTCAAACCGAAGACGATCATAAAGCGGCACCTCGCGGTGACTCTCCTGTCGATTGAGGGCGGCGTGGAGATCGACGGGCGCACATACACGCGGGCGCATCTGAAAATCCAGAATCTGTCGCCGAAACGCGTGCATATCTCGCTCACCTACGTGGACAGCGTGCTCGTGGACGTGACAGGGAGGCAGTACTCGCCCGTGGATGCCGACGAGTTCAATGAGGATCCTGGCGAGAAGCTCTTCCCGACCTGGTTTTACATCTATCCGGATGCGTACCGCGACGGGGTTCTTCTGTTCCGCGAGAGCCCGGTGCAACTGCAGAAGGCGATAGTCTGCGCCATGCACCAGGAGAATGAAGACGAGTTGTTTGTGTTCGATCTGAACGTCTCGCCGAAGATGCCCGAATAGCCCCGGATCGGCCGTTCCCGAACTGGAAAAAGTGCCGCCTTGACCGGCGGCTTTTCTGTTTTCCCCTCTCCGCCCGCACAAAAAAAAGCCGTCTCGAGGAACACCTCAAGACGGCCTTGACTGCTTCTGATTGGGCCCGTTAGTTACCGACGGGCGAGATATCCTGTCGTTGTACCTCGACGCCCTGGTCAATGACCTGGCCCTGAAGTCGTATGGCCTGGTCACTGACTGAAACGGACGGGCTCTTAGCCAGGGTGGCCACTCCCCAGGTCAGGAGACCGGCGAGGACCAGCAGTAGAAGAACCTTTTTGATGATCTTGGACATCGTCATGTCTCCTTTCCACTAAGGCGTATAGTTGAACACTGTGGCCTCAATAGTCCCGCCGTTATCGGCGATGACGTGAATGGTGAAGTTGTAGCCGTCCACGTCCAGCGCCAGCGGAGTCCCGTCGATGGGATCCGTGGTGTCGATGGTTGTGAGCTCCAAACCCGTTTCGGCGGTCCAGTCGACCTCATATACGCGGACGACATACTGAGTACCTGTATCGAAGAGGACGGCGCACCAGTTCCAGCCCTGCTCCCAGTCCTGCTCGTACAGGTAGGTGATCGTGGGCAGCATCTCGAGGTCCACCGCCAAGGCGCCTTCAACGTACAGCTCATCGGTGGTGAAGATCTTGAGCGAGTTGCCCAGCCCGATATAGTAGAACTGACCGCCTGCCCAGTCGACCTGATAGCCGCTGCCGTAGAAGTTCCCCAGGCTGTCCAGCATGTAGGTCATCACGGCAAGGCCCTCGAGGTCTGAGCTGAAAGTGAGGTAGCTGTCGGTATCGGCAGCCATGCGGCACTTGCCCGGATCGTTGACATCGAATGCCTGGAACAGAGGTGGATCGAGGTCCGTGGTGTACTCGGGGAACGGGAGCCTGTAGATGCCACCGGTGAGGAACGGGTACTGCCAGAAACCGATCTGCAGGTCGCCGAGTTCCTCGGGAAGGGGCTCAGGAGCGCCGGCCTCATGAGAGTAGCACATGAGCCATGTCAGGGAATCCTGCTGGTCGTCGCCCTGCCAGCCCGGCAAACCGCCCGAAACGTCGCACGTGTGGAACCACGGCACCGCGTCGGGATCGTCGCCCGGAGGATCCCCTTCGCCCTGATCGCCCCACATTACCGTGAAGAGATCGCCCGCAACAGCCGTCTCATCGTCCTTGAGGTAGCTTATGTACCAGATGGCGGTGAGGGGGTCGTTTACCACGGGCGGGTCCATCTGCATGGTATTGGCGGAGCAACCGGCGATGACTATGCCGTTCGAGCTCACGTCATGTCGGTTGAACGGTGCGAAGTTGAAGTTGAACCCTGACGGATATGCGTTGCCGCCCGGTCCGGACCAGTCGAGCAGATAATCGTAGAATAGCGGGGACCCGTCTGTGACTCCCCCCTCCTGGTCGACCATCCATGCGCCCTCTCCGCCGGCATCGTCATTCCGGATGCCGAGATCCGGAGAGACTGTGCTCTGGTTGGGGGCGGGGCTGTTGACAGGCATCTGGGTCTTGCCGGGAACGGGGTTCCAGCCCTGCTCCGCAGAAGCGGAGATCGTGAAGTCGTTGTCGGATGCATCCTGTGCGAGAGGTGACGGAGCGGCATCCGTAATCCGCACCTTGGCGGTCGTGGTCGGAGTATCCGGGACCGGGTCCCAGATGAAGCTTCCGTCGCTGGGTGTCGTAGGGACGATCACGTTCGGGTAAGTGGCGCCGCTGTCCGTGGAGTACTCGATCACGACGTCGGTTATCAAATACGAGGTCCACTTGATCTCGTATGTTGTACCGATGATCGCAGTCTCTCCGCCGTTCGGGTCGGTAACAATGATGGACGGGACTGGGTTGCCCGAGGGGAGAATACCTGCTCCGAAGAGCTGGTATGCGGCCAGGGGCTGGCTCGGATAGAGAAAACCGGGCAACGGAGGCTCGTAAGTCGTTGGATCAGCGCTCACAACCGTGATGAACAGCTCCTGGTCCTCCTGGGACGTGGGCGTCACATTGCTCAGAGTCCCGGAATAGATAACCGAATTCGGACTGGAGCCTCCACCCTGGGTCCAGGTTGCCTTGATTTCAACTTTGTCGCCCTGGTTGCTGAGGAGAGTCGGACTCTCAAGCCAGATTTCCGAGATCTCGTTCGCCGCGTTGCCGTCGGCTTGCCAGTCCCAGATCTCGATGCTGAGAATCAGGTCGCCCCCGAAAGTCTGATCATCGTTATCGTAGAACGCGGTCGATGCCGGATCCTGCGTGACGACGATCTGGTAGGCTTCCTGCTGGTTCGCTGTAGCCGGGAACTGGCTGACATTGGTCGGCGGACTGGTGGTTGGAGTATCCCAACTGGCAGAGATGGAATACTTGAACTTGAAAGGTTTCGGAGTGCCCTGCGGGAACTGCAGGAGCATCTGTCGGGTGACTGAGCCGCTGGCGAAACTCCCGCGACTCACGTCGGTCGGATTCGGCGGAACCTGCGTGGCGGGTATGCCCGTCGCGAAGTACTTGTAGCCGTTGACGGTGGCGAAGTTCAAGGTGAAGTTCTTGGGCGCGAGAGCGCCTTCGGTGTATCCGAAGATTTTCTCAAATGGCCCGAACTCATCGCGGTTCCACCATCTCGTGTACCCGTCGGCGTTGACCAGCCTGAGCTCACTAGGGGTCGCATAGCGCACCGTCGTGTCGTTCTTGCCGGTCGTGCTGCCGCCCCCGATGATAATGACCCGAACGTCGAATCCCCAGTAGTCGGTACCCGGGAAGGGGTGGCTGATTGTCGTGTCGACATCGACATACGCGTTGGGGATGTCGCAGTTGGGCAGGTCGAAGGCAACCTGCAGGTTCGCAAGGCTGCCCGCGGGGGGCTGCATAAATTTCACGATGTTGAGAGTGAATTCGGCCGTTCGAAGTGGTACGACCGTCGTTTCGAGTCCCTCGGTGTCGAGGATTACCTCGCCTGATTCCCAGATGTAGCTGTTGCCTGCAGCAGAATGGTCCACGTTGGCCGTGAACTCACTGTCGCCGGTGCCGGGGGCGGTTGGGGTCTGTCCCCCGCCTCCCGAGCAGCCACACACCAGGGCTAAGATGACGAGGTAGATGAGAATCGAGGTCCTATGGGGAAAGACCATCTCAAACCTCCTGGTTCGAATTTGTTTTTTTCGCCGCCCTCAGGACGGCAAGATATGCGATTTAGGGCGCCCATGTCAACATCTGAGGACCGTAATCCTGATGCCGCGAGGTCAAGTGACTTTGAGCCCCGCGCGAGAGTCCGACCGGAATGGTAAGCTCGCATGCAATGCTGACCGTTGAGCAGGTCTAATCGCTGATATCGAAGGATATCATTTTTTGCGGTCTCCTGTCAATGGAGCCGGGGGATGGGAACTCCGGTGAAGCTCTTTGTGGGCTGATTCTTAACTATGGTGACCTATCCCGCAACGGTCGATCGAGGGGGCGGCTCGGAATCGCTAATTGCGCCCCGGCAGCACCAGACTCATGCGACGGAGCGCCGCAGGTACTTCCGGGTGACCATGGCGAGATGCTATATTCGGGATATTGCCCGTGACGCTCAAGGCGTGTATACTTCATTGCACTTGGTGATGGACCGTGCCGAAGTAGCTCAGTGGTAGAGCAGCTGATTCGTAATCAGCTGGTCAGGGGTTCGACTCCCCTCTTCGGCTCCAGATGAAAGGATTCCGGCGCCGTCGGCGCCGGTTCGAGTTTTGAGACGTAGTTGACGCGGTCGCGCTGGGTCATGTCGAATGCGGAACGCAACGAAAGCAGGGCTCATCCCCCGGCAAGCCTGGAGGATTGGCTCCAGTTGCCTGAAAAGGCCGATGTGACGCAGGAGGATGGCGGGCCCGCTGAGACGGGCGATACGCCGGCAGAAGCCGGGTTCCCGGGTCCGGACGCTTCGGGAAATCCGCAGGAGCGTGCTGAGGCCGCGGATGCCGTTACGATCCCGCTTTTTTCCCCTATCGACGCAGTGAGTGATGGCAATCGGGAGAGTCCGGAGGCGCCGGAAGAGGTCAGGGACACCGAACAAGAGCCGGATGGAGCAGGCGATGAGAACGCCGAAGAAATCGAGAGGCTGGAGAATATACTCGTCACCGAATTCAGTGATACATTAGCCGGCCCGGGCGCAGCGACACTTCCCCTCGGAATCGGATTACTTGTAACGGCAGTACTGACGTGGTTCCTGGGACCGATTCTTGGGTTCCTGCGCGGCTCCGGGATTTCGGGCGGTTATGCGGATTTGTCGAAAATTATCGGAGTCGTGCTGGCCCTTGCCGGTGTCCACCTGGTTTTCTACTGGACGATTCACCGTGTTTCAAATGCGGTGAAATCGAGGGAGCTCGACAGGCTGCTCGAGGAGCGTCGGACCAGGTATCCCTGCAAGTACCTTGACTGCGGGGAAATGACGAAATCGGACGACCCGGTGGACAAGGTCGAAAACGCTGAAATGGATGTGCCGAGGGACGATGACCTTGCCTGGCAGTGCAGTCTGTTCAGCTTGAGTTTGGAGGGAAATCCGCTATGCGCCGTGTGCGACCGATATGAAAGGCCGGCGCTTTCGGTGGAGCGGGAAGAATACGTGGATGGTTGACCTTTCGGAGCAGTTGGCATTTCGGGATTGCCAAGAGGGATTAAATCTGTTAGGATAGCAGTCTACTTTCCGGGTCGAGCCCGGCTGGCGATATGACTATCACGATTGGAGGACGCCTCTTAATGCGTCGATACCTTGTTTCCTTACTTGCTGCGGTGCTGTTGATTCTGCTGGCAGGCTGCGGCGGCAATGGTCCGGTGTGGCCCGGCGACCCCAAGCCGCCGGTGACGCCTCCTCCCGGACCGAATCCCGGCGGCGCTGCGTACCAGTTGCAGGTCTACATCGGTCTCTCCAAGACGACCGGCAACGCACCGATGCCGGTGAATATGTGGGCGAACGTGAAAGGCGGGAAAGGGCCCTATTACTACAGGTGGGATGTTAACGGCGACGGATGGTGGGACTACGGCGGGATCGGCGTTAGCGAAGTGGGCATCCACTATTCGTCCGCCGGTGTGTACCATATCCTCCTCGAAGTGGAGGATTCTCTCGGGCAGGCGTACCACGCGACCGGCCTGGTCCAGGTGAAACCCTCCGGTCCCGCGGCTTCACCCGCTGCGATCCCGGGCGTGGGTGTCGCGCCGATCATGGTGACGCTGGACGGGTCGGGATCGTACGATATTGACGGCGATGTCGTGTACTGGGAGTGGGATTTCGAGTCCGACGGCGTCTGGGACTACGAGTCCGACACGAGCGGCGTTACGACCGCGGTATACGAATTACCGGGCACTTACAACGCATCGTTGCGTGTCACCGACGATGACGGGCTTACCGACATAGCGTCAGTGCAGATCATCGCGCTTTAGACTTGCAGAATAGGTAAGGCCAGCGAAAGGATCAGCCCCCGTATCTCTCGGGGGCTTTTTTGTGCGAAAGCCGCTCCGCCGGAGAGACCGGCTGAGTTGGCCGCCGAAAGCACCGGTGATGGTTTACTGAGAAACTATCTCCAGCGGGTCTGCTTGGCTCTCGGTTGCCTGGTCCGCGCCCGCGATCTCTCGGGGCAGTGAAGCTCGCGGGGAGTTTCAGCGGGGAGAAGCTCCTCTTAGAACACCGCTTCGCCTTCGCCTGAATCGTCGTCGGAGTCGGTTCCCTCGTCGCCGGACTGGCCTTCGTCGGCCCCTGCGCTGTCCGAGTCGCCCTCGGAACCGTCGTCTGCCGGAAGCTCCGCGGCGGTTTCATCTTCATTTCCCTCATCCTGCCTGAGATTGCCGAAGACATCGCCCTGGGCGGCCATGGCCCTGAGTTGCTCGAGGGAATAATCTTCTGGGTCGACTCCGAGCTCCTTTGCGAGGGTCTGGATCTCCTGCTCGGTCAGGAGGTCGGCCTGGGAGGTCGAGTCCATGGCTTTAGTCTGGCGCGGCGGGAAGCCAGCGGGGAAGGTCTCGTCGGGCATCTCCGCGAGGACTTTCATCATGTAATCGTGCCAGATAAGCGCGGGGTATCGTCCGCCGGTGACCTTAGCCATGGCAGAGTTGTCGCGGTTACCGATCCACACGCCGGTGACAATGGAAGGCGTGAAGCCGATGAACCAGGCGTCGCGCCAGTCGTCCGTGGTGCCGGTCTTGCCTGCGATGTGGTGACCCGAGATACGCGCATGCGTGCCCGTGCCGCTTGTGACCACCGTCTCCATCATGTTGACGAGCAGGCGGATGGGATTGGCGTCGACCACCCGCTGGGGCGATCCGGTGTGACTGTAAAGGACGTTGCCGCGGGAATCGGTGATGCGCTCGATGGCGTAGGGCTCGTTCCTGACACCGTCATTCGCGAATGTGCCGTAGGCCGACGTGTGTTCGAGGAGCGTGACCTCGCTCGTCCCTATGCCCATCGACAGGGAGGGCCGGATCTCCGACTTGATTCCGCATGTA
This sequence comes from uncultured Planctomycetota bacterium, assembly GCA_964354375.1. GTDB lineage: Bacteria > JAJVIF01 > JAJVIF01 > JAPKYR01 > JAPKYR01 > CAYGZQ01. The sequence goes on from CAYGZQ010000013.1 coordinate 52,396, forward strand.
TGGGCGACATCGGCGACATCCTGCGCGCCCACGATGTCGACGATTCTGACGGCAGGGACATTGCGACTCGCCGCGATAGCGCTTCTCAGGCTGATTACGCCGCGAAACCCGCTGTCGTAGTTCTTCGGTCGATAAGTGCCCCATCCGGCGAGGTGGAACTCGACCGGCTGGTCCCGCACCAGGCTGTTCGGCGAATATCCGTCCATCATGGCCCGCAGATACACGTAGGGCTTGAAGCTGGAGCCCGGCTGTCTCTTGGCCTGCCAGGCGCAGTTGAACTCGCTCGAGTCGAAATCGACACCCCCAACCATCGCGCGTATTGCTCCCGTGCGTACGTCGATGCTGACCAGAGCGCCTTCGCTCACTCTGGCGCTGTTGAACGATGCAACCTTCTCGGTGACAACCTTCTCCGCCTCGGCCTGCCATTCGTGGTTGACCGTCGTGTAGATCCTCAGTCCGTCGGTGTACAGGCGTCGGAGTCCGAATTTCTCCTGGACCTCGTTGATGACGTAGGTGCAGAAGTACGGGTGCTGGAGTCCGGTGAAACCGACATCGTGCCGTCCCGCGAGGACGATCTCGGCCTTGTCGGCCTGGTCGAACTCCTCTTGCGTGACGTAACCTTCCTCGATCATGCGGCTGAGCACGTGGGTACGTCTCGCCCTGGCGGCATCCATGCCGGCGTATGGCGAGAGTCGACTGGGGGCCTGCGGCAGGCCTGCCAGAAGAGCGCATTCCGCAAGATCGCATTCGGAGACCGATTTCCCGAAGTACGTCTGAGCGGCCGCCTCGACTCCGTACGCGTTCGAGCCGAAGTAAACCTGGTTGAGGTAGAAAGTGAGAATCTCGTCCTTGGAGTATTTCTGTTCGATTTTTACGGCCAGGATGATTTCGGCGATCTTCCGCTCGAAAGTCGCCTGGGGGGTCAGGTAGAGTGCCCGCACGAGCTGCTGAGTGAGAGTGCTCGCGCCCTGACCCTTTATGTCGCCGCTAGCAAGATTCTCTTTGACCGCACGAGCGATGCCCCTGACATCGAAGCCCGGATGACTGTAAAAGTCCTTATCTTCGGTGGCCACGATGGCGTCGCGAAGGTCCTGCGGGATCTGGTGCCACCCCACCAGGACCCGGTTTTCCTCCCCGAACACGTCCCCGAGAAGAGTGCCGTCGGACGCGTAGATCTTGCTCGTCATGGCAAGATCGGGCACCCCCAGGCTCTCGATCATCGGCATGTCCTTGACTACTTCGGACAGGAAGCCGTTCACGAAGGCCGTCAGGCACAGAAGGAAGAAAACCAGGAGGAAAAGGAGGACTTTCAGCACGGCAAACAGCTTGAGGAAAAACCACTGGATTGCTCTGAATACGATCATGACTTTAGGGGTTCTTTTGTGACACAATAATGTCTCATAAAACCCACACAATATGTTACCACGTGCGGGCTCGGAAGACTAAAGGCACGAAAGGTTCCAAACCCGGACATGAGATGGGAGAACTGAGACGCAGGTTCAGGGGAAGGGGTCGGCGCCAGCGATCTCGGGATTGACAAAGCCGATTTTCTTTGAACCTGGATGCGGAGGATGAGTCTAATGTCAACGGGACTGAGGGGACTGGCGAGGTCGTGGAGATCGACAGAGCCTGGCAAGGCGGCCTTCCCAATCCTCCCGGTTAAAACGATAATATTTGCGCAATCGACCAGAGGTGAAAAACCATGGATCCACGCACAGCGAGTCAACGCAGGGGAGCGGTGTTGCTTGTAGTGTTTTTCGCGCTTCTGCTCGGGGTAATGAGCGGAGTGCTGCTGGCCACAGGATTGGACTGGGTGCCTCACACGCGGGCGACGGACGGACAGAGCGCCGATCTGAAGCCGAGCGAATTCCTGACCGACACCCAGGAGAGCTTCCGGGACCTCGTGGCCGCCGTTCGCCCCGCGGTGGTGAGTATCCAGGCGGAGGGCCAGAGCACAGCGGTCTCGATGATGCCGTTCGACATGCAGGATCCCTTCAAGATGTTCGGCATGCCGAGCCCGTTCGATGACAGGGGCCAGGGCCAGGACAACGGACAGGGACAGGGTCAGGATCAGTACATGATTCCCGAGGTCGCCGCGGGCAGCGGATTCATCGTCGACCCCAAGGGATATATCCTGACTAACAACCATGTCGTGGCGAACGCCGACAAGGTGAAAGTGGTGCTCGACAGCGGGAAGGAGTACCAGGCTCAGATCGTCTGGAAGGACCCGGACACCGATGTAGCGGTGCTGAAGATAGAGGACCAGGATCCGCTTCCCTACGTTGCGCTGGGCGACTCGGACGCGCTCCAGGTCGGCGACTGGGTGATGGCGGTAGGGAATCCGTTCGGGTATCTTGCCGGAACCGTGACGATCGGGATTGTGTCCGCCACGAACAGGGAATACCTGCAGCTGCCGGGGGACACCTACTACCAGAATTTCATTCAGACCGACGCTGCGATCAATCTTGGGAACTCCGGCGGTCCGCTCGTGGACATTTACGGCCACGTAGTCGGCATAAACACGGCTATAGCGGCACAGGGCAGCGGAATAGGGTTTGCGACGCCGATCAACATGGCCAAGTTTGTATATGACAGTTACATGCAGAACGGCGAGGTCGTGAGGGGATGGATCGGGGTGACGATCCAGAACCTGGACGCCGACCTTGCCAAGACCATGGGGCTGGGCGACACCCGCGGCTCACTCGTGGCCGAGGTCCGCTCCGGCGATCCCGCGGATAAGGCTGGTCTGAGAGCCGGGGACGTCATACTGGAAGTGGGCGGGCAGAAAGTGGTCAGCACCCAGACCGCGTCGCGGTTGATAGCTACTCTTCCTGTCGGCAAACCCGCGGACATGAGAATCTGGCGTGACGGTCAGGAAATGACGATAACGGTCACGCCTGAGAGGAGGGAGATGACCGCCGCGGCACAGCCAACGGGTGGCGAGGAGAAGGATCAGGGCACCGGCAAGACCCCGAAGAATGAGGAGTACCTCGGACTGCAGGTTGAGGAACTCAACAGCGACATCCTCAAGGAGTACGATCTCCCGCAGGGTACCGTGGGGGTTATTGTGACCGCCGTCGATCCCGCAAGCTCCGCCTACTCCAAGGGCCTCAGGGAAGGCGTCGTGATTGTGGCGATCAATCGCCAGGATATCGACAGCCTGGGTACCTACGAGCGCCTCATGTCCGAGGCCCACGATGCATGGGCAAAGGACGGTTCGAACGTGCTCATACGCTTCCTTATCTACGATCAGAAGACCGGATGGACACGTCAATTCATGGCACTTCCGTTTGAGTGACGATAGCAGCAAGACTGGGTTTCCGGGAAAAGCCCCCGGCTGAGTCCGGGGGCTTTTCGTGTAGCACGCGCATCCCAATGTAGCACGCGCATCTTGCGCGTGGTTCTTCATGTTGCAAACGGAGCAGTCCGGAGAGTACTCTGGCGTCACATGGGCAAAGAGCAGCGTCTGATTGAGTTCGAGAAAGCCCGGCCGCTCGGGATCGGGCGCCTGACCGCGTGCGTTCCGTCCACGGAAAAGCAAAGGGGTCTTTTGATCGGGAGCACGAAGGGTCTTTATCATATGAGCAATTCGGAATCGAAGGTGCGACGTGTCAGGAATCGTCCTGTTGGGTACCTCTTATCAAGTGAAGATGGGGTGGTGTGCTACGAGGAGGCGGGGGGGCACGGAAGAATAGCGGTGCTGGACACCGACCTCGAGGAGCGCATTGTCGACGATCAACTGGCCAGGGAGATCAATCCGAAGGCGTGCACGTGCGACGGTCTGCTGATTCTGCACCGCGACGCAATCGAGCGCATGGACCTGTCGACGCGGGAGCGACGGAGGCTTGCCGAGTTTGAGCCGGCCATTACCGTGGGGCCGTTCGCGAGCGTGAAGGGCGGCTATGAATTTCTGGCTGTCCACCGGGGGGCGCATTGGCCGACCTGGCTGTACAGGCTCGATATCAGGGGCGAACGTTGCGAGGAAGCTGTCCTGAGCAGAATCGCCCAGGCTGAGGACCCGATCTTTCCGCGAGTCTTCCTGCCGCTTCCCACCGGCGACTATTTCATCGTTCCGCAGGGGCAGTCTGTGTTCCAGACCTACCGACTGTTTTCCGGTGCAAAGCCCGAGATGAAGACATGGTCGCTGGTGGCGATACCGGGGGACGCACATCCGGTCGGAATTGTCTTGATGGACGGGAAGCTGTACGCGGCGGGTGCGGATTGCCTGTTGATTTTCAAGCCCGGGGAAGAGCTTCTGCGCGGCTCCTGAAGCCATTTGCGCTATTCCATGATATAATGCGTAGAGGTGTAGGAGTATTAGGTAATCTCTGTTCATGGAGGGAAAGCATGGCTCGCAACCTGTTTCTTACAGTGAGCATGTTTCTGGTGTGCGCGATGTTATCCTGCTCAGGCGGTTTGGGCGCGCCGGTGAGTCCCGCCGGCAGCGCGTCGGGGACCGGTTCGTCCCTTGCGGCTCAGCAGACCCCTGATTCGAGCGGGAGTAGCCGCTATCTCTGGGGATACTGGACCATGCGCTGGAATCCCGAGGCGCAGAAGCTCGAGGCGATACCGCTCCGCACGACGGAGCTGCATGTCAATGTGGTTAGAGCCCTCGAGGACGGGATGTGTCTGACCTGCCTGGTGATCGGGAAGAACGAGTTCAATGCGGACGGAGACCTCGAAGTGCACATTTTCATAATACATCCCGTGGAAGACACCCCGGAATTCGATGCGGACGTGTTCACTGGGTTCGATGTGAGAGGAATCGCGATCTTTGAGGGCACATATTATTTCGATGAAAACGGACTGAAGACAAGCTGGCACGAGTACGACGAGTTTACCCTGGTGAATGCGGACGGATACACGAAGCTATGGTCTCCGGCAGCGTACCCCCCGGACTGGTTCGGTCGCCCGATTTTCGAGTACTACCCCGGGAAATACGAAGCGAACGGGTCGCAGCTTTCGACCACGCTGAACCCGTTCCGCGCATTCTATACATTGTCCGAGCGTCGCACGTTCGAAGCGCTTGGTCAGGACGAGAGGATCTTCACAATCCGCTTCCCCCACGATCCCGGCGTCCCTCTTGAGTTCGGCTACGCGGTGGACGCAAGCTGGGCGGCGCCCTCGAATCTCGATAACCCGCTTGTGCCGGATGATTTCCCGCCAAACGCGAACGCGATAGAAGCCTACAGGATCACCGCCGAATTCTCGGGCTCCCTGACTCCCATAGGCGGACAGAGCTTTGTTCTCATACATGTCTATGACTGGCAGGGGAACGGAACCATTGCATCGGTGTCTCTTGAAGCTCCGGACCTGTTCAATGGTATCGTGACTGCCAACCATGCCGCCGATTTTCCGACCTACTCCGAGTTTACGGCCACCATTAACAACGGCCTGCTGGCGGACCTTGGGACATATCCGGTGTTGATCACCGTCGAGGACACAGCCACGGTGGCGATAGTCGGAAAAATAAACGCCTACGATGTCTTCACTATTGATGTGATCCCGCCTCTGGATCTGCTCGAAACCGTGCCCCTCGCTTGCGACCCTATCGAGGGCGATTTCGATACCGTCACCCAGACCTGCTACTTCGCCCCCGTACCCGGCGTGCTGAACAAGCGAATCATGGGAATCGACTCGACTTTCAATGTCGTGACCGGTTTCCCCAAGGTCCTCGCGACCGGAGGGATCGGACTCTGCGGCGTCAAGTCGGAGATTTACCTGGCGACGGACATCGGGACCCCCGATTTCGAGGACGACATCAGCGTGTTCGACATAGACGCAAAGGCGCTGAAGTATGCGATCGACATAGTCACCCCGAACGGGTCGGCGAAACCTATCGATTTCGTCGCCTACGACCTGATGGCCGAGGTCTGGGTTTCCAGGTTCAACGACAACCTTGTAGGTGTCTTTTTCGCCGACAACGCGAACCCGGACATCACTGGTATCGACCTTGATGGAACGGGTCCGACAACTCTGGCGCTGGACGACGCAAACTACCAGGTTTTCGTGGCGTGCGACGGGAGCGACACGATAGCGGTCATCGACGGATACGGGCACAGCCTCAAGGGCACGATCGAGCTGAACACGCCGCTGGTGAGTCCCGATCCGCTGCTTCCGGCCGTCATTGGTATGGCCTACGTGCCGTCTTCGAACATGTTGTATGCCACAACGCTGGGAGCCGGGAAAGTGGAATACTACGATCTCAGCGACTACAGCTACAAAGGCTCGATCCAGTTGATGCCGGAAGATACCGGAGCGGTGGTCGGACTCGTGTACGATCCGGGTCTGAATATCCTGGTGGCCACCGGCCAGGTGGCATCGGGCCACGGACATCTCTGGGCCATCGATCCGGTCGCGAACGAGGAAATCTACGATGCGGAGACGACGGGCATGAACCCGAGCTTCCCCGGCATCGATAAGGTCAACCACATACTGTTTGTGCCCGATCCGATCGGCCACGTCGACATCTTCAAAATCGTGAATTAGTAAACAGGGGGAACGACGACCAAAATCCGGCTCGGCAGGAGCCTCGCCCTCCCATCGGTACCGTTCGGGTGTGAGGCACTTGCCGAGCCGTTCTGTTGCTGAAGGCCTAGTGATTCAGGCTTATGTCGATCTCGCCGATCTCGGACTCGACGGCATCGACCACTTCTCCCGACCACACAAGCTCCCCGCACTTGATGACATCGTGATACAGCACCCTGTCGTCGACAAGCCTCGTGACATACTTCCGGATGACATCGTACGCCACCTTCGACCCCTTTCCGGGTTTACTGGGAGCGCGGAAGTCGAAAGCCTGCGCAGCCGACATCATCTCGATGCCGATGACATTGGCCACGTTCTTGAGCACCTCGTTGAACTTGCGGATCGCAATCGGGCCCATGCTGACGTGATCCTCCTGGTCGGCTGAAACGGAGATGGAGTCGCAGCTTGCCGGGTGGCAGAAGACCTTGTTCTCGCTGACGAGGCTGGCGGCGGTGTACTGAGCGACCATGAGGCCGGAATTCAGGCCGCGACCCTCGACGAGGAAGTCGGGCAGTCCGGACAGTACCGGGTTCAAAAGACGGTTCGTGTGTCGCTCGGAGAGATCGGCCAGCTCGGCGACCGCGATTGTGAGGTAGTCGATCGCGAGGCCGATGCCCTGGCCGTGGAAATTGCCGCCGGCGATGTGCATTTTTTCGTCCGGGAAAAACAGGGGATTGTCGGCGGCGGAATTAAGCTCCTGCTCGATCCAGTCTTTGGCGAAGTGCCAGATATCGATTGTGGGGCCCTGTACCTGCGGCGTGCATCGCATCGAGTACCCGTCCTGCACTTTCCCGGACTTGTCGGCCATGATCTCGCTGTCGGCGAAGACGGCATTGAGATAATGGGCGACGGTCATCTGGCCCTTGTGCGGTCGGGCGGCGTGAAGCTTGGGATGGTAGGCTTTGAGCACTCCCTTGAGCGCGTCTATTGTCATCGCGGCCGCGATAATGGCTGCCTTGATAAGGCGGCGGGCGTCGGTGAGCTGTATGCAGGCCTCGCCCGTCATCATTTGCGAGCCGTTGATCAGACCCAGTCCTTCCTTGTAGAAAAGCTCCAGGGGTTTCAGGCCGACCTTTTTCATGGCCTCGGCGCCCGGCATGCGCACGCCGTCCACCCAGGCCTCGCCCTCGCCCAGGCACACTTCCGCAAGCTGGGACAGCGGGCTTAAGTCGCCGGACGTTCCGACGGAACCCTTCTCGTTAACGATGGGAACCACACCGCGATTGAACATCTCTGCGTAGAAATCGGCGGTGCTCTCGCGCACGCCGGTATGCCCGTTCGCGATCACGTTGGCCCTCGCGACCATGGCGGCGCGGACCCTCTCGGGAGGGAACAGGCCGCCGCAACCCGCTGCGTGTGAGTATATGATCCGTTTCTGCAGCTCGCCTCCCATCGCGGGATCGATGCGTATGCGGGCGAACTCGCCGATGCCGGTGGTTACGCCGTAGATGGCCTCCCCGCTGTCGACAAGCTCCCTCACCACGGCCTCGCATTTCCTGATCTTCTCTCTCGCCTCTTTCGAGAACGAAATCCTGCCGCCTTCTTTTGCGATGCCGGCAACCTGATCGATGGTAAGGCTTACGCCGTCAAGGATGACATCCATGTATCTCACTCCCGTGAAAATGTGCTCCTGAGAAACCCGCGTATTCTACCAGCTTGGGTACTACGGGACAACAGGCCGGGTCCGCCGCCTTTCCAGGCGGCATCTTATTGACTAATCAGAGCCGACTGGAAAGTCGGCGCACCCGGCAACTGATTCAAGGGTGATCCGGTCCAGTTCAATGTCGGCGCTCTTTCACTTCTCCTGTTCAACTGCGATAACGGTCGGCTCGATTGCGATGTCGGCGTTCACGCTGTGAGCCATGAAGCACATCTTATGGGCTCTCTCAATGTAAGCGCGCGCCGTTTCTACATCGCTTTCGTTTCTCACCACAACTCTGGGCCTGATAGTCATCTTCGTGAATCTGATGGTGACGCCGTCATTTTCGAGAAGTCCTTCTGTTTCCGATTCATATGAGACGAACTCGAAGTTCTTGCGCAGGCAGTAGCTGACAAAGGAGGCCAGCAGGCAGGAGTTCACGGAGGCAAGAAGAAGCTCCCCGGGAGGCCATCGCCCCGGAGGTCCCCCGGAATCGATCGGCGAACCTCCGTCAATCGAGCTCGTTCCCTGGGACGTGATCTGCCAGGTGCGATCACCGGTCCATGCTGCGGATACCCTGTAAGTGTGAGGCTTGAAGGTTTTTTCCTTATCAGGTTTCTCGTTCATGGGGCATCAACCTTCGTAAGTCACAAAAAACCCCGGACAGAGCCGGGGACTATTTCCGTGCTGCCGAGCGAGCAACTACGCCTGGGCGTCCTGTTATTCCCGGACTATGACAGTGACGTAGTTCGAGACAACGCCTATATACTCGCAGCTCACGACGGTGGTGCCGACGGGTCCGGTCGCCCGGAAGAGACCGTACAGCGAGCCCCATGCGTACGCATTGTCGGCGTCGATGATGAAGCCGGGCTTGTCGTCTGAGACGCGCCAGTCGACCAGGTTAGTGACAACCTGGCTCGTGCCGTTCGAGTAGTAGGCGGTGGCCTCAAACTGCGCGGTCTGGCCGATCGGAACGGAGACCCAGGTCGGCTCGACCTGCAGGGCCGACAGAATCACAGGCTGAGGTCCGCCGGTCCCTGGGATTTCGGGGCCTTCCACGACGATCACGATCGCCTGGCTCGTAACGCCCTTGTAAGAGCATGTTATCGAGGCCGTCCCCCCACCCACGGCGTGCAGGATGCCCTTGGCAAGTATCTCGATCACTTTCGTGTCGCTCGACATCCAGTCGGCATAGGCGGTGATCCTGTAGGTCGCGGTGCCGGAATAGATTCCCGTGGCGCCGACCGCGAAAACCTGACCGGGTCTCATCGAGCCGGGATCGTTGAAGATGTTGATCTGCAACAGGGCCCCCTTGGGCTCCAGGCTCGGCGTGATGCTGCCTCTGCAGCCCAGTCCGAACAGGACGGCGATGACGGCCAGCGGCAGAATTATTCGGAACATGGATACGCGCATCTAGCGCACCTCCGAAGGAGTTCGACAGATAGAAACCAACCCGGCGGTCAGACCGTCCCGGTTGAATCGGCATAGTAGCATCAGCCGTTCGCAGGTGTCAAGGTTTGAGCCGAAATGCTGAGGAGCGATCTGCAAACATGCATCGGCACAACCACAAGCGGGGATGCGGTCCGGCCCCATCCCCGCTTTGATTTCAATCACCACTCCCCGTCGGGAGCTTCCATGGCTACGTCGAGCAGATGCCATTCGAGCGAAAGTAGAGTATGCGTATCAGGGTTCTTGATGTTCAGCCTGAAAATATACGGCACTTCCGCGGGCAAGAAGTCCGGCTGATTCTCATATACCTCCGGATAGAGAGCTGTGTAGAAGGAGGGTCCCTGATTTGGTCCTGCGAAGACGTAGTCATCGGGTTCGCCATTGGGATCCGGCATCAAATCGTTATTCGCGATGCCATTGTCAACGATCCCAGCTTCTTGAGCCACCCACTTAGTCTTGAAATAATCGTTCCAGAGTTTGACATGCCAGTGGATTTTTGCGCCGTTCACTTCCGAAGGAGCATCTGGGTCGATCGGGGCATCCTGAGTGATGTAGAACTCGTACGGCATCGGCGAGTTCGCCTCGGGCCCGAAGTCGGTTGCCGGGTTTACGACGGGTGTCTTCACCGGCGGCGCCCAGTGCGCGTATATCGCGTACGACGCCTGAATCGGGCCATCAGAGGGGGGCCTGATTATGTACGTGCGAGTGACGGTCTTCCCGGCCTCAAACATGTGCCTCGTCTCGTTCGAGTAGTACCTCTTGAAGGCATTGATCGTTCCCAGGTTCTCCCCCGACGCCCACTTGCCGGGATAATAGCCGAAGATCGGCAGACCCTCGTCAAGATCATGATCCGTCGGGTGCGGATTGTCTGGAGAGAATATGGTTGTCCACCCGTCAGGACTAGTCAGTTCTGCGTCGCCTTTTTCGTGAGACGACCATCTCCCTTTCCACTCTCCGGGATCGTCGATTCCCGCGATGATCCACAGGTCGTCGTCAGGCCAGTTCTGCGAGGCGGGGAACATTATGATGCCCTTGACGTCGAAGCCGGTGCAGTACTTATTGTCCGCAGGCCATGGATGCCTGATGGAGATATCAACTGATACGTCCCCGCCCGCTGTCAGATGAATGTTTGAAAGCTTCAGGCAGTCCATGCAAGGAGCGACCTCGAGGAGCTTGACCACATTGAGGTGGTAACCCCATTCCCCCGATGCCGTCCGATCAAGAGTGGCAGTCCCGTATGAGCCGTCTCTGCCGATCTCGAGGTTGTAAAGGCCCCACTTCAGATATTGCCCCATGTCGCTCCTTGATGTGCCTTGAGGCGCCGCATTCATGAAAAGTGACAGGTTGCCGATCGGGTCCCTCCCGGTGCTTCGGCTGCACCCTATGGAGAGAACAAACATAACCAGAAGGAATATGCGTCCTTTCATGAGAAACCTCCTTTGAAGTGTCACTGCACCTGGCAATCGGTCAGCTCCGCATAGTAACTGCTAGTGTCAATCCAACCAAGCCCGAGGTAGGAATCACCGACCGTCTCATCGGGAATCCGCAAACAGACGGTTGAGCCCGTGAAGGGATTTACCCCTGTCCAGTAGCAGTCCGCGTCTTCATTCCATTCGACACCCTTGCTGGTGAAAGTGAAAGTGCTCGATTGATAGTTCATTTCCAAGCCGATTCGCCTGACGTAGATGTCCCAGTCTTGGTCATCCTCATTGTAGGAATAGTAGCTGACTGCGAACTGGTGCTCTTCGTCGTTCATCTGGTAAGCAGCCACGTCCGAGCACCGGCTCCAGCCGCTTGCGCCGGGCATGCTCTGATAGTTGCCCATGTAAGGTGTTGCCGTAATCGCAACCCAGTAGTTTCCCCATTCCTCGGTTTGGGAGTCGTAGGTGGTCGTCCACCATGTAATCATCGCCTCATGCACCTGCGACGAATGCGAAGGGATGGACAATTGCGGAAGCAAGTTGCTTGTGTACTCTCCCTCACCACTAAAGGAGATCTGCTGGGTGCTGTAGGGGTCCGGCGTGGAGAGCGGCTCCCAATCGTTATAGAAAACATTGTAGATATCGCTGTTGACGGTTGACGTGTTCTCACACCACACAGCGACTACGTCTCCATAGGAGCCCGGGTGGAGCTCGTTGTTTCTGATTTGGCCCGCATCGATGTTGGCACACCATTTCGCATTCGAATTCGATTCGTTGACCTGCTCCGGAGAGTCCCAGGCATCAAGATCGTCAATGTCCGCATACTCATGACGTGCAGCCCTTATGACATCATTGAAGGTCGGCGCCTGCTGCAGGAAGACGACGAAGAGATCATTGAATGCTGTGAGAACGCACAGGTCCGGTTCGATCTGGTCAGTATCAGGTTCGTCCCACGGCAGCTTCACCGTCTCATCCGTGTCCGGGTTATACCAGTCGATACCGTCATCGTTCTCGTCGACGTCCCAGGCCAGCATCCGGTAGTACAAAGCCCAGAAATCATTCTCCGGGTAGGCCTCCGTCAATTCCGACCAGATCACGTGCACTCTGAGTGTCCCGACCTCCCCCTCCGGTGCACGCTCGTACGTGACTTCCACCGCGGGATGCCGTGCGAAAGGATCGCTTGGCGACATTGCATCGGCACTGAAAGTATCTTCGAATACATTCACCTCCTCCTCATCGAGGAGGATCAAATGTATCTCGGATTTCGCTTCGTAGTTGTCGTGTCTCACGACGGCAGTGACAAAGGTAGAGAAGGTGTCGCCGTCCCCTATCCTGTCGTTGTACGCGATATCGCCGCAGACTGTGCTCTCGCAGGGATATACTGAGATCGTCGATCCCGAGTCGAGACTGTAACCTACTCCCCACTGTGATGGGGCGTTGATGCTTTGTCCTGTTCTGAAGATTCCGCCCGAGCCATCGAAGGAAATCGGGTCTGATGCGCCGTTACAACCGACCGCCATGCTGAGAGTGAGGGACATAACCAGGAACGCGGTTAGCGCATTCCCCCCCCCCGAATACGACCGAGACTTGCGGAACATGATCTTACCCTCGGTTCCCCCCTTTCCCTCCCGGACCTGAGCGGCACTACCCCAGCCCCGAGCGGCTTATATCTACCCTGTATCATATTTTCTTGGATTCTGCAAGATACCAGTTGGAAAATATTCGGATGCCGGTGTGCTAAGCCGGCACATACTTGCCGGATGAAGTGGGAGAACGATGGGGAATCGCGTGGTTATGAGAAGGCGCCCGAGAGGGGCGCCCGGAAGAACCCTGGCCAACAGGAATAAACGTCCCCGTCCGATTCAACATTCCGACATCGGCGGGCTTCCCGACCGATGCCGCCAACCCGTCAGCTCGACGTCGCGTGTTCGGGCGTCGGCGACGGAAGTTCAGTGTGAGAACACAGACAAATCGATCCCACATAAGGCAGCCCGCCCGAAGGGCAGACTCTGCGAACAGGCTCCCGCCCTGGGTCAAGTCGGGCAAGGCAGGAAATCAGGGGCGACCCGGACAGCTTATCTATCGGTTGCGCATATATATCGGGGTTGTCCTGGCAGACCACCCAGGGGGAGATCGATGCGGGATCGTCGGTCCGGACCGAGTCGGCTCTTGCGATGCTCACGACCGAAAAGACGAAAAATACCAAAAAGACGGTTCCCGCGATCAACGCGCAGTGCATTTCCGTGTCGAGGTGTCTGTACATCGTAACGCGACCTCCCTTCCCCACATGGGCCGCGGGCACAAAAAAAAGGCTCCGCGGCAAGTATGGCGTAACGCGCCAAACCCCACGATGGGGGCGATATAGTCCGCTGGAGCCTCGATAATTCTATAACGTACTATCCTATATATACCACACTATAGGCCCGCCGTCAAGGGGGAATGTGGCACGTTCATCCTGGGGCTGTTGAGAAAGTCTCTTTGTGGGGCAGGCTTTCCAGCCTGCCGCCTCTGGATGCCGCATGAATGGCAGGCTGGAAAGCCTGCCCCACGTGCGCTACCGCTGTTTGATCACGCGAAGATAGACTCGGAACGTTTCCTCCGCCGCGAGGTCCCAACTGAAACTGAGCGACCGGGCGAATCCCCTGCGCACAAACTCGGCGCGGTACGGTGGGTCCTCCAGCATCCTGAGCATCTGCTCGGAAAGCTCGGCGGGCTCGTGAGTTTTCAGATACGCTACCGCGTCGCTGCCGATCTCGTGAAAAACGTCCAGATCCGTCGCGATGACCGGGCACCCGATCGACATCGCCTCGAGCAGCGGAAGTCCGAAGCCTTCAGCCGATGAGATGAACAGGAATGCGGCCGCGACCGAATACAGCGTGGCCAGCTCCTTGTCGGGAACGTACCCCGGGAACAGCACCTGCTCCTCCAGACCCGAGGCCCTGACAAGCTGTGCCATTTTTCGCTGGTACGGTCCGGGCTTCCCGACGAGGAGCAGCTTAAGGTGCGGGGACGCGTTCGATATGCGCGAGAAAGCCTCGATGACCGAAGCGATATTTTTCCTGGCTTCGAACGACCCCACCATGAGGAAAAATTCCATTGGCGCATGGTACTTGAAGCGGATTCTGCCTATCTCGTGAGGGTCGGTGGTTCGTGTGAACACCGGATTGACCCCGTGGTGTATAACGGTGATCTTGTCGGGGTTTATCTGAAGGATATTGACGAGGTCGTTCTTGGTCGCGCGGGAGACGGCGATGATGTGGTCGGCGTGTCTATACGAACCGGGAATCCATTTCGAAAAATACCAGCGACTTCCAGGCGGCATCAGCCTGGGTTGCTTGAGGACGATCAGGTCGTGGGCCGTAACAACCTTCGGAATCCGCGAAAGCCGGGGAACGGAGAAGCAGGGCGTGTGAATGACGTTGACCTCCTCCCTGGTCGCAGCCATGACGAGGTGATACTGCTCCCAGATGAGGCGCTGCAGGGTGCGTTCGAAGGGCTGTCGATTCCTGGGCCATAGGAGGCGGAGATCGATCGTCTCGGGATGCCTCTCAAGAATGCGGACAAGGTTTCTCGAATACACGCCGAGCCCGGTTGGGTATTTGCCGGTCAGCGACTGAGCATCCAATCCGACGATGATGGGCTCCATGGAATCAGACGAGGAATTCTACCCCGGAGGGGGGTCCAAGGTAAAGGATAGCCGGATAAGAGTATAGGTGGCGCAACCGAAAGGTTTTGAGTATCATACTGGCTTCTACTGTCGGGCGTTCGCGGGTGTCATGCGAAAGGGTCCGCAGCAAGGGCAAACAGGATCAATGACGAAACAACAGGCCGGAGACGATCATTTCGCCGAAATTCGGAAGCTTGCCGCGGGGGGTGCGCTTGCGATCGAGAGGATGCCCGGCATGGAGAGCTTCACGCTGGGCTTCTTTCTGCCCGTGGGTGCGGTGCACGAGAACGGCGCCAACAGCGGGATCAGCCATTTCATGGAGCATATGCTGTTCAAGGGATCGAGGAAACGCAGCGCGAAGGCAATAGTCAAGGCGGTTGAGCGTGTAGGGGGCCTGATAAACGCGTCGACCGGTCGCGAGCTGACGTACTTCTACGTGCGGGTCGCGGCGCGGCGTCTGGAGCTCGCGCTGGATGTTCTCACAGACCTGGTGTTCAACCCGGAGCTGGACAAGGACGCCCTCGAGCGCGAGAAAGGCGTCATCCTCGAAGAGATAAACATGAACGAGGATGAGCCGGGGCAGGCGCTCTACGACAGGTTCCTGATGTCCATACACGGCAAAACATCCTACGGCAGGCCCATACTCGGAGCCCCGAAGAACATAGCCTCATTCACTCGGAAGAAGCTTGAGTCCTATCATCGGTCTCAGTACCTGCCCTCGAGGCTCGTGGCGTCCATTGCCGGCGGGATTGACCCGGACCGGGCGCACAGCCTTCTCGAAAAGCGCCTGACCGGGATTCCGGGTCGGAAGGGGAGCGCCATGAGCCCGACCAGGGCTCCGAGGTTCGAGGCTGCGGTCAGGGTAATATCGAAAGACGTCGAGCAGGCGGCGCTTGTCATGGGATTCCCCTCCGCGAGCATCAAATCGAACGACCGATACGCATGCAGCCTTCTGGACGCGATTACCGCCGGGGGCATGATGAGCCGTCTCTTCCAGGAAATCCGCGAGAAACGCGGGCTCGTGTACTCGATTGACTCCACGCACCAGCCATACTCCAAGGGGGGCCTGTTCACCGTCGAGGCCGGGATGCGCGAGGAGAACCTGCTTGTCGTGCTGAAGCTGATCCTGAGGGAGCTGAGGCGTCTTGGGCAGGAAGGTCCGGGAGAGAGGGAGTTGGCGGACGCAAAGCTCTACCTGCGCGGGCACTGGGCGCTCGGGCTGGAGTCGACATCGGCGCGCATGATCCGGAACGCGATGTCCACCTTGTTCTTCGACCGGCTGTTGAGACACGACGAAGTGGTGGAAAAACTGCAAGCTGTGACGGTGCAAGATGTGGCGAAGGCCGCCGGTCGGGCTTTCGAGGAGGGCGGTCCGGCCGTGGGCGCCCTGTCGAGATTCGAGGACGGGCACAAGATCGGCGAGATCGAGGAGCAGATCGAAGAACTCCGCAGGCGGCAGGGGGATGCCAACAGCAAGGCCAGGAGAAAGAACGTACGATAGGCGACAACAGGGAGTGAACATTCCAGGTAACGGGGCGGTCTGGATACATTGATACCCCCCCTGTAGTCCCGCCAAGGTGGGGACAGCGTGTTCTGAACGCCTTTGAAACGCTCCTGGATTCCGATTACGGTGGGAGGAAAGTCAACGGTACTTCCGGTCGCGCCGCTCAGGGCCTTTTTTCACCGGTCTTCCATACGGGTCGAACGGCGTGACCGACATCTGCGATGAAGACGTGCGGCGCCTGCCTTTGGGGGGCTGAGGCGCGAAGAATTCCGGCTTGGCGGAAATGTCACTGATGACTTTCATGCTTTCCTTTCTGTGGCGCTCGTAAAAAAGAAGGTAGATAAACAGCGCGTGCGATATCACCGGCACAACGTTGAAGAGAATCAGCCAGAACCAGAAATTGTCGAGGCGACGGCGCGCGACCTCGGCGAGCGCGAGGTTGGCGCCCACGTACACAATAGAGAAAAACACAAACCGGATCGCGTTACCGAAGGGGTCCAAGTGGCACAGCCTTTCTATACCTACATCAACCGAAACTCACAGTGTCGCCGGAATGTTGCGGGGCGACGCCGAGCGCCTAGAGTATACCTTATCCGCTGAAGATTGTCTTGAACAGGAGGGTCGCAATGTCGGCCAATAAGATCATTTCAGTCATTCTCTGTGCAACCGTTCTTGTGCTGGCGGGATGTGTATCGCAGACGAAGGGCGATTCAGGGGGCTCGAATGGAGGGGAAACCGGGGACACGACGGGAAGCCCGATAGCGTCGACCATCCAGAATGAGGGCTTCGCGTTCGGGAGCCGGCAGCGTGAGATGAATCCCGCCGTCAGCGAACAGGAAGTAAGCCAACTTGTCCAGGGCAACACCCAGTTCGCGTTCGAGCTTTACCGACAGCTCATTCAGAGCAACGACAACCTGATAATCTCCCCTTACAGCATATCGACGGCGCTCGCGATGACCTACGCGGGCGCGAACGGTCAGACCAAGACCGATATGGCGAACGTCCTTCATTTCACGCTTCCCGACGACAAGCTCCATGCCGCGTTCAACAAGATCGACCTTGCGCTGAATGCCCTTGGAAACAAGCCCGCGGGTGAAGAGGGGCAGCCGTTCAAGCTGAGCGTCGCCGATTCTCTCTGGGTTCAGAAGGATATCCCGCTGAATCCCCCGTTTCTGGATGTCGTTGCGTTGAACTACGGAGCCGGTGTGGGGCAGGTGGACTTTTGGGGCGACCCCAATGGTGCCGCAAAGATCGTCAACGACTGGATTTCCGGCAGGACGGAAGACCGAATCAAGAATGCGCTCGACCCAAGTTCGATTGACAAAGGGACAACTGCGCTCTTGATCGTAGACGCGATCTACTTCCTGGCGAGTTGGTCGCTGCAGTTCGAGACGGAAGCGACGGAGGACGGCCCCTTCCATTTGCTCGGCGGACGGGAAGTGACCATGCCGATGATGAGCCGGACCGAGCATTTCAGGTTCTTTCAGGGGCAGGGATTCAAGGCAGTGTCCCTGGGATACGTCGGGGGAGAAACATCAATGGTGATAATGCTCCCCGATGAAGGTAAGTTCGAGGAATTCGAGGGGAAGCTTGATGGGGCGCTGGTCTCGGATGTTCTCGGAAACCTGGAGACCAAGAGCGTGGACCTGACAATGCCGAAGTTCAAGTACGAGACCTCACTCAAGCTGGAGAAAACGCTCCCGCTGATGGGCATGGAGAGCGCATTCAACAGCGGGCTCGAAAACATATTCAGCGGCGCGGTGCTGGGTCCTGTTTGCATTGGCGAGGTGATCCACAAGGCGTTTGTGTCCGTGGACGAAGCCGGGACCGAAGCCGCTGCTGTGACGATCGTCGAGATACTAGCACTCTCCGCGCCCTCCGAACCTGAGATTCCGATGGAATTCAGAGTTGACCGGCCGTTTGTGTTCATGATTGTCGAGGAGAGCACGAAGACGGTTCTGTTCATCGGACGAGTGCTGGACCCGTCCTGAGGATAGTCTGATGTGAGCCCCGAGGAGATGCGGCGGTCCGACGGGCATGAGTGGATATTCGGCCTTCTTGCCGCCGGAAACCGAAGGAACAGGAGCATCGAAATGCGCACCCACAACACAATGCCGATTTTTCTCTGCGCAGCTTTTCTGGTACTCGCAGGCTGCGTTTCGCAGACCGAGGGCACATCGGGAGGATCAACCGACGGAAAGACAGTGGATACGACGGGAGGGTCCACCGGAAGCCCGACAGCGTCGACCGTCCAGGATGAGGGCTTTGTGTTCGGGATCGACGGGCGTGAGATGAACCCCGCCGTCAGCGAACAGGAAGTAAGCCAACTTGTCCAGGGCAACACCCAGTTCGCGTTCGAGCTGTACCGCTGGCTTATCCAGGACAACAATAACCTGATCATCTCCCCATACAGCATCTCTACCGCTCTTGCCATGACTTACGCGGGCGCGAACGGTCAGACCAAAACTGACATGGCGAACGTTCTTCATTTCACGCTCCCCGACGACAAGCTCCATGCCGCGTTCAATAAAATCGACCTGACGCTTAACGCGCTTGGGAGCAAACCTGCGGGGGAAGAGGGGCAGCCGTTGAAACTGAGCGTCGCTAACTCTCTCTGGGTGCAGAAGGATATCCCGCTGAATCCCCCGTTTCTGGATGTCGTTACGCTGAACTATGGAGCCGGAGTGGGCCAGGTGGATTTCTGGGGTGATCCTGGAGGAGCCGCGAAAACGGTCAACGACTGGATCTCCGGCAAAACGGGGGGCAAAATCAAGGATGCGCTGGACCCGGACTCTCTGAACCCGGGAGAGACGCAGCTGCTTCTGGTCGATGCGATCTACTTCCTTGCCAACTGGGAGTTGCAGTTCGACAAGGAAGCGACAACCGACGGTCCGTTTCATCTTTTGGGAGGACAGGACGTCACGGTTCCGATGATGACGAAAACGGACCAGTTCAGGTACTTCAAGGGGGATGGTTTCGCCGTGGCCTCGCTCGGATACGTGGGCGGCGACACCTCGATGGTGATAATGCTTCCCGATGAAGGTAAGTTCGAGGAATTCGAGGGGAAGCTTGATGGGGCGCTGGTTTCGGATGTGCTCGGAAACCTGGAAATGAAGAGCGTGGACTTGACCATGCCGAGATTCAAATACGAGTCGTCTCTCAAGCTGGCGAAGACGCTGAAGCCGATGGGCATGGAGAGCGCGTTTTACGGCGGATTTGACTACATGTTCGTCAATCTCCTCATCGAAGGCCCCCCGCACATAGGCGAGGTAATTCACAAGGCGTTCGTGGCGGTGGACGAGGCCGGCACAGAAGCTGCGGCGGTGACGATTGTCATAATAGAGGCGGAGTCCATGCCCGCCGAGCCCGAGATTCCGATAGAGTTCAAAGCGGATCGTCCGTTCGTGTTCCTGATCGTGGAGGAGAGCACGAAGACGGTTCTGTTCATCGGACGTGTGCTGGACCCGTCCTGAACAACCACGATGGGCCGGTCCCCGGACCCGACAAAGGAGGAAGTCATGTCGACGTTAGGTAGGCAGTACGTCCTTGTGTTGGCTGGAGCGATGGTCCTTATGGGAGGTCTTTCCTGCGCTTCCGTCTCACTCCCGCCTGCACGTAACCCCGCCTTTGTCTATTCCGAGAAGGAGCGGGATCTCGATCCGTCTGTGAGCCAGGAGCAGACCGCCCAGCTTGTGGAGGGGAACACGAAATTCGCCTGCGAGCTGTATCAGCAGCTGATCGAACCGGAGCCGAACCTGGTTTTCTCGCCATACGGCATTTCGGTTGCCCTCGCGATGGCGTACGCGGGCGCGCAGGGCCAAACCAAAACCGAGATGGCGAACGTCCTCCATTTCACGTTGCCCGATGCCCAGCTTCACGCCGCAATCAACAAGTTAACCCTGCAGCTTGCAGGTCCCGAGGAGAGTCCGGAGGGTTTCTGGAGGCCATATACCCTGAATGTTGCGAACTCCCTTTGGATGGACCAGAAATATACGATTAATCCTGACTTTCTCGACACGATAGGCGCGAACTACGGCGCCGGTGTGGGCATGGCGGATTTCGTAAGGAATCCGTCCTGGAGCGCAGGGACTATGAACGGTTGGATCAGCGAGGCCACCGAGGGCAGGATCACAAACATGGTGGACCCGCAGATGCTGAAGGATCTGGTCCTTCTCATCGTCAACGCGATCTATTTCAAGGCCGAATGGCAGGAGCAATTCGACAAGGCGTCCACCCAGGAAGAGCCGTTTCACTTGTTGTGGGGTACCGATGTAACCGTGCCGATGATGAAGATTACGCATTCCTTTAGCTACAGCGAAGGAGACGGCTGGCAGGCGGTGTCGCTTCCGTACAAGGAGTGGGAGATCTCGATGACGGTGATCCTCCCGACGTCCGATAAATTCACGGCATTTGAGGGCAGTCTGGATGAGACCGTGCTTAAGAGTATCCACGACGGGATGGAAACGAGGACTGTGATTCTCTCGCTACCCAGGTTCGAGTTTGACACCGACTTGAAACTGGCGGAAACACTGAAGGCGATGGGCATGGAGAGTGCCTTCGAGTCCGGGTTCGAGCCGATGGTCGTCAATCCGCCTGACAGTATTTTCATCAGTG
Source organism: uncultured Planctomycetota bacterium (assembly GCA_964354375.1). GTDB lineage: Bacteria > JAJVIF01 > JAJVIF01 > JAPKYR01 > JAPKYR01 > CAYGZQ01. The sequence goes on from CAYGZQ010000013.1 coordinate 73,218, forward strand.
ATGTCCTTCACCGGGCGTTTGTGTCGGTTGATGAGGAAGGCACCGAGGCTGCCGCTGCAACGGTGGTTCCTGTGGCGCCCGGGGCTGCTTTCGAGCCTGAGCAGGAAAAGCCCCCCGTGGAATTCAAGGCGGACCATCCGTTCATTTTCCTCATCATGGACCAAAGCACGAAGTCGGTACTTTTCATGGGACGCGTGATGGATCCGACCGACATGGGAGGAATATGAGAGCGCTCTTTCTGGTTAATCCGCTGGCAGGGGGCCGAGGCAACCGCAGGGCTGTGGAGACCGCCCTTGCGCGATTCGACTCAGCCGGCTGGAATACCACCACGGTGAGAACCGTCACGCCCCAGCATGCGGGCGAGCTGATAGAAAGCGCTCACGGGGAAGGTTACGATCTCCTGATTGTTGCCGGGGGAGACGGGACCATACATCGCGCAGTGCAGCACCTGCCTCTCGGGTCGTACGAGGAACCCTCGAAGCTCCCGTTCGCGATCTTCCCCCTGGGCAGCGGGAACGATTTTTTTCGAGGCACCGGCGCGCCGCGAGATCACGAGGGAGCCGCCGAGAACATCATTCATGGTCGAGCGGTGCCGGTCGACATCGGCGTGTGCGAGCCCATAAGCGAGTCCGGGGAGCCGAGAGCGGAGGAGTCGGTTCGGTTTATCAATACGGCGGGCGTCGGGATGGACTCGCAGACCCTCGCGACAAGGGAGAGGGCGCCGGCACGTCTGTCAGCAAGATACGAGCTTCTTTTCCTGATGACCCTGATGCGGTTGTATCCCCTCCGAGTGAGCATGAAGAGCGACGATTGGGCCCTCGACGTGGATGCCTACTGGATTCTTTGCTGCAACAACGGATTTATCGGGTCCGGCATGCGCGTGGCTCCGGACGCGAAAATCAACGACGGGCTGTTTGACGTGCTGATCATCGAGAAGATGTCGAAATGGAAGTTCATCGCGAATCTGCCCAGGGTATTCAAGGGGACGCATTTGCAGATGGAAGGCGTCGAGATTCGTCCCGCAAGGACCCTTACGCTGGATTGCGAGCCGAATCAGCGGGTGGCGACCGACGGGGACAGGGCGTGCGAGGGTCCGGTGAGGATAAAGATGCTCCCTGGTGCTGTGAGTTTGTGGACGAGCCTTCTTGGAGGGAAAAAGGTCGAGTAAGGCGCCGTTCTTGGGGGTGTCTGTTCCTGCCGAAACGCCGGGCTTGTGAACCCCCTGAAACGAGCCCCGGCAGGGTGTGGTTTAGCTGACTTTATAATATGCAAAAAGCAGGTTTGGCGCGTTGCCGGGGCGGCTCCGCTATGATACCATTGTCCCCAGTCTCGATTCCGCAAACAGTTTATCGGTGAGATAAAATCACGTTTACCGACTGACTGAAAGGTGCAGAAATGAATCGGCTTCATCTCTTTTCGGCCGTATTAGTTGTGCTGTGCGTAACCTTGCTTCTGGGATGCGGCGGCGGAACGTCGCCCGTATCTCCGGGTCAGGACCTGACCCAGGGTGCAGCCAATCCCCCGGATATTCAGATCCCCCAGGTCCAGAGTGCCGGGGAAGCTCCCGGCTTGACCGCTCAGGAAGCCCAGGAGCCGCGGTTCCGTAAGGATCGGATGCTGTTCGGTATCTGGGATATCTCCATCGATCCGGAGACGCGCGAAGTGTCCATCGTCCCGAACCGATCCCTGACGATGCATGTGGATGTCACCAAAATGGTGACCCCACCCAACTGCACCACCTGTCTGGGCATCAAGGTCCTGAACGTGGACATGGTGACTCACATTTTCTCCATCCAGGTGAGCCTGAAAAACCCGACGGCGAAAATAACCGGCTACGATGTTCGCGGCACGCTCCTTTTCCCCGAGGGCGATAATCGGGAACTGGTGAATGCAGACAGCTACACGAGGATATTCGCGGGCGATGTAAAAAGCCCCTTCAAGGCTTTTGCCAAGACCCAGCCCCAGCGGCAATTCCTTCCGCAGGCCGTGCATTACGAGGAGTACGACATCCTGTTCCCGCCGCCCGCCAACCTGAATGTGAGCTACGTGGTCGATGCGAGCTGGCCCGGGAACCAGGAGGAGCCTTATCAGATCGACAATGTCTATATGGACGGTGGAATTAACGAGTGCAACAGCGCGGAGGGGTGGCTGTATGCGGATGTCTACGACTGGCAGGGCAACGTCAACGGCATGAAGCTGGACCTGACCGCCCTGGGCGGCGGTGTGGTCGATATGCAGCATGTCCTCAACAAGACCTATCGCTACTATCTCAATAACGGATGGGGAGTTGCCGCAGGCGAGTACCGTCTGTGGGTCAAGGCTACGAGCGAGTCCACGGACTACGCGCTGTACCAGTTGTACAAGCTGAATGTGGAGACCTGCTCGAACTGGCCTCCCCTGTGGGATGACACTGTCGGTGTTGTTGAGCTGAAGAGCGTAACGGGCGGCCTGGATGTTATCTACGGCACCGCCACCGATACCGATGTGCCCGTGACCTTCAACATCTACTTCTCGGAGGACGAGCCCATCGAGTGGACCACCGCGGGATTCATCAACGATGTGGATGGTTCGCCGGCGCATCTGAACGGTCTGTCGGACGCAAAGACATACTGGGTGGGGGTCCGCGCGATGGACGGGCTCAGTGCGGAGGAGAAAAACACCATCCAGATTTCCGGCGTGCCCTCGAATCCTCCGGTCTGGGACAGCACCGTAGGCATCACCGGTGTCACCGCTCTCGACAAGTCGGTGGAAGTCAAGTACGGAACT
>CAYGZQ010000014.1:0-15459 GCA_964354375.1 uncultured Planctomycetota bacterium
CGCACAATTTTACTATATTATATTCCTTGAAAGAAACGCTATAACCTGATACGGCAGGAAATTCGCGATATCAGGCTCCGTTTTCCTATATGACATACTTGCAGGGTAATAGTGAGTATGTTACATTATACGGGCAGGCATATTAGATCACCATTCTTAAGCAGAGGTGATGAGCCATAAATCGTCTACGAGAGTTCCGGGTAAAAGCCGACAAGTCGCAGATCGAGCTGAGCAGAATGACGGGAGTGGCGCAGGCCACGATCTCCAACATCGAGTCGTGCAACCGAACGCCGTCCTATCTCACGCGACAGCGCCTGGCCAATGCGCTTGGCTATCCGGTCGAGGAGATCTTCCCCAATGAGGACGATCTCGGAGCGAAGCGGAAGCGCAAAAAGGTCAAGGCCGACGAATCGGCCATCGCCGACATCCTTCTCGTCAACTCCCTACAGAATCTCTCCTCCCGCCTTCTCAACAAAGACGGCACGGTGAAGAGCAAGACTGAGACAGTTGAGGACGACAAGGTTATCGGCTTCATCTACAACAACGCCGGCGAGAAACTGAAGTTCTATCCAATCAGAATCTTCAAGGGCAAGGAATTCGTGGATGTCGCTTGCACGGACGCGACGGGGAAGTTCGTCTTCTCCGGGCTGAAGTCCGGCAAGTACACCCTCACAACCGAGGGCAAGACTGTCGAGTTCCGGGTCAAGGGGTGAGCCTGGCGAAACCCAGGGAGATGTAGGTACGAAAGACGGGCCCTCGGGCCCTTCTTTCTTTTAGGACCCGCCACCTTGGAAGGATTGCCAATCTCGGAATGCGATGGCATATTCTGAGGTGAGAATCGTATCGGCATCCTGCACCATTGGTGATCATCCCATGGGAACACCTCTCGACCATCAGGAGCCATTGCCAATCAAGCCCCGGACTTCGGAACCGCTCGATCCAGGCCTCGTCGCTTTGCTGGTGATTCTCGCGATCTTTATGCCGGTGGTTGGACCTGTCGCAGCATTGACGGTGGGGATATGCCGACGAGGCACAGCAGGCGCGTCAACGCTGATAGCGATAGGCGTACCGACGTTTGCGACCACCCTTATCATCGTTTCTGTGATGCTCCCCCGGCTCTTGCCCATACCTAAATTTCCCGAAGCTGAGGCCAAAGCCAATGCCTACACAATCCAGATTGCTCTTCACCGTTATTACGATGACCGGAGCGAATACCCTACCGATCTTCGCCAGCTCATACACATGGGCTACCTATTCAGACTACCCCCCAACCCATTCACGACGGAACTGACGACGAGCGTTGAGTTCGGCTCATCTGACTGCGCAGGCAACGTGACGTATCTGCCGCTGACCAAGGAAGGCAAGGTGTACGGTTACTATCTTCTTGCTTACGGGTCGGAACGCACAGAGGGAGAAGATGTTAACGGGGACGGAGTCGGAGACAGGGTCATAGCCGTCTTGAGCAGCGTGTCTTCGGAAGGTCCCTTGCCCCCACTTGCCGACCTCCTGAAATGACGAATTGGATCCAGCAAAGCTCCTGTGGCGCCCATACGCGCCCGTCTCGGGCGCGGATGGGTGCCTCCCCTTATCGAGAATCCGTGTTCTGCATAAGCTGAGACACCCGTCCGTCCGCCCCTCGAAGACTCAGGGCGTACGTACGGGCGCCACAAGACTGTGAGATTCGATCGAGACTATCCTTTAGAGTATCGGGAAACTCTCGCGGTCGATCTTGAGCGGTTGTTCGTCACCATAGAGCCAGGCTCGAGCGCTGGACCAATACCAAGCATCCGGCCTCTCGACCAGACCCCTTCGCACCGGGTTGTTGTGCAGGTATTCGACCAGCTTCAGCATCTCATCGCACTCAGTGATATTGCTGTCGAAGCCGCCCCCGTCCTGCCAAAACCGATACCGGGGCACTTTGAGACCCGTCTCCATTAAACGGAGGATTTCAGGGTGATTCGTTCTGAGAAACGAAATTGCCCTCATAGCAACAGGCAACTTGATGGACTTCAGAATCTGCGAAATGGAATACGTCTCGTTCCTGGGCCAAATAAGCAGATGTACATGGTCAGGCATGATGACAAAGGCCCAGGTATCGAGAACGTGAGTCCCCCTGGCTCGCTTCAGAGCTGAGGTCAAGTACAGCCGAGTGCGGTTATAGTTCAGGAAGTTCCTGTTCCTGAAGCAGCTGAAAGTCAGGGCATGAGCATGACCCGGGACGTTGAAGCGGGCGTATTTTTGCGGCGAACGGCTCATTACGCCCTTAAAACGATGCTCAGAGCAGAGATCTGACACATGAGTCGCAGAATTTTCTTGCGACATTGGCCGCGCCCTTGTGGCGCCCATACGCGCCCGTCTCGCGCGCGGATGGGTGCCTCCCCTTATCGAGAATCCGTGTTCTGCATAAGCTGAGACACCCGTCCGTACGCCCCTCGAAGACTCAGGGCGTACGTACGGGCGCCACCAGTCCCTTCTAGGGAACTCCTGCGCTCCCCTGCACTGCGGGCATTCCCGGGACCACCAGCTTCCGACTTATCTCATTGCCGTCCTTGTCGACCTCGATGTCCCACCAGTCGTCGCCGACATCGATCCCGACTCCCCACGCTTCCTGGGTCCACCATTTTCCGTCGCCCGCCAAAGGCTCGGTGTAGGTATCGCTCCCGCCCATGTCGATGAGAACCCCGATACTCCCGTAGTCCCTTGACGCAATCCCGTGACCCGTGCACGTGGATGCGGTCCGTCCGAAATACCCGTCGCGCCCGCCTCGGTCAATCAGGACCCCTACCCCGTTCGAGATTCCGCATCCCTGCGCGACATTATCGGCGGTGTAGAAATCATCGCCGCCCTCGTCGATCAGCCATCCGACCGCCAGATCGTGCCCGAATCCTTGCGTGCACGCGTTCGATGAATAGCGATCATAACCCGAGCCGCGGTCAAGCAAAATGCCGGACGAGAGATGGATGCCCGACCCCTGCGCGTACTGCTGCGACTGGTACCAGTCATTACCGTTGTCATCGATAAGAGCGCCGATCGAAAACCAATAGCTCACGCCCTGCCCATAAACTTCAGTGCTGTAAAAATCATTGCCGTTTCTGTCGTGGAGAATTCCCACCCCGCCCGACGCGGCGGGGCGCATGCCGATAGAAAATCCCTGCGAGAGACTCAAATTGCCCTCGGGGAATCTCGGAAAATCCTGGTAGCGTCCGCCCGCCCAGTAGCAGTCGAAGCCGTCGCGATCGCTCAGCATCCCCCATCCGCGCGTGTAGGCCATGCCCTGTGCGTAGAGCGCGGCGTTGTAGGAATCGTTTCCGCTCGAATCCACGAGAAGCCCGATCCCGATCGCTCCCGCTCCCTGCACGAGAAGGCCCGCATCGTAGATGTCCCGACCGCTCATGTCGAGAAGTATCCCGCTTCCGAACAGTCCGCATGCCTGGCTGAAATGGCCGTTACGATATGTGTCGTCGCCGCTCACGTCGACAAACTCCGCGACGCCGAGGACCCCCGACCCGCACGACCTCTTGCCACTGGAGAAGTAGCAGTCGTTTCCCTCGAGGTCTATCGCCACTGACGCGAGATCGTTCGATTCGTCCCTGAGATTCCCCGCGACCGCGACCTGGCCGTAGTAGATATCGTTTCCGCCGGGATCGATGATGATCGACGGCACCGGCCACTGGTCCATGTACCAGACATCGTCCCCGACAGATCCGATCAGAATCGTCCCGGACAATCCCTGGACCGCAAACGGCTGCTGGAAATTCGCGTCCGATTCGGCGGCGACAAGCTCGCTCACGACGGCGTCAACTGTGGAGGAAAGCTCCCTGGATGTCGCGGCAAGCGCGCTCAAATCGAACCGCTTGATGGCATCCAGGAATTCCTGCGGAGGCGAGTACTCTTCCTCCTGGGGGCAGTCCTCGTATTCGTCACCGGCGAAATGGCACAGAAGGTACCATGGCAGATAGTTCCGATCCTCCTCCGAGAGACTCGCCAGAACCTTGGTTTCCATTCGGATCTGCGCGAGCTTCACAGCCTGGTCCAGACGTGAGACCGGACCCTGCCAGCTTTCCGGCAGGAGGGGGAAACTCGCAGGTCTCCCGGTTTCCGCAAGGGTGGGGACAAGTGGAACGCTGTTATAGGCGTCGCTGTCAAGGTCGGACGCCGCTCGAAGCAGGATATCGGACGCGGTTTTGGGTTCCAGCAGAAACTCGTCCCATTCGTAGTTCCAGAGAACGAGAAAGTACGGATCGTCGAGCGCCCGCTGCGCAATCTTAAGCCGGAAATCGTCGTCAACATAATCCTTGCGGAAACCCATGTCCGACCATGTCATGTTGATCGACTTCAGACCGAAATCGATCAACTGCAACTCCTCCTGGGTCAGAGATCCCTTCTCCAGCGCCGGTGCGGGATGGGGCCAGGGCTCCTCCTCTTTTGCCGACGGCGCGATCGGCAGGAAAAAAACTCCCGCGAAAACCAGCGCAGTAACGCTGCTTAGGAGGACTTTCGGAACATGACACGGATTTCTCATGATTTCACCATAGCTCGTTTGGACATTGAAAACTCCACAGTCGGCACACCCCGACCCTACTTTGCGGGCTCGGGCAGTCCTGCCTCAAGCCGGTCGAGGGCCTCATTTATTTTGTCGATCACGAATGGGTTCTTTTCTTTTGAGGCCAGGGCTACTATGTATGCCTTCACATCGCTCTCAAAGGTGAATCCTATGACATTGACCGCGAATCCTCTGACCGCCCATAAGTCGTCGGATTGGGCGGAGTCGATCACGTTTCTCATCGTGTCGAACGCCCGCTCTCGTTGCGACGCTGCACGATCCGTCCGCTCCGTTCCTGTGGCCTGAAGATACCTGCCGAGCGCTTCCAGCGCGCAGATTCTCGGCACCTCCCCGTGCGGAGACAAGACGCCGGTCCCCAGCAGGGCCTCGAACGCGAGATTCCCGACGGTCTTGGTCGAGATCGCAAGCACTGCCGCCTGCCGGACATTCATCACCGGATCGTTGAAGGCATCGATAAGGCGGGGCACGACCTTCTGATCCGGGATGCGACCCAGGGCGATGGCAGCGGCCAGTCTCACCGACTGCTCCTCATGAGTCAGGCGGGAGGAGAGCGCATCGATCTGGGACGGGTCGCGCATCTTCCCAAGCGAACCCAGCAGTTGAGCGATCACGTGCCAGTCGGTTTCCACGGAAAGCGCCCGGTCGAGCTTTTCAATAGCCGCCAGGTCCTCCTTGAACGGCCCGACCGCAGCGGAATCCTCCACGGACTTGGCGTACGACGTGTCGCCGATGAGGTATGACGCGTGACGTCGCGGCTCCGTGTCGGGGCTGTCGAGATATGGCAGGAGATACTGGTTGGCGGGATAACCTATCGCTCCGATGACGGCGTCCAGCTCAACCCTCCTGCGGACGTCGACTGAACTAAGCCATTTGTCCAGCAGAGTCGGCACGGCCACCGGACCGAGATCGATGAGAGCCTTCCTGCTGGCTTCCTGGACCGCGCTGTGCGCCTCATCCCATTCGCTGACATTAATGAACAGCTCAACGATGGCGTCCACCGTCGGCGTCCCGCCGCTTGCCGCCAGAATCTCCTCGGGGGATCGGACAATTTCCTCCTGGGCGGTCGCACGGGAAACCCATGCGAGACTACACAATAGAAATGCCGTCCCGAATACTGCGGCTGATTTGAGGTATCTGATAATAAGCACTCCGGCTCCTCCAGTTCTCTGCAGCGGGTCCCCTTCCAGCGTGTCCCATGTTGCACCATCGCGAAGAGAACCCTGTTGCTGACTGCACCAGTCTCCACCAGTACATGAAACCAAATGCGCAGCCCGTCGCGCAAGCTCGCGAACCTTTGCGGAGGAAAATTCGTCTACCCAAACGGCGGGCCGTTCGGTCCGATGAGTCTTCTCAGCCGCGACGGTGCGAATGGCTCAGGAATTGCCCTCCCGACGGGTATCATTCAGTATAATGCCGCCTGCCGAATCCACCACAATGTCGACACGATATCTCGACTTCTCGTGGTAAAATTAGAGTGATAAGATTTAATTAAGAGTAACGGACGACCGATTATAGCATAGAGCGCAACGGACCCAGCCTTTCTCCTTCGGAGCGCATCGCCTGGGAAACTCATTTTGACTGATCGAAAGGCGATGCCGGCCCCAATCGACGCCAACCGTACGGTTGAGGGCCTGTGGAGGAGAAACCATGAGGGCTCAAGCTCTCGCCTACAATCGATTCGCCGGCCTGTCCGCTGCAGGGAAAGCAATCCCGCTCACAGCGCTGATAGGATTCCTCTTAGCCGCTACCCCGGTCCACGCGGACCCGATGCTGCTTGAGACCGGCGTTACAGGGCATTCGGTGTGGCCTGTCCTCGCGGCAGGTCTGGTCGTGGAGATTCTCGTCCTCGTGCTTTTCATACGGAGGCCCCTTGCAGAGATAATCGCCGTCTGTCTCATGGCGAACGCGATATCCGGGTTCGCCGGATTTGTGGCGCTGCTTTTCGCGAGGATGAAGGGAGTGCCGGTTCTTCCGATCGGACCCCTGGCGCTGGGAGCAATCGTGATCGAAGCGGCAGCGTTTGCATGTATGCTCGCAATACCTCCGGTCAGGAGAATCTTGTCCGGAGTGGCGGTCGCCAATGCGGTCAGCGCGATCATCGCGCTCGCCCTGCTCGCGCCGACCGTCATGCCCGCCCCACCGCCCTCGGCTTCCGATGATCTTGAGCTGGCAAGGGGCCTGGCGACTGTTCGAAATGCTATCGATGAGTACTATGTCCGGTTCGGACATTATCCTGAAGGATTAACCGGAGGCTCTGGAACGGTTGAAGGAGAATCAGGAAGCAGTGACCCCCTCGTAACGAGCGGCGTGCTGAGCTCATATCCGCCCAATCCGTATGCGCCGCATCTGCGCTCAAGGCTTTTCAATCCGATGTTTCTGCTGACGGGTTTCGGCGCCCCCACTCGACTCGTCGCGCTGGACCAGCCCACAAGCTCCTGGGAGGTGCGATGGCTTCCCATTCTGAAGAGAGACTCGCGCTTCGGCGACCCGGATCATGTGCTCCTGTGCGCGAACGGGCTGTCGGATCCGTCGGTCCGGGAGACCATCCAGGCGACTTTCTATCACATGAACGGCTCCGACTGCGTGCCGGGCTGCTTTTTCTACAAGTCGTACGATTTCGACCGGGACGGCTTCGCGGACGATTACATCCTGGGCGCGTACGGCTGGCCGACCGGAACGGGCACTGTGGCGTTCGACATTATCGACGCCGCAACGGGCGACATATGCCTGCGCGTCGACTCTCACGGGCAGATACATGCCGGACAGCCCGACGGCTCTCCGGAGCCGGTGATCGCGCTACACATAGCCGGCGGTCCGGCCTCAAGGAACTGAAATCTCCTCCCTCTCTCCCCTTTCTTGCCGCGACCCGTCAGTTATGCGGGTCGCGGTTCGTTATATCGACAAATTCCTGGTGCCGGTCGAGGTCAACGTGCGATTCCCCGTTCTGTTTACGGCTTTCCTGCTCGGGCTCCTCACGGGCTCACCGGCCCAGCGGCCTGAATCTCTGTGGCCCGACCTTGGGTTCCTGGCCGCCATGCTGGTCGCATTTCTTCCCCTGAGAAAATACCCATGGGCTCTATTCGCTTTGGCTTGCGTCGCGGCCTTCCAGGTCGGAAACCTCTGGATCACGCAATTGCCCACATGGCCGGAGCCGCTCAAAGTGGAGGGTCTTCCGTTCGACGCGGGCTGCACCGTGGTCGGTCGAGCGACCGGCGACGCTTTTGAATGCGCCCACGGAAGGTTCTTGCCGATCGACCTGGAACTCGTCAGGGCCGAGGGATTCGATCGAACCGGAGCCGCATTTCAAGGGGAATGGAAACCCGAGAGAGGTATCGTGCTGGCAGTGGTGCGGCGCGATTTCGCGGGGGTAGCGGGCGCTTGCTACCAGGTCCATGGAAAGTTGACATGCGATCCGGAGGAGCTTCACAGCCCGATTCTGCTCAGGTACCGCGCGCGCGCAGTCATCGCGCCCCCCTTCACCGGCGTGAGTCTCGACCAGTCAAGCGCTCCTTCCCCCTCCCGGTCCGCCGTCAACAGTTTCCGATACCTCCTCATCAGTCACCTTTCATGGGGACTCGAGAAGCCGGAGGACGAGCTGGTCGCAGGGATAACGTTCGGACGAAAGGGACGCCGCCTCGGAGGCGAATGGGCGAAGGATTTCTACCGCGCGGGCCTCTCTCATCTCATCGTTGCGTCCGGCGCACAGGTCAGCCTCCTCTTTCTGCCCGTCTTTTTTCTTCTGGGACGAGTCCGATTGCCGCAGCCCGCGAGATGGGCGCTCCTCGTTCTGCTTGGCACCATGCTGATCGGCTTCGCGCAACTTCTGGGAGGCGAGCCGTCGATACTCCGCGCTGCGGTGATGGGATGCGTGCTCCTGATCGCGGTGGGGATCGGAAGAAGAGCGTACGGACTGGCGACGCTGTCGGCAGCCGGCTTGTTCTGGCTTCTCGACAACCCTCTTCTCGCGCGAGACACCGGCTTTCTGCTTTCGTTCGCCGCGAGTTTCGGGATCGTGTACCTGGGTCCGCCGATGTTCGAAGCGTTCTCCTCGCGGGAACCCCTGACGAAACCGCGTCGCAAGCGCGGCGCACCGCTATCGTCTCTCGTGAACGCAGTGATTTTTCATCTCCGCCACTTTCTGAGACTGCTCACCGACTGGACCCTCGTGACCTTGTCCGCCCAGATAGGCGTGCTGCCCGTGCTCGCCTGCACAGTGGGGCGCGTCTCGATATCGGGGTTCGTCGCGAATCTGTTCGCGGTCCCCATCGCCCAGATAATCCTGTTTCTCGGGGCACTCAGCGGACTCGCGGGCTTCGCGAGCCCTGCCGTATCGATGTTCCTGAACAGAATCCTGGGGCATCTCGCGACCGCACTGATGACCGTCGCCCATGACTTCGCAAACATCCCGAACGTCAGTGTCACGATCCAGCCGCTTCCGGGATGGACGGCTCTTGTGTGGTTCGGAATCTGCGTGGTGGTCGTGGAGCTTCGACGGGTCCTGTCACACCGGTCCAGGATGCGCACGTCGACTCAAGCCGGCAATAGCGCCCCAGACAAAAAAACCGACCCCTGAGGGTCGGCTGTTTTTTTCAACACCGGCGAAACGGGGATCAGTGAGATGTCTGCGATTCCGTCATGTTCTGGATCGCGCTGAACAGGGGAAGGTAGAGGCTGATTACGATAAACCCGACGACGATACCCATGCCGGCGATCAGAACCGGCTCGATCATCGTCGTGAAAGCGTCGACCGTGTAGTCGACCTCGCGATCGTAGAAGTCGCTGATCTTCTGAAGCATGTCGTCGAGCGCGCCGGTCTCCTCGCCGACGGCGATCATGTCGATGACCATGGGGGGAAACTCGCCGGTCTCCTCAAGCGGGTAGCTGATCCGCTCTCCTTCCTTAATGGATATCTTCGCTTTCGCCACAGCGGCCGCTATGACCGCGTTTCCGACGGTCTCCTCTACCACGGTAAGGCTCTTGATGATCGGCACGCCGGACTTGAGAAGGATGGAAAAAGTCCTCGCGAAACGGGAAAGCGCAATACGTCTGAGGAGGAATCCGAAGACCGGCAGCCTGAGGCGAACCGCGTCGATAAAACGATTGAAAACCGGGAAGTTGGACGCATACTTAACGGCCACGAATATGATGAATAATGCTGCGATTATGAAAGGCATGCCATGGACCACAGCGTCCGAAATCTTGATCAGGATACGCGTCATAAACGGCAGTGTGGCGTTCATGCTCTTGAAAATGTCGACGAACTGCGGAACCACGAACCATAGAACGAAAGTGAGGATAATGGCCGTCGCACTCATGATGATTACGGGGTACCTGATGCCGGCCTGTACGTTCTGACGGATTTCGATCTCCCGCTCGAAGTCTTTGGCGACTCGGTCGAGAACGATGTCCAGCGATCCTGACTCCTCACCTGATTTGATGAGGCTCACGATCAGGCTGTTGAACACCTTCGGGTGCTGACCCATCGCGTACGACAGCGAGTAGCCTTCCTCGACCATCTTCGCGACTTCCTGCAGGATTTCCGCAAGGTGCGGGTTCTCCGTCTGCTTGACGATGATCCTCAGCGATCGGAGGATCGGCAGACCTGCGTTGATCATCGTGGACAGCAGTCGTGCGAATATCGACAGGTCCTTCAGCTTGACCGGGGTCATTCTCTGGAGGGCCTTGTCGATCCTCTCGTACAGGGTGTTCTCGCCGATCTGGGTGATCTTGTTGACGAAATAACCCTGGTCGCGCAGCCGCTCGATAAGCTGCTCCCGACTGTCCATGGTCACCGTGCCGTTGATCGTTTTGCCGCCGCGGTCGCGTACTGAGAAGTTGAATTTCGGCATAACCTGTCCGGGCTCCTTGCTCATGCGGCACATGGGCCGCAGATTTGGATACGAGCCGTCGTCGGGACACACCCAAACACGTGCCCCCCTAGGGCTACCTAAATATATCATACTTATCGGACCCGGTCTATTTTACTGTTACGGGAAGTTTTCCGGCATCATCGGTCCGATGCTGTTTGATCCCTCTTTCGCTTGCCCTTCCCGGTCGCTCTGTCTAGAATGTTTTCTTCCGGGCGCGTAAGGGAGACTCCTGATGAGAATACTCATTACCGGCGGGGCCGGATTCATCGGCTCCAACTTCGTACGATACACGCTGGAGAACCACCCGGACGACCGGGTCGTCGTCCTCGACGCCCTTACCTACGCGGGCAATCTCGAGAATTTCTCCGATGAAATCCGCGCCGACGCGCGGTTCCGGTTTGTCCACGGGAACATCCTTGACGAGCGGCTCGTGACGGAACTGATGGATGAAATCGATACGGTCGTGCATTTCGCGGCCGAGACCCACGTGGATCGCTCGATCCGGGAAGCCGGTACCTTCATCAAGACCGATGTCCTCGGCACATACATTCTGCTGGAAGCCGCACGTCGCAGCGGGATCAAGCGATTTGTGCATATTTCCACTGACGAGGTATACGGAGAGGCCGAGGAGCGCCCGTCGAAAGAGGGGGACGACCTCAAGCCGAAAAGCCCGTACGCCGCGAGCAAAGCAGGCGCCGACCGTCTCGCCTGGAGCTACTGGGCAACCTACGGCTTTCCCGTAACCATCTCCCGATGCTCCAATAACTACGGACCATTCCAGTACCCTGAAAAGCTCATCCCGCTTTTCGTCACCAATGCCCTTGAGGATAAGCCCCTACCCGTCTATGGCCACGGGAAAAATACGCGCGACTGGATTTACGTCCTCGATCACTGCAGCGCGATCGACCTCCTCCTTCGCTCCGACGACGGCAAAGTGAACGGCGAGGTTTTCAACGTCTCGTCGAGTTGCGAGAGATCAGTCCTGGAGATCACCGGTATAATCCTGGACTCGCTCGGAAAGCCGAAATCGCTCATCAAGCATGTCGAGGATCGCCCCGGACATGTCACCAGGCACGCGGTCGACCCGTCCAGGATCGGGAAAGCGCTCGGCTGGAAGCCCAGGTACGATTTCGAGGAGAACATCAGGCTGACGATCGAGTGGTACAAAGCCAACGAGACATGGTGGCGCAATGTGAAGGAAAAGCAGGCCGCGTACCGGAAATGGATCGAGGAGCAGTACGGGGAGTAGTATTCCGTGTCGAGCACGTCCCGTGCTTCGGATCACGGAGCCGACTCGTCCCGAGTCGCGCAGGACCGAAATGCGAGACGCATTCGGCACGACTGAATCGAACCTCCGACCCCCGAATCGCTCTCTTAACGATTGAGAAAGTCACCATTTTTCAGGAGGACACTACGGTGCTAAGAAATCTCATTCTAATCGTTGTCGCCCTGGCCGTCGTCTGGGGTGGGTTCGTTGTCTACAACTACCTCTTCACATCCCAGGAGACCGTCGACTCGCGGCTCGCCAACATGACCATGAAGGAGATCGGGTTTCGCAAGGACCTGTTCGACGATCACGTCGTGAGCTTCGACCCGCTCGAGCCCGGGAAATTCAACATGGTCGTCAAGGGCGTCGGCAGCGGACATGATGCCGGTCGCATCGGCTACAACGCGCTCGCGATTCTGGACGGTCAGAACATCAAGCTTAACAGCCCCAGGAATGTCTTCATCATCGAGGGCTACCAGGACGGGGAGCTCATATTCACAGTAACTTACATCACGAACGCTCCCCCGGAGATCGTTCTGCACGGACCCTTCGAGGGTGAGGAGTACGTCCCCTCGTTCGGGAGGGGAATCGAGATGGAGCATTCCACGATTCCGTCCTGCGCGATAAACGCGTGACAGGCGCGGGGCAGACTCGCCGGTCTGCCGCTTTGGAAGCTCCGCGAACGGCAGGCTGGAAAGCCTGATCAAGATACCGACTGACTTGTTGGAAGAATCTCACCTACAGCTCGTAATGAAGCGGACCCTTCCCCATGTCCCATTCGCCGCGACCGAGCATGTTCCCGGCGTCATACACAACGTACGAATCCCAGCTGTAGAAAAACATGTAGCTTGCCTTGAAAACCGCCTGGGGCGAGTTGCCGAAATGGAAAGTCACGTCGCGATCCGCGTTGAACGGATTTCTGATCGTGACGAGCGCCGACATTCCCTCGCCTGCATACTCAGTGCCGTTAACCGAGAAGCTGCCGTCGCCGATGCCCAACTGCTCGCTTTCGCCTGCGAGTCTGGCAGCAACGGAATTGTAGACCGGAGAACCGAGGCACAAAATCGAAGATGACCGGAACTCGTCGTCGGTGACTTGGTCATCGTACTTGATGACTGCGTTGAGTCCGCTGGAAACGACCGAGTCGGCGACCTCCTTGTACAGATCTTTCACGCCTATTTCCCTCGGGCCCGGCTGCGGACCCATCGGGCTCATCACCTGCACCATATCGCTCTCGCCCCCGCTTGGAACAATGATCAACAGCGGGTCTCCCGACAGCGTGACCTTGAGACATGGCGGGATTTCCTCTCTCGTGAGCCGACGAAACACGTAGTAGTCGGGGTCAATCTGAAAGGACAGGACGCGCGAGGGAAATTCGAACTCACACAGCTGGTCCTGCGCGAAGAGCGGGAAAGACGTGAGGACAGACTCCGCGTTCTCGAATGTCACCTGTATGGGAACGAAGCACCCGAACAGGTTCCCCTCCTGGACCGCGCTGAACCTCAACTTGTAGCCCTCCTCTGTTTCGGTCTGACTTATCTCCTCTATCCCGAGACGCATGGCACCCGCGTTGTCCAGCCAGCTTGAGAGAAAAGTTGAGAAATCATGCCCTGAGACCTCTTCGAAAACCGTCCGGAAATCGTCCCAGGTCGCGACCTCCCCTCCGTACCTTTCGACCGCCAGACGCAATGCCTCGAAGAACTTCTCCTTCCCCATTATCTCCTGCAGCATAATGAAAACCGCGGACGATTTATCGTACCCGATGTCGCCGTCCACCTCGGTCATCTTCGTGCGGAACTGCCTCAGCGGATAATCTTCCTCGGGACCCACATCCACGGAATACCTCACCATGCTCCTGAACCGGAAATGCCTGGCATCATCCGGCCTGCCGTCAAGGATGTTCCAATAGTAGTTAGTCGAGAATGAGGTCAGCCCCTCGCACCAGTTGCCCTTGTTCGCGTCGAAATAGACGAAATTTCCCCACCAGCCGTGCACGAACTCGTGCGCGAGCGAGCCCTCCGTGGTCGCGGCGGGCATCCTCAGCACGCGCGATCCCATTAACGTGAACCCGGGCATGCCGTAGCCCGTGGAGAAGAAATTCTCCACGATGTCGAATCGCGAATAGGGATAGGGTCCGAGAAGATCGACGTACTTGGGTATGTATTGCTCGAGTTTGTCCAGGAAGGAATTCGCCAGCGCAGGATCGTCCTGGTAGAAATACGTGCTGCACACCACGCCCCCGATCTCGCGGGTCGTGACGAAATACTCGTTTGCCACAAGCACGCAGCCATCGCTCGGGATGCTCCCCGACCACAAGCTCGTTTCCCGGCCCTCGGCAACGGACCGGCTGACGAGATCCCCCTGCGTCACCGTCTTCCAGGGCTCAGGAACCGTAACGCAAACGGTGAAAGTCGCCATGGAGTGCTCGGTATCGGGATACCAGCCGCTTTCGCCGGAGAGATAGACTCCCTCAGGAGAGATTATCCCGCTCGTGAAATCGCCTCTCACCCTCCCCAGCGCCGTGCCGGGATCGATAGGCTCGTTGATGACGCCTTCGTACGAGATGCTGAACTGGTTTGCGCCCTTCGGCAGATGCGCCCTGACAGTCTGTACGGTCTCGGTCTCGGATGTCTCGCCAGTTCCCGCTCCCTCATAAGGGACAAGCTCGAACTGAACATCATTGCCCGACCCGCACCAGAGCCTGGTGATCTGCAGATTCCTGTTGAGCGTGAACGAGAAAATGTCCTCGGCAGGACCCGTCAGAGTCACCATGTCCGCCACGACGAGCGAGTTCTGCTCCGGACTGATGGTCACGAACAGCGCGTGACATTGGATCTCCGGCGAAACAGCGTCCGACACCTCCTGCCCCCGGGCCGGTATCGTCATGACCATCGCCAGAAGAAAAATCGCGAATAACGTTCTCATCCTTGTTTCCTCCACGGATTTCTCAACGGAACAGCAAGCCGGACGGCTTCGCGCAAGCTACAGCCGTTCCGTCAGCCAACCCTTCACCTTGTCCAGTGCGATTCGCACCTGCTCGGTTGTATCTCTTTCCCTGATTGTCACTGAGTTGTCTTTGGGGGTGTCGAAGTCAACGGTTATGCAGTACGGTGTCCCGATCTCATCCTGCCTGCGGTAGCGTCTCCCGATGTTTCCCGCAAGATCGTACTGCACGTTCCATTGTTCCTTCAGTTCCTTGTACAGCCTCGTGGCGATCTCCTGAAGGTCCGCGTTTTTCTGGAGCGGGAACACCGCTGCTTTCACAGGCGCAACTTCGGGCTTGAATTTCATGAGCGTGCGTTTTTCGCCGCCGATCTCATCCTCACAGTAGCCCTCGACCAGCGTCACGAGGACGCTTCGCTCGACCCCTGCGGATGTCTCGATCACCCACGGCGTGTATTTTTCGTTTGTCTCCTGGTCGAAATACAGAAGCTCCTTGCCCGAATGCTCCTGGTGGGCCTTGAGGTCGAAATCGGTGCGGTTGTGGATCCCCTCGATCTCCTGCCAGCCGAACGGGAAGTTGTAGATGACATCCACTGCGGCCCTGGCATAGTGAGCGAGTTTCTCGGGAGTGTGAGGTTCGAGCTTGAGGTTTTCCTCTCGGACTCCCAGGGCGTTTATGTACCAGTTCCATCTCTGCTCGCGCCAATGCTCGTACCACTCGTCCGCCGTCTCAGGTTTGACGAAGAACTCCATCTCCATCTGCTCGAATTCGCGCGACCTGAAAATAAAGCTCTTCGTCGTGACCTCGTTACGAA
>CAYGZQ010000014.1:15469-33672 GCA_964354375.1 uncultured Planctomycetota bacterium
GTAGATCACGAAGGAGAGTACCGTCTCATTGAGGCTGACGGTCTGGACCAGCTTGAAGTCGACGAAGATGCCCTGGCACGTCTCCGGACGCAACCAGACATCCATTTTGCCCGACTCGGTCGAGCCCGCCTGAGTCTGGAACATAAGCTGGAATTTCTGCGGCTCGGTGAACTCGCTCCCGCCGCATCGGGGACATTTGCCGTTGACGAGATGGTCCTCGCGGGTGCGGGTCTTGCAGCCCAGGCAGTCCACGAGAAGGTCGTGGAATGCGGTTACGTGACCGCTCGCGACCCACACGTCCGGGTGCATCAGGATGCTCGAGTCCATCCCGACCACATCCTCCCGCATCCTCACAACATGCTTCCACCACAGGTTTTTCACATTGTTCTTGAGCTCGACACCTAAGGGTCCGAAATCCCAGCAGCTTGCCAGCCCGCCGTAAATCTCCGACGACTGGAAAATGAACCCTCGCCGCTTGGCGAGCGACGATATCGTGTCGAGTGTCACTTTGACGTCAGCCATACTGTCTCCTTGCCTTTGGAAGGCCGCGTGATAATATCATCCGGGTTTAACCATGGTCAAACCCTGCCCTTCCGGGTCCGCCGCTTTTCCAGGCGGCACACAGTGGGCGGATGAGTCCCTCTCCAACGCGGGACGCGTCGTTTCCGATTCCCGAAATGCGCGACGCATTCGGCACTCAAGGTTGCAGGAACGTACAGATATTCGTACAATTCCCGCCGGTGCCGGAAATTCCGGAACCCCTCTCTGTAAATGCAGGGGTCCACAGAAAAGAGGAGAAAGACCATGAGGAGAATTCTGATTCTGCTCTTGTCGGTGGCGCTGACGTTCAGCGCAAGCGCGCAGGAGGAACTTCAGTACGTGCACGTGAGGGTGGTGGACGTAGGGCAAGGGCTCTACTGCATCGTGAGCATGCCCGACGGCCATTTCATGGTTTACGACGCAGGCTCGAACGAAATCTCCGACTCCCGAAGTAAAACCGACGAGGCACGCATATACGCGGAGCAGATGCAGGCCTTGAATCCGGATCATGACCCGATCGATCTTCTCGTACTCAGTCATGCCCATAGTGATCATGTGAATGGTGTGGATGACCTTCTCAGATCGCCCGCAAACTACAATCTGCGGGCGGTTCTGAGAACCGGCATGGAGACCAGCAAGATCCGGGATCTCCTTCGCAATGAAGGATGCGATCAGACGAACCTTAAGACCAGGCGCAACTCCTCGCGATCGCACGGGACTCGAATTCCCCTCATGGGCGAAAGGTATCCCGTGACCCTGACAATGCTCTGCGGCTGGGGTGGGCCCCAGGTTGGAGACGACAAGAACTCCACCAGTATTGTGGTCAGGCTCGAATTCGCCGACAGGAGCATTCTGTTCGCGGGCGACGCGGTGCACCAAAACGAGGAATACCTGGTTGAGAAAGACAAGTATGACGACGACCTGCATTCGATCGATTCCGACGTTCTGATTGCTCCTCACCACGGAGCGCGTGACAGCAACTCGGATGATTTCATTGAGGCCGTGAGCCCGACATACGTCGTCTTTTCGGCGGGACGGGGCTACAACCATCCGCATGATGAGGCCGTGAGACGATACCTGGAAAATGAGGAATCTCCGGTACCTGAGGAGAATCTCTTTTTCACCGATCGCGGTGACGACGAGGACCTGGAAAACAAGGCCGATCAGTGGGACTATCCGGTAGACGATGAGGGCGGCGACAAGATCGGTGACGACTCCGTCGACATCTGGATCTGCTCAGACGGCACGATTTTCGTCGACTACGCGACCGATGGCGTGTGCCCGTGCGCTCAATAGCGGTGGGCTCCCGATTCTGTTGACCTCCTCAGTCAGAGCCGCTACTATTCTTCCATCCAGATCGCAGGGTTGGAGGATCGGTCTTTGGGTTTCATCATCGGAATGGCCATTCTCTGGGGGCTGACCGCCCTGGTCATCAATCCCATAGTCAATGCCGCGCTGAAAAGCAGAATGGAATCCGAGGGAGTCTACGCGGAAGACCTCAGGACGCTTCCGCCGGACCAGATCCAGTACTGGCAAGGGGTCTACACTCGCATTTACATCCTGTGGGACGTGATCATCCTCGGTCTCGCGGGATTCCTCGCAGGTTACATCTTCGGCATCGTCCTTATCGGGATTTCGTTCTCAGCCAAGGGATGGCCGGGGATGCTGGCGTTCATCGGGCTCAGTTTCCTCGGAGCGGCGATGCGCGGCGGCTGATCGAAGGAATTGCAGGCTTCCCGAATCGTGTGAGTGCTATACTTGGCAGATGACCCGCGAGTGGGGCGGCCCGGTCCATATGCCCGTCAACCGAATCTGCAAATACCTCCCTCTTCTGATCCTTCTGCTGTTGGGCCCTGTCCGCGCACTGGGCGCGTCTGAGCAGCCGATCGAGATTTTGATCGCCGACAATCCCGCGGAATGTCTCTCGCTCGAAGGGGTTTTCCTTGACGGGGACGGCTACATCCTGGTCGACGGCAGAAACAACCGGGCGCGGGTGAAGTTCGCCGACTCGCTTGGGAACATCACGAGCACCGCCGTTTCCACGATCCCGCTTCCGCAGGCGGCGAGCCTTCCCGGCGACATTCCCCCCTCCCCCTGGGGCCTCGATCGCATCATGCCTTCCGGCGACGCACTCTGGGCGGTTCCCGCATCCTGGGCCGGCTCCATCGCCGAGCGTTTCGATCGGGAAACCGGCGTGTTCCTCGAAAGGCTACCCGACCCCGGCCTCCGGGCATCCGGGCTTGTGCAGGGTCCGAGCGGGGATGTCTGGGCCGTAGGTCGTCGAGTCCTCCTGAACATCTCAGGCGACAGCTCGGCATCCCTCAATCTCACCATGACCGTGCGGCACATCGATACCGCCGTGGGACATCCTATGGGTTTCGTCATCCTTGAGGAGCCGGACCTGTTCCTGGTTGAGCCGACAGGCATGATCCGATGGAGGGTCGGACTGGACGCTATCGTGGACGGTTATCTGTCACCGACCGACATTGCGTGCGGCCCGGATGGAACCATCGCCGTATGCGCGATCGTCTGCGATCTCAGCGATGTGCAATGGCACGATCAATATTTCTCGCTGAGAGACGAAAGTCTGAGGCGCGACGATGAACAGGTGCTGTTCGGCGTGGAAGACGCTCTTCGACAGAACCTGGGCAAGGGTTATGCGCTCGTTCTGATCGGCGCGGACGGCACGGTGACCGACGCGATCGAGATGAACCGTCCGGCGGTCGCTTGCGCGGTCGATGACACGGGTCGCGCTCACGTGCTCACACAGCGCGACGAGAATTGGGCGATCTCGATCCTCGATCCCGCGCTCGACCAGGGATTCGAGGTGTGCCGGATACCATTCGGAATTCCTGCCATGATTTCCTCCCACCGCCTGGCGTCCGGACGCGACGGCAGCCTCTACTGGGACGACATATTCGCCGAGGAGGAAGGTCAGTACTGGGGGATCGCAAGGCTTCGACCATCATCCGACACAGGGATTTTCGCCCTGGGGACCTCAGGCAGCATCGGGCCCGGCACGAAACCCGACCTCGTCTACCGGGAGCCGATGCCCGACTTCATCCGCCAGACCACATCTCTCAGCATCGACCTGGACGGCGGGATCCGGGCCGGGTTCGAGCAGTTCCCATTCAGTATGTCCGCAGACCCGACAGCCTTGTCGGTCCCGGAAACCGAGATTCCGTTCACTTCGTCGCTGATGCTGATCGACAAAGAAGGGACACTTCTCAGGACCGAGTCTATCGCCGACATTGCCCAGCCGGACTGCTACCTGTCGGACATTCTCACTTCGGGAGACTCCGCTGTAGGGGTTCTTGCAGGCGCCGAGATTGCGTCGCCCCTCGGCTTTCTCGGCAGCGATGGCTCATGGAATCCCGGGTCCGAGATCGGTCTTCCGGGACGGATCATTGACGCGAGAATCGGCGACATCACCGGCGGGCTGGTCGCATGGTTTCTCTGCGCAGGCGCACGGACAACCGAAACCCGCTGGCTGAGGGTGAATCCGGAGCTGGACGCCTTCAACGAGATCGTCTCCCTGAGCGCGCTCGGCTGCAGGTTCCTGGAAGCGGATTCCGAATCGGACACTCTCTGGGTTTCCATGGAGGACGCGGAGATTTTCGAGCTCGACGCGCAGCGCTTCACTGTTAAGGGGATATGGGAAAACCGGCTCCCGAGCGAAGCGCCCGCGCATGCAATCGTCGACGCGGAGAAGACATCGGACGGACTTGCCGTCCTGGATCAGGAGCATCGCGCTCTTCTGCTGCTGCGTCCTGAAGCGTTCTCTCCGCCCAACTCGGCGGATCAGTCCGACGTCGACAACGCGCTCGCGGCGATCAGATCGGCCCTGTGGCACTGGAAAGATGAGAACGGTTCGTATCCCGCCGGGTCCCCGAGCCTTCTCGACGATATCCTGACCGAGAGCGATCGCGAGACTGTCCGGCAGGCGTTTCTGGGAGGGCGTGTCTACAAGTATCAGCCCACCGACGTCGGTTACACTTTCATCGCATGGTCCGCCACGATGAATCAGACGGTCCTTCTTTGCGATCCGGTCAACACAACACCGGTGTTCTGATCGGACGTCAATCGCCGGTAGCAGCTACCTTGCCGAAGACGGCAAGGATAGCAGCTACCAGCCAAAGGCAGATTACCGGTAGCTGCTACCTTTTTCGTCTTCGAAAAAGTAGCTGCTACCGGGCCACATTCCCTGCAAAATAGTGTAGAATTTTCCCATGGCGCCCCCCGGATGCATAATCATCGCCATCGACGGTCCCGCAGGCAGCGGCAAAAGCACGCTCGCGAAAGGACTGTCCCGCGTGTTGGGACTCGCTTATCTCGACACCGGCGCGACCTATCGGGCCATCGCTTTCCTCGCACTTCAGAATGGGGTGGATCTGCTGGACGAAGCCGGGACCGGCGACCTTGTGGCCGACGCACAGATAGATTTTATTCCAGGCGTCGAAGAATCCGTCGCTGCAAAGGTGATCCTGAACTGCGTCGATATTTCAGACCAGATCAGGACACCTCAGGTGAGCGAGGCTGCGAGCATCATCAGCCGTAATCCGTCAGTCAGAAAAGTCCTTGTGGAATTGCAGCGCAGAATCGCCCGACGCCTGTGCGAATGCGGCATGAAGGGAGTTGTGGCGGAAGGACGCGACACGGGCACGGCCGTGTTCCCCGACGCAGACTTGAAGATCTTCCTCACTGCAAGCATCGACGAGCGCGCGAGACGTCGAATGAGAGATTACGGGAAGGACCCGAATATCTATCGTCACTTCCAGGACACCAAGGCGGCGGTTCTCGCGCGCGACATAAGCGACCAGACCCGCGACGCAAGCCCGCTCAAACCCGCAGACGATTCAGTTTTGATCGACAATACGGGATGGACGGTCGAGAAAACACTGGAAACCGCCGTCCGGACAGTCAGAGAATCCGTATCGCTTCCCTAGGACCCATCAGAAAGCGTAGATTTCGTCATCAGTCGCGACATACAGGTTGCCCGGTCCCAATCGGATATTCCGGATTTCGGGCGTGAATGTCCGGTGATCCAGAATGTCACCGTCCCGCTCTTCGATGTATACATCGTGCAGCGTTATCAGGGCCATGTTGTCGTTCTTGTCCACAAGCGGCGGTCTTAAGTACTGGTCCCCGGTACCCGGTCCGGTCGGCAGCGGAACCTCATCAAGCAGGTTCAGTTGCAGATCGAGGTAGACAATGCTCGATTCGCCAAGGACCGCGATAACCCCGTCCTGGAATATGGCCGGTCGTGCGCAGACCTGCATCTGGTACGTCGGCCCCGATGCTCCCCCGTACTCAACTCGCTTCACGGCCCCGCTGTCCCAGCCAAGAATCCCAAGGTCGTCCGTTAATATCGGCATGTCTGTGGAAAAATCCGCCCACGACCCAAGCGTGTTCCATTTTTCGTTGAAACTCCAGTCATAGCTGTGAAGCCCGGCCGCGGTGTTGATATAAATCCTGCCGTTATACTCATCGAAGGCGAACCCGCGTATCGGCGAATCAAGCACCAGCTCGTGCTCAATGTTGAGCCATTCGTCAAGCACAAAAACATTCTGCGGACCGTCATACCAGTTCCGCACATACCCGACCAGAACTCGCCCGTCCGGCAGGGGCAATATGTTCCCGTAGCTCGGAGCGTCCCAGTTGCCGTAGTCCGGAGAGACGGCTACGGTTCCGTAGGAATCCGACACGCTGACGGTCACGCTCGGCCACTCGCCATAGCGATAAAAGCCGAACACGAAATGCCGGGTCCAGTAATACTGGCCATGCCCATACGGCTCCTGATTGTGTCGATCCGCCTGAGCCGTATATACGCCTCCTGTGACCGCAGCCAACGACGCCCCGCCCGCGTACGGTCCGACTGGTTCATCGCCAAAGCAGAATGAGAACAGGTTATAGCCGTCTCTGAACGAAGCGTACGGCCATATGTTCTCATGCCAGTACTCGGCAACATACAAGCGCTCGGCCCCGTCCACGACAAGATCCGCGAAGCTCCCGAGGTCCCCGTAAGGAACAATGACGCTGTCGTAGCCGGACAGGGACCCAGGAAGAAAGTGCTTCGACCGGTTGTTGCGATGGTAGGTAATCCCCTCGATGGGGTGTCCGTTCCCAAGATACGACTGCGCGAAATCCGCACCGAGAGTTTCGATTGTCATCGATCTCGTCACTGTCTCGCAGTCGCTGCAGCCGACCTCCACCTGTATCACAATGTCCTCCGGAGGAGTCGGATCGACAAATGTCAGCTCCGTGGAGGACAAGTGCGGTGTCCCGAATACAACGTCGCTGGGAGCATCACTGGACCAGGAATACGTAATCTGCTCGGGACCCACTGCGCTGATGCTGTACGAAGGCTGCTCATACACAAAGACCTCGCTCGGACCTTCGATCTCCCAGACACTCAGACTGCCCGAATCCCCGAAGTGAACGTCCGTTACCGTTATGGGCTTCTTCTTCACCACCGGCCCGTAGTTGTCGGATTGCACCGATACGTGGATCACCGCGGGAAGATCCGCAGAGACCTCGGCGGCGACTAAAGTCGCGGTATTGGATGTCTGGTTCTGGAAGACCCCTGCCGATGGAGGGTTGACTGCCCATTGATACGTTATTCCGGTGTCCCCTGTGGCTGTGACCGTGTACTGAGCCGAGGTCTTCTCGGTCACCGCCGATGGACCGTGGATGCTCCCGACCACCAGCCCCCCACCCCCACCCGAACCGCACCCCAGCAACCACAATGTCGGCAAAACCAGGAAAAGAGAGTAACCTTTCATGACTCGCTCCTGCAATCATTCAATCTCAATACACTTATAAACCGGGAATTCAATATTGTCAATGGCCTGCGGGCGGTACCCGCTTCCTGACGGCTATCACGAAGTACATCACCAGGGCCGGGACGAAGCACCATGCGCATATCGCGTAGACCGTCCCCCCGTCCAGGATGCCCAAAAAGGGATTCACTGAAAGAGGATAGAACGGCTTCATCTCGGGGTAGATCACGGCATCAAAGAGCACGTGAAGCCACACCCCGAGGAGTCCCGAAATAAGCATCTTCCCGAGGCTCGGGGAGTAAGGAAAACGCAGCGCGGTCATCGCTCTCCTGATGTGATCCCGGAAAGGGTAAGCGATCGCGCCCCACAGAACTCCGAGCAAGCCCCCCACGAGAAACGTGTGACAGTACCCATGAAAAGGGTAATCCGGCTGGAAAAAGATTACGATCAGAGGCTCGATGTCGACGACGATATTCGCCGTAACGAAAACGGGCAAGTCAAGGTATCGCTGAAGAGGAAGCGCTACGCAGGTGTGAGGGCCGAAATGATACGGGGTGAAAGGCATGCCGCGGAAGCTCCTATCCAAGAGTATACCTGATCACTCAGTCCCGATGAACACGACTGGAAGCGACACGGGACGAGTCGGCTCCAAAGCCCGAAACACGGGACGTGGTCGGCACTGCAAATCGCATAACAAAAAAACCGGCGACCCGAGGGTCGCCGGCTGTATGTTCCCGATCTACTTCGGTAGCACGAGTCGGACCGGGAAATGTCAAGTGATATATCGGCCGGTTCCCGCCTGGAGTTGATCAGCGAATGCCGTTCAGGCTTGCCGCTCCGTTGCGCCTTAAATCACCCTTCAGGAATATGTTGTACCATCCGGGGATGGCTTCCATGAACTGCTTGTTCGTCGGGAACGCCTTGTTGCTGATGCGGTCGATCACGAACTCCGCCCCGTGCTCGTCGCCGAGGCTGTCGATGATCGCGCGAAGGTTCCTGATCGCTTCGACCTCGGTCTCGCTGTAGAGCAGCTCCTCGTGACGAGTGCCGCTCTTGAGGATGTCGATCGCGGGGAAGATGCGTCTGTTGGCGAGATCGCGGTTCAGGACAAGCTCCATGTTGCCTGTGCCCTTGAACTCCTCGAAAATCACGTCGTCCAGGCGGCTTCCGGTCTCGACAAGCGCGGTGGCGATGATAGTCAGCGAGCCGCCGTCCTCGATGTTGCGGGCGGCGCCGAGGAACCGTTTCGGCTTATGCAGCGAATTCGGGTCCAGACCGCCGGACAGCGTCTTGCCGCTCGAGGGCATCACGAGGTTGTAAGCCCTCGCGAGGCGGGTGATGCTGTCGAGCAGGATTATGACATCCCTGCCGTGCTCGACCAGCCTTTTCGCCTTCTCCAGGAGCATCTCGGCCACCTGGATGTGGTTGTCGGGGCGCTCGTCGAACGTGCTCGACACGACCTCGCCCTTCACGCTTCGCTCGAAATCCGTAACCTCTTCCGGCCTTTCGTCGATCAACAGCGCCATCAAAACCATTTCGGGATGGTTCTCGCTGATCGCGTTGGCGATCATTTTGAGGAGCACGGTCTTGCCGGCCTTGGGCTGGCTGACGATCAGACCGCGCTGTCCCTTCCCGACCGGCGAGATGAGGTCGATCAGCCGGGTTGAAATCAGCTTGGGCGAGGTCTCCAGCACAAGCCGTTTTTCGGGGTAGATCGGGATCATCTTGTCGAAGACCGGGCGATCCTTGGCGAATTCCGGGTCGCCGTTGTTGATAGCCTCGATCCTCAGAAGCCCGAAATATTTCTCGTTATCTTTGGGCGGACGAATCTGCCCCTGGATGACGTCGCCGGTTCTCAGCCCGAATCTTTTTATCTGGCTGAGGCTGACATAGATGTCGTCCTGGGACGGAGTGAAGCCGTTCCGCCTGAGAAATCCGTAGCCATCACCCAGGATTTCCAGAGTCCCCGTGGCGAACTCGTTGCCCGAGCTCGTCGCCTGGGCCTTGACGATGGCCAGGATGAGGTCCTTTTTCTTGAGAGTTGTGATGCTCCCGACCTCGCATTCCTTGGCCATGCCCCTGAGCTCCGTCAGGGTCTTTTCTTCCAATGTCGCAATATCCATAATCCTTGCCTTTCCTCCCCCTTTGGGAAGATCGCCGTTACCGCCACCGGCGCCTTCGTTCTCAGCGGTGTCGATGGGATCCTGAATGTCGGCGGGCTCCCGTGGGGGAGGCAATTTTCTGTCTCGATTTCGTCGATTGTGCCTGTACGGCTGTCTCGACATGCCCGGGGATCTCGAATCGTCGTCCAACTCAGGTCGCGACGTTCTCGGGCGAAAATGTCTTCTTGGTCGTGTGCTGCTCAAAATTCGTACTCCCTGCGCGCTGCATCGTACGGTCCGGTCCCGAGCAACCTACATCGCCCAAGACCGCCGGGAAACCAACCCCGCGATCGTCTCGGCAGCGCTATAGCGTTTCATGGTTTCTTGTGTCTCTTTCGCGCAGGCTCCCTAAACAGAGCCGGTGAAGCGTTCGTTCTGTTCATGTACTGGAACGGCCTTCCGCTGGTCCCCGACCCTTCCCCTGCGCATCCCTCTTCCGGCTCTCGACCGGTTGTCTCGGTCCGCCCACCGGCTCTCCTCCGGATGCCGCCGTGTCAAACACGCTCTTAAGGAATCGCTCAGGCGGATCAACAAATGAACGAGTGCAATTCCCTTTTGCTCTGACGTGGCCCCTCTTCAAAAGCACTTGACCGATTACGTCATACAACAAACTCTAAGGCGCATCCGGTATCGGGGAAAACCACGGTGCTTGCATATTCGAGGGGGATCCGGGGTAGTAATGACAGAGAGCCTTATCTACCCCTTATATACACGTTAGACGGGTCAATGTCAAGACCCACAGCCATTATTAGTTTCGTATTTAACGAGCCTGGCATGACCAACGCGAATCGCTCCGGGCAGGGGATTCCTCTACAAGACATTTATCGGCTGGAAAAGGTTCAGCTTGCATATTCACAGCCCCAGCGCAGCCGTGCACCGGAACAGCGAGAAGGTCTTGGGATCTTCGGCATAGCCGCGCTCGGGGATCAGCTCCAGAGCCTGGTCGCGAGCCCAGTCGACAATCCTCTCCCACTCCGCCTCCGTGATCTTCTCGTTCCACAGCCCGCGTGTCGACCGGAACAGCTCCACCAGAATTTCCGCGTCGGGATACTGAAGAACATCCTCATATCGGAACTCCGCGACCTGCCCGAAGTACTGCTTCAGAGTCTCCTGTGCGCTCTCGGAATCGAAACCCTCCAGCCATTCGTTCGCCAGGAACCATCCGAAACGCTCCCTTGCGCGGCTCTTGAGCTCCTCCAGCAGAGGGTAGGACATCCTCGAATTCGTGCTCACAATGACGCGTCCGTCAGCCTTCAGCACTCGTCCGATCTCCGACAGGACCTTCCCCGGCACCGCCTTGCTGAGCACGTGCAGCGCGGTCACGCAGTCGAAACTGGCTGCGGGAAATTCGAGCGTCTCGGCACTGCCGATCTTGATGTCCGCTCGAAAGCCCAGTCTGGACACTGCCTTCCGGGCTTTCTCCACGATGTCGGGGCTCTGGTCGATGGCCGCGAGCCTTCCCAGATGCCCGTGATTTCTCACCGTAACAAGGAAATCCCCCAGCCCGCATCCAACATCGAGTATCGAGTCCGCCGGACGGAGGTCGAGAAGAGAATGCGCAAGTTCGTACAGATCGTGTCCGACCCTGGAGTACGCTAAGTGGATTTTTCTTCTGATCTCGAGTCTTGCCCCGTCGGAGTATTGCTCGGGATGTGCTTCCATCTGGTGCGCCCCTCGCGCAACGTGTGTCCTCGCCGTCGGCAATTATACCCGACAACGTCGCGGATTTCCCCGCCGGACATCAAGGACTCATTCGCGTCGCTCAGTACAGGAACCTGTTGTAGAAAATCTCGTACCCGCCCTGCAGATTCACCGCGTCTTCCCAGAATGCGAAGATGTTAAGGTTCGCACCACGGACGACAGCCGCCTCACGAGCGTCGCCTCCCACCGAGTTGGAAATCTGCACCGGATCGGACCATGTCCCAAGCCCGTCCTTCGAGTATATGTGCTCAATGTTCCAGGCTTCTGCCTCCAGACGCCTGAAGACGATATCCACATAGCTGCCGTCCGGACGGCAGTAGATCCCCGGACGGCTGTCAGGAATGGAGTTGTTTGTCAGGTTGAACGGAGTGTTCCAGTTCGCGCCGGAATCCGAGCTGACTCGCCCGCTCACCTCCGCTGCGCCGGTTGTCGGCACATAATGGAACACCGCGTAGACTCTTCCCGAGTTGTCCGCAGCAACGTCAGAATGCCAACCGTGATTGTTGTACGTGTCCGACGTTATCTTGAAAGGCGCCGACCAGGTCTGACCGTCGTCCGTCGAGCGCGAGTAGAACACATTCGCGGAGTACCAGTTCGAGGATTCATCCCAGGTGACATGAATGACCCCGTCGCCGCCAACCGCAATCGCAACTTCCTCGCTTGCAGGATTCGTATCACAGACCTGGACCGTGTTGCCCCACGTGGCGCCGCCGTCGGTCGATCTCATGAAATAAACATCGTAGTCGTCCATGGCCGCCCTGTCGTCGTGCCATGCGACGTTCAGGCTGTCGCCCGGACCTATCGCCAGTTTCGGAGTGCGGGAATCCCTCACCGCATCCGTGAGCCGCACCGGCGCCTCGAACGTAAGCCCGAAATCCGTGGACCGGGCGTAGAAAATCTCGCGGTTGTTCGTTGATATCTTTGTGGAATAGTACACAACGTGAATGGTCCCCGACGAATCGACCTGCACGTCCGGGTAAAATTCATTCGCGCTTGCGCCGTCGATCATCACCGCGTCCGAAAACGTCTCGCCCTGGTCGGTCGAGCGCTGAAGGAAGACATCGAAACTGTCATTCCGATTCGAATCGAAGGCAAAATAGACATTGCCTGTGACGGGACAGATCGCGGTCTCAACCCGCCAGGAGTAAAGCGCATCCGTGCTCGGACCACTGTGAGTGACCTGCTCGGGATCGAGCCACGTGCCGACTATGGGGACCTCATCGGTCTGGATCGGGAAATTGAGCGGGCTCACCTGGTCGGGCTCGCGGACCACCACGTCGCTTACGGAGAGGATTCCGATCCGCACCGTGTCGCCGGTCGTGGCAGTCGGCAGTATCCCGATCACCACGAACACCGTTCTCGGAACACCCGGCGCAGTCGGGACCACGCACTCCTGGAAAGCGGCGAGGCCGGTGTCTCCAAAATATACCGGCGGGAATTCCTCGTAGTCGATACCCGCCGCGAACCCGTTCTCCGGATCGTTGAGGTCGTCGAAAATGCCGCGGTAGCCGGGATGATCGTACGATCGATACGCGATTCGCGTGTCTATCGATTTGTCGAATAGCCCGTCATCGTTCGCATCGAGCCACAGCTCCACGTCGGTGAAGCTGGATGCCTTGGCCGTGCCGGTCTGATGGACCGTCAACGTGTCGAGAGTGGCGTAGTTCGTGTCGCCCTCCAGCGTGAAAGCCAGCGCAGGGACATCCATGATCCCCTTCCGAATCTCATCCTCCAGAAGACCCTGGCCGCTGCACGTGACCATGTCCACCACGCCGAGGTCGGCCCTGATCGACAGAACATAGGGAATGTCTATCGGGTCCCCGTTGAGATACTCGAAGTGAAGCGTCAGATTCACATCGGTGTCCTGATCGATCTGGGGGCTGATTCTGAAGATCAGCGGGTCGTCGGGCGTGACGGTCCAGCCGCGATCGACCAGTCCGAGCGACACGGACTCATTCAAAAACTCGATCTCGCCGTCCCCCCCCTGAAGGCTCAGGACGCACGATTGCGCGGCCTTCGTGCCTATGTTCCGTACCGTAGGTCTGAATTCAATGGTCTCGCCCGGATTGAGAAAACCGTCGCGGTTGCCCTGGCTGTACAGCGGATTATCGTCATCGCTCCACAGCTTGAGTATTTCGAATTCGGGCGCAAGGGGTGTCGTGAGAGCTCGGTAATCGTTGATCCGACCCACTCCCAGTTTGCCCGCGTAATTCGGGTTGATTGCGTCGATATTGTCGGCCGTGAAAACCACCTGGTCGGCCACTTCGCTCGTTGTGTAGGTCGGGAAATACGATGCGACCAGCGCGACAAGTCCGCTCACCTGCGGGCACGCCATGCTGGTTCCCGACATGTACTCGTATCGCTGGTTCTCCGGGACCGACCACGGGTCTCCGCTGTGCGTGTAAAAAATGCTCGATATGATGTTGACGCCCGGCGCGCAGCAGTCCACGTAGCTGCCGTAGTTCGAGAAACTCGCCTTCTTGTCGGACGAATCGGTGGCGGCGACGCCGATAACATGCGTGAATGACGCAGGATAGAAAGGCGAGGAGGAGTTCGAGTTCCCTGCTGCAGCCACTATCACCGATCCCGCGTTCCAGGCGTAGGTGATCGCATTCTGTTCCGTCGACGAACCGTACGGCCCTCCGATCGACATGCTGATGCCGTCGGCACCCTGGTCCGCCGCGTACATGATCGCCTCGGCGATCGCTGAATCCATCGCGCCGTCATCGCCGTTGGTCGGGAAAACCCTGCATGGGAGTATTCGAGTGTGCCACGAATGTCCGGTCACGCCCTCGGAGTTGTTGCCGACCGCCCCGATTATCCCCGAGCAATGCGTGCCGTGACCCACATTCTGATCCGGAACCCCGTCCCCATTGTTGTCCTGACCGTCCCCCGGAGTCTCGCCTCCGAGCCCGTCCCCCGGAGGGTCTATGAAATCTTCACCAGGGATGACATTCTCGTAAATGTCGGGATGGTCCCTCATCGCTCCGGTGTCGACCAGCCCTATGATGGTGTCCGCCGTCCCCTGAGTTATGTCCCACGCTTCGTGCAGATGCACCAGGCCGTTCTCGTATTCCTCGCCCTCGTACGTGTCGTTCGGAACCAGCGCCGGCTTGAGAATGCTGTTCGGCTCCGCGTATCTCACCACCCCGCTCGTCTCGAAAAGCCTTGTGAACCGCTCATAGGATTCCCCGGACGGAATTCTCACGCGGTATGCGTCGATGTGGGGAATCCGTCGGAGAATCTCGCAACCGAGCGCTCCGATCAATGTCTCTTCGACCTTCTCAGGTGTCCCGGAGGCGAAACCGACGAGAAGCTCGCGCTCGGCGATCTCGAAAGTCAGGCCGCTTTCGGGATCGGTGTACTGGACCGTCCCAGGAACGGCCGGTATGGGAAGATCGGGGCTTGGCACGGTCCTGACGGTTATGTCCCTCACCTGCGGATGTTCCCCGATGAGCTCCAGATGAATGCCGACCCTTTCCTCAAGATCAGTTATCGCAAGAGGGCCACTGGCCGGTCCCCGAAAATCATCAGCGCTGCCTCCGCCCACCATCAGCGATGCGCCAGTCACCCGCAGGGCGATTTCGGCATCGGGATCCGCTGAGAAGATTTCAAGAGCGTATGTGCCCTCGGACGGGAGGTCCAGGTCTTTGAACCCCCACGGAAGAAGCTCATTGCCGTCGAGCTTCACCGAAAGGAGTTCGGTGTTCTGCAATTCGACACCATCCAGGGCCGCCTTGACCGCCGCAGCGTGTGAATCGACGCCTGTCGGATTGCCGGGGGTCACGGGCGACGATCCTGAGCATCCGCAAATGAAAGACAGGACCATGCCCGCGAGCAGGATTCCATAAAGCGAAATACGCATATTGCCTCCCGCCGAAGCGAGTGAACTAATGGGTAATGCTGTCCCGCGCTACGCCCTGAGCTCGCAATGACAAAACACAACCTTGCGCCGATCGACCGGCTGGACCAATAACTGAGAAATGATATAACACCCCGGGTCGAGCTTCAATGTCCCCTCCTCTTTTCCTGTTTGTGCCCTTGGTGCCCTTTGTGTCTTGGTGGTAAGTCTTTCCTCCTGGCGACCCCCCATTGCCCTTGCGATACTGAGGCAGACGTGGTATATTTCGCTGCCCGCCTGAGAGAAAGGCGGAGGTTTTTTGTGCCATGAAACCAGGAATACATCCCGAATATCACTACGCAACCGTCACTTGCGCCTGCGGCAACACCTTCCAGGTCGGAAGCACCCGCAAGGATCTCCGAGTTGAGCTCTGCAGTGAGTGCCATCCTTTCTTCACCGGCAAGAAGAAGATAGTCGACACCGCCGGACGCGTCGAGAGGTTCAAGCGACGCTATGCGGGCAGCGAGGGCGCATACCAGGTCTCCGAGGAGTAGGTCCTCGAAGGGTCTGACAACCACGGGGCTATCAGGCTGAACTGATAGCTCTTTATTTTGCCTCGAATCGCAGCCGCTGATACTATTGCATCGGCATGCTTGCTCTCGGAACCGACATCCACCATTTGCCCGCCGAAGATAAGCCCGCATGCAGCGACGGGTCCGACACAACATGCCGTCACGAAAAGACCTCCCTTTACGGCGGCCAGGCGATCGTCGAGGGCGTCATGATGAAAGGCCCTGAGAGGACGGTCGCAGCCTGCAGAGCTCCCTGTGGACAAATCGTTCACAAAATCCTTCGAGAGGGTGAGGACGAACGAAAACGTAACTTCTGGTACAAGGCGCCGTTCCTGAGAGGATTCCTCATTCTTATCGACAGCCTCTCCGTCGGATACTCGGCTCTGATGTTCTCGGGCCAGGTCGCGGACCCGGAGGGCAAGCCCCGAAATCCCATAGTCGAAAACCTGATCGTAATCGTCAGCCTGATCTTCGCCCTGTGCGTCTTCAAGTTCGTGCCGGTGTTGCTTGCCAGGCTGATGCTCGGCTCGATGCCGACACAGGCTCAGGGGACCTCGGCGGATCTTGTCGGTTTCAGCATACTCTGGTCGGCGGTCGAGGGAGTCATCAAGGCGATGGTCCTGCTGGGATACATCCTTCTCATCCGCCTGATGAGAGATGTAAGGCGCGTTTTCCAGTACCACGGCGCCGAACACAAGACCATCAACGCGTACGAGGCCGGCAGCGACCTGAGCCTCGACGATGTCGCTCGCTACCCCACGTTTCATCCCAGGTGCGGGACGAGTTTCCTGTTCGCGATCATCCTGTTCAGCCTGCTGATCGCTATGTCTTTCCCGCTCATCACCTGGTGGCTTTTCGGCGATCCGCTCCGCGCAATGCACCTCGGCGTAAGGTTCGCGCTGCACATGATCTTCCTCCCCATAATCGCCTCTCTCGGCTATGAATTCATTCGTCTCACGGCCCGTTTCAACCCGAACAGCATTTTCATGAGAATCCTCACCTACCCCGGAAGACTGTTCCAGATGATCACGTCCCTGGAACCGGAAAGAGACATGATAGAGGTGGCGTTGGTGAGCATGAAACTCGCTATGGGAGTCGAGTCCGCCCAGGTCGAATCATCTCCTTTCGTAGCCCCCATTCCCGAGCCGGCACGGTCGCAATAGAAGCCGCGGCTGTCCATTCCACGCATTCGAAGACGCTCGATCGTATTGCGTAATGTCCGTTGACGACGACGGATATTAGTACGGGCGCGAGTAAGGGACGACGAACCAGGAAGACCGCCATGGCGCAATACGCTGACATAGTAGTCCCGGCTTTCTCCGACGATGTCGACGACGTCCACATCACCAACTGGCTCAAGAGCGAGGGCGATGCGGTCACGTACGGCGAGCCCGTGGTCGAGCTCGAGGTCAACAAGGCCGCGGTGGAGCTCGAATCCCCTGCGGACGGCGTCCTGGAAGGCATCTACTGCTGGGAAGGCGAAGAAGTTATCCAGGGCGAGAGAATCGGCGTGATCCTCGTCAGCACCGACGGGGAGGACGGCGAGGAGTTCGACTTCTCAGACTCGGAAAAATACGACTTCTGATTGTTGGTGCAACGAGGGAAAAGGCACGAATCCCCCCAACAACCGCCACTCGTTTTCGTGTGGCGCCCACAAGCTGAGCGAGTCCTCGAGCGTGCTTGTGGGTGTCTTGATCTCTTCCGCTCAGGAACGACGGGTGCCTGTCCCCGCCCGCTTCTATCTGTTATACTTCAATCCGGAGGTGTGGCCGAGTGGTTCAAGGCGACGGTCTTGAAAACCGTTGTACCGCAAGGTACCGGGGGTTCGAATCCCTCCACCTCCGCCATCACGAAATGAACGTGCTTCGATATCTCGGCTTGACGGCGCTTGTTTGCCTGTCCATCACCCTTGTCTCCTGCTCGAGCGAGAGTCCCCCAAAGCCGGGGAGAGAATTGTCTCTTCCCGATTACGGAATAACGATACGTCTTGCGGACGGCTGGGTCGCCAAGGTGGAAAGCACCGACTGGGCGACCTGGCAGCGCGTGAAGAAGGGACGTGCGACAGATCCATGGGTGTTTCCGCCCCTCACCGCGACCAATGTCGGCGCAGGAATCATGGGGCCCGACGATCGCTACATGACATGGAGATTCAAAGGCGTCAAGGGTACTTTCGATCCCGCAGTCAATCCGCTGACAGGAGCGTACCCGCAGCCCCCCGGGCTATGGACATTGAACTCCATGAAACTCGAGCTGCTCGAAACCGAAACACGCCCGCTCAAGTGGGCGGGAGTGTCCGGCATAGACGCCACCTGCCGGTTGTATGAGAACACTCACGGTACCGGGGCCACATCCGCCATCTGGCATACCTACACGGTCGTGTTCAACTGCGGCCCGAACGCCTGCGAGTTCGTCATGTCGATACCCGACTTCGCCGACTACCGCGACTGGATGGACCAGTTCTGGGCCTCCATAGAAGACCTCTCAGTCAAGCCGACGTAGCGAGCGGCGATCTCCTTTGGGGTTTCCGAGTATCTGTCGATGTCAAGATTCCCGTGGCGCCCGTACGCAGGCTCCGAGCGCAGCGAGGGGCGTACGGACGGGTGTCTCA
>CAYGZQ010000014.1:33772-71748 GCA_964354375.1 uncultured Planctomycetota bacterium
CGGAGAACAAAGCACCCATCCGCCCGTCGGAGCGGGCGTATGGGCGCCACAATCAGAGCATCTGTCGATTTCAGGAATCCCGTGGCGCCCGTACGTACGCCCCGAGCCTGACGAGGGGCGTACGGACGGGTGTCTCACGGAGAACAAAGCACCCATCCGCCCGTCGGAGCGGGCGTATGGGCGCCACAATCATTGCAGAAGAGCGACGCTCGTTCTGCGCTGGTTGCCGCACAGCCCACGCGTCAATAAAGATATTATTAAGGGAATGAAGTATCATTAAGAGGCGAGGACCCGGGCGTTGATGCCATCGCCTTTTCAAGGACGCGAAAATCTCTATGAAAAAGCTCACTCTGATTTTTATACCGATCACGCTCATCCTCATCGTCGGATGTACCCGGGAGCTTGCGCCCGGAGGCGAGCGTCCGAAGACCCCCTTCTCATTCGACCGCATCCCGGCTGTGGATTCCCCGGGCCCCCAGAACCCGGGCCAGCTTTCGACGGGCGGGAACGAGGGTCCCGGGATACCGGACACCGGCGAGCCCGGAAATCCATCGGAGGCCGACATCCAGGCGCTCTACGAGGGCGGGCGGGCCGCCCTGGCAAGAGGAGACCTTGACCTTGCCATCGAGTACCTCTCTTCGGTTGTGGAAGCTCAGCCGAAAAATGTCGAGGCCCTGTACAATCTGGGCTTTGCGTACCGCCAGAAGGGCGATCTCGACAAGGCCATCGAGTTCTCGAAACGCGCCGTCGACGCTGATCCGAAAAGACTGTATGTCCACCAGAACCTCGCCTTTGCCTACGAATCCAAGGGGGAAATGCACCTGGCCATAACTGAGTTCGAGCAGGAGCTCTTGAATCATCCTGACGAACCAAAGCTTGCGGGTGTCGCGGAGAAGCTGGCCCTGATCTACCTCGACCGCGACCTTCTCGAGGAAGCGTTCGATGCGGCGAATCGTTCTGTTAAGCTGGAACCCGAAGTAGCCTCTCACTACGTGGTCCTGTCGAAGGTCCACCTTGCCAACGGGGCGATCGATCAGGCTCTCGCAGCGCTCGAGAAAGCGGTCAGCCTGGATTCGGAAAACGCCGAATACCGGAAGCTGCTCGGGGATGCCCTCTGGGACGCCGGACGTCGCGAAGAGGCCCGCCGCTCATATAACGAGGCCGTGACGCTGGATCCCAAGATGGCCGACAAGATTCCGCCGGAACGTCTCAAGGAGTCCGGTGATTCCGGTACGGGAGCACCTGTCGACAAGCCAATCTGAATCTTCCCCGGATACCTACCGGTCCTGTCTTCTTCGTGCACCTTGGTGTCCTTCGTGCCTTAGTGGTTTCTCTTTCCCAACAAGAGTTACCACAAAGGCACCAAGGACACTAAGAACACCAAGAAGAGAAGAGGACAAGCGGGACGGAAGGAGAAGAGCCATGCCCAATCCTGTCGCTCACTGGGAAATCTGCGTCAAGGACATCAAGGCCGGAATCGGGTTCTACAAGAGCCTGTTTGACTGGGAGATTCGGGAAGAACCCGAGATGAACTACGCGATGGTCAACACAGGAGAGGAGCCGGACGGCGGGATCTTTCAGGCGCAGGGCGAGATGAAACCCTACGTTACAATCTATTACAAAGTGGAGGACATCGACGCTGTCATTGACAAGGCTGAGAAGCTCGGAGCGTTTGTGATTGCGAGAAGAACGCTGATCAGCGAGCAGTACGGTTATTATGGCCTGTTCGCCGATCCGGACGGCAACCTCGTCGGACTCTGGAGCAAGAAGTAGGCGGGGTCTCCGGTAGAGCGAGGGGAATCAAACGAGGCCGCGTTCCTGAGTCAATTGGGAAACAGCGAAGGGCCATGATAGAATATCATCTGTGGAATCAGGGTATCTTTCCGAGACTGGGCACTCATCAATGATGTGGCTTCTCTTGATTTTCGGTGTTCTCGTGGTGGCCGCAATAGCCACTGTCGCTGCTGTTCTCGTGATCAATGCCAGCAAACAGCGACCTACCGTGCCGCCGCAAGGGAATATGCCCCCCCATGACCC
Source organism: uncultured Planctomycetota bacterium (assembly GCA_964354375.1). GTDB lineage: Bacteria > JAJVIF01 > JAJVIF01 > JAPKYR01 > JAPKYR01 > CAYGZQ01. The sequence goes on from CAYGZQ010000014.1 coordinate 35,810, forward strand.
CAGACTCTCTGGTTCGCCCGGCCCCGGCTTCCCCCCTCAGCAAGCCGGCGGCTTCCCGCAGTGCTTTTGCGCCAGATGCGGCTCCGGCTTACCCGGCGACTTCGCTTTCTGCCCCTACTGCGGCACACCGCTCAAGCCAGGCGCTCCGCAGGGGCCTACGCAACAGCGGTAAATTCCCCAGTCTGGAACGATGGTTCTTGACGACAATCCGAGTCTGCGAATCCTGATTATGTAGCCATGCCCAGACAGAGAAGGGGCACGGCATCCCGTGCCCCTACAAAGAAAATTGCGCATTCAGGCGCGGCTCAGCAGCTACCTAAGCATCTGCACGAGCATTATCCGGTACGTGTGCTCGGTGTAGTCATCGACATCGTCAGCCCGCTTGTCATAGTCGATGTAGCGCACGTAGGTCTCGATCGCAAAGTCCGACCCGAGCATCCATCGCATCCCGACCTCGGTCGTCTCCCTGTCGGAATCGTACGTGTCGGGCTCGCCGTCCGATTCGGCGCTCTCCCATCGGGACCATAAAGTGAACACCCTTGAAGGCGGAGTGTAGGAGATGCGGGCCGAATACCTGTCGGTTTCCGTCGAGCGGTCGCCCGTAGAATATTCATTCTTAGAATTCCCGTACAGAAGATCGACCTGGAAACCTCGCTGCCACCGGGATGTCAGCGTGACCGTTATCGTGTCCTGCGCGCTGCCGCTGACCGAGCTCGAGTTGCTGGTTCTGTCGCCGGTTCGCCAGTCGACCCTTATGTCGTTGCGCGCCCCGAGCATCTCAAAGGAATGCGAAAGTCCCAGGTTCACCGTTTTCATCGAGTCATCGATCCAGCCGGTCTCGCCCTCGGGCGCATCGTTCGATCTGTCCTGTTTCTGCAGGCCGACTGTGATTGACGGTCCTCTGAGCCCGAATCTGTACCTGACCTGCCCACCGTACCTGAGCGATGTCGTCGTGAATTCCAGGGTGTCGTTCACATTGTTGTGGAATTGCTCCAGGAACATTCGTCCGGTCAACGCACCGCGCCACATGTTCACGCTGTCCTCAAGACCCCATGTCTCCCGGTCGTTCTGTAGCGACAGTCTGCCCAGGCTCCTGAACCCGGGATCGATGAGCTGCCATCTGAGCTTCAATGTGTGACCCTCAAACCTGTATCTAGCCTCGACTTCCTCAGCCTGCGCACCGGAGACGTCCTCCCGACCCGGATCATCGAAGTTGTAGTCGCTTTCCGCCCACGCGCCACGGACCGTTCCTCTCCCGTCATCGAATTGCCACTCGAAATCCGCGCTCTTCACGGTGTTGCTGCCGGGATTTCCGGCACCCTCGATATCGGGCGGTCCTTCCTCGCCCCTGAGCACGTTGAATCCAAGAGAGAACGGGCTGTCTTCCCACAGACCCAGTCTCCCGACCCACAGGCGCTGGTCTCCGACACCCCTGTTTATCGGGCGGCCCTGGTCATCGAATCTGGATTCGGTCTCGCGTCTCGCCTCCCCGTGAGCAGCGTGGACGGTGACAGGCCCGAACGTCCCCCATCCGTACGCTCCTCTCACCCTCATGCCGTCAATCACAAGCGTTCCAAGCCTGGGGCTGGTGTCCCCGACAGCGAAACCGTAACCGGCCTCGCCCACGTTGAAAAGGTAACGATTTCTGGGCTGCTCGTACTTGGTGTCGTCCGTAGTAAGATAGAAGCGGAAGTTGTAGTCAGTTCCGCCAGACCTTCCCCTGCCGTTCAGGTCGAAGATCGATGTGTTGTCCGGCTCCTGACGCAGCCTGGACCCGAGACCCTCCAGGTCCACCATCATCGCGTCCATGCTCGCCCGACCGTTCAGAGTGAAGAAATCGCTTGTGAACCGCCCCGTGACCGGGCTCACCGGATGAGGGCGGCGCGGCGCGGCGCCAAGATCGAAAAGCGACCTCGGGGTCGGAGTGACCGGTACGACTCCCCCCTGCCTGACCGCGAATTTCTGCTCCGCCACCAACTCGCGCTCAGGTCCTCCAACCTGCGTCATGAACACTTTGACACTGTGATCGCCGGCCGGAAGCATGCGGTCGGGGTAGTAACTGAACGTGAGCGCGTCCGGGTCCCACCTTGCGCTGACGGGTTCTTCATCGAGAAGGATAAGGTAGAAAAAATCCGGACCGACATGCTGTGAGTCGATCCTGACCAGAATGAGCGTATCGAGCGGGGGCACGGGCTCGTCCGCAGGCGGCTTGAGTATAGTGGCGATTTGGGAAGCGCTTTCGTCCTGCGCAAGGATCGGCTGAGCCCAGGCAGCCGCCAAAAGGATCGCGATTATCGGAGTCAGTCTCCTCAGAAATCGTCCGAAGAAGGGCATAGCCCCCTCCCGTCAGCTTTCATTCAAGAATAACACAAAACAGGCAAATCAGATAACTGCTATAAGTGCTCACTCGAATTCCGCTTTGACCGCCTCGAGCTGATCTCGAAGCTGCTGCAACTGCGAAAGCAGTTCCCCGATCTCCGCATCCCTGGTTTCGATGGCCTCAGTCCATTCCTCGTAGAAACCGTTCAGGACATCGACAGCGGCCCCGAGACCGGCCTTCCTGCCCGACGCTTCCTGAAGCCGCTCAAGGGCTTCGGCGAATCTCTCCGTCGCCTCGACCACGGCTTCCGGCAGAGCCCAGTCCCCAAGTCCACCCATGCCGGCCTCCTCAAGCGCAGCCTGGTTCTCCTGCAGCCAGGCATCGATTCCATCGCCCGCGCCATCGGGGAAGCATATGACCCACTCGCCAACCGTCCTGGACTCATACCCTTCCGGCGGATTGAGCGAGTTTTCGAGAATGAAAGCCCCGTCCGGAAGAGTCCCTGCGATTTCGTCGAGACGGTCCGTCGATTGGACCAGGTCCTGGATATATGCCGCAAGCGCAGTTGTCGCGTCATCAAGTGCGCTCGCAAGCTCACCACAGGCCTCCTGAGCCATTTGAAGCTCGTACGATGCGCCTTGAAGCTCCTGAGCAGCACCTGCAAGATCGCTCTGAATGCCCTCCGCAGCGCCGCTCTGGGACCCGCTCCAGTCGTCCATACCTGAGGAACTCTGCTGCCGATTTTCGCCCCCTGAACCGCCTGAATTCTCGGAGCGGCCCTCGATTTCGGCCAGCCCTCCGTCCGGCTCGAGCCTTTCGTTCGCGCATTCCTTCGGATGATCGTTAATGCATTTGGCTCTGTCCATTATGCAGTTGAAATAGTCGTCAACCGCCAGGTTGTATGCATCGCAGGCGGACAGCGCGGCGTTATATGCCATTGCTTCGGCGGACTCCGCCAGGGCCAGTCTCGAATCAGCCTGCAAAGTCGCGTACTTGGCGTCGTCCAGAGCTTTGCGAGCCTTCTCCAGTCGCTGCTTCGCCTTGGCGAGCTCGGCGCTCATGGCCTTGATCCCATCGCGTACATTCGGGAAGACCTTCTGGAATTTGCCGAGGTTGTTGAAGTACAGCGTAATCCCGGATTCGGTCACCGACTGGGATCCGGACGCCTGCGTCGTGCCCACGCCGGTTCCCGCAAGGGCTTTCGCAAGGAAGTTGTCAAGAAGCGACTGCAGATCAGTGACCGCCTTCTGGGCTTCATCGAATTCCGCCTGTGCCTTGGCCTCATCTTCCTTGGCCTTCGCATATGCGTCCTCCGCCTGAGTGAGAGCGACAAATGCTTTCGCCCAGGCATCTATCGCGGCGTCCATGACCTTCTTGGCCTGGCGCACGGCTTCGAATTCCTTTTCGCAAGTCTCGCACGGGCATTTCCCGACCTGCGGCTCACCTTCCCCGGGCGCCTGTCCTCCACCTGGTGCTCCGGGCACACCTTTGTCGCCTCCGATCTGTCCTCCCTGACCTCCGCCAAGACCCCACTGGTCGTTATACTCCGTCTGTCGTCGCAAGCAGTCATCGTAAGCCCCGCCTGCAATGTCCACGAGAAGCTGCGCCGACTCCACTTGCAGCCACGCCGTGTCAAGGTTCGCGCTCGCGGCCTGCATAGCCTGCGATGCGGCGTCGCGTGCGGCTTCGGCAAGAGTAAGCTCGAGATTCGCATCCGAGAGCAGACCCTCAAGATAGGAGTGCTGTTCCGCGAATCCCGGATCGGACGGATCGAGAGCGTCGAGGGCCGCTTCGATCTGACTGACCTCAACGGAGGCGTCCGCAAACCGTCCCTCCGCCTCGTCCAGATAATCAAGGGCATACTCAAATGCGCTCTGAGCAGCCTCCAGCGCAGCTTGAGCGTTCGCAAGCACCTCCTGCGCGAAGGTGTAGGAGTCTTGCTCGTAACTGCAGTCGCAGGCGGGAAGTCCGGGCTCACCCTCGGTCGGAACTGTGGGGAGGCCCGGTTGATATGCCCCGGTCTCTCCCTCAGACCCTTCTGCCTCATGAGGAGCGACATAAGGCGGACAGCCGTTCATGATGTGACACAGCTTCTGTTGATCAACACAGCCATAGTATGAATCCGTCGCCATCGCCTTAGCGATCTCGGCCTGACCAACCCTGGATTGCATCTCAGTAACCTGGTTCTGGTCGGTCAGAAGGACGGCCTGGAAATTGTCGACCGTCATCTGCGCCTCGAGCAGCGCCTCGTCGGCCTGCATTGCCCCAGCCTCGGCATCGGCAAGCTGTTGGGCGAACTCGTCGATCAAAGGCATCATCGCTTCGAAAATCGCGCTGAAAACGTCGGGATCGCTGAAGTAGATATCGACGCCCTTGTAGCTGAAGTGATTCGAGTTGTGGTCGGGGGTGCTCCCCACCACATCGGAGAAAACGTGCATGTCGACGAAAGTGTCGAGCTGGTATCTCAATGCATCGCGGCTTGCCTCGGCGGCGTTTGCAGCGGCCCGGGCTTCGAACAGGTACTCATTCGCCTGATCGAGCGACTCCTTCAGATCCTCCAACTCTTCCCGGGCAAGGGCCAGGTTGGATCGAGCGCTGTCCCCAGCTTCCTCGGCGTCATTGACGGCCTGCCATTCTCCGGAGCAATCGCCGCACGGACATCCTCCTCCCGGCGCAGAGCCGATTCCCGTATCCGCGGGCTCGCCTGCCATCGGCGGACCCTGTGGGCCGCCCTCAAAGCCGGGCACCCCGATTCCGCTGCCGGTCTGCCCTCCGGGAAGCTGCCGGAAGCAATCGTAGTTGGCCCATTCCAGCCAGGATATCTGCGCCTGGGCGTCGGCCTGACGCTGCAGGCAATCATTCAAAGCGGTAAGAGCATTCTGGTGCGCCGCCTTCGCCTCGGCGAGCGCACCGGCAGCCGCGGACGCATCATCCTTTGTCAGGTCGAGAGCTTGAGACGCCTTGTCCACCGCATCCTCGGCTTCGGAGAGATCCTGCTCAGCGGCCTCGAGAGCATCCCATATGTTCTGATACTCCCCGGCAAATGTCTCCATCGCCTTGTTGACAGCCTGCGCCCCGGCCTCCCCGTTGTACCAGACGCCGATTGCGCCTCCGAAAGCCTCCATGTAGCCCCAACCCTCGCCGGGACTTGTGAAACTGAAATTCGCCGGGTCGACATGCATGGAGAAGAAATCCCGACAAGCCTGCATTGCGTCGTTTACACCGTCCTGGGCTTTGTTCAATGCAACAACGGCCGACGCATAAGCGCTCGACGCACTTTGACAGGCCTCACTTGCGGCCACATAGCGCCCGTCAGCCTTCAACAGCGCATCGACCGCTTCCTGCAGGGCAGTCGCTTCGCCGCCGCAGCCCTCCTCGATCTCATGTTTCAGATTCCACCATTCGGACCATGCCGCCCAGCACGGCTGGTTGTCCCAAGGAAAGACCAGAAGAATCGAGCATTCCGCAGCCGAGCCGCCTATGTCGGCCTTCAGCTTGAGCCTTCCATGGCTGCCCGGATCAAGCTGCATCTCGCCGAGGAATACTCCCCCGTTGTAGATTTGCACGAGAAGGTCGCTCGGATTCATGCCTCCGCCGATGAAATCGCGAGGAGTGACGTTGACCCCGAACTCGATCGCCGCGGGTCCGAAGTCGGGAGCGGGATTCGAGCCGCTGAACTGCATGCCCGCCATGTTCAGACCGATCGGTACCGATCCCGCATCCTCGTCGATGATGGTGAGAGAAAACGAAGTGTTCGCGCCGATGCTCTCGGCAGCCCTGGACGATATCACCAGGACCTCAGACACCATTCCGCATCCGTTGATGGTCTGCTCTTCGGGAACCCACAGAAGGTCGCCCTCGATCGGAGGCAGCGGCGGCGCTCCGGGAATTCCGCCCTCTACGCAAAACACCCATATGTCGCTGTAAACAGGCGCCAGGGGACCCACGGTCACGCCGGTGCCCGGCATCGCTTCCGGAATCGCCTCTATCTGCCACATGTAAAAACCGGCCAGTTGCTCGGCTGAAGGGGGATACGCGATATACGTGTCGGTGAGACCGGTCTCGCGCCACACAGGGGTATTGGATACTGCCTCCTCCGCCGACTGGCTGGGATAGACCGGGCAAACCGTGAGGGTGTAGCTTGGCCGCCATGTCTCAGGATATCCCGGGCAGCCGTCCGCATAGCTCGCCCACTCGAACAGCGGGAACGCGGTGTCGCAGCCGCCTAGGAGTTCGGCCGCCTCGGTGGGAAGACCCGCCGGGTCGCCGTACATGGAGGCCGGAATGAAATCCGCCGACGCGCCGGGCCCGAGAAGATCGACCGTCAGACATCCGGGATCGACGGACACATACTGCATGCCCGGCGTTACGATTGTCACACTCACCGCGACCGACGCTTCGTCTCCGGTGACCGTGTCCTGGGCGATCATGCTGCCCATGAAAACGCCGCCGCCGTCCGACAGTAGCTCCACATCCATCGGGATTGTGAAGATCACGGTGACTTCCTGCGATTCCTGCGCGCCGAACTCGCCGATAATTGACGGGGCGATCTCTACGCTTTCGGGTGAGATCGTGCGACCGTCCGGGCTCACCAGGTCCGTCATGCTGATGACCACATTTTCGTAGCCGCCGTCGCCCGTATTCAGGATGTGACCGATCGCGGTTCTCTCGACCATCTCGCCCGCCAGGCCCTCATACTCGATCAACACATCGATAAGGGTCTCCTCCCACTCGAGGAATCCCTGAGGCTCGGCGCAATCGATGACCTCGAGCGGTGGGGCAATGCCGTCCTGACCGTCAGGATTGATGACCGTCAACCCGTACAAGCCCGCCACCGCGTCGTCCCTTACCGACAGCGTTATCTCGATCGTCCCGCTGTCGATGAACAGAGTGCTCACATCGTAGATTGCATCGGTCGGCATCCCGTCGTAGCTGAACTCGGCCACGATACCGGGCTGGAAGAACTGGCCCCAGAGCGTCAGGACCTCGTTCACAGCCCCTATGCACACTTCGGTGGGAATAAGGTTTCCGGGCTCGGGAGGATTCACCGGAGGCTCGATTTTCTCGAGCACCTCGAAGCAATCCGTAAGCTCGGCCTCCTGGCTGTCGGGATTGGTCACCCTGACGCTGTAAAGCCCAACCGGCGCATCATCGTGGACCGTCACCAACCCGTTGATCAGATTCTCCGATGAGACATCCAGCGACAGGTCGAAAAACGTGCCGTCCGGGAAGAACTCGGCGATCGCGCCGGTCTGGAAATCCTGTCCGATAATGTTGAAATCGAAAATGTCACCCTGATAGGCCGCGTCCGGAACGACCGAATCGATCACCGGCGGCGGCAGGGGCGGCTCTTTGTAGAGCACTTCAAAACCGCCGACCGCGATGTCTTCCCCCCCGTCGGGGTTCGCCACAACAACGTCGGTGAAGCCGGGAGTCGCGTCCCAGTCGATCTCCATGAAAACATCAAACGAGGACGCGGAGCCGAAGATCAGTTGCGTAATATGGATGCCCGGATGGCCGAAGTCTACGGTCAGGCCGTCCTGGAAATCCTGGCCGGTAAAATGCACTTCCAGATCCGTATCGCCCTGATAGCCCTGGGGGGGATCGATCGTGAAAATCGCGGGCGGAACTACGGGAGACTCGGTCACCTCAAAGCCGTTGACAAGCGTATCGAATTGCAGATCGACGTCGGTGATGGTCACGTCCCTGAACCCAAGGTCCGCAAGGGGATCGATCGTGATATTCGCGTCGATCTGGTTGGGGGCCGCAACGTCGAAACTGTTCACCGCGATCCCGGCGCCGAAATCCACCTGGCTCACGAAATCCATGTTCTGGCCGGTGATGATCACATCGAGCGTCTCGCCCTGCACTCCCTGACCGGGAACCACGTTCTCGATCGACAGAGGTCCGATCACGACCTCAAACCCGTTCGGGAGAAGGTAGTCGCCCACAGGACTACTCACGTCTACATCTCTGAACCCGAGGGCGGCCGACTCAAGGATGTCCAGCTCGACATCCACCTGGTTCGCTGAAGTTCCGGTTATCAGAACGTCTATTCCGCTCCCGAACGACACGGAATCCACGGACTGCAAATTGGCGCCGAAGATCGTCACCGCAAGATTCTGCTGACCACGCTCGCCCTGGTTGGGATCCACCGACTGGATTTCCGGCGGAGCCGCAAGGACCTCGAAGGAATTGAAAAGCGTATCTCCTCCCGACTCGCCGTTGACACTCACATCGCGAAAACCCGGAGTCGCCAGAGGATCGATATCGAGCTCGACATCGATCTGGTCGGCGGCGACATTGACGATCGCCACAGTTATGCCCAAGCCGAAATCCACATTGGTTACGGTGTCCAGGTACTGCCCGTAGATCGCCACCGGCAGGCCGACGTCGCCTTGCGTTCCCTGTGCAGGATCGATGGAGACAATGTCCGGTGGTTTGATCGGAGACTCCAGAACTTCAAACCCGTTGAAGGCTATGTCGAAGCCGTAGACATTCATCACCGTGACATCCCGGAATCCCGGTGTCGCCGTCAAAAATATGTCGAGAAGCACATCGATCTCGGTATCGGTGAAACTGACGATGTCCACCGTCACACCTGCGCCGAAACTCACGTCGGTGACGTCGCCGAAGCTCGTCCCTGTAATCATGACGGGAAGGCCGAGATCACCCTGAGTACCCTGGATCGGGTCGATTGATTCGATTTTCGGGCCGCAGTCGAGGACCTGGAATGCGCTGGGCAGAATCTCGTACTGCCCGTCCGGATTCGTTCCGATCAGGGAGTAGCTCAATACCGCCGCGCCGAGAGGGATATCCACGTTCAAAGTCGCCTGTATGGGCGAATCGTACTGGACCGAGTTAATGATGATGTTTGCCGACGGCTGAAAATCGAAAGTGATGCCGTCCAGAAAATCCGACCCGATGACGGTGATTATCACGTTGGAGTCGCCCTTGCACTCTTCGGTCGGATCGATCAAGTTGATGATTGGCGGGTCGTAGGCGAGAACTTCAAACCCACCCTCGAGAATGCCGTCACCGTAGTCGCTGAACACCGTGACATCCCGGAAACCCGGCGTCGCAAGCCAGTCGATCGAGATCGTGCATTCGACCGTGGTATTCGTCACGTTGTCCACCGAATCCACGGTAATGCCGGAACCGAAGTCGACTCCCTTCGCGGTATACATCAGCAATCCCTGGACCGTCACGCTCAACCCGGTCGTTCCGGTGTAGGCCTGCCCGGGAACGACGCTCGTCGGCTGTGGGGCCTCGGGCTCGATCACCTCGAACCCATCGGGGAGCGCTCCCTGCTGGAAATCGGGATTGATGACGAACACGTCGCCCGGACCCAGCGGCGCCGTCATATCGATGTCTATCACCAGCTCCAGAGTGTTCGGGTTAATGAATGTCACCGGCCCATCGACCGTGATCCCGATATTCTCGAAGAAGACCTGGGCGCCGGTCGCGAAATTCTCGCCGGTTATGGTAAGGAGCAGGTCCTGCTCTCCCTGGTGACCCGTGTCCGGCACAACGCCCTGGACTATGGGCTGCTGAGCCGACACCTCCAGCCACGGGAACACCGCGATCGCTGCAACAGCCAGGAAAAATATGGTTGACCTGATAATCCTTGCGAGGTTATGCATCGACTGGTCCTCCTGTTAAGGGAGCTTCAGAATAGTCAAATACTATGGACCGCGCTGCGCGCCGTCCGCGTTGCTTTCAATCCCGTCAAAACCCCGTTGCACCAAGCACTGCCCAAGTCAGCAGGCAAAACCGTGCCCCTGCATTGAAGGCTTATTATATCAGATTAAGCCTTCTCGCCGGCACGCCCGTTAGTCCGGGCCTGTTGAAAAGTCTCGTGTGGGGCAGGCTTTCCAGCCTGTCCACATTCCGTCCGACAAGCGCAATTGTCGGACCAATCGGACCGATGCTCTCCGAAATCGCTGAAAGCCGCTTGTGATGCGGCTTGTATGATGAAGTGCGCGATTCGCACTCTCGCCGGGGTCTCTCCCACCGCTCGGAATCCTCTCAACCTGAGAGCCGTTCCCCTGCTACCTTCCGGTCACTACGATCACCGCAGCCGCCCAGAGGTCTTCATGGGTCAGGCTCATCCGGATTTCCACCACACCCGTCTCCTCACCCCGCCTTGCAGCCTGACCGAGAAGCCGAAGCGACGGCACGGAATCCTCGTCCAGAACCACCTCGAAATCCCTCCAGCTGAGACCCATGCCCCGACGCGCGCCGATCGCCTTGAAAGCCGCCTCTTTGGCGGCAAGCCTCACTGCAAGATCGGGGATCGGGTCCCGCCTTGTGAGGCAATACTCGATCTCGTTCGGAGTGAAACACCTTTGCAGGAACCTCTCCCCGTGAGTCTCAAGCATGCGCGCGACTCTGTCGCGGGCGACGAGGTCGATCCCGAGTCCGATTATTTTTCCGGCGTCGGGACCCGGTTCGGACATGCGCAACTCCTTCCCGAACCCGCGTCCCTCGCCTATCTCAGAAAGCGGATTATTCTCCAAAGCTCGAAGCCGCCTTTCGCACAAATAAGAATAGCGAAACGCCCAGCGGACAAGCCGCAGGGCACACTTCTGCATCATGGTGGGCGGTGAGGGACTTGAACCCACGACCTCCTGCTTGTAAGGCAGGCGCTCTGACCAGCTGAGCTAACCGCCCGAGTCCACTCATACTATCCATTCCCATTCTAACCGAGTGCTCGCCGGACGCCAAGTTCATTCGAGCCGGGCCTCAGTAAATGACCCGCCCGTCGCATCGAGACGGCTTCTCGATCCCCAGAAGGCTTAGAATGCTGGGAGTGAGATCGATTATGTTCGGATCATCCACGGTTATCGGTACGGTGGTGAAAAAAACGCCCTTGACCACCGACGGATCGAACGAGCAGTGGTCGCCGGACCATTTCCGCATGTTCACCTCGACAAGGTCCTCGGCGGCCACACCCAGACATGTCTGCCAGCTCACCCGGTAGCCGGGGGCGAAACCGACAACTATATCCGGGGAGTATTTCATGTTGTCGCCCTGGTATATCTGATCCGCCCGATAGACACCGGCCAGTACCGGTTCCCCCGTCTCCGGATCACGCATGTCTTTCAGTTTGGCCACTATCTCGTCGATCAGCGCGCTCTTTTCGTTTTCGGTCACGATCCCTTTCGATTCGCGCCCCTGCAGATTGATGTAGATCTGTCCGAGGCCGAGCGCGTACGCCTTCGATTTCGACCAGTCGACCCACTGGAAGAATTCCGAGCCCTTTGAAAACAGCTCGTAAACGCTGCTGGGTCCCCCGAGCACGCTTTTCTTCTCGGCGAGATAGCCCTCATCAACCAGCCACTTGTTCAGGTTAACGGCTTTCTTCCATGTCTGGAAGCCGTGATCGCTCAGGACGATAAGCTCATCGTCATCGTCCAGTATCCCGTCCATGACTCTTCCGACCAGCGCGTCGCCCCTCTGGTACACCTTGAGAACCGAGTCCCCGTACAGCTCGTCCATCGCCGGGTCGTACATCGGGTGGGTCTTGTCGATGAACCTCCAGAACATGTGGGACACATGGTCCGTTCCCTGGAAAACCGCCGAGAAAAGCGTCCAGTCCTCGGTTCTCATCAGGTCGTAGACCATGTCCGCCTTGAGGTCCCAGTTGGCAAGAAGATCGTCCAGAAAGACCTGATCGTCCAGGACATTCTCGTTCAGCGCCCATGTCTCGGAATCCCAGCCGTACGTCTTGAAATCGCCGTACCGGTTGAGCAGATGCGGGGCGAAGTCAGCGGGGAAACTGATGGCCGCGGATTTCGTCTCCCTGGGATCGATGTTCACCGGGGTGACGTACATCTGGAACTCAGGGGCGCCTTCGATGAGATACATCCTGAAAAAGCCCCCGACGCTCACCCAGTCGGTGACCAGGTAGCTCACCGGGACCCATTCGCTCCACTCCCCCTCCTTGACAACAGTCGAGAATACCGATTCGCTCTTTCTCGAGAAGTATCCCAGTATCGCGATCGCGAGAATCAGCAGAACGAACGCAGGGATGAATCCCTTCAGACTGCCTTTCATAAAGCGGGCTAACAGTACCCACAGAATCACGAAACAGATCAACGAGATTGTCAGACCTTTGAAAAACAGAAGGAACTGGAAGGCTTTCTTGTTGAATACCCGAAAATCGACCGACTTCGCCTGAGGATCGACGGTCATTGTCACCTCGGCGCGAAGCTTGGTGTCCTTCTGGGAAGGCAGGGGACTGAAAGGACCGGGGAGGTAGGTCTGGACTTCGTCGCCTTCCCTGACAACCTGGATGACCTCACCGCCCATCTCCGTGCCGCCGGTCGATCCGGTTTTCCGACGGGCTACATCGATGTCGTCAACGTAAAAGACATAGGTCCCCATTGTGCGCCTGATGTCGGGGACCCCGAGGCCTGAGAGCACGCGTGTGTCCACCGCTTCATCCGGCGGCATGTTCATCGGCATCATGACCCCGATGGTCTTGAAGCCGGCTTCTCCGGCGTAATCCCAGAAGGCATAGCCTTGACGCGCATTCCTCAGAACCGGCGCACCGATCGGGACTGTTTCGTAGAGAAACTGCGCCGGCTTGGTGATGTCGGTCATGTTCAGCTCGGGAAAGTACGTCTCCGGATTCCGTCTCAGGAAATCGAACATGCCGGTCTTGCCCGGGTTCGTGCCGGTGATGAAAGCCGACCACGCGACCGGCGACTCCGGCGGTGTCGTGCTCCGGAGCGGATAAAGGTGATATTCATCACGGAGCCTGGCCAGGTTTGGCAGCTTTCCCTCGTCCATGTACTTGTTTGCCAGATCGAAGTCCATGCCGTCGAACCCGAGCACCACTACGCGCTTCCCCGAAGCGGCCTTCGTCTGATGAGACGTAAAGAAAAAGACGCAGAGAATAGCCAAGAGGGATGCGGACAGTAGCGCCGCCGTACGCACTCGCCTTCCGACCGATCTTCGTGCGTTGTCGCTGCTGAGTCTTGCCATTGGTAACACCAGACCGTTTCAATCAGATTTCCCGACTGCTGACTGTCGGGTGCCCGCTACGAGGCCCGTGCATTATACCACCATGGTCGGGAGCCTCGAAGAAGCCCGCACTTGCGGAAAGCATATGATGCAATTACGATGAGTCCGATCCGACCCCGACAGCCCAAGATGTCACCTAGACCAGCCATCCGCCCCGAACCCCCGCCCAGAGCCATAAGGGCCATGCAGGCTCAGCCGGATCTTCAGCGCGACAGAGCCGGTCCCCTGACCACAAGGTATTTACGCGAGCTTGCAAGAATCGGGGCATGGCGCCTCGTTGTTCTGCATTACGTCGCGGTTGCCGCTCTGGGGGGCGCATTCTGGTCGGTGACCGCCGGAAACACCCCGGGTCATCCTGAGATACTCGTCAAACTCCTCGGCGTCTATTGCTTCCTGATCGGTACTGTTGTGTTGCCATTGGTCGCTGCACATCTCTTCCCTTCGCCCGGCGACACGGACCCCGGCTTCGACTCCTCTCCGGTGACCCCTGTGCAGATTCTCGATGCGCGCCTGTTTGCCACAGGCATCGTCTCCGCCGTGGCCCTGGTTCCGGTGCTGCCGATCTTCCTGCTGTTCGATCCGCTACAGGGTCGACCCCTGGACCTTCTCGACACGGTCCCGTTCTTTCAGGCTGTCGTCACCTCTGTATGGGTGAACCTCGTGATGCAGATAGCCACGCCCGCGGGGGACCGTACCGGAGGATTCCCCAGACGGCTTGCAGTGGTCGGAGCCTTCATCCTCCTGCACGTTTGTCTGGTCGGTCTGATCGCGCAACTGTCGCCAGCTACGCTTCAGTACGCGAGTCCCCTCAAAATGTTGATAGACATCAACCCCTTCAGCCAGATTTACATCCTCATGGAAGGTCCCGACCAGCTGAGGCTGTTGTTCAATGCGCAATCCCAGGAGCATTTCGACTATCGCCTGCACCTGCTGCTGATGCAGACGCTGGTGCTGATACTTGCGCTCGCAGTCCATCGGATCACCCTTCAATCGCGCTACCCGGGCAGGTAGATTATTCTATCCATTAGAGCTCCCGACTGTGCTACAATCATTTTTTGAGGTCTCTGGACATGCAGCGATTCGGAGCCATGTACTCCTTGGGCTGGCGCATTGTTCGCCTCCATTTCGGCATCTGGCATCGGCTCAGGGCGGTCGATGTCCACAACGTGCCCGAGTCAGGCGGCGGGATTCTCGCCGCCAACCACATAAGCCACCTGGACCCTCCGGCCATAGGCAGCACCATACACAGGCCAATAAGGTTCGTGGCCAAGGAGGAGTTATTCGACCAGTTTTTCCTCAGATGGTTTCTTCCCAGCGTCGGGGTGATCCGGCTCAAGCGAGGCGGCGGTGGAAAGCAGATGCTGGAGAAAACCGCGGACGCAATCGGCCAGGGGGACCTCGTGATGCTTTTCCCGGAAGGGACGAGATCGAAGACCGGGTTTCCCGGACGAGCCCGGACAGGGATGATCGTTCTCGCGGCGATGACCGGCGCACCGGTAATACCCGTTCGAATCTCCGGCAGCTACGATTGCATGCCTCCGGGAAGCCTGTTGCCCAGGCCGGGCCGCATCCAGGTCGCTTTCGGTGAGCCTCTCTCATGGAAGCCCGGAGAGCTTGATCTGAGCAATCGAGACCAGATGGTGAACGAGGCGAGGAAGGTGTTGGACATCATCATGGCACTGCCGG
Organism: uncultured Planctomycetota bacterium; assembly: GCA_964354375.1. Classification (GTDB taxonomy): domain Bacteria; phylum JAJVIF01; class JAJVIF01; order JAPKYR01; family JAPKYR01; genus CAYGZQ01. The sequence continues at coordinate 50,847 of CAYGZQ010000014.1, forward strand.
GCTGGCCTCCGAGGAAAGCGAAGGCAGGTCCGGACGATTCCATCGAGGTCGCCACGTCCGTTGCTCCTAAAGACGAATAGAGACTCGGATAGCGGAGGTAGAAATGATGGCAGACTCACGCACACTTCCCCGGATAGTCCTGCTTGGGGCCGCCGGAAGAATGGGCCGCACGATAGCGTCCCGGTTTCTCTCGGACGGCAAGGTGGAGCTGGTCGGCGTATGCGATGTGGAGGGCGCGGGAAGCCCGGTCGGGTCGCTCGCGGGCGCCCGGACCCACGGGCCCACAATCGTCAAAACCGTAACGGACCTTCCCTCAGACCTTTCCGCCGACATCGCACTCGATTTCTCCACTCCGTCCGGCACCAGGGCGAACATACGGCACTGTCTTGAGCAAGGCTGGGACTGCCTGATCGGCGTGACCGGGTTTGCCCCCGAGGACATAGTGAACTTCACCGACCTCGCCGACAAGTACCACAGGCGGATCGTCCTCGTCCCCAACTTCACGCTCGGCGTCAACCTGATGATCAGATTCGCCCGCGTCGCAGGGAAGGTTTTCAAGGGAATCGAGATTATCGAGATGCATCATGACGGAAAGGCCGATGCGCCATCCGGCACCGCCCTTCACACGGCGCACCTTATCGCTTCGGATCGCGCCGAACATGCCCCCCCTGGACCCGACGACAAATCGAGGGGACGGATCGAGGACGGAATCCCGATTCACTCGGTAAGGCTTCCGGGACTTCTCGCGCACCAGGAGGTTCTGTTCGGATCGCAGGGGGAGGTTCTCACGATACGTCACGACACGATGGATCGGTCGGCGTTTCTGTCGGGAATCTATCTGGCGATAGAAAAAATGCCCGGATTGGCGCCGGGATTCGTGAACGGTCTCGATTGGGCGCTTGAGTTCCGCGCGGAGGAGTGAGCCGCCGAGTCAGCGTCCCCCGAATCTTCGCTCCCGCTTCTGATAATCCTTGAGGGCCTGGAGGTAGTCGCTCCTTCTAAAATCGGGCCAGTAGACAGGGGTCACCCACAGCTCGGTATAGGCAATCTGCCAGAGAAGGAAATTGCTGAACCGCATTTCGCCCGATGTACGGATGAGAAGATCGGGGTCCGGGAGACCGCCCGTGTCCAGGTACTTTGCGAACGCGCGCTCGTCCAGCCCGTCGATGTCCACCTTGCCGTCCTCGTAGTCCTTGAACAGCTTCTTGATGCCCTTGACTATCTCGTTCCTGCCGGAATACGAGAGTGCGAAATTGATCCTGAGTCCGTCATTGGCGGCCGTCAGGTTCACGATGTCCCTGACCTTTTTGTAAAGGCTGTTGGGGAGGTCCATGAGATTCCCGAGAATCTCGACCTGTATGTTGCGCTCGTGAAGCCGCTCTATCTCCCTGATCGCGGCCTTCTCAAAAATCTGCATGAGCCCGGAGACTTCCAGAAGCGGCCTTTTCCAGTTCTCCTTGCTGAAGGCATAGAATGTCAGGATCTCAATCGCGTTTCTACCCGCCAGGCTGTTTATGTCCAGTGTCATCTCAACCGCTTCTCGCACGGTTTTGACGCCGGCGCGATGGCCTTCGAGCTTGTTGAGCCTTCGCTCTTTTGCCCACCGACGGTTGCCGTCCATGATGAACGCGATGTGCCTGGGCAGCATGGCCAAGTTGAGCTCGCTCAGCAGCTTGAGCGGATCGATGCTGTCCGCGAGCGACGTCGGTTCCGCCACGTCCGCCTCAGGCGTCGCGCGCTTCGACATCTTGTGGGAACCTGTCGGTTCGGCATGAGTCATATGGTTTTGGGCGCTCCCTCTCGGGCTAGATAGTTCTGATCTCCTGCTCTTTTTTCCTGAATAGCTTGTCCAAATCCTCGGTGCCGGAGTCGGTCAGCTCCTGAATCTTCTCCTGCGAGTCCCTCGAGTCGTCCTCGCTGAGATCCCCGGTCTTCTCCATTTTGCGAATCCTGTCGATGCACTCGCGACGGATGTTCCTCAACTGAACCTTGCCGTCCTCCGCCATCTGCTTGATCATCCTGACCATTTCCTGTCTTCGCTCCTGCGTCAGAGGAGGGATGTGAAGCCTGATGATCTGGCCGTCCGACTGGGGGGTGAGCCCCAGGTCGGATTTCTGGATTGCCTTCTCGATGGCGGAAAGGTTGTTCCTGTCGAAGGGCCTGATGAGGATGGTTGTGGGGTCGCCGATCGTTATTGTAGCGACCTGGTTCAAGGGCATCTGAGCGCCATAAGCCTCCACGATCACCCTGTCAAGCAGGGACGGACTGGCTCGACCCGTTCGAACCATCGCAAGCTCGTGCGCTACGGCCTTGACCGCTTTCTCCATGCGCTCTTCTACCTCAAGGAAGAATTCTTCCTCCATTCGATAGCACCCCCATCGATCCCTCAGGGGATTCCGCTCTGCGGGACTGCGCAGTGAACCGATCGAATACCGGATGTGATTTTACTTTATCCCCCTGCCTGTAGCAAGGACCCCGCGACCCTCAGCCTGCGGTGATCAGAGTTCCCAGGCCGACCTCCCCGGCCGCGATACGCATCATCGCGCCCTTCTCCCTGAGATTGAAGACGATAATTGGAAGCCCCCTGCCCTCGGCAAGCGTTATCGCGGTCAGATCCATGATCCCGAGTTTAGCCGAGAGGACATCGTCATAGGTCATGGTCTCGAACCGGACCGCGTCCGGGTGCCTGACCGGATCCTTGTCGTACACGCCATCGACCTTGCTCGCCTTGAACATAACGTCGCAGTCCAGCTCGAGCGCTCGCAGGGCCGCGGCGGTATCCGTGGTGAAAAATGGATTTCCGGTACCCGCGGCGCACAACGCCACCTCGCCCCTGCTCAGGACCTCACGACCGCGGTGAGGGCTGTAGGGCTCGGCGACCGGACCGATCTCTATCGCCGACAGAACCACCGCTCCCACCTTTGCCGACACGATCGCGTCCCTCAGGGCGAGAGCGTTCATCAGCGTTGCCAGCATCCCCATCTGGTCGCTGGTAACCTGGTCCATGCCGCCCGCGATCCCCGTCACGCCCCGGAAAAAATTCCCGGCTCCCATGACCACGGCCACTTCCTTCCCGCTCTTCGCCAGTTGGGCGATCTCTCCCGAGACACGCTGAAGTGTCTGGGGATCGATGCCGCGGCCGTCCTCTCCTCCGAGAGCCTCCCCGGAGACCTTGAGCATGATTCGTCTGAATTCCCTCGTTCGTTCAGCCATGACCGCGAAAAAACCGTCGATAGTGCGGAAGCATACCACGGCCGCCCGGAGTTGGAAATCTGCAAACCCCATGATTAATTCCGATTGAATCAGAAAAGACGGTCTTCGAATGGACACTATTAGGAGAAGCTCTAGGGCGCTCAAGAAGGCTGGACTTACATGAAACGTATCGCAGTCCTCACGTCGGGCGGAGACGCTCCCGGGATGAACGCCACGCTGAGAGCCGTCGTCCGCATGGGGATACAACGCGGGCATCGGGTCTTCGCGATTTACAACGGCTTCAAGGGCCTGGCGGAAAACGATACCGCCGAGATGTACAACCGCTCCGTCGGCGACATCCTCACCCGCGGCGGGACCATCATCGGGACCGCCAGGTACCCTGAGTTCAAGAATCCCGACATCGTCAAGAAAGCGGCCCGGAATTTCAAGCTCCTCGAAATGGAGGGGCTGATCATCATCGGAGGGGACGGCAGTTTTCACGGAGCGGTGGAGCTCGAGAAACTCGGCGTGCCCGTGGTCGGGGTTCCGGGCACGATCGACAACGATCTCAACGGGACCGACTACACAATCGGATTCGATACGGCCGTCGATACGGTTCTGGACAGCATAAAAAAACTCCGCGACACCGCATCGAGTCATCAGCGCACAATAATAATAGAGGTCATGGGACGGCACTCCGGATGGATCGCGCTCAAGGCGGGGCTTGCGGGCGGAGCCGAGGCGATTATCGTCCCGGAGATACCGTTCGACATTGAAGACCTGTGCCAGCGGCTTGAGTCGGGCATCGCCCGCGGGAAAAAGCACTCGCTGGTGGTTCTTGCGGAAGGGGTCATGACCGCAAACGAACTCTCCGAGGCAATGAAGGACAAAATGGGGTTCATCGCCAACACCGTGGTCCTCGGGTACGTTCAGCGCGGCGGAAGCCCCACCGCAAACGACATAATCCTGGGCAGCAGCCTGGGAGCCAGGGCGGTGGACGAAATCGCCGGCGGCGCATCCGGCGTCATGGTCGGCGAGATCAAGGGCGAGTTGGTCTCAACACCGCTGACCGAGATTCTCGCGGAACGGAAAATCATCGACCCTACCCTCTTCCACCTCGCAATGGACCTCGTGCACTAGGACGAAACCTGCCGGTACATCTCGTCGAAGTGTTTCTGCGCGCTCGCGACCCCGTCGCGAATCAGGTCCTCCGCGCGGGCAGTTTCGCGATTCGCAAGATGAAGCATAAGCTGCTTGGTGTCCATCTCCCGGGATGCCATGTCGCACGCCTCCCAGCTTAAGATGCTTCTGACCACCCTGTCGACCGCCTGTTGCTCGTTGTCGTACGGTCTCGCCTGCATGTCGTGACCCTTCCATCGTCCGTATCCTGCGTCGTTGACAAGCCCCGCGATCGCGATGTTCATCCCGTTGATGCGAACGCCGTGATCGATGTCGAACTTCCCGGGACCGCCGAGGATGATCCCGTCACTGTATCCCTGTGAGTTCATATGCATGTGGACCATCATGCCGCTGTCCAGCTCCTCGACCGTGTCGTACACCGGGTCCAGCCCCGTCATCTCGGAGTGCCCGAATTCCTTGTTGATGCCCTTTTTCTCCCTGGAAACCCCGTGCTCCTCCTCTAGGCGCCGCCAGAAATTCAGACCGCTGGCCACGGTGGGCAGGAGCATCGCAGGATGCCCCTCATTCGGCTTCGGCTCGATCGCGATATACAGATTTCCGCCCAGATCTTTCTCAAACCTGCACAATGCCGCAATGCTTTCCTTCAGATTCCGGTACATATGCCGGATGCCCACCGACGCAATGTCGTACCCGTACGAACCGTTCCACAGGACCAGAACAGGGGCGAGTTCCGGAGAAGGGTGCCATGCCTTGCGCAGGGGGCCGTACGTCAATTCCACAGCCCTCTCTCCGAATCTCTCGGCGGCCTTTCTCTCGGACGGGTCCAGCGACGCGATGCCGCCGTAGCCGAAATGCCTGTGAGCACCCGGTGTAGTCATGGCCAGAAAAATCCCGGATTCCTTGAGAGCATCTGCGATCTCCGGCGCGTTGTTCTGGTCGAATTCGTAGTCGTAGTGCATCTCCAATCCGAGCTGGATGTTATCGGGAAGCCGGCTTCCGATCCGCTCCCGGATGATTTCGATTTTCCCGACCGTGTCGAGTTTGTCGCCGGTCCACGAGGGTCTTATGTCGCCGGGCACAAAACCGCCCGCGCCGGAATGGAATGTCCATGCGCACACGCTGTGGCACGATTTGGGCTTGATCATCGTTTCACCTTTCGCTCAAACGTTTTTGGAGGACTTCGACCCATCGACTCCAGGCCTTGCCGTAAGAATCCATCAGCGCAGCGGTGGGCTCGATAACCCTGATCCTCTCGAGGCCTTTGAAAGCTTCCGATTGATCTCTGAAAACGCCTGACCCGATCCCGGCTCCCCTTGCCGCCCCCTGCGCCCCATCCGTGTTGTAGAGCTCCACAACCGCACCCACGATGTTCGCAAACGCTTCGCAGAAAACCGGGCTCAGGAACATGTTCGCGTAACCCGCCCTCACCCTGTCGACGTCGAGACCCATGCCTCGTATGATCTCCACTCCGTGGTTGAGTGCGAAGACAATTCCCTCCTGCGCAGACCTGAAAACGTGCGACCGGTCGTGAACATTGAAATTGAGTCCGTGGAGCGATGCGCCGATGTCCCTGTTGCCAAGCGTTCTCTCCGACCCGTTCCCATACGGCAGGAACACCAGCCCTCCCGACCCTACCGGCGCCGACGCCGCAAGCGCATTCATGTCGTCATAGCCGATCCCACTGTCTCCCGCAACGAATCCCCTGTTCCTCAGCCAGCTATTGAGAATCCCGGTCCCGTTGATGCATAGAAGCACCCCGTAGCGGGGTTTTTGGGGCGAATGATTCACGTGAACAAACGTATTCACCCTCGAATCGGGATCGCAAACCGGCCTGTCGGTCACGCCGTAGACCACCCCGGACGTGCCCGCGGTCGCGGCGATCTCGCCCGGCTCCAGCACGTTGAGCGCAAGCGCGTTGTTCGGCTGATCGCCGGCCCTGTACGACACCGGGACTCCCTCTCTCAGCCCCAGCTCGCGCGACGCGTCCCCGGTGATGCCGCCCTGAAAACCGAACGTGGGCACAAGGTCCGGAACAATGTCCTGAGAAATACCGAGGCAATCCAGAAGGTCACCTGCGAGCCTCTCATCGCGGAAATCCCACATCACTCCCTCGGAAAGCCCCGACACCGTGGTCCTTGCGTCCCCGGTCAGCCTCATCGCGAGATAGTCGCCGGGAAGCATCGCCTTGAAAATCCGGACATAGACCTCGGGCTCGTTTTCCCTCACCCAGCCGAGCTTCGACGCAGTGAAATTTCCGGGCAGGTTCAGCATTCGCTCAAGGCAGTTCGTGCGACCGATCCGACTCGACGCCTTCTCGCCTGTCTCGACCGCGCGGCTGTCGCACCAGATTATCGACGGTCTCAGGACACGCTGATTTTTGTCGACAATCACAAGTCCGTGCATCTGGTATGAAATCCCAACCGCCTCGACATCTGCGAGATCGATGGATTCGCCCCGCCTCAGAGCCCTGGTCGCAATGGCCGCGTTTTCCCACCAGATTTCCGGGTCCTGCTCCGCCCATCCTGCCTGGGAAGCGGAAATCTCAAGCTCCCTTTCCGACGGAGACTGAGCGGACGCGACAAGCCTTCCGGTCTCGGGGTCCACCAAAGCCGCTTTGATCGCGGAACTGCCAAGATCGTAGCCCAGAAGGTAACTGATTTCGTCCGCCTCCCAGCGTGAACCCAGGGGGTACGCCTCAGTGGGGAATTCTACTTTTGACGGCCGGGAACCGCAACTTACGGGGATGGGGCGTTGACAGGGACACGTGTCTCGCAGGGAAACCGGCCTGTAACTTTATTCCCTCTTTAATCGATATTAATATAGTGGTGGAGGGCGGAACCCTGCCGGTTTCCGCCCATCGGTAGTATACTTTAGAAAAATGGCTCAGAAGATCATCGGAAAACGCAAAGCCGCTGTTCTCATGGCCGCGCTTGGACGAGAATCCTCAGCGGAGATCTACAGGTATCTGACCGACTCCGAGGTGGAGACGATCACGATGGAACTTGCCAATCTCGGCAAGGTCGACAACGAAATGATCGATGAGGTCTACCGGGATTTCCACGAGATTGGCGTAGCGCAAAAATACATCACCATGGGCGGCGTTGAATATGCCCGCTCCATTCTTGAGGAAGCGTTGGGAGAAGCCCGGGCGGAAGAGGTCGTGCAGCGCCTGTCGACCTTCCTGCAGGTGAGCCCCTTCGATTTCGTCCGCCACACCGACCCACAGGCCATCACGAATTTCATCATCAACGAGCATCCCCAGACCATCGCGCTCGTGATCGCCTATCTCGAACCCGACCAGGCGTCGGTACTCATGCAGGCCCTGGACCCCGAGAAGCAGGCCGAGGTCGCCAGGCGCCTCGCGCTTCTCGACAGGACCAGCCCTGAGGTCATTAGAGAGATCGAGCGCGTGATGGAGAAAAACCTGTCCGCCATCCTCTCTCAGGAGTTCGCCAGCGCCGGAGGGGTCGGAGCGCTGGTGGACATTCTCAACAAGGTCGATCGAGGCACCGAGAAAGCCATACTCGAGGCGCTCGGCGATCGCGACCCCGAGCTTGCCGAGCAGGTCAAGAACATGATGTTCGTGTTCGAGGACATCGTCGGGCTCGACGATCGCTCGGTTCAGCAGGTGCTCAGGGAGGTCGACACCAAGGAGCTTTCGCTCGCGCTCAAGGGCGTGAGCGAGGAGGTCGCGAACAAGGTCTTCCGGAACATGTCGAAGCGCGCCGCCAGCATGCTGCAGGAGGAAATGGAGTTCATGGGTCCCGTGCGTCTAAGGGACGTCGAGGCGGCCCAGCAGCGGATCGTCAACGTGATCCGTCTGCTCGAGGACCAGGGCGACATTATCATCGCCAAGGGCGGCGAGGAGGAACTGGTTGTCTGATCCGACTCAACGAGGGCCGAGGCCTCCAACAGACCCTCCCTCGCCGGTAATCAAGGGAGTGCCTGTCGCCGGTCAGGCGGAACAGCTTGTAAGGGTCCGCCGCGAGATCACCCGCGCGGAGGAGATGTCACGGGCGGAGCAGATCGAGCATGAGGCCCGGGAGAGAGCTGAGGCGTTTCTCAACAAGGCCAAAACCGAGGCCGAGCAGATGGTTGCGAAGGCGCGGGGCGAGGCGGACTCGATCCGCGAGAAGGCCCGGAGCGACGGCGACCTTGGAGCCAAGCGGGAAGCCCTTCAGAGACTGGCGGGCCTGATCTCGAACCTTGAAAAAGAGATCGCGTTGCTGAAATCGGTAAGGGCGGATTTTCTGCGGACCAACGTAAACGGGATAATCGATCTTGCGTGCGCAATCGCGCAAAAAATCATGGTGCACGAGTTGAACACGAGGCCCGAGGCTGTCGCACAGCGGGCTCGCGCTCTGCTCGAACGAATGCCCCCGGGGTTCAGCGTAACCATCACGGCCAGTCCCGATGATATCGACACAATCCAGAGGTATCTCATAGAAGCCGGCGGACCATCGGACGCAATTCTGCCCGCCCTGAGAAGCGACCCCTCCATGGACACAGGCTGCATGAGGCTCGAGAGCGACTGCGGTCGAATCGACGCGGGTGTTCTGGACGTTCTGGAAGGGATCGGAAGCATCCTGAATGAACAGGCGCGGCATTTCGCTCAAGATGACTCTCCCTGGTGGGAGGGCGGGCATGGCCGCTGATCCCGCGGGCGCTGTAACGGTGGACCTCGCACCGTTCAGCCGTATACTCGAGGTCACCCCTGCGTTCAATGTCGAGGGCACGGTCACCAAGCTCATCGGGATAGGGCTGGAAGCCGCACTCCCCGACCCTATCCATGGGCAGGTGGTCGAGGTCGAAAGGCCGCACCTGGAACCGTTGACTTGCGAGGTCGTGGGCTTCGACAAGAATCGCGTGATCCTGATGCCCTACGGCGAGCTTGGCGGCGTTCGTCCGGGAGCAACGGTGCGGACAATCTCCAATGGACTCAGGATAAACGCGGGCGATTTCCTGATCGGTCGGGTTGTCGACGGGCTCGGGCACCCGGTGGACGAGGGTCCGGCGTTCCCCAGAGGTCGGGCCGTTCCCCTGGACCGACTCGGTCCGAACCCGGTGACGAGGCCGCTTATCACCGAGCCGATGATCACCGGCGTAAGGGCGGTCGACTGCGCTCTCACGCTCGGGAAAGGTCAGCGCGTAGGCATTTTCTCGGGCAGCGGAGTCGGGAAAAGCATCCTGCTCGGGATGATGGCCCGGTACACCGAGGCTGACATCAATGTCATCGCGCTCATTGGCGAGCGAGGTCGCGAGGTGAGGGAGTTCATCGAGCGCGATCTCGGCAAAGAGGGTTTGAAAAGAAGCGTGGTGGTCGTGGCGATATCGAACCAGCCCGCGCTGCTTCGACTTCGCGGCGCGCTGACTGCCACAGCGATAGCCGAATATTTCAGGGATACCGGCCGGGACGTGCTGTTCATGATGGACTCCCTGACCCGCTTCGCCCTTGCGGGCAGAGAGATCGGTCTGGCTGCAGGTGAGCCGCCCGCCACTCGCGGCTACCCTCCGAGTGTTTTCGGCCTTATTCCCAGGCTCCTTGAGCGCGCCGGACGTTCGCCGCACGGAAGCATCACGGGCCTTTACTCGGTCCTGGTCGAAGGTGACGACCTGGCCGAGCCCATAAGCGACATATCGAGGGCCACGCTGGACGGTCACATCGTGCTTTCAAGAGACCTCGCAGACCGGGGGCACTACCCGGCCATAGACATACTCGGAAGCGTGTCGAGGGTAATGCGGCAGGTTGTCGACAAGGAGCATCTGCGGCTTGCCGGTCGACTGAAAGACCATCTCGCAGCGTACCGCGAGATGGAGGACCTGATAAACATAGGGGCATACCAGAAGGGCTCGAATCCGCGCGTGGACGCGGCGATTGATCGCATGGACGACATCCGCGCGTTCCTCCAGCAGGACCTCGCGGAAGGGGCCGGGTTCACTCAGTCGATCGATGCCCTTCATCGCGCCCTCGGGGAGCCCAAGGAGGCGCGTCGCGAGCAGCCGCCTTCGCAGCCCCCTCCACCGCAGCCGAGCGCAAAGGGCAGGCAGACTCGGCCCGGAGCACCGCCTGCGGTCCTTCCTCCGGGCGCTTATGAAAACTGACACGGAGAACCGTCCACGTGCGACGATTCAACTACAGGCTCGAGCGTCTTCTCAGATACCGCAGCTCTCTAACCCAGAGAGAGCGCGTCCGTCTGGCCCGGAGAGCGGCCGCGCTTGCGGCAGCCGAGGACAACGCGAGCAGGCTGCGCGGCGTCCGCAACGCCACGAAGATCGAGCATATTCGTGCCCTGAAGGAAGGCACAACGTCCAGACAAGTGTCCAACCTGCTGGAGCACCTGGTGAGGGTGGGCGAGGCGATCGAGCATGCGGACGAAGGTGTGCACACGGCCGAGGGTGAGGTGGAGAAAGCGCGCACGAAGGTGGTCGAGCGGCGTCGCGACCAGAAGGCCATCGAGATGCATCGGGAGCGGCGCTTCAAGACCTGGCTCAGGGATTATTATCGTGACGAGACGCGAATCCTGGACGATCTCGCTACCATTCAGCACGTTCGACGTCTGATCGAACAAGGTTGACCCGACACATGTCTTACCGGTACGGGATGAACACGAAGGTTAGGAAAATGTCCATCAGAAGAATGCTCCTGAACGAGCGCGGAAGCGCATGGGGTTGGATATTCACGATTTTCATTGTAATCGTGGTCGCAATAGGCGTGTTCCTGACGCTTACACGCTTCGCGGTGATACCCGCGCCTTCATTCCTGGCGAACCAGCCCTGGATGGCCTCCTTTCTGCCCCCGAAGGAAGAGACCCCGGCAAGTGAGGTCCCCGAGCTCCCTGCCGAAGCCAGCCTGAGGAACCAGCTCGTGGCCCTCAAGACGGAAAGGGACACCGCGCAGGGCAGGATCACGGCTCTCGAAGCCGACATCGCAGCCAAGGACAAGCTGGTCAAAGAGAGGGAAGATGAGATCGCGCGCCTCCGCAGCACTCTCGACCTTGCGTCCAAACAGAACGTCAACAAGGTCGCTCTTATGTACGAGAACATGGAGCCCCAGGACGCCGCGAAGATTCTGGCGAATCTCGGAGCTTACAGCGCCAGCCTCATCCTTGGAGCAATGAGGGAGAGCAAGTCTGCGGATGTCCTCGCGCTGATGGACGAGGCCCTGGCCACCGAGATCACCCAGATCATGGCCGGGTTCAAGCAGAGCGGATCCGCACCGTCCCAAACGGGGCCTCCCTCAGGCGCCGGAACCGTTCAGCCGCCGCCCGGCGGCTCAACCACGCCTCCCGCGACCACGACTCCGCCTGCATCAGAGTCGAATTAGCCTCTATCCGGGCCGTACTCAGTTCTCGGGACCCCCCCCGCCGTCCCCGGAACACCCATTCCCATCTCCCGGCTTACCCAGCGGCTTGACGAGGTGATCGAGCGGGATGTCATCGGACGGTCCCAGCTTTTCCATCAATTCCTCGACGGCCTTCATCGGAAGCTTCCCGACAAGCGGAAAAACCTCTCGCTCTTCCTTGGAGCAGTGATGTCTCAGGAGCGACTGTACGCCGTAGGAAACTCTGAGGAGCTCGGCGGCCTGAGATGGATTGAGGGGGGCATCGGATCGAAGATAGACCAGGAGGTCCAGAATCCGCGCCGCAAACATATGCATCTGAGCGTGCTCGCGCGCGAGGCATCCCAGCGCGTCGCCGATTTCGCGGGTGTCCGACGCAAGGTATTTCCTGAGTATCGGAACGAGAAGGGCCTCCTCGGAGCGAAAATGCCCCTCCGCGAGCCCCGCGATGCCGTCCAGAAGATCGGCGATCTCCTTTCTCAGGCGGTTCTGCTCCGGATGGATGAGTCGGGCCAGGATGTCGTCGGGCGAGAGACTCTCGACGAGCCGATCCGCGCGCTCGTACGCCTGCCTGTGCTCCTTCAGCCATATCTCAACCGGTGTTCGCACGGGCTACCATCCCGACGCAGGCATCGAGAAATAGTAGAAATCGTTCCAGGGTTGCGACATTTCCATGTCGATCCCGATCAGGTTGCGTTTCTCCGCATCGGTGTTGAACGCGATCGCGTGGGGGTTGTCCCAGGCCCCGAAAGCGGGCCCGACGACATCGTCATTGAGAACATTGAAGTCGGTATCCATGCGCATCAGGTGACATCGAACCGACCCGTCCCATGTCTGGTACATCACCAACAGGCGACAGTTCTCAACCGAGGCGTCCCCATGATCGAACTCGATATCGGCCCTGGAGATTTTTGAGTACGGGTTTGTGCAGTATACAATCGAGGTGAGAAGGTCCTTGTTCTCGACCCATTCGGGCGGCGAAGTCGAGAGATCGTATTTTGTGAACAGGCTGTGATTCCAGCCGCTTATCGAGGCGCTGAAAACAAAGAGGGAATCCTCCTCGTAGCTGACGGCGATGTCCGCCACGTACCACATATGTCCGTACGGCTGCGCGGCGGGATCGTACAGGTCCTCCGAGATGTCCAGCCTGTCGGCCGTGTTCTCCACGTAGTACGGGCTCGAGCTCTGCAGTTCGTAATGCCTCAACTGCCAGATGGGATTCCCCGTCTCGTCGGGTATCCCCTTCACGTTTGTGACGACCCACATGTCGCCCTCGGCATCGAAATCGATCCCCGGTATCGTGGGGATGTAGTTCAACGGCGTCTGCGGATCGGTGATGGTGACATCCTCGAAATGGCTGCCGTTTTCGTCAACCATCTGGACCACGTCGAACATGCGCCCGTTGATCACCGCCATGTCGCCGTTGACCGGATTCTGGTCGATGGAGCCGCACATTGTGATATACGTGTTCACCGCGTCCGTCTTCCCCGGCAGCGAGAAGAAGTCGGTTGCCGCCGTATCGGACGGATTGTCCGGATCGAACCGGACGTAGTACCCGTTCGCGTCCGATGTCATGTCGTAATTCCGCTTGACAACGCATTCCCCGGCGTGTGCGCCGGTCTCAAGGATGGTCAGATCGCCCCTCTGGCAGTAATTCCACGCAAGGCCGCCCGTCAGGTAGTACTTGTTCTCGTACGTATGAAGCTCTTCCGCGCAGGAGACAAGGAAACCGCCCTCGAGGATCCCCTCGAGTAGATCGGGATTAATCACCGCGACATCCCAGTACCCTTCGGCGGCGGCATCGAGGTCGAGATCGCATGTGATGGAGGTCCCTCCACCACCGACCACTTCGTTATCGGCGGAAATCGCGGGCCAGTCCGGATGCCTCAGCTCGACCTGGGCTCCCGCAATGAAATATTGTCCGGTGACAATGACTCCGGTAAGCTGGTCGCCCGACTTCGCGGAATCCGGATCTATGGCTGTCACGATCGGCGCCTGCCCCCCCTGGGAGGCGATATTCACGCTCGTCATCAGGTAGGCACCCAGAGGAGCATCGGGATGCGCAAAGGCCGGACCTCCCGGAACCTGCGGCTCATACCCGAACTCGTCCGCACCCTGGGCGAAAACCAGCAACTGCTCCGCCCCCGATTTCGTAAGGTTCAGATCGCCGATAGAGACTTCGAACACGCTTGATGTCGGACCGTCAGGGAGTACGATCGCGGTCGGAAGGACATCGATGGGGGACGGAAGAACCGTCGATTCGAGCCAGATTGCGGCGATTTCCCCGGCCACCCCGAGGGGATCCGCCGACGCCTGCCAGTCATAGACCCTTATGGCAAGCTTCAGCTCTCCGCCGTTGTCCGTCGGACTCGCGTAGTATGCCGTGCTGCCGTTGTCGACAACGCTCAGGCAGTATGGCTCCATCATGTTCGCCGAGAGCGGGTAGTACTCGATGTCGTAATCCGGCGCACCGTCGGGGTCCGGAGCGTCCCAGCTCGCGTCCACGGCGTAGTTGAACGTGAAGTCCACCTGTCCGCCGATCATAGCGAACTGGATGCTGTAGAGCCTGGAATACACGCCGGGCAAGGTGGGAAAAGTCCCGCGCGTTGCGGTATCCAGCTCCCATAGGGGCTGATCGACATCGAGAGCATCCGCGAAATACTTGTAGCCGTTCAGCGTAGCGGTCGGAAAGACATTGGGCGCGAGTTTTCCGTGCGTGAAACCGAAAATAGTCTCGTAAGTCGTGAACTCCGTCGGGTTCCACCAGCGGGTCAGGCCGTCGGCGTTCACAAGCTGAGTGTCGCCGTCGCCGCCGTAGACCGCGTCGGGATCGTGGTTCGTCTGGTAGGACCCGTTCGCGATGAGAATCCCACGCACATCGAAACCACGGTAGAACGGGATGCTCGGGAACGGGTGCCTTACTGTCACATCGACGTCGAAATAGCCCTCAAGCGGGTTGCTCGACGGCAGCACGTCCAGGCTGATCATGTTGACCGGGCTGATCGGCGGCTGCATGAAGCGGGTGACGTTGCAGGTGAACTCCGCGCCCCTAAGGGGAGCGGCTTCCGCAGTCAGGGTCTCCGGATCGATCCTGACCGACCAGAATCCCCACAACTGGTGGCTGGTCGGGCCGCCCTGCGTGAAGGATTCCCGCTGATCCGGCGTCACGGACGGATTCGTGATCGGGTCCCTGTCGCCGCCCGCACACGACAGCGCAAACAGGGATGCAACAAGCATTACAAAGATTCGGTGAGTCATTTCTCCTACCTCTTATAAGTTCGTATAACGGATTCTATCATCTCAGGCAGGGCCCGGTGATATCCAAGCGAGACTGACAATCTCCTTGATTCCATTTCCGGCTGCAATTATAGCACAAGATAGGCATGCCGTGCTGCGTGCAGACATGACCCTGCGATGATTGTGCACCGATTGGCCCGTGTCGGCGCCGGACCCGCGCGTTCTCTGCGGGGCAAAAGCGGTTGCGCTCTATAGCAGTGAATGGTAGACTAACCGACCAATCACACTGGTCTCATCAGGTGGTTTTCTTTTTTGTTTGGCTGCAGAGTCACTTCAACTTCGATTAGGAGACCTCGAATGAACAGGCAAATTGCATTCCTTATGGCAGGTATTCTGATTTCCATTCTCGCGGTGAGCTGCTCCGGCGGCGACACGCCCATCTCACCGTCCGGTCAACAGGAGCCGACCCAGGATCTTACCGCAGGAGCGGATCGCGCTGCGCAGGTCGGGGCGAACCTGTGGGGCTACTACGATTTCTTCCTCGACATACAGAATAAGAAAATCGAGGCGGTCCCGAATCGATCCGTCGGATTCTCCGCCAACGTCGTGAAGTTCCTGAACAACGATCCGGCAGGTCTGCAGGTGAAGTTCAACGGGACCTCCCCCGGAACCGGCTACATCGACATCGATATGGACATCACGATCAAGCATCCGCTCAGCGATAATGCGTACGATGGCTACGATGTCCGGGGCATATTCATCGGCAACGGCTCCTCCAGCCTGGCGTACAATTCCGACCTAATCGTGCCGGTCAGCGGCACCGATCAGATGCTGCTCAATGCCGACGGATACTCCCGCTGGTTCAATCCGACCGAATTCCTCGTCCCGAAGATATTCGGCTACATCCCGGGGAAGGTCGCATCGAAAGGCTACACCGGAACCGCGACGCTGATCCCGTACAAGTACTTCTGCGAAGGTCTGTCGGCCACGGACTACTGCTGGGGCTACCTGGCCTCGGGAAGCCCGAACGCCGGCTACTTCCTCGCGGGAACATCGAATACGCGCAACTACATCATCCGGTTCCCCATTCCCCTCCCGGGGGTCAAGTACAACTACGCCGTCGTGGCGAACTGGTCGGGCACAGCGCCGCAGTTTCATCCATCGCACGCT
The DNA here is from genome assembly GCA_964354375.1 of uncultured Planctomycetota bacterium. Lineage (GTDB taxonomy): Bacteria > JAJVIF01 > JAJVIF01 > JAPKYR01 > JAPKYR01 > CAYGZQ01. The sequence continues at coordinate 66,925 of CAYGZQ010000014.1, forward strand.
CCGGAAGCGGTCGCCGTTAAGGTCGACGACGAAAGCACGCTCTACTACGTTGACGAGACTACAAAGGGCGGAAAACTGATCCTCGACATCGGCGTCTTCGACTGGGACGCCGAGCTCACCGGCGGTGTGATGGAGGACTACACCGTATTCGTCGAAAGCACGGTTCTGTCATCGGTTCACGAGCTCGACACCGCCGAGATGACGCCTTCCTCAATCGGCGATCACTGGTTTACCTACCATGTCGAAATTCCTGCGGACAATGTCTTGGGCATCGACGGAAACGAGATGTGGGTCGTGGTCGAAGATGGCACCGCAGACTACACGAATCCGCTCGGGGTACCCAACTCAGCGGACGGCGACAAGATCGCGGCATGCTTCCGCCGTTCCCTCACTGTCTCGGATGTGGAGCCCAAGGGAATCCAAGTTACCGTCCCCAACGGTGGAGAGCAGTGGAAGGTCCAGGGATCGGGAGACATCACCTGGACTGCTGACGGCGACGTTCAGAACGTGCAGATAAAGCTTTCTCTTAATTCCGGCGCCGATTACACGATTGAGATCTCGAATTCGACGCCTAATGACGGCACTTTCACATGGGACCCGATCCCGTTGGGAGCTCTGGGGGACAACAACCGCGTCAGGATAACCGACATGGACGATTCGAGCGTCTTCGATGAGTCCGATGCCGACTTCTCGGTCACACTCCCCACCATCGAGGTCACCTCCCCGAACGGCGGCGAATGCTGGATCGCGGGATATGAGGAGACGATCACGTGGGTCGCCGATCCCGCCATCGACAACGTGACCATTCTGCTCTCGCTGAATTCCGGCGCGGATTACGGGGCAATGGTGATTGACTCCACACCGAACGACGGTGAGTTCGTCTGGAACAACGTCCTGGGCGATTACGCCGGCTCCACCTGCCGGATCAAGGTGCAGGATGAGACCTACCCGATCCAGATTTTCGACGAATCGGACGCCGACTTCGAGATCGGTCTTCCCGAGATCCAGGTCGTGACTCCGAACGGCGGCGAGAAATGGAAAGTCGACTCCACGCACGACATCACCTGGACCTCGGACCCGGTCATCCAGAACGTTTACATCTATCTCTCGCTCAACGGCGGCGAATACTACTCGTACGTCCTTGCAGGTCCGATTCCCGACACGGGCTCATGGCAATGGGATTCTATTATCGAATCGTATATATCCTCCGATTGCCGCATCGAAGTCGTTTCCGCCGAGATACCTCAGGCATTCGACGAATCCGACGCGGATTTCGAGATATACGATCAGCCGATTCTTCTCACTTATCCGAACGGCGGCGAAATCTGGAAGGTCGGCGGCACTTACGACATCACATGGGAAGCTGATCCGTCGATCCTGAACGTGAAGATCGAAGTTTCCGAGGATTCCGGCGGCAGCTATCCGTACACTATTGTGGATTCAACACCCAACGACGGCGAGTGGCTGGATGGTCCTCTCCCGGAGGATGCGATAGGCGAATGGCGGATGAAGATCAGCGATGTCGACAATCCTGCGGTCTACGATGAATCAGACGGGGATTACAGCATCATCGATGCATGGATCGATTTGACCAGCCCGAACGGCGGCGAAGAATTGCCGGTGGGATCGGACTTCGAGATCACATGGGAGTGCTCCGAGACAGGCGGCACGGTCTACATCATTTATACCAAGGACGACTTCGACACCGACTTCCACGATATCGCCCCGGCCGCTCCAAATACCGGAAGTTACTTGTGGACCGACATCCCCAACGATGTAAGCGGCACGGTCAAAGTGGGCCTCGAGTTCAGCGATCTGTTCCTGCGGGACAGCTCGGACGACTATTTCGCTATCGGCGAGCCGCAGCCCAGCATCACCGTTACGTCCCCCAACGGATGGGAGTATTTGAGGGCTAACCACGATTTCGAGATCACTTGGGAATCCAATGGCGTCACCGGGCCGGTCAACATCTGGTACTCGAAGGACGACTTCCAGTCCGACGTTATTTACATTATCACCACCCCTAACGACGGCAGCGTCATGTGGGACCCCATCCCCTACGACCCGTCCGACACAGTCAAGATTAAGGTCGAGTCCTCCGACGATCCCGGCATAAACGACGTGTCCAACAACAATTTCCATTTGACGGACAGCGGCTGGGCGGACGTCTGGGGCGGTGCAAACAATGACTACGGGCAGGAAGTGGCCACCGACGCGTACGGCAACACCTACGTGACCGGCTATCTGGGGGCTTCGCCCACCTCTGCCGTGGCATTCCTGAGAAAATACAGTCCCGCAGGCAGCTTGGTGTGGAGCAATACATGGGGCGCGGAGGGATCAGCCATCGGCAACGGTGTCGCAGTCGACACCGACTATAACATCTATGTGACCGGCAGGTTCTACGGGACCGACGTGGACATGGACCCGGGTCCGGGCACCGCGCTGCGTACGTCCGACGCCAACGGTGACATTTTCCTGAGCAGATTCGGGCCATCCGGAAACTTCTCCTATGTGAAAACCTGGGGAGGCTACACCGATTGGTGCGGCGAAGCCGGCACGGATCTTCTCATTAACGGCACTGACCTCTACGTGACCGGCTACTTCACCGGAACAAACGTGGACTTCGATCCCGGCGCAGGGTCCTATCTCCGCAGCTCGAACGGCGGCTCGGATGCGTTCTTGTCCAAGTTCAACACCAGCGGCGCATTCAGTTGGGCAGGCAGTTGGGGCGGGACTGACGCGTCCTACGGCGACGAGAGTCACGGAATGGGCTTTGAGAGCGGGGGAGACATAGTTGTCATGGGCCGCTTCTTCGGCACGAACGTGGACTTTGACCCCGATGCAGCCGGAACAACCTTCAAATCCTCGCTCGGCGGCTCCGACGCATTCATGGTCTGGTTTGACTATACCGGCGATTTCAGGGGCGTCTGGACCTGGGGCGGAACGGGGTACGACTCCGCTGAATCCATCATGATGGGCGCAGGCGGCTATTACACGGCCGGCTACTTCGAAGGAACAAACGTCGACTTCGATCCCGGCGCCGGGACTGATCTGAAGAGCTCCTCGGGTTCATCGGATGCCTTCCTCTGCAGATTTAACGGCCTGCTCGTGTATCAATGGGCACGCACCTGGGGAGGGACCTCATACGATACAGCCATGGGCTTGACCACCGACGACTACCCGGTTGTCACAGGATATTATTCCTCAGAAGTCGACTTCGATCCCGGGACCGGAACAGACCTTCACACCTCCAACGGCGGTTACGATGCTTACTGGAGCAACTTCGATCCGGACGGCGGCTTCCTGGGAGCCGGAACCTGGGGCGGATCCGAGAACGACCTCGGATGCGCTATCTGCAGGTCCGACGACTACAGGATATTTATCGCCGGCGCGATGAGCAGCAGCTTGGTGGAGTTTGCACCGACGGGGGCGCCCTGCTTCGATGATTCCGACATTCACAGCACCACTGGCGGCAGCGACGCGTTCCTGGTCAAGTACATGCCCGACGGCTGCTGGTGATTTCAGAAGGCGACCCGTGCTCCGGACCCCGGACCACGGTGAATTTGTCTTGCGGCGGTTGTGCAAACTCAGCACTGCCATGTCAGCGTGTGAGTCATCAGTCTATGTAGTATAATTGACGCACTTAGGAGGGCCGAAATGAACAGATGGTTGGCGTCAGTCGCGGCTGCCTCGCTTATTGCTATCCTCTCAGTGGGCTGTGCAGGCAGCAATAGGAACCCGGTCTCACCGGACGGTCAACAGGAGCGGCTCCAGGATCTGACGGCAGGAGCGGATCGGACCGCACAGGCCGGACCCGTACTTTGGGGCTACTATGATTTTTTCGTCGACATCGAGAACAGGAAAATCGAGGCGGTCCCGAATCGATCCGTCGGATTCTCCGCCAACGTAGTGAAGTTCCTGAACAACGATCCGGCAGGTCTGCAGGTGAAGTTCAACGGGACCTCACCGGGAGCGGGCTACATCGACATCGATATGGACATCACGATCAAGCACCCGCTGAGCGACCATGAGTACGACGGCTACGATGTCAGGGGCATCTTCATCGGGAACGGCTCGGTCAGCCTGGAGTACAATACGGACCTCATATGTCCGGTTAGCGGCACCGACCAGATTCTCCTCAACGCCGACGGCTACACGCGCTGGTTCAACCCGACCGAGTTCTTTATTCCGAAGATATTCGGTTACATCCCGGGCAAGCTCGCATCGAAAGACTACACAGGAACGGCGACGCTGAACCCGTACAAGTACTTCGGGGAGCATTTCGGAGCAACCGACAATCTCTGGGAATATCTGAGCTCAGGAAACGCGAATGTCGGCTACTTTCTCGCCGGCACATCGGACACCCGCAATTACATCATTCGGTTCCCCATCCCTCTCCCCGGTGTCAAATACGGCTACGCTGTCGTGGCCAACTGGAGTGGCGCAGCTCCGCAGTTTCATCCTTCTCACGCTCCGGAGGGGGTGGGAGTTTCAATCGTTGACAACAGCGACGTCTGGTACGTCGATGACACACACAAGGGCGGAGACCTGGTCCTCGACATCACCGTCTTCGACTGGGACGCCGAGCTCACCGGCGGCGTGATGGAGGATTACGCGATCTACATCGAGTCGACGGTCCTCAGTGCCCCCTGTCAGCTTGATGCTGCGGAGATGACCCCCACCGGTGGATCGGAGAACTGGTCGACATATCACGTCGAGATCCCGGCAGATAATGTCACGGGGACGGAAGGCAACGAGATGTGGGTCGTCGTCGAGGACTCGAACGCCGACTACACGAACCCGCTTGGCGTGCCCAATTCAGCC
>CAYGZQ010000015.1:0-4798 GCA_964354375.1 uncultured Planctomycetota bacterium
AGTAGATGCGCCCTGACCTCAGTGGCGAGAACCCGACCTGCGGAGAGATCGTCGCCGTACGCGAATCCGCCCGGAAACCCGAGAATGTCGTAGTCCAGAAGAGATTTCTCCCGCCGCACAAGCTCGTTGATGTGGACAATCTCCGCATCGGCCTTCGCCATCCGGAACCCGTGCGCGAGTTCCTCGTCGCAATTTATCCCTGCAGTTTTGAGTATAAGGGTTTTGGGGTTCATTCGTCTTTCCTCAATGATCCCGGGCATCCGTCCAGCCTGCCGTGCTCCTACTCCCACCTCAATGGTTTCTGCCAGGCTTCTTTCAGGTCCGCAATCGACTCATCGATGTAGTCCTCTCGATTCTTGCCGAGAACGACGACCCTCTCATCCGATGTCAGCTCGCCGATCACCGCCACATCGATCTCCCCCATCGCCTCGAAGAAGCGATCCCTCTTCGACGGGTCCACCTCGACAAGAAACCTCGACGGCGTCTCCGAGTACAGAATCGCCGCATTGTCGTCTCCGAAGCCGAACACGTCCTTCTCATTCGGATCGATGATCATCGGCCACGTCGGGACATCCGCAAGCTCCACCTCGCAGCCCAGTCCGCCCGCGAAACACATCTCCGCCAACGCCGCTCCCAGACCGCCGTCACTCAAGTCGTGGCAGCTGGTCACGATTCCGTCCTGGATCGCCTTGTGGAGAAGATCGAACGTCCGGGCGGCCTCCTCGAGATCAACGATCGGCACGCTGACACCGAGCTCTCCGAAGAGGTCGAGAAGCACGCTTCCGCCGATGTGCGGCTTTGTCAGTCCGACGACGAAGAGGAGGTCACCGGGTATCTTCGCGTCCATCGTGATGAGCTTGTCCACGTCATCGACCACGCTCATCGCGCTTATGAGCAGAGTGGACGGGATTCTGACCAGCTTTCCTCCCGCCCTGTATTCGTTGTTGAGGCTGTCCTTCCCGCTTACAAACGGCGTACCGAACCTGACGGCCGCGTCGTAACACCCCTTCGACGCTCTTACCAGCTCGCCGAGAGGCTCAGGGGCGGTCGACGATCCCCATGAGAAATTGTCGAGGATCGCGGTGCGATGCGGGTCGCCTCCGACCGCGACGACATTCCTGAGGGCCTCGTCGATCACGGCGGTGGCCATATGGTACGGATCGATCCGGGAGTAGCGGACATTGATGCCGTTCGCTATCACGCAGCCCTTCCGGCTGCCGAGAACCGGCTTCAGCACTGCCGCGTCCGACGGCCCGTCATTGGCGATCCCCTCAAGCGGCTTCACAACGCAGCCGCCCTGCACCTCATGATCGTACTGACGTATCACCCACTCCTTCGAGCAGACATCGAGATGTCCGAGCACCTTTTTCAGAAGATCGCCGGGCTTGATGCCGGACATCAGATTCTTCAGGTCCGGATCGCTTCCCCCCGATTTCATTCTCCACGTCGCCTTGCGCTCACCCTCCGGAATTCCCTCATGCAGGAAATTCATCGAGATGTTGCACACCTCGTTTCCTTCGTAGAGGAGCTCGAGCCTTCCGCTCGCTGTGAACTCGCCCAGATGAGTACACTCCACATCCCAACTGTCCATCAGCGCCTTGAACTCAGCCCATTTCTCCGGGGGGACGGCGAGCACCATACGCTCCTGCGCTTCGGAGACCCAGATTTCCCACGGTTCGAGGCCCTGGTATTTCAGAGGCGCGCGCTCGAGGTGAACTTTCGCGCCGATCTCGCTGCCCATCTCGCCCACTGCGGACGAAAATCCGCCTGCGCCGCAGTCGGTCACAGCGTTGTACAGACCGCGATCGCGCGCGATCAGCATCGCGTCCATGAAACGCTTCTCCTCGATCGGGTTCCCGATCTGCACGGCTCCGCCGCTCGTCACCTCGCTCGCGTCGTCAAGCTCTATCGATGAGAAAGTGGCCCCGTGAATTCCGTCCCGACCCGTCCGGCCTCCGATCGCCGCGACATAATCGCCCGGCCGAGCTTCCTTCTTGTGCATTCCCTTCGGAATGATCCCCACGGTACCGCAATAGACCAGCGGATTTCCGACGAAGTTTGGGTGGAAACAGATCGCGCCGTTGACCGTGGGAATCCCCATGCGGTTCCCGTAGTCGCGTACGCCCGCCACAACGCCTTTCATGATTCGCTTCGGATGAAGCACGCCCGTGGGAAGCTTCTCGTTAGGCGTGTCGGGCGGAGCAAAACAAAATATGTCCGTGTTCGCTATCGGCTTCGCGCCGAGGCCGGTGCCAAGAATGTCGCGGATCACCCCTCCTATGCCCGTACCCGCGCCGCCGTACGGCTCCAGCGCCGAGGGGTGATTGTGCGTCTCGACCTTGAAACAAAGATCGTAGTCGTCGTCGAATTCGATCACTCCCGCATTGTCCTTGAAAACACTCACGCACCACGGCAGGTTCAGCTCTCTTGTCGCCTTCATGACCGTGGATTTGAGCAGATTCGGAAGCTTCTCGCCGTTGAAATCGAACATCGACCGGAACGTCTTGTGATAGCAGTGCTCGCTCCAGGTCTGGGCGATCGTCTCGAGCTCCACGTCGGTGGGATCGCGTCCCTCTTTCTCGAAATACGCCTGCACCGTGCGCATTTCCGCCGCGTTGAGGCTGAGAAGACCCTCCCGGCTGATCTCCAACAGAGCCTTATCGTCCAGTCCGGACAGCGCGACCGTTCTGCGCTCGAACTGATATGAAGGCGTGATGGGAAACGGGTCCTCGCCTCTCTTGACCGGATGCTGAATCACCTTGTTGTAGAGATACCTTCCCGCGAAAACGTCCAGCGCGCCCCGGTCCACATCCCCGACGAAGAGATACTTCACACCAGTCTTGAAGCCCTCGACACCCTCGACACCCATCTCCTTAAGCGCCTTTCGGGCGCTCTGCTCGACCGGGTCCATCACGCCCGGATTGAACGCAACCTCGAACACTTTGCCGGTCGATTCGTCGAGAGCGCTCGAATTGACCGCGTACCTTTCGGTGATCGAATCGGCGAGGAGGCGGGACGCGATCCTCGTGAGAAGCGAATCCTCGAGGTCGCCCTTGAGCCTGAAAACCGCGGCCTTCCTGACCTCCTGCACATGAAGTCCCTCCTCTTTTGCCGCGGAGAGGATCCCGGACGCCACGGGGTCGGGAAATCCCTCCCTCAACGTGGTTTCGATCGCATGAACCTTTGTGTTCATTTTCGCCTCGACTCGACGTCCATGGCCAATCGCGAATGTCCGGGGTTAAAAAAACCGGCGCCTGGCCGGGTGTGGTAATCCCTCTCCTGCAAGAGGCCCGACTCCCTGTTTGTGTCCCCATCCACCATACGATGGCATTCTAACAGCGCTCAAGGGCTATCGCAAGCCGGTTCAGGACATCGGCGCTATTTTTCGATCAGCACCGCGCGGCCCTCGCGGGGACTTCCAACAATCTCCCCGATCCCGAAGACCTTCTCGCCGGACTCCTCAAGAACCCCCACAGCGACATCGACATCTTTCGGAGCGACAACAACGACAAACCCGATCCCGCAGTTGAACGTACGGTACATCTCCTTGGAGGAAAGCCGGGCCGCATCCCGGATCAGTCCGAAAATCGCGTGCTCATCCCACGAACCCGCCTTAAGCAACACCCCCAGACCCTTCGGGATCACCCTGGGTATGTTCTCCGTGAGCCCTCCGCCGGTTATATGCGCGCACGCCTCGACCCCGCCCTTCACGCCGGTCCCGAGCGCATCGAACAGACTGAGCATCGGTTTGACATAAAGCCTGGTCGGCTCAAGAATCGTGTCGAGCATCACCGCATCGCAGCCAGTGAGTTTTTCGTGGCGCTTCCAGCCCTCCTGCTCGATCACTTTTCTCACCAGCGAAAATCCGTTTGAATGGAGCCCGGATGACGCGAGTCCCAGGACCGCGTCCCCTGCTCTTACCGTGCTCCCATCGATCGCTCTCGGACGGTCGACAATCCCCACGGCGAATCCGGCAAGGTCGGTGTGACCCGGCGCGTACATGCCGGGCATCTCGGCGCATTCTCCCCCGATCAGAAGGCAGTCGCACTCGACGCACGCCGCCTGTATGGATCGCACGATGGTCTCGATCTGGTCCGGTTCAAGTTTTGCCGTCGCGATGTAATCAAGGAAAATGATCGGACGCGCGCCGGTGACAATGACATCATTCACGCACATCGCGACAAGGTCCTGCCCTATCGTCTCGAGCCTGTCGTGCTCCAGAGCAAGAAGCAACTTGGTGCCGACACCGTCGGTGGACGCGACCAGCAGAGGCTCGGTCATGCCCGTCAATGAGGGTTTGAAAAGCCCCGAGAACCCTCCGATGCCCCCAATTTCCTCGCCGCCCGGCACTTTTCGCGGACTTCCGGAGAGCATCTTCCTGATGCGCCTGACAGCCTCGTTGCCGGCATCGATATCGACACCCGCGTCGCGATACGTGATTGGCTCGCTCATGCGTGTATTTTAGCACATTCCTGGACCCCCGTAGCCGTCTGAGGTGCGGGGACTGGCACCGATTTCGCCCCTGCGTATCCCCGCATCCTGCGCCAACAGCGGCCAGGGCGAAATCGGGGCCTGTCACCGCACATTCCAGATATTAATGCACGTATTATAAATTCACGAACACGGTGACAGGCACCCACCTTTGTCCGCCGCGGCGGACAAATCTGTGTGCCAGTCCCCATGTTCTTCGTCGGGGCACGGCATGCCGTGCCCCGACAAGAGAACACCCAACCGGTTGCGCAGGGACCCAAAGTAGGGTAAATTAGGTGGCCGGGAAATTTCCGGTTACGTGCGGATG
>CAYGZQ010000015.1:4808-68463 GCA_964354375.1 uncultured Planctomycetota bacterium
GATGTGGCGGAACTGGTAGACGCGCTAGGTTGAGGGCCTAGTGGACATTGCGTCCGTGGGGGTTCAAGTCCCCCCGTCCGCACCAGGCGACAAAAATCCCCGCCTCGCGGCGGGGTTTTTCCGTTCATAATGAGCGAACAGGACAGAAGCCGGGCACATGGTCCCGCAAACCTGGTTGGCTCAGTTGCCGCTCCCTGTACCTGGAGCTGGGTGGCCGCCTTCGCCTCCGCCGGGCACAGGTGGCTTTACGGTGGTTGGCGAAGCGCCCTTAAGGGCTTCAAGCTCCTGCCTGAGAGCGGTCAGCTCCTGCCTGATTATCCCGCCATCGCTCTCCATCTGGTTCACTTTCGCTTCGAGAGCGTCGAGCCTCTGGTTGATCTTGTCGAACTCGGCCTTCATCTCCGTTCTGAGAGTGTCGGTGGCCGTCTTGAGCTCCGGTTTGGTGGCGGCGTTTCCCGCGCAGGCTGTGTGGAAGACGGGAATCGCGGCCAGAAGAAGGACTACGATCGCGAGCCTGGCTGCTGAGGTGATATTCTTCATTCGTTTTCTCCTTTCCTCCTCTTGGCTTGATGTTCTCCCCGTTCCCCAGGGAACATGTCGACCGCAGGACCCTTCACACCGGCGGCAAACGGTCCTGCAAGATGGTTTGTCTTGTGTGTAAGGAAAGGGTCTTTCCCAGCGTGGGTTTACGCGCGACCCAGATCACCCTCGCATTTCACGCCTTCCCGTCGATCCACACTGCCCCTCAGACAGCCTGGCGCCGCTGCGCCGAATACGTAATATCCTCCAGAATGTCGGGCTTGGTCGTCTCGCGGAATCTGGGTCGGCGCATATTAAACCAGACAGCGGTTTCAAAGACAAGGACATCCTGCGGGACGCCCTCCCTTACGGTCGGGCCCCGGACAGATCCGGCGGTTGCACACCGGATCTTTCGGACCCAGTCATATTCGTGAAAAATAATACATGCAGGAATCCTCGTGAAAGGAGCCTTCGTGAACCGGAAGCGTGAATTTTTTTGAGAAAATCATAACTGCCTGTCCCGTAGCCCTTATGTCATGCGGGCTTGATGGAATGGGGCTTGTGAAAAAACTAACGATGTGGAGCGTTTGCCGCATTCCCTAAATGCGACCCAGACCCTTTCGCGGTGCCGCTTTATGTGGTATCTATTTGGTGAGGGGCTTCTGCACTTTCTGTGTGTTGTTTTGCCTAACAAAGGAGGGAAGCGTATGACTGATAGCAGTAGCAATGGTTTGTCGCACTTCGACTCGGCGGCGCTTGAGAACTTCCTCTCCGAGTGGGGAGTGAAGATAAACGAGCCCACTCCGGACGAGGAAGCGGAGATCATCGCCAATCACCTCAGACTGAAGGACAAAAGGCTGGCTGATCCTTCACACCAGCAGGTCCCCTGACGGGGACCCAATCGACGCTATAGGGTATTCCTCTCTAAACTCACATCCTATCTGACTCGGGTCTCCGGACCATCCCCAGCACAACCTCTCATACCTCTCCAGGATCCCCGCGTCGGGGGTTTCTCTGTTTTCAGCTCATAACGAGATCGACCCGTGCTCGCCTTATACCCCGGCCGCGGTAGTGCTATACTTTTCCGGACCGGTATCTTCTCGACGATCGAAGAAGGAGGCGCAGATGCTTGAGCCTATTCCGGACGATGCAGTCAGCCACGTAAGGCATCACTGGCTTCTGGACAGAGAGCAATCCGTTTTGGTCGTGATCGACGTTCAGACCGTCCTTGTCCAGTTCATCTGGGAAAAAGAGAGAATGCTCCGGAATATCGGGTACCTTCTCGAGCTTGCGCGGATTCACAATCTCCCCACGATCGTCACGGAGCACAATCCGAAAGGTCTGGGCGAGACCGATCCTGCGATTGTCGGGATTCTCAGGAAAACAGTGGGCTATGACCCGTTGCACAAGGACATCTTCTCCTGCTGCGGGCATCAGGATTTTCTTGACGTTCTGAAGGACACGGGTCGGCGCCAGGTAATTGTCGCCGGGATGGAGAGCCATATCTGCGTGAGCCAGACGGTGCTCGACCTGATCCAGAACAGGTACCAGGTACATGTTGTGGAGGACGCTGTACGGAGCAGGTGGGAAAACTCGCACCGCCTGGCCATAGAGAAAATGAGGCAGGCCGGAGCCAGCATCTGCGACTGGGAGATGGCAGCCTACGAGCTCACTTACGGCTGCAAGACTCCTCAGTTCAAGGAGCTTCTTGCCCTGATGAAGCGCGCCAAGGATGAATGCGAAGAGGCCGATCCCTGGAATTGAACATTCTCGCGTCGGGAGAATCGGAAAACGAGATGGACACAACTGAGAAAAGCGGACTCCGGGCGTGGGCCTGGGCCATCGTAATCAACCTTGTGGTTTTCGTGGTGCTCTGGGCGGTGCTCGGGAAGATTCCCGCGCCTGCCCGATCGCAGGAAACCGGACCGGGCGGCACGTTCGGTCAGGTCACGCAGCTAGTGGACAACCCTCAGCCGCCATTGACCACATCAACCTTCGACCAGCCCGACATAGGTGCAAGCACTGCCTCTGAAGACATCGGGACGGTCGCGCTGCCCGACGGACGATGGTTCGGAGAGTTCTACCTCGACCGCGGGCCCCTGCTTTCGTTCGCACCGAGACTCAACCCGGACGGTAGCCCCCGGAAACACCCCGTTGTGGAAGGTCGGGTTAAGGCTCCAACGTACGAAGACGAAGAGACGGTTTTCAACAACGACGATTACTACCCTCCGGTCATGACGCCCCAATTTTTCTCGAAGCTGGACCTGCCGGAGGAATATCGAAACCTCGAGTTCAACATGACCGTCAAGGTGCACATCGACGCGCGCGGCCGGGTGCTGGGAGTTCCTCAGATCATCAAGGGCTCCGGACACTTGCGCGTCGATGAGATCGTCGTCGACAAGATCATGCACGAAGTGACATTCTCCCCGGCGACGCGCAAGGATACGGGCGAGCCCGTGTCCGTCTTCGCCAATCAACCCATTTTCTTCGATTAGCCGCTAATTGATGCGCTAGGTGCTGCCGGTCCCGACATAGTTGGCCAGGCTGGCGAAATTCGCTCTTTGGCCATAGCCGATCAGAACATCCTCGGCCTGGATAGGAGTATCGGGTCCCGGCGACGAGACCACCTCACCGCTTTTCCTCGCAATTCCAAGAATGACGATTCCTGAGGTCCTTCTAATGCCCGACTCGGCAAGTGTCTTCCCGACCATGGGACTGGTCTGAGGCACATTCACCTCGTCCAGGTACGCGTGCGCAACCGTCGGGTCCAGAAGTGAGGACAGAAGCTTCAGGAGGTTGGGTCTCAAGACCGCCTGGATCATCCTGCGGCTTGCCCACTCCTGGGGACTCATCGCGGCGTTGGCGCCGGCCCGGATGAATCTCTGCAGGTAGTCCTCCCGCGTGGACCTGCTTACGATCGTGAGCTTGTCGTTCAATCCCCGCGCCGACAGGACCACCATCAGGTTGTCGCTGTCGTTCGATAAGACCGCAAAAAGTGCACGGGCGCGCTCGATTCCGGCTTTCCTCAGCACGTCTTCTTCCGTAGCGTCACCCTCGACATACAGGAGGCCCTTCTCCTCAAGTTTGAGGATTTTTTCAGGATCGCGCTCGACTAAGACAAAGGTCTGGTCCTCCGCAATGAGGTCCTGCGCGAGCGACATGCCGGTCAGGCTGTAGCCCGCGATTATCGAATGGTTGCTCAGCTTGTTTATTCTATCGTCCATCCTGAACCTCCCCATGTACTTCCTGAGTGTTCCGAGGAGCAGCACTTGAGATATGCTGGCTATGGCTCCGGCAATTATTACCATCGAACCCGCCTGGAGTAAGACGATCAGGATCGAGCCGGCCCCGGTTTGAAAGGGCGCGCCGCCCAGTCCACATGTGCTCAGAATGTTGATGGTCGCCTTGGCCGCGTCCCCGGCGGACATGCCGAGCAGCATGAAACCGATCCATCCCACGGCCATGAGGAAAAACACGAGGGAGGCCAGAATCACAACAATCCTGATTACGCGTCTCTCCATGGCCGGTATTCTAGCACAGCCGGGTTGATTTCACGGCCCTGATTCGGCCCGCACACGGCCCTGCACGTATTCCATCGCGATCAAGGCGGTCCCGATCGCTCCCATGAACTCGGAGTCGTGATGTATATTGATCCTCGTCTTCAGCGCATCCTCAAGCGCCCGCACCATCCCCGCGTTCTTGGCCACTCCTCCCGTAAGCGTTGTCTCCCCTCCCGGAATCCAGACCTGCTTCAGCATTGAGGCAACCCTCTCGCTCAGGGCCTCGAAAACACCCCTGAGGATGTCGGCGGGTTTGTCCTCATGTGTTATGTGGTTCATTACCTCGGTTTCCGCCAGAACCGAGCAGACGCTCGGAATCGGCTGAGGGCTTGTCGAGAAGAGTGCCAGCTGACCGATTTCCTCGATTGGAATCTCCAGCGACTCGGCCACCCTCTCGAGAAATCTCCCGACGCCTGCTCCGCATCGATCGTTCAGGCGGAAACGATGCACTCGACCGTTCTCGTCAAGCCTCACCGCCGCAGACCTCAGCGCGCCGACATCCAGGACGTTTCTCGTTCTCGGAAACGCATGGTGCGCTCCAATCGAATGACAGGTCACAGTCGTGAACTGCAGGTCGCTTCCCGGAACGAGCCTTCTGCCATACCCGGTGGATGCCATCGCCCCGATCCGCACCCTGTCCAGCCGAGCGGCAATAAGGGCTTCTTCATAGGCTTCCTCAGCCGACTGCGCAGGCTTCCCCCCCGTCAGCCGAAGTCCCCTGCCGACGACCCGGCCGCTTGAGTCAAGGATCACGACCTTGGTCGAACGGCTTCCCACATCTATCCCGCTGGTATACATCCTGTCCTGATCACTCGATCCTTTTCATCACCTGGTCAAGGCCCATCAATGCGGCGCCCAGCGCGCCTATGTAGACCCCGTCGGGTCCGCTGTTCACCGGACGGCCGAGGACTTCGCTCAGCGCCCACGCCATTCCGCGGATGTGACTCAATCCCCCGGAGAACGTTATCTCATCCTCAAGCCCCACCCGTCTCAGCAGGCTCGCGCCGCGCCTTGCCAGCGCCATAAACAACCCTCCCATAATCTCGTCGCGGTCCTTCCCGCCTTCCAGGTAGTTCAGTATCTCCTGCTCCGCAAGCACCGAACACACGTTCGTCATGAGCAGCGGCTTCTCTGTCGAAGGCTGCATCTCCTTGAGCTGCGCCATCGGTATGCCGAGAAAGTCGACAAGCGACTCCAGAAAACGACCGCTCCCCGCGGAACACTTGTCGTTCATGGCGAAGTCAAGCACGGCGCCCTCGGCATTGGTCCTGATCGCAGTCATGTTCTGGCCGCCTGCATCGAGGACGGTTCTGGTTCCGGGATACCTGTATACGGCACCCCTGGCATGACAGGATGGTTCGGTGGCGGTTCTGTGGCTGAATGGTATCGCGAACCGCCCGTACCCGGTCCCGATAGTCGTCGTCAGATCGTACTCCTCGCAGCCCGCTTCAGTCAGCGCTTCCTTCAGAGCATGACGGGCGGCTCTCAGGAGATTGGCGCCTGAATGCACAAGCCCGCGTCCCTGCACGATCGCGTTCCCGTCAAGGATTACGCACTTCGTCTGCGAGCTTCCCACATCTATGCCGCACGAAAGCATCTTAAGCCTTTTGCCGCCTGGGGCGTCCTTTCTTACGCTCCGTCAGCCCCTGAAAAAACGTGTCCACCCTGTCGAGAATCTGCACCGACGAGAAGTAGCTCGGATCGGCGATGTCACTCTCCAGAAACAGTGTCGGAATCCCCATCTCTCTCGCGAAATGATTGCGAAGGTCAAGAAGCCCTATCGATACCGGACGGCAGCTTCGGACCGAGTTGGCTACGATCGCGTCGACATCGTAATCCTTCGCAAGTTTCTCCAGAAACCTGACCTTCTTTCCATAGCTCCAGTTGTAGTAGCTCAGTCCCGCGAGGTACGCGAGGAATTCCATCGGGTTCTGAGGCCCCATCTCCAAGTTCTCGCAGGCACATCCCAGCCTGACATAGGTGCTTGCCGCCGCGACCGCGCCCCATTGCCAAAACATCTCGCGGAACTCGCCGAATCTCGGCCACGGAGGCGACCCCTCGAAGAGCAGGCGGAATTTCTCCACCTGCACCGGGCTGAAACGCATTCTGGCCCTGTTTTCCATCTGCTCGACCGCCAGCTCGTAGTAGCCCACCGCTTCTCTTGTGCCGCGCCAGAGCGTCATCGGCGACATGTAGAAAACCGCCTCGAAGAATCCATCCAGGGGAGACGGTCGCTTTCTGCCGTAATCCAAGAGCTTTATCCAGAGCTCGACCGCCCGAGCCGTAAGCTTGAGAATCTCTCCCAGCTTGTCGATGTCGAACCTGGTTCCGGATATTTTTTCGCAATCGGGGATCAACTCGCGGATCTGGCCCATTACGTAGGCGCGGTCGAAGGCGGTCGCGCCTTCTTCCCTGACAAACGGGATATCGATCATCCTGACCGGGCAGCCGAATTCCCTGGACAGAGCTTCGGCCCATTTAATGTATGTCGAGCAGCCTCCGTGCGTGATAACGATAAGATCGGGTGGGGGAATCCTCCCGAACGGCGTACAGCCTTTCGCCGGACCCAGCATCAAACCGAGATCGCTCTTGACGTAGCTGCACACGCCTTCCGAATAGCCCAGGTCCTCCCCGGCATGTATCAGATCCACGGAGAGGTTTCTCCTCGCGCAGTGGATCGCATTTATCTCCGGCATCACTATGCGGAAATCGAAGGCGCGAAAGAGCTCGCTCACGCTGCCGGACGAAAACAGGTAGACGACTTTCCTGTCGCGGTTCTCCTCGGAGTCGAGCTCGCGGAAATATCGGTCCACCAGCAGCCCGGCGGCCGATCGCGCCTTGTCTTCCATCGGTGCGATTGTCATCATTGCATACCCGACCGGCTCAGTGTCCGGTACCTGCGAACGGCAAGCGTTCTCTCGCTTCCAGCAACGCCTCCACCTGCAGACGTATCGACTCGAATGCCTGCTCGATCTCCTCGTACTCGATCCTCAGGTAGGGTATCGAGTGTTTCTCGCATTCTCTCACGATGCAGGAATTATCGTGATGCGCGGGGTGGCAGAATTTCGCCGATGCGATCAGCACCCCGTCGGCATGAGTCCTTCGTAACATCTCCTCCAGGTGATCGCACGGCTTCCCGCCCGGACGGTAGACCACCGGGGTGGGGACGGCCTCGTTCAGGTAGTATTCGGCCAGGTTCTCTATCGGATCACCCGTCAGCTCGAGCGGTTTCTTCCACCATGACTGCCCGAGGAGAATATCGTCCGCCACGATCGCAATCCCGTTCTCCTCGATGCTCTCGAGCATCGATACGGGCGGACGCTCGCAGAAAGCTCCCAGCATGACCATCCTCAGCTTCGGAGCTTTCCCCTCAGGCGTATCCTCAAGCTCCCTGAGCGCTTCCTCGAGAATCGCGGCGTGCTCCTCGGGAGGGATTCTCATGCCGGACAGTCGGAGAACATAAGACTGGCTTCCGCTGAAACGCGCCGGATTGTCTGACCTCATTGTGTCGAGCTTCTCCAGAAGCTCGGCTCGTCGATTGTACTGAGCGAACGAGGCGAGGAGGGAATCATAGGTGATCGGAGCGCCTGCTATGCTCTCCAGGATGTCCTTGACACGCGTCAACTCGCCCATCAGATAGGATTTTGCCGACTCGCTCCGCGTGTTCTGGGGGAAATGGATGTAGATCACCGGCTTGCCGGGATCATGCCTTGCCCATACGCCGCTCAGGCCCCTCGATATCTCGCAGATGGACGGGAACATCATTCCGTCGAGCTTCTCGAGAAATCCGTCGAGCTTGAGCTCCAGGGTGCTTCTGCCGACCGAGCACACGAACGATTGAAGGCACCCGTCCGCCTCGTCAAGGCCGATTTTTCCGGCCGCGCCCGCGATCAGCACGGGCAGCATCCCTGCCGCATTGACCATCTCGACCGGCGAGTAGATCGGGAAGCACCCGATCGCCTTCCCTCCGGGATGCGCGTTCTTCCATTCCGTGACCTCGGGATAGGCCGGGTCATCCAGCCTTGCGCGAAGTCGCTCTATGAGTTTCGAAATCGGCATAAGGGCTGACAAGGATTAGCAAATGCCATCAGGTGTGTCAAGCTTGGTCTTCTTGCTGTCCTTGGTGTCTTGGTGGTTACTCCTCTCAAGAAGAGAAAGATTAACCACAAAGACACCAAGGGCACTAAGGACACCAAGAAGAGGGAGGATGAAAGAGAGAGTGGTGGCCGACGGCATCGGGTCATGCCCGTCTACCACACACCGTCGGGCGGGAACTTGGTTAAGTAGCAATCATCTGCGCTGTAGTACGGATTGGCGCTGTGAAGATCCTCGCCCGGGCCGGGGTCGAAGTCGACAGTACCGAGGAATGTCCCGACCACATAGGCAACATCTCCCGGGCCGACCGCCACTGCCCAAGCCGAGACCCATTGATCCGCTCCACAGGAGATCCCCCAGACATTGACCCAGAAAAAGTCTCCAGACGCGTTGAATTTCGAGATAAAATCGGGCCCCTCGCAATCCGGCTGTTTCGCCCAATGCTCCACAACACCGGGACCCGGATCGAAGTCGACGGTACCGCCATAGGTCCCGGTCACATAGACATTTCCCAGCGAATCAGTCGCGCAGTCGTAACCATAATCGTCACCATACCACTCAACATCGCTCCCCCAGGTTCTGACCCAGATGAAATTGGCGTCGGAATCGAGCTTCTCAAGATACACGTCGCCCCCGCCGTTATCCTCGTGGATCTCCTCGCCGGGACCCGGGTCGAAATCCAACAGTCCGTAATAATCCCCTGTGAGATAGAGGATATTGTCCTGGGCCGCATCAATCGCCCGGATTTCGATCCCTCCCTCGGCAGAAGCTGACCAAACCTTCGCCCACTGGTAATTCCCGGAGTAGTCAAACTTGCTCAGGAAATCCCCTGCACCCAGAAGATCGACTCCCGGCCCCGGATCGTAGTCGATCGGCTCAGGGTCAGGATAGCCGGGATACGTCGCTCCGCTCACATAGATGTTCCCTGTGCTGTCAGCAGCAATAGCGCTCACACTGTCGCTGGTTAGATGCATCGGCATGTCGAGGGACGAGCCCCAGGTTCCGGCCCACAGGAAGTTGCCTGATGAATCGAATTCGGCTAGGAAGGCATCGGTACTTCCGTTTGAGACATGAATATCCTCACCCGGCCCCGGATCGAAGTCCACCGTCTCAGCGAACAGCCCGCCCGCCCATATGTCGCCCACCGGACCGACAGCCAGCGAGTGAACGCTATCGATTCCAATACCTCCCCATGTCCTGCACCACTGGAATTCTCCATTAATCGTTAGTTTAACAAGGAAAGCATCACCGTAACCATTCTGCATATGTATATCCTCCCCCGGGCCCGGGTCGAAATCGGCGTCGGGATGAAACCATCCACCCATGTAGATGCTGCCCTTGTTATCCACAAGCAATGAGGTAGGATGCACTGTTGAGTACGTTACTCCGTGAATTACGTGAAATATCTTCACCCACAGGAAATTCCCGTCCTGATCGAACTTGCTCAGGAATCCATCCCAAGTGCCTGTTGAGTAGTAAATGGCGTCCCCGGGTCCGGGATCGAAATCCCCCTCGCCGCAGAAATCGCCTGCCGCATAAACATTCCCGGACTCATCGGTTGTCACTGCCCAAACACTATCGCCGTAATTCGATCCCGCACCCCAGGTCCGTGCCCAGCCCTGGGAGCTCTTCACGTGGATCGCCAAAGGTGTCTGGAGCACCCCGACCTGGCTGTCCGAGTCCGTCACTCTAAGCGTGACCTCGTAATCCCCGGGCGAGTCGAAGGTGTGGAAGATGTCTTTTCCCTCGGCGTCGTAGGTTCCATCGTCGTTCCAGTCCCATTCCCATTTGACGAGAGTGTCCTTGTCGGGATCCATCGTACCGGAGTCCCAGAACTGGACCGGAACTCCGACGACCTGAAGCTTGGGGTAAGCATCCGCCTTGACGATGGGGGCGTACTCG
Organism: uncultured Planctomycetota bacterium; assembly: GCA_964354375.1. Classification (GTDB taxonomy): domain Bacteria; phylum JAJVIF01; class JAJVIF01; order JAPKYR01; family JAPKYR01; genus CAYGZQ01. The sequence continues at coordinate 14,885 of CAYGZQ010000015.1, forward strand.
GGCATGGGCTTTACGAGCACTTGTGCTGGCTGGAATGCCCAAACCCAGCCGAAGTTTGGGTCGGAACCCGACAGGACTTGCACAAAAAAGGGATGCACTCCGGCCTTGCTGCCGAATTTGTTAGTAAACTTCCCCGTGAATTGCACACTGTCTTGTCCTGTGACGACGGGCCCATCGACGATGGAATAATCAAAAGCACCAAAGCCCTCGATGAAATCAAAGCTGTAAAACCAGTCGTCGGGACCACTAAGGCTGGCCTGGTGATCAAATATCTCGATTTTAATCTGCGTGCTGCTTTGCGTCCACTCATCAAGCCCGTCTCCGACTGTGACCGAAATCTTATATGCCTCCGGGCAGTTTGCCGTAATGGGGAAGTCCTCTTCCGGATCCACTACAGTCTTGCCGGGATTCATCCACGATGCGTCGACTGCATATCCGAACTTGAACGGCCCGCCCGGCACGTGCAGTTTCATCGTTTTTGTTTCCTGGGTTCCCGGAAGGAACATCCTTCTTGGAATATCCTGTGAGAATGCCAGAAACGGGTTTACAGTGGCCGTGAGATCGCTGCTGTTCGAGTATTTCCCCTGGTAATATTTCAAAGCTGGTGGACTTGGCAGGCCCGGTGGATACTTCGTGGGATTGAAAAGCCTCGTGTAACCGTCCGGGTTCAGCATGCGGGGAACTCCGTCCCCGAGCGCCATAACTTCGTCGCCTTCGTAATTCACAGAATCCCCATCAGCAATGAAGACGCCCCTCACATCAAACGCCGTTAGGTCCAGGCTATTAGCAAAGGGATGCTTCAGGGTGACATCGAGGCTAAGTTCGTGGGGACTCGTGAGCTTGACATTGCTGATCTTCAGACAATCCTCGCATGCGCTCACTTCCAGCAACTTCACAACGTTCAGATGCATGTCTGCCGAACGATCAGGGGAGACGATGGCGGTCTGAGCGGTGGGATCGACCTGAACCCTCCACGTGCCCCAGAGGTAGCGGTTTGAAAAGGATCCGGCTGTCTGCGAAGAAGCCGAGGAGGCTTCCCCAGGATTTCCTGGCACAAGAGGGTCTTGCCTGTCGGGACCCATACATCCCATCAACAGAAGGACCGCCAGGATTGAGCACGTACCCCATTTCACATTCATCGGTCCCCTCCAGCGTACAGAGATAGATCGGAACCTTCCCTATCATTTTACCACAGCCCCATAGTCTTATCCGGCACCAGGCCACCGCTTCTTCGTGTTCCTTGGTGTCCTTGGTGTCTTGGTGGTTACTCCTCTCAAGAAGAAGATCAACCACGAAGACACTAAGGGCACTAAGGACACCAAGAAGAGGGAGGATGAAAGAAAGGACATCGAGCGGCTTCAAAGATTGAGTTTCGCCGCACCTGCGTTATACTTCACCCGACATGAAGCGCATTGTACCTGCAGCCTGGCTGTTTGCGTTACTCTTCCTCGCGCTCGCGTGCGTAGGGGGGAGCGGTCCGGTATGGCCGCCGGACGGTAACGACGGCAGGGTGCCCAGCTACGACCTCCTCTACCCCGACAAGACTTGCCACTGGGACCTCGACGCGTTCCCGCTCAAGGTCTACATCGATCCCCCTTCCGCGACCGCAGGACTTTACGGCGCCCAGCTTCGATCCGCCGCGGTCGAGGCGGTCGACACGTGGGACGGGACCATCGAAGGAGTCCCCGACCTGTTCGAGTATGAGACCGATGAAAGCTCAGCGGATATTTTCGTGCATTGGGAGTCGCTCAAGACAGATGGCTACACCATTGTGAAAGCCTACAAAAGTCACCTTGCGATTCACAGAACGGCCATATCCGACAAAGTGATGGACCCCGAGGCGGTAAGGCTGATACTTGGGCACGAGCTTGGTCACGTGCTGGGGCTCGGGCATTCTCTCGTGCAGTCGGACCTGATGTACTCGCCCATCGATCCGCTCACGGCGAAGCTCACCGAGCGGGACGAAGACATGGTGAGGTGGCTGTACGGCCAGGAAAACTACATCGTGATTCTGACGTACTAGCCGGACCCTTCCCCCTCGGCACCTTCGCCGGCATTCTCGGTTTCGACAGGCTCACCCTCCTGCGGAGTCCCGATACCCGCCTCCTCGGCGGTCTGCCAGCTCCAGCGATACCAGCGTCCCCACACATTGAACCGCCGGTTCGGATAGAATGTAACGGTTCCGTGGCCGTATATGGGTAAATATTTCCCCAGCCAATTGTCATAGTAGAAATTTCCGCGACCTGAGCCGACATACCACAGATTGTCGAACGCCGACTCCACCCTCAGGACCACCTCGGGATCCACGCCGATGTAATAGATGATATAGTCGAAAAACTCCGTGTCACGGTCCTTCGCGCCAAAGCGAATCTTGTATACCGGCACCCCCTCCACCTCGTCCATGCCCTGGAAACTAATGTCGAACCTGTCCCTGATGTCCTGAGTGTAAATCGGCGCACCCGGCATCGGAAGAAGCTGCGAGAAGAAGGTCCTCTCCTCGGGCGCCTCGCTCCCCGCCAGGACCTCGCCCATGATTGTAAGCAGGTAGTAGTCGGGATACTCGTACGCGTAGTGGCTGACGATCGTCGAAAGCCCCGCTATGCGGCTCGGGTTTCCCTCCCGAATATTTCGCTCATCGAGACGGTTCGAGGGGTCCCTGTAGATATCGACGTCCACTGTCAGGTCGGCCATGTCCTGATCGATGAAAAACCGGTCCACGCGCGTCATGAGTGCGGCGAGCTCCTCGTCGCTGAGCTCGACTTCCTCCGCGGCATCGCCCTGCACCTCAGCCGTCGCCGTCTCATCCGCGTCCTGCGCCGACACGACATTTCCGAGCGGCATCAGCCACACGCATCCGATCAGAATCAGCAGCCCCAGATGAAGCAGTCTTTTCATAGAGATACCTCCGGACATTCCCGCCGGGTTCCTTCAAGAGAGAGATTCCCGAAAGCGGTGAAGTTCACTTCGACCCATGTTTATTCTTCATTCGGCCCGGGTTTCTTTGAGCGCTCTTCGACCTATGACAACCGCCGCCCATGCATCGAGTTCCCCAGGCGTCGGCCAGAATATCTTCGGCAAGAGCCTCCAGAGCCCACCGGGCGGATTCTCTTTCCAGGCGAGCTCTCTCGCTTCGAGAGTCGTGTTCCGCTCGTCCACCTGGTGTATTTCCTTCACGCTGGCGGCAGACAGCGCACCCGCGATCCACCCCGATCCCGTCCCGCCACCCATCGCCAGCAAATCGGGATGGTGTCGGTCAATCAACCCCAGGACACCTTGCGCGAAATCTCCCATGGTCACGACCGATTTCTCGATCACCTCTCCGTCCGCGTCAAGGACCGCAAGCCCGAACTTGTGCAGCCCCGGGTCAATTGCCAGCACACAGGCCTTCTTATCGGCAGACATGGCGTTTGGAGCCCGGTCAATAAATCGGGGCGCCTGGACACTCCTACCCGAAATTGAGCTCACCCGACTGCCTGACCTCGGCGATCAGGTCGTCAATCTTTCGCTTGTGCTCCCTGGTAGCTTCGATAAGCCAGTCGAGAGTCTCCTTCAGCTCCTCGTTGTCGGTCTCGTATATTCCCAGGAAATCCTTTTCCAGCAAAGCTCCCTCGATGTCCGCGGCCGTCGTCAGCGCGTACAGGACGGTCATGTCCTCGTGGCGGGCCTTGTACGCGTACCCGTTGATGTACTCGATCGATTTCTCTATCGGACGGATACGAAACCTGCCCTCGTTGAGCTCGGCCTGGCCCAACTCCACCCTCCTTCTGAATTTCCTCAGCCACTCCGCATGGCCCCTTTCCTCGTCGGCGAGGTCCGACCAGAACTCCCGGTATTCCGGAAATTTCTCCGCGTAGGCGTCGTAAAGTCTGCCTATCACTTCCTCGTGCGAAGCAAGCGCCTCTACTTCGTCGACTCGTGGATCAGGATTTGTCATCTGTCGCTCCCTCCAGCAGTCTCCCCCTCAGAAACGGAAAACCGCAACGTCGAGTGATGTTCAAGCGGTCGGTCAACTCTATTCACCCCGCCCGCAGGTGTCAAGGGAATCGCTTACAGGTTGCGGTAATACGTGAACCGCACGCCCTTGAACGGGGGAACCTGGGCGCATGTACCGCCCGCACACTGAAACCCGCCCCTCTGGCTGCCCAGAACCAGTTCGAACTGACTCATCGGATCCGGAGCCCATCTCAGGAACGCGGAGTTCCACTCCCCCGGCGACTCGGTGGGGATTCCCATTATTCCAGGAGGCGGAGGTTCCGTCGGACGCGTCGATGTCTCCCTGATAAGCCCCACTGTGAACTCCGGGCTCACATGCCAGTCGAAACCAAGCTCCACTTCGTCATCGCTTGAGAACTTGCTCTCAAGCGTCCTGAATCGAGCCGAGAAATGGAAGCTTCCACCCATTGGGAACGGCCCGTCTATCGTTCCGCGAACGCTCTCATCAGTACCGCTCACAGCGCCGAAGTAGAGAAGCATGCCCGAGATATGGTCGTAGCTCAGGCTTCCCGTCCACTCCTCGGTCTGCGGCGAAACCCACTCTATGAAGTAATTGCCGAAGTCCTGGTTCTGGTTTCGTATGCCGTTCAGATCAGCGTAAAGAGCCCTTAGGGAGTTTCCGTCCCAGGATTCCGGCGAGACCCTGCAGTCCAGGCGGTAACCCGTCTCATCGTCGGGATGCGCGTCGGGATTGTCGATGTCGTAGCGTTTCAGCGAGGGCGCCGTTCCGTAATCGAACCTGGCTTTGTCGTATCTCACCCACGATCCCTCCATCGAGAATCCCGGCTCGGCGTAAATCAGCTGTGCCAGCTGCGCACGACCATCCACCGATTCGGTCGATCCCTCCAGCTCGTTCCTGTTGAAAAAGGCGGTCTCGTAATAGACGGAGAAATCCTCGATCCGCCACGAGCCGTCAAGCTCCGTCACGATCGTGGATTCCTGTGTCCCAAACCGCGTGATGTCGGAGTCAATCCAGCCCAGACCCAGGTTCAGATCCTTGAAGTCGAAATCGGCCCGTCCGCCCCACAGCTCATCGGACGGATCTCCTTCGGTAGTGTTCACACCGGTGAGGTAGTAGTCCACTCCATCCGACCTGTGAGTTCCCCAGAAAGCCGTGACTCCCATGTCTCCGAGGTCGCCCTTAACCATCCCTCCGTTGAGCTGAGCGTCACGGTCGACCTGACGGTTCTCCACAGCGTCGAGCGCAGTCCCGCGACCGAATATCAGCGAGTAATCGCCGCCCGTCACCTGCCAGTCGTCGTTAAGCTCGTAATTGAACCCCCATTTGTCGAGCTCGAAGGGCTCCCTCTGGAACGCAAACGGTCGATCGTTCGAGCCGCGCACAAAAGCCGAGAGGCCTTCGTAACGCAGCCTTAGCTCAAGCTCCGCCTCGAACTTGGAGGTATCGGTGATCGAGTCGTCGCTCAGCTCGAGGTTGAAATGCCCGCCCGTCATGTAGCGGTCGATTGCGCTCTCCGCTGCGGACTTCGACGGGAACAGCCCCACCAGGAGGACGAACACGCCGACAATTGAAACAAGAATGACACTGCGTCTCATGAGATGGCTCCGAAAACGCCGGTCTGACGTTCAAGAGAGATGGATAAAGGAAAAGCCCCCCCGGATCCGACCGTCACCCTCAGAGGGTACAAAGGGGGCTGATAAAATCCTGCTCAGGACCATCACTCGCCCGAATCGGTCTCGGCTTCCTCGGGGAGATTGGCCTCGATTTTTTCGCGGACGTCTTTTTCATCGCCCGACGCGTACCCGACGTGACGCCACAGTTCGTTGCCCTCTGGGTCGAAAAGGACAGTCGTCGGGATGCGTCTCGCGCCAAGCTCGTCCTGCACAGCCTTCTCGGGATCGAAGAGGATTGTGAACGGGTAGTCCTCGCCTTCCAGCGTGGCCCGGGCCGTCGAGATCGTGCTCGCCTCGTCCACGCAGAAAATGACGACCTCGAACCCGCGGTCCGAATAGTCCTCAGCCATCTTTTCGAGCTGGGGAAGGTACTGGCTGCACGGACGGCACCAGCTTGCCCAGAAATCCACGAGGTAGAGCTTTCCATCGGCGAACACGTCTGTCTCAGAGACATCGTCGCCCTGGAGATTCTCCAGGTCAAACGTGAAGCCGTCCCACACGGGCTCGTCATCGGCTACGCTCGCCGGGGAGAAGCAAAGGATCAAAGCCAGAATGGAAAAAAGAAACAATGCGCGCATTTTTATCACTCCGCTAATAAAGGGAGGCGGGAATCACTCGCCTGCCAAGCACCATAATTCTAAAGGCATCCGCCGTGCCGCGCAAGGCCGGAAAAGCGTCCCATGTCTACTGATGCGTATCTTCCTTGTTTTCCTGACCGCCCGCGGTGCCCTCTATCGCGGCGATAGCTTCCTTGGCGGCCGTTCGGACGTAATCGTAGGTATCGGTGTCGGCAAGCTCTCTCAGAGCGGCAAGCGCGCTGGAAGCCTCGGTGCCGAACTGCCCCAGCGCCCACGCCGCCTTGCTCCTCGCCTGGGGATCCTTCACCGAAAGCGCTTTTACAAGCGCAGGTATGGCCTGACGCGATGCAGGCGCGATTTGTCCAAGCGACTGCGCGACCGCTTTCTGAAGCTCCGGTGTCTCATCGGTCAGGGCCGCGGCAAGCGCTCCGGTCGCCGGACCCCCCGCTTCTCCGAACTTCCCAAGCGCGCGCGCGGCTCGGACCTTCACCCTTGCGGCGCTGTCGGTCAGACGTCCGGCGAGCGCCTTGATCACTTCTTCCGAAGGCCCTATTGCCTCCAGGGCCTCCACGGCCTCGTACCGTGCTTCCTCCTCCTGGTCCGTGAGGAGCGAGATAATGGTGGGCGCCGCCGATGCCGCGTCCGGACCCATCTCCATAAGCGCCCTCAGGGAGTCCAGTCGGAGGTCCTTGATTCTGAGCGCAGCTTTCAGCATCACGACTATGTCTTCGCCATGACTGATTTTGGCGATGTTCCTCATTATCGCGATTCGCTCGTGGACCATCGCTTTCCCGAACTGGTCCTTCAGCGGATCCACTGCCTCCGCCGCGTCGGGCCCGATCATGCCAAGCGCCGTGATGGCTCCGTACCGAACCTGGTAGTTCTCGTTCCGCAGAGCCGCTACGAGATCAGGGACGGCCGGCTTGCCGATCATCTGCAACACATGCTCCGCCTGGACCTGGACCTCCCCCCCTTCACCCATTGCCAGGATGAGGGCAGGGACCGCCTCGGTACCCTTGGCGGCAAGCGCACTCTTGATCTCGCTCTGGTTGCCCTTCTGCGGCTCTTTCAGTAGAGCGACAAGCGCCGGTACGTCGCCGGGAAGAGCGCCCTGGGCATTTCCTTTCTCTGTCTTATCCGATCCTCCGCATGCAAGGCTTGCAAGCATCGCAAGAGCGCAGGCTATCAGGACAAGTCTCGCGTATCTCATGCTTCCAACTCTCCTTCGGCATACAGTGTCGGATTCACTTCGACGGGGAATGAGTATAACTCAAGGAGGCGATCCTTTGCCATAGCGACATCGCTGATTCACGCACCGGCCTGCCGTCCCCTAAATAAAGACTGCCGCCCCGTGCTCAGTGGGGCGGCTTGCGAGACCAATGAGTTTTCAGGAAGGATCACACTAACCGGTCACAACCTGGTTCCTTAGGCTCCCCGGCACTTACCCGGCCCTCCCGGAACCTCCCGGAAACCAGGAGCGAAGGATCGGCGCGCGGTGGTAACAGAACCGTCCGTCCGATTTCCCTCAGATCCCGATTTGCTCTCTGCGACGGATCTTCGGAGGGAACAGTTTCTCCGGGGCGACCTTCAGAGCCCGGGCGAGTTTCTGCTTCGTGAGCTCCATCGGCTCCGACAACTGGTTCTCAATGAAACTGATAGTGACCTGGCTTACGCCACTGGCTTTCGCCAGTTCCTTCTGAGTCATGAGCTTCTTCACTCGATAGTCTCTGAGATAGTTCATGGATGCGCCTCCATATCTGCGCTTTCTTGATGACGTTATGGTTTTGTTGTTCTCTTCCATCCCCTATTGCTCCGGCACTCTCTCCCCGGCCTCGGAATTCGTCTCCGCTGAACAGCCTACGTATGCCGAGATTATCCGATCCAGATCGAGTAGGTAGTAATCACAATCGGTAATGTTCACAATCCCGCAGAGCATGTCGTCCGGCACCCCGTTGGCGCCCCCCGGGACCGGCAGCGCCAGGCTTGGGTCGAGTTCAACGGTATCGAGAATCCCGTCAACCAGAACACACACCGTCCGTCCCGAGTACTCGATAATCACCAGCGCCATTCTTCCCAGCGGACACTCGTCGGGTCCGCGACCCAGCAAATCGACAACCGGGAGCTCTCCCCTCGAACCACGGAATGTCCCTATCACAAGCTCCGGGCCGTCCAGGCACGGCTCCAGCTCCGGACTGAATATGATCTCCTGGATGTGCAGGAGATCGAAAGCGTATACGCGCTCTCCCAGCCTGAGAGCCACATGCCGTCGTGGATTAATATGTCTGCTCTCCTTCGTCACTTCCAAACCGAAAACCCAACGGGCTGTTTATGGGCACAAATGATTCCAAACCCGAAACAGCCTCATTTACTCAATCGAAAACTCTGTTCAACCCCCTGAATCCGGCTTTATTAGCGGGAAAGCGGACTTTGGGATTTTTCTGCCCGGTTCCGACCCCGGCAGCCGCTCCCCAGGCGCACCAAGGAAATTCTGTCCAACAATCCCCCCTGCTGGGTCGGAACGTCTCGCAGGGATTTTTTGTCCCCGAAAATCCTTGAATGGACAAAATGTCTTTTAATCGACTTCAAGCTGGGTTTCCTTCACGCCGCATTCCGTCGGGTGCCCCCCTCGACATGTGCGTCTCTCCTTCGTAACCTTCAGGTCGATTCACGCAAACTTCATTCCATAAATGGATGCAGCTTCGAGCCAAAACAAAAGCCCCGCCTGGAAAGGCGGGGCTGCGATCTTGCCCTTGCATCCGTTTCCCATCCTAGGGCCCCAGATGCGCCAGCGTTCTGAACGCCTCCGGGACCTTGTCCACAAGGAACTGAACACGTCCGATGAGAAGACTCACGCGGGCCATAACCGTGTACCCGAACGAGGCGCCGAACGAGATCATAATGAACCAGATCCCCACATTCCCGAGCCTCCCGACCACCCCCTTGTGCTCGATCGAGAAGTAGAAATAGAAGAGCACGCTGAGAACGCCGAGAAAAACGACCCAGAGGCTGACGGTATCCCACCACCACAAGAACGTGTCAACATCCAGGGGGGTCACCCACAGGCGGATGATCGTGGAATGTAACTGCTCCAGGATGTTTGCGTTGAGCACCGCGGGGATCGCAAGTCCCGAACCGATACCGATCACAAAGGCCATCGGTGTCCGGCTGAGCCATGCGACCTGCCTGATAAAGCGGCACAGCATCATCAACCCTAGGATCGTGGGGATTATCAGAATGAACTTCCTCTGGAACATGAACGGCACCACGAACTGGGGGTACAGGACGTTCCACCACTCGATGTTGACGAGGTAGCCCACGGACACTCCCACGTACAGGTGTTCCCCGAACTTGTAGAAGACGTTGTCTTTGTACAGGAACGAGTACATCATCAGCGTCAGAGCCGCCCCAATGAGTATTCCTATCGCTTGAGAAGTTGTGATTATCTCCATAGTGGCTCACCTCATCTCTTCTTCCCGCTCATGAAGTAGAAGGCATTGGCAACAATTACCATGAGGGCTATCAGTGCATGAACGCTCGATTGCGCGGTCATGCCGGCCAGCCCTCGCTCGGGGTGACCGGCAAGCTGCTCGTACTCAGCCGCCCCTTTCAATCCGCCGATAAGCCCGTTGATCTGGCCGGTGTTCAGGTACGGGTAGTACTGGGTGGCCGATACCGCCGTGCATCCCGCCCCAAGGACGAAGTGATACCTCTGCACGCCGTAGGCGACCCACCAGTCGATCGTGGAGCCCGCCGCGAGGTCGATGACATAGTTGATGTCCCCAAGGGAGTTGATGCCTTCGAGTACGGGCATGCTACCAGTCGAGTTGCCCCTGTAGTCGGTAGGCATGGCGTTCTTCAGATCCTGCCCTGCCGCGATTATGACGAGGGCTCCGCCGACCTGGTACCCGAAATTGACGTAGTCGACGCCGGACACGATATCGACGCCTTTCTGCTTGTACTCAAGCTTCATCTTGTCGAAGGCCCGCTCGGTCAACGCCGCCCCGTTCGGCCACATCGTGAATGACAGAATGCGCAGCCGCCTGTCCAGGCAGTGACGGTACAGCGCCAGCGTCATCGGATACAGCTCCGCTTCGCTCGCGGGATCGTAGTCCAGCACGATCATCACCGAATCGCCCGGCTTCAGGTCGTTGATGTAATCGTACACCGACCTGACCGAAGGGCTGATATTCACCGAACCCCTCAGTCCCGCCAGGAGAGGGATAATCACGGCGAGTGCGACAAGAACGAATATGTACCGACGGTCGAGAGAGGTGATCGCGTCCGTCCAGTTCTTCTTCTGTTCCATCAGTCGCCACCTCCCATGTAGGTTCTTTCAATGCCGAAGATAATCCTTAGCGAGGTGGCGATAATGCCGAGCCCGATGCCGATCATGATGCCGCGCTGCGCGGCCATGGACGGGTTGTTCAGAATCCACTCGGTGAACCATGGCAGGAGCTCAACGTCGCCATGGAACGGTTTGAATGGAATCAGGAGCGCACCGATAGGCACTCGACCCAGCATGACGATTATCGCGGTGATCAGCAGCACCGTCGCTTCCTTTGTGCGAGCCCGGAACGCCCGGTACGCGGCCGATGCTATGTAGAACGCCAGGATGGAAAACATCGTGGCCTGCATCGGCACGAAAACATAGTCATAAATCCACATGAACGGGACCTGTGTCTGTCTCTGTCCGAGAATCACCCCCGTCATGTCTCTCACCGTCTCCGGCGGCGGATTGTTGATACCCCAGATAAATCCCGACAGCATCATCGCAAAAAAACCGACATAAACCACCACGCTGAATCCCCACCCGGGTACCAGCCTCCGCAGTTTGTGATAATGATGGTTCAGGAGAGAGTATATCCCCAGCAGAAGAGCGAACCCGGCGATGATCCTGTCCCACTGAGTCACTCCCTGAAGGAAGTTACTCGAGAAACGAGTGGGCACATAGAACTGGAAGAACATCACCACGCCCATCACGAAGGCAACCGCAATAGGTAAATGTTTTCTTAATAGTTGCATCTATCGTCACCTCCTTCAAAACGCCTGGAAGAGCTGCTTGATGAACTCCCACGAGATGCTCACCATAATCGCTATCGTGCCCAGGAACGTCAGGATCATGAAGATCATCTTGGCGAAGTCCTGGCCCTTGAGCGATCCGAGGAGCAGAGGCTCCCGGCTCAGGTAAGCACTCGCTGCGTACAGCTCTTCTCCGATCAGCGTGTAGTCGCAAGCAGTGATGAAGAACGGCAACTGCGCCAGGGCGTCCGTGCCGGCGATCTGGATCGCGCCGGTGGATGCGCCGGTCTCCGCAAGAAGGAGACTCTCAGCGTAGAAGTAACCCATGAAGAAATTGGTCGCCGTCTTCTCGCGCACCATAATGCCGTCGACCGCGGCAGTGTACGCGAACTGGTCGTCGGTCAGGAAGAATACGTCGTCCTTGTTGTAGGAGTCGGGACGACCGGCATCAATATATGCTTCCTGGATCACCTCCTGGCAGACCGCCATTATGATCGGGTCCCGGGACGGGACCATCAGTCGGCTCTCGTAGTCCGCCACTTTCCTTGCCACCTGACCCAGGATGTTGATGCTCGCGATCGTCGCTATGTCGGAAATGTACCCCAGTCCGCAGGTGTACAGGATGGGTCGGCCCATCTCGGTGGCGCGACCGATCGCTTCATCCACGTGGTCCAGACCCGCGATACGCCTGACAAACAGGCTCGCACCTCCCCTGGCCAGAACTATGTACATCATGACCGCGGCGCAGACAAGAAGCGCCCACAGCGCGCTGTTGCTTCGCGACCCGTTCCACGGATTACCTTTCGCGATAACGTTGCCGGCCTCGTCCCCGACTTTCCACTTGTCGGGCGGGAACATACTGTCCGGAGGCAGGCTATACCCGATCGGAACAACGTAGCACATGAACCAGTGCGGGTCGCGATTGTCCGGAACCGAGTTCTCATTGCCGGCCGCACTCAGAAGAACATTCCCCTGGGTGTCCTTGGTCGCCTGCGCTTCGAGAACCGTCGCCTTGTAGCCGCGCACCGGCGCGCTGAACAGGATGTAATACGCCTTCGTCGTCGTCAGCTTCGTGAGATCGATCGCGGACGTGGTCGCTTCAAAGGGGTTGTCCCAGGGATCCCTCTCCTCACCCGTCGCAGGCGGCACGTACTCGAGAGCGATCTTCTCGCCGCCCATGGGATTCAAGTTGCAGAACGCCGAGATCGAGGAGTAGACCTTGCTTTCGATCACCTGGCTCGTACCCTCGCGCCTGCCCAGAGTGCTCAGACCCGTGACTTCGGTTCCCGGATTCAGGATCTTCAGCTGAGCCTTGCCCGGCACATCGCTTCTCAGCGTGATCGTGCCGTCCAAATGCGCATGTGCAGTGACATTGAAATACGGATCGGCGTCCCTCACAGCATTGATCGCATCTGTTATCGCCCGGGCATTGTCTTCGGGAGTGTTTTCCGCAGGGGTCGGGCCATACTGAATCCTTTGCGGGGTCCCCGCGATCTCAAACCGGATCGAATCGGCCGGCATGGCACCGGCCCCGGCCGGGCGCGAAGTGGTTACGTCCGTCTGCCCCGCAAACGTGCCCAGGGAGTCAAGTCCCGTCTGGTTCTTCCCGGCATCCGCAATGTTGATCCGAGCGTCAGCCATTTCACCTCTGAGAGTGATCGTACCGTCCGGATTGGCTGTCGCGTTCACGAGGAAATGGGGATCGGATTCGTTCTGCGCGTTTATCGCATCCGCTATGGCCTGCGCATTCTCCGCCGCCGTGTTGCAGATCGATGTCGGCCCGTACTTGACTGTCACGATACTCCCGGAGCCTTCGATCTCGATCAAGTCGGCGGGAAGAGCTCCTTCCGGCACAGCTCTCGTGGTGGTGCCCCTCGCGGACTGCTCAAACGTCTCGTCGTATAGAACAGCGGTCACACTCAGCAGGTCGGGATCGGTGGAGCTCCCCAGAAAGTCCAGAGGGAACACCTTCCGTATCCCGGAGCCCAGAGCCTGGATCAGACCGCCCTCGCACGCCCTGTAGCCAAGGTTCACAAAGTCGGTTCCGTACGTGGCGCCCGCAACCTTCTCGACCTCACCGTATGCCACCTGGCTGAATGCCGCTCCCTCTTCCACCAGCGAAACCGAAACCACCTTCAGGCCCTTGCGGAAACAGTGTTTGAGAATCGCCTGGTTGACCGGGTCGAGATCGGACGCTTCCGCAGCCCCGTAGTCGGTCCCGATCAGCACCCGGCTGCCGGGCGGCAGTTTCGTGTTGATGAACTCATAGAGCGCCTTGACCGAAGGGCTTATGTCCTCGGCTTTCATCTCCGGCTGCTCTCCCTCTTCCCCGGCGCCGGTCTCCGTGGGCTGCACGAGCGTGAAGCCGCTCATTATCGGGCAGCCCTCGCCCAATGGCCTGCCCAGGTAGTCGACCGTGAATGTCGGCGGCCTCACTTCAGTCGGAGCCGCCTCCGTGGTCTCCTCCTCTGCGGTAGCCAACGCCTGGGCCATCAGCCACTCGTACTGCTCGGCGCCGGTCTGCCCGGCAACGAGACCATTGATCTTCCCTCCATCGAACATCTGGAGAAACTCGGTCTCCGTCGTTGACGTACAGCCGACGGCCATAGGCTTGTTGTTCTTCGTCGCAGCCTCGTCCAGCCATGTCTGCACCGTTGCGCCGGACGACAGGACTATGATGTAATCGAAATCGGCGATCGTTTCGGCGCCCCTGAGTATCGGCATCCCTGTGTACTCGATACTGTAATCGTGCACGCCTCTCGCCGGGTAGGAGTTCTCGTAGAATGCATAATGCTCTTTCGAGCCCTTCCGGTTCTCCGACAGGAAGAACCCGAAATACTGAGACGCCTCCCAGATGAAACTCGTATCGCTGGGCACAACATCGAAAGGCTCCCACGTGCCTTCCTCACCCGAGGCCGAATGATAGAGATAATACTCAAAGCCGGAGGACTCGATCTTGTCACCCTTCGACGGGTCGAATCCCCAGAAGATCATCCTGTCGTCATACCAGGTCTTCGTGTCCTCGGGCTCGTCCTTGGCCTTTTTCTTGGATTTGTCCTCGGGTTTCGTGTTCGACTGCCATCGCACCGCTATCCCGCCGCCCTCATCGTTCAAACGATCCCTGGCGACGAAACCGGAGGGAATAGCGAAATTCTCGATGTTGGGGAGAGCCTCTGTGGCCTTGCCCGGATGCCCGGACAGGGTCTCATACTCCGCGGCGCCTCCCAGCCCTCGGATCAGCCCGTTGATGCTTTCCCCGGGTTTGCCGGCGAGGTAACCCGCATACCCATCGGCGGATTCGTAGCTTGAGCCGATTCCGAGCTTGACGCCCAAGGGAATTACCGCGTTCGCGACCCACCAGTCGGGAGTGTCTCCGGTCGCGAGGTCGATAACGTACGCGGCTTCACTCGCGGTCTTCAGGACCTGCTCATCCTTCGGCACATGGCCCATATTCACGTAGTCGACGCACTCCGCGATGTTGTATTCCTTCTGCATTTGGGCGAAGGCGAGCTCTATGTAGTTTGTCGCGATCGGACGGCTGAGCATCTGAACAAGCCAGTCCTTTTCGATTGTCAGGCTCGAAGGCTCCACATCCTCGCCGAAGAAGAGAGGAACCATGTAAGCAAGCCAGTCGAGCTGAACATCCGTCAGACTGATCTTGTACTCCCGTCTCGACCGACGTATCACGTCCTCGTCCTTTTCCTCAAGGTCGAGGGCCTTTATGTACTTGATCGCCGCGTCGAGCTTCTCCTCTGCACTTTTCTTTGCCTCGATGAATTCTCTCTCGGCCTTCGCTCTTGCCTCGGCAGCCTGACTTTCGGTCTGACCCGGCACTTCCACGGGCTTCTCGGCCTCCTTCGGCGGTACGAGGTCCTTCATGAAGGCGAGCTGCGCATCCGAGAGCGTAAACGCCACCACACGAAGTCCCTTATCGAAACAGTGCCGCATCAATGCAAGCGACATCGAATACAGATCGGTCTCATGCGACGAGTCGAAGTCGAATGCGATCATGACCACGTCGCCGGGTTTGAGGCCTTCGATGTACTGATACACGGGCAGAGTGGTATCCGGGACCGCTTCTTCAGCGGTTTCCTCCCCCGGAACAGCCTCTTCGGGGGCGCCGGTCACCGCACCCTCCGGGGACGCGGTGGACTGTTCCACCGCCTGGGCATCCCCGACAGCCGCACCCGCGCCCGTCTCCTGTCCTCCTCCGGTGCCACCCTCCTGGGCCGCAGCTACAAACGGAAGGAGAAGGAGCAAAACGAGAAGCGCGCAGGCGGGCCACAGTGTGCCTCCAGTCCTGGGTATCGTTTTCATAAGCACTCCTTCAGCGCTCGCGCTCTCTTCGCGAGTTTCTGTGTACTATTATGATGAAAACCTGCCTCCCTGCCTACGGTTGCGTCTAGTCCTCGATGATCTCCACGTTCGCGCGCGGCACGATGAAATCCGTGCCGTCCGCAAGGGTCACTTCCATCACCCTCACCCTCGTCTCCGACTCCATCACCATCAGCTCCGGGATCAGCCTCTTCACCCTGCCCAGCTTTCCGAAGTTGGGCTCCCTGATGATCCTGATCGGGTCGCCGCCCGTGACCCCGTCCTCCGTTTTCGTCACGACCTCATTTGTATCAGCCAGGAGCTCTTTCGTCAACGGAACGATGATCTCCGGCCTGATGACTCCGGCCCGAATCTGCGTCGCACCTGAGATCGACGCCCTGAGACCCTCGCGCTCCTTCAACAGACTGAACGTCCTCCCCGCCATGTCGATATGACCGAATCCCTCCGTGATCACAAGCGTCAGACCTATGTCCTCGTGGCCCGTTATCGCCACTCCGAGGTCCTTGCCCAGCAGTGATTTCAGATCGTGATCCGACATTCCCCCTGAGATAATGCCCGCCACCCCCACCTCGATCCCCCTCTTGATCGCCTCGATTCCCACATAGGAACCCCCCACGACCACCTTGCCCTTGTGCTCAGGCTTGATGTGCTCGGGCCTTATCTCTACGGATGGGTTGTCCACAGCCACGGCAATCTCTCCTACCGTCTCACCGCCGACTCCGAAAATCCCCTGTATGAACGTGGCAGTCGTCTCAACCGTAACGCCCTCCTCCGGATGCACCTCGACCACCTTCCCCTCGATATATGCCCTCATGATAACCGGCTGCGGAGGCTCCCTCAGTATTACCTGCCCCGTGACGTCCGACACCTTCTCGAGATAGCCGGTGATCGGCGAATGCACTTGGCCGGTCAGAAACTTCAGGAACGCAAAAAGCGGCCTGGCTTCCGCGATAACCTCGTTCTGCTCGACGCGATCGCCGGTTTTTTTCAGCATCAGGCTCGGGACCTCGTTCGCCTCGCACCCGAGCGGTCCCATAATGCTGACTATCGAGACCGCCCCGGGAAGCTGCGTCTTCGCCACCACCGTCTCCGTATGGACAAGGTCTCCGACTTTCACCATCACTTCCCCCTTCAGGGGAAGGATTCTCTTTTTTCGGATGACTGCCTGTTTCGTGACTCTGAGTCCGGGAGTATATGCATGCGCCATGCTCACATACCCCCTTTCCGTTCAGGATACGCGTTGAACGCTTTTGTCCAGCTCTCAAGCTGGCTCACACGGTCCTGCCGATTCTGCGCAAATCTGATCGGACGTCCCCGCGCATCCAGAACAATACCCACTACGCCCCCGTATACTTCTCCCTTCACGGCGCGACCCTTGCCCTCGCCCATGTCGAGACCTCGCGCCGGAGATATCAACGCCGTCCCCCTCAACGGCAGTCCCTTATCGTCAAGACCGTAGGGAAACAGCTTGATCTCACCGAATTTCAGCTCACCCTCGAGCGTCTGCCCGGTCTCCAGCTCGATCTTGAAGCTCATGGCCTTATCGCCCGGACGTCCATCGCCCCTGGGAGCGAAGCATGTGCCGAGGTAGATGATGCAGTCCTTGTCGAAGACCTCGGTGGCCGCGGTTTCGTGAACCGCCGTAAGCACGCCGAGATGCGGCATCATGAAGATCGAATCGACCGCCAGCCTCGTGGATCCCTCCGGCTGGAACGCATCGATCAGCATCATCATCGCCTGGCTTCGCCTCGGAGCGTGGCTCAGCACTCCCCCGCTTCCCACCAGGAGATCGAGCTCCATCATTTTGATGAGCGTAGCGCCGGTGGCTTCCTGGCTGAATGCGTCCGCAATATCGCGCTGCTGCTGGATGCCCTTCAGCCCGACAGCTAGCTCCTTGTGCTGTATGAACGCGAGCCTCAAGGCCTCTCTCGCGAGACCCTGCTCGATTATCAGCTCGTCCAGAAGATGCGGGATGGTGGTCGGGCGGATCATCTTGTTCTTGATCCGGTTCTTCAGGTCCTCCTCCTCGATATCGAAGGAAGCCCACCGCATCACGTTCGCCATCCCCGCTTCCGCCATCACGTTCGACACCGAGTAGCTCAAACCCAGATTCGCCGACACCGATCTGTTGTAGATCCCTTTCCCCTCGACACGGAAATACGAGAAGATGTCCGTCGTCGCTCCCCCGATGTCGACCCCGATGACATTGATGCCTTCCTTCTCCGCGATGGTCCTGATTATCAATCCCACCGCCGCAGGCGTAGGCATGATCGGCGCCGAGCACCAGTCTATCAGCTTGTTGTAGCCGGGAGCCTGCGCCATGACGTGCTCCTCGAACAGATCCTGTATCTTTTGTCGCGCTTCCCACGGGTTCTCCTGCTCGAGCGTAGGACGGATGTTCGACGTTATGGTCAGGGCGAATTTCCCGCCCAGGGTCTCCTTGACCTTCTCGCGGGCTTCCACATTCCCGGCGAAAATGATCGGGAGCTGGTAGGAGATGCCGAGTCGGGGACGCGGGTCGGCAGCGGAGATCTGCTCGCCCATCTCGATGACCTTGCTCACGTCGCCGCCGTCCGTTCCGCCGGCAAGAAGGATCATGTCGGGCCTCAGGGTGCGGATCAATTCGATCCTCTCGTGGGGAAGCCTCTTATCGTTGATCGCCAGCACGTCCATGACGATCGCGCCGGCCCCGAGCGCGGCACGCTCCGCGGACTCGGCGGTCATCTGCTTCACCACGCCGGCCACCATCATCTGCAGACCGCCGCCCGCTGACGATGTCGAGATGTACACGTCGCAGCCGGTTCCGTCCGGGCGCGACGGATGAATGATCTCCTCCCCCTCCAGGAACGTACGCCCGGAGAGGTCCTCTATCTCCTGGATGGAGTTCAGAACCCCCTTGGTCACGTCCTCGAACGGCGCCTCCACCGTCGTCGGCGCCTCGCCACGGTATGTCTGGCGATACTCGTCCCCGATCTTCTCGATAAGAATCGCCTTGGTTGTCGTTGAGCCGCAATCAGTGGCCAGAATGACTTTCAAATCCGGATCATTCTTCTTGAACATCTAACTGCTTTCCTCTCCAGGGCGCCCGTCCAGAAGCGCCTCCAGATACTCGACCAGCTTGTCTATCGAGCATCGCTTTTCCAGTGTGCGGACAAGACGCTCGTGAGTGTAACTCCGCCCGAGAAACCGCTTGAGAAACACTTCAACCGGACCCGTCGTCAGGACTATCTCGCCCATCTGCATGAAATTCGCTCCGAGAACGTTCAGAGGCTTGTTGAAGAGCAGAAACGGGATAGCCGCAGCCGTCAGCCCCCGCCTGTGTATGTTGTGCGCAATGTCCTTCAGAAGCTTCTCCTCGTCCTCCTCCAGCTTCGCCTCGTATTCGTCCCCGATCGCAAACGCGTGCCTTACCCTGCCCCGCAAGCTTCCCTGCTCCGCACCTGCTTTCTTGTCGTCATCCTCAGTCATCAGTCTTCACTCGAACCTTCCCCTCCCGAAACGCCCGGCTCCGATTCACCGACCTTCTCCTTCTCTGCCTCCTCCCTTGTTATGTGTTTCTCAAGGAACCTCAGGACCGCCTCGCGGTTCCCGGGAGTGAACCTTATGAAACTCCCTCGAAACGGATCGAGCCCGCTCGGACGCCTGAATGTCGACAAGTGCACCCCCATCTCGTGGGGATAGAAATTTCGAAACTGGTCCCAGGCTCGAAACGTTCTCACGCCCAGGAAGACGATCTCGATTCCGCTCCGATCCACCCGGTATCGGGTCGGAAAAATGAACGGAGCCATCGACACGACCAGAAACAGAAGAGCCAGAAGGACCATGCCCGGCCAGAAGGTCCATATCCAGACCCCTGCGCAGGTCGCGAAAATGATCGCTCCCAGGAGGATCGAGCGTCCCAGGTTCTCCGTAAGCGGATGCACCCGCCAACCGATCTCCTCGGGTGCTTCCTCGCTTTCCGAAGGATTATCCGGGACCATGGCCGGTGTCACCAGACAAATAAAGCACCATCTTTCACTGGCCGGGGCCGTGAAAACCCGGCAAACTTATCACAATTGACTTAGCCCGGCAAGTACTCAAGGGGCACGGTCAACAGAGCGCCGCAGACACGAGCTGGCCGCGATTCTGCATGGACCGCCGAGAGCGATCCGAGGCCTCTGCCGCATTACTTGAGAGAAGGGACCTCCGAAAATCCCCGGGACGATTCCGGGCGTTACTCGAGCTTGGTGACCCTCAGCCCCAACCCGGCCGCCGCGCAGTACGAATAGCCATCCATGAAGGCTATGTCGAATCCGCCCTGACCGGGATTCGTCGAGTAGACCACGTGCGCATCCGGAACCGGATCGACATCCAAAACACGCAGCCTTGAATAGTTGCAGTCGGCGACATAGGCCAGTCCGTTCTGGTACGCGACGCCGCTGTACCAGCTACCGGCTGTGACGACGCAGTTCACCGCCTGGGCGGAGGAAATCGGATCGACATCGTAAATCTGCAGCCCGTTCCATCCATCACATACGTATGCGTACCCATCACAGACCGCGACTCCCCTGCATTCTGCATCCGTGGGGAAGAATGCCTGAAGGAAGGGCGCCTCCGGCGTATTGACATCGACAATGGCAAAGCCGCTTTGGCCGGCCCCGATGAAGGCGTATCCCCCCATCACCGCGACATCGTATCCCGCGCCGGGGAGACCGACGGTGCCGACCGACTGAGCTGTCTCGAGGGGATCGATGTCGGCGACCTCCATGATGCCGAAGTCGAGGTCCACCAGGCAGGCGTAGCCGTCGGATACGGCGATATCCCAGCCTTCAGATATATCGACGGTTTTGCAGATATAAGCCGATTCAACCGGGTCGATATCGACTATCTGAAGGTCACCGTTCGTTCCTCCGCAGACATACGCGAATCCGCCCGATATCGCGACGCCCTGGCCCCGCGGCATATCGACGGAGGCGACCGTGTAAGCGGTCTCGATCGGATCAACATCGATTATCTGCAGGCCGGAGTAGCCATCGGGCACGAACGCGCATCCGCCCTCAGCAGCAACGTGATAGATCTCCCCGACGGAGTCAACGAACCCGACCACATAGGCGTCTTCCGGGGGATCGATATCCACTATCTGAAGCCCGCCGGAGACATCCGCCACGCAGGCATACTCTCCGGACAGCGCGACATCGCAGGCCTCTCCAAGGGTCTCGACGCTCTTCACTATGGTTGCCGTCTCGATGTTGTTGATGTCGATCACCTGCAGACCACGCACGCCGCTCGCGAGGAACGCGTACCCTCCCGCCTGTACAATGCCGCGATGGAAGCCGGGAGTGTCGATCGCGCATACCACGTGGGCTTCTTCAACCGGATCGACATCTATCACGTGGGCATCCTGCATATTCCATTTTCCGTCGGCGACAATGGCGAAGCCGCTCGAGACGGTGAGATCGACCGCCTCACCGGGAGTCGCCACGGTCGAGACGATTGAGGCGGAATCGACGGGATCTATGTCGACGATGGCCAAGCCCAGATCGGTATCGGCTACAAATACGTATCCGCCGTCGATCTCCACGCCCTGAGCGCTCACGAATCCCTCAACGGTTTTCACAAGCTGGGGCGCCTCGACAGGATCAATGTCGATGATATCCAAGCCGGCGCTACCCTCGGCCACAAAGGCATATCCGCCCGAGAGCCGGATGTCCAGCCTTCCCTCCAACGAGGTTGCCAATCCGGGCAGGTCAATCTCAGCCAGGACATGGGTCTCCGCGGGAGGCCCAATGTCGAGGACCGTGAAAACGTTGTGATCCGAGATCTTGGACGACGTGACGTACGCATAGCCGTCCGATACCTCGATGCTCCTTGCGAAGCCCTCGATATCCACTCGCCCGATCCATTGAGGGTTCGAGGGATCCGATACATCAAAGATGTGCATTCCATAGAATCCGCTCGCGGTGATTACACAGTTTCCGTCGAGGGCGACATCGTAAGGGGGGAAGTTGATCCAGGGCGGCGTGGCGTCAGACCAGAGTGTCGGCTTAACCTCCAGTGTAATCACCTGATAGGCAGTCAGATCAAGCCACGGCTTCGACGGATCATTTTCCTCGGCTTCCTTTGAGACAAGGCACCTGTAGTTCCCGGCACTCGCGAGCTTAGCGTTTTCGATAACGGCCTCATAGCGCGTGAATCCGTCACCGTCTTCGACCCATGAGGCTTCGGTCGGCGCCTCAAACAATTCCGGGCATTCTATCACCGGAACATGCTCATCATCCTTCCCCTGCCAGTCATAAATGTCGATCGTGAGTTTCGTCGATCCTCCCTGGGCGTTCAAGCCTCCATCGATCGGAGTCTCGGTAACCTCGATTCTCCAGGGCTCCGCGCAGTTGGCGTCGGGACCGAAATCCGTCATCGGGTCCTCCACCGGGAAATTGACGGCCTTCTCCCAGCTCGCGTCGACTGCGTACCCGAACACAAACTCGCCGTCCGGCATATCGATCTCGTACGTGACCTCCACCTTGTCGCCCGCGTAGAACGCATTCCGGACGTTCGATGGATCGTCCGTAATGTGACGCCTGAAGCCGTTCAGCAGCGCATTCGGGACAGTCGGGGTCGACATTTTCCCGTGAGTGTATCCCTGCAGGCCTCCCGGACCCGACCCCTCGGTCGTGCCGTTGTACAACGTGGTGTACCCGTCCGCGTTGACAAGCTCTCCGTCGCCCAGTACCCGATCCGAGAACGTCAGCCCCGATCCGGGAAACAGATGGCTCCCATTGAAGATCACGATTCCCCGCACGTCGAAGCCGGTGAGGTTCGAGCCCGTGAACGGATGGGTGAGCGCAACGCCCACATAGAGAGTGCCGTTCCCGGAGGGCGTGACGCTCGTGATCTTCAGACACTTCGTGCAGGGACCGTTCTCGAGCCATGTGAGGACATTCCAGTGGTCCGACGGCTGCCTTTCAGGAACGACATCGGCGCTGAAATTCTCCGGATCGATGCTGATTCTGTAGAAACCCCAGAGAAAGTGCCCCGAACCGCTCCCCATCGCGACGCGGTCTTTCTGAGCATCCGGACCATTGACCACCAATGGCGAGACGGGTGTCGATCCCCCGGAGCAACTGAGAACCACAATCAAGGTCAGGGCAAGTGACGCTACCCATGAAGTGGGATTTGAACCTGAGCGCATTTCGTTACCTCCCCATTCTCCCTGCACGCGTTTATTTTACTCCATATCCTGCGCGATCAGAAGCCACCCGTCCGTCAGCCAGGCGCTCCACCGAATCCCGTCCCCGTTCGCCAGGGGAATGCAGCAGCCGTCCTCTGTTTAAGAAGACAAGATATCCACCTGCGGGTTCAAATCGCCGGAATCGGTATTCCACTCCAACTGTCACTCGTCCCGTAATCAAAGATGGACAATGCCCGGAGGATTTATAATACTACGCCGGGTCGAGCGACCGGCTCGTTTGGAATATGCGCGTTCCTCCGCAAATCGCCCTTGCCTTAAGGCTCTCCGTTTTCGAAGGCGCCGTGTTCGGCATTTACTGGAACGTCGTCGCCGGCGTCATCATCAACGGCCTCGCGCTCGCGCTCGGAGCCCAGCCCTTACATTTCGCGATACTCAACGGTGTCCCGCTGCTGTGCCAGGTATTCACCCTTCCCGCCGCGATCCTCATACAGTCGCACGACATCCGCAAGCCCTTCACTCTTATCTGCGAAGGGATCGCCCGGACCGTCTGGCTTCTCGTGCCGCTACTGGTCTTTTTCGCGCCCGGAAGCTCGGCCCGCATCTGGTTCGTGCTAGCGATAGCCGCGTTCAGCCACGCGATCCACGCCGGGGGCGCCATCGGCTGGACGAGCTGGATCAGCGACCTGATCCCCGAGCAGATTCGAGGCTTTTACTTCGGCGCGCGCAACGCGATTATCGGCCTTGTCGCGACCATCGGCCTCACTGTCGCGAGCTCGTACGCCGATCGCGCAAAGGAGACATACGGACAGGGTCCCGGCTACCTTCGCGCGCTTCTCATTCTTGTCGGTATCTCCGTCATTTTCGCCGCGGCAAGCTGGCTGGGCCTTTTGTTCCAGCCGGTGAGAAAGATGAGAAACCTGGAGGACACGGGCTGGAAAGCGATCTGGCAGACCCTGACCACACCGAACGGCCGAAAGATCGCCTTAGCATGGGTGTCTTTCGCGTACGCGACAGGCATCACGACCGGGATTTTCATGCCCTATTTCCTGGAGAGAGCCCGGATGACCCTGATGGCGGTGACGATCTACGTCTGGGTCGCTCTGGCGGTCTCGACATTCTTCTCGCCCATATGGGGAAGGCTCTCGGACCGGATCGGATATCGAAACGTCATGGTGATCGGATGGCTCGGAGTTTTCTGGCAACCTCTGCTGTTCGTCTTCACTACCGACACCACCCCCAGGGTTTTCGATCTCATGCCGTGGACCGTGCTTGCCGACGCGATCGCCGGAGGAGCTTTCTGGCCCGCCTGGTACCTTCCTCAGACCAACCTCCTTATCGCGCAGGCCCCGAGCCAGAAACGCGCCGGCCTGTTTGCCGCCGTGGCCGCCCTCACCGGTCTCACCGGCTTCCTCGGCGCTGCAACAGGAGGCCTGATCGCCAACGCGATCGGCGAGGGTCACACCATCCAGATGGGGATCATGGCACTAGATGACCTGAAATTGCCTATGCTGCTGGGCTCGGGTCTTCGCCTGGCAACGGGCTGCCTGATCTTCCTGATACGCGAGCCTGAGCGCGGGGCCGAACCTGTCACGGGCCCCGAGGCTTTCATCACCGTCTGGAGCATGCTTATCGGCAAACCCTACCGGCCCGAGAGGTAGAACCGGCATCGAAAGCGCAAACCTACCGCCGGCAGGATCGCCTTACCCTTCTCCCATCCAGCTTTCCAGAACCCCCCTCAGCTCGCTAAGCGAGGCTATCCTCACATCTTCCCCCGGACTGAGATGCCTGAATTCATCGGTCTCCACGAAAACGGTCCTGCAGCCCGCGGCTTTCCCGGCCTCGATGTCGAACCTGAAATCTCCCACCATCACGCAGGCCTGGGGCGGGACCCCCAGCTTCCTCGCAGCCTCGAATATGCATGCGGGGTGGGGCTTCGGGGGCGCATCCTCCCGCGCGATCACGACCCCGAAGTCGACGCCCAGGTTTTCCTGAATCAGGTCGACAACATCGCGGGCGTTCCTTGTTATCACGCCCCTCTTCAAATTCCGCTCCTCAAGCCACGCGAACAGGTCGGGCACGGAAGGGTCCAGCTTTGCCCTTCCGGCCGCCTCGAGCTCCCTCTCCAGAAGCAACTCGGATTTCCGCGCTCTCTCGCCTTCGGGCAGAGCCTCGAGGCCCTCGATGATGAAGACCTTCGCGTCTCCGAAAAGCTCCTTCTTGATGGCGGCAAGATCAAGCGGCGAGTTCACCAGGACGCCGTCGAGATCGAAAAGCACTGCGAGTATGGGAAACGCCATGAGGGATCGATTCCGTTGCCGGGTTTAGTTTATATATCGATGCATAATACGATGAAGCTATTCATACCGCTCGAGACTCATCACTCCGCCCTGCAGGTAGTTGCGGCTCTCGATCCAGTCGAATCCCACGTTGAGCTCCTTCGATACGAACACCCCGTACCATCCGCTCACTTCCAGCACCCTGTCGATCCGCGTGCTGGCGACAACCTGCCCGTCGATGTAGAAGGCAATCTCGTATCGATGCTCCAGCCCGTCGTCCCGGATCGTGCTGTAGTCGCCCTGCACCATGAGAGTGTGCGTGTCGCCGTTAAGAAGTTCCGAGACGGTCCAGGGGACGAGTTGTACCACCTGTCCGGCTTTCTCCTCGATCGCCAGGAACTGGCCGCCGCGCGTGACGAGAAACGCGAAGTAATTATCTGCGTCCCGGTATCCATAAACCAGGCCGTACCCGGCGGTCTCGTCGCCTCCCAGGAACGTCACATTGCCCTCGAGGGAAAAATCGAACCCGATCGGGCCAAGCCCGGTGTTCGTCACCGTGAACGGGTAGCCCGTCATGCTGTCCAGGACGTACATCCCGCCCTGGATTTTCGAGTCGTCCCCTGACGGCCAGCCCATCCTGTTGTCGTCGAACTCCTCGCGGATATCCACATCGCCGACACTGCTCTCCGTGTCCCCCACTGCCTGACCTTCGTCGGGTTTGTATTCGCCCCAGCCCAGGGCAGGGTCGATCGCACCCGACTCATTGCCGGCCACGCGGAAGGTCTGGATCACCTGGTTGAGATTGTCCTTCAGCTCATCGGTCAGCACACTCGACAGGGCTGTCTCGACAAGCATGTATGCGCGCGACCGGCTCGCGGTCAAGTAGTAGGTGATCCTAATCTCGTCCGCCCAGATCTCCACCGGCACGCGGCGCCTGTAGACGTACGTGTGGCTCTCACCCAGGTATGTCTCCTCCAGGAAGAACGTGCCCGAGGCCCGCTCGCTCTCGAAATCATTGACCACGGTCTGCAGCGCATCCTCGCTCGTGGCGTATGCGTCTCCTCCCGCAGGCCGGTGCGGATGCACGAGCACAGCGATGTTCGACACGTACCTGGGGCTGCCGTTGACGTGAGCCAGGACCTTGTAGGAATCGCGCTCCGCCTGCGTCATCAGATCCTGGTTTATCAAATCGATCGATCCGTCCTGTATTTCCAGCATCTTGCCCACGTCGGTCTCAAGCACCCAGTAGTCCGGGTAGCTGAACTCGAATCCGGAGCGGTCATCGACGTACGGCACCAGCTCGCCCGGAGCGGAGCTGTCCCATTGGTACCCCGCCCCCGCGAGCATGATCATCAAAGCCAGTATTTTTGTAGTCATAACCTTAATTCCCCCTCCGGGCGGATAATATATGCCCTCTCATTCCACCTTGTCCAGAAACGCAGCCCCGAGAATTCCCGCATTCCCCCCGAGAGCCGATATCTCGACCTTCAGACGATCCTTGTGGGGCGTGATGAGGTGGTTCCTGAATGACCTCGAAAGCGAATTCTTGAATTCATCCCAGGCCCCCGTTATGCCGCCCGTGAGGATGACGGACCCGAGATCGAGAAGGTTCGCGGAGCTCGCGAGCACCACTCCGAGCTTGTGACCATACGCTTCCCAGGATTCCGTCGCTGCATTGTCCCCAGCTTTCGCGCGCTTGTGAATTTCCTTTGGTTCGACAGCATCGGCGAGTCGCGCCCTGATCCGGTAATCTTCCATCAGCCCCGCTTTCCCCACGTAGTGCTCAAGACATCCCAAGCCTCCTCCGGCACACTCCGGACCGTCCGGCGTGTACGCCATCTGCCCGATCTCCCCCGCCATTCCTCTCGCGCCGCGGTACAGCCTTCCGCCGAGGACCAGCCCTCCGCCGATCCCGGTCCCGAGCGTCACAACGAGCATGTCTCTGATTCCCTCATGACCCCCGAAGAGATATTCTCCCCACGCCGCCGCGGTCGCGTCGTTCTCCGCGAACGCGGGCTTCCCGATGCCCTCGCTCAGCCTCTTCGCCAGCTCCAGATTCCTGACGCCCGGAAGGTTCGGGCTTTCGTAGACTATCCCGCGCTTCCCGTCGGTGAATCCCGCCATACCGGCGCCGACGATCGTGATCGAATCCCGCTCCATCCTGGATTCGGACACAAACTCAAGCGCGCCCTTCACAAGATGCGACCCGAAGTCCTTCGTCTTGAGGGCCGCGTCGGTCGCAAAGCTCCCCGTGGCGGCTATTTCGCCCTCATCGGACACGAGCGCGCATTTCACCAGCGTCCCGCCTATGTCGAGCGCGAGTCTCACGGCCGGTGATTATACACTCATGGGTAGCCCGAAGGTAAGCGAGAGAATGCGGGGACTGGCACCCAGCTTTGAAATCGTTCCTGCCGGGTGCGCCGCTTTTCTAAGCGGCATGCCATCGAAAAGAGCCGGCTGGAAAGCCGGCGGACCCGGAAGACTGTTCTCTCAACCTGCACACTGAAAACACCCCCGACCTTCTCGGTCGGGGGTGGCGGGCTTTCCGACCCGCTTCCCAATCTGGCACTTTTGGAGGTTGAGCCGGCCTCTATAGTATGTCGATGCTTTCCAACATTTCAGATTCCCGGAAATGCCTGCAGGTTCAGAGACCGTCGGGAATGATCCGCCCATCGAGCCTGACCTTACCTGGACCATTCCGTGAGGCACGACATAGCCCCCTTTTTCGGGTATCATGCCTTCGAATTGCACAATGGAGAGCGGGTCCGACACGATTTTCGCCCTTGCCACTCCCTTGCCCCCTGTGCAGGGTTCGGGCATCGCGATTGTGCGTCTGAGCGGACCGAATGCTTTTCCCATCGCGTCCAGGCTGGTCGGATCGGGGATTGAATCCAGCGAAATCCCCGACCGCGAATTCAGAATTGCAGCGCTTGCGCACGGCGGAAAAGAAATCGATCATTCGGGAATTCTCGCGTTTCATTCGCCCCACTCCTACACCGGCGAGGACGTGATCGAGTTCCATCTTCACGGCGGCCTTGCCGTGATAAGGGCCCTCGAGCGCGCCCTTATCGACCTCGGCGCACGACCCGCTCAGCCGGGCGAGTTCACCCGCAGGGCCTTCCTCAACGGACGCATGGACCTGCTTCAGGCGGAATCGGTGGCCTCGCTGATCGGCGCGTCCGGCGAGACCGCCCGGCGCGAGGCCCTTCGCCAGAGATCGGGAGCGCTCTCCGAAAAAATCCAGTCAATACGCTCCCGCCTGAGGGACATCCTCGGGAGACTTGAGGTCGACTTCGACTATCCCGAGGAGCGCGTCGACAGAATCGACACCGCCGAGGCAATCGGCTCGCTTGACCCGATCATCTCTGAGCTCGGGACGCTTCTGGACAGCTGGAAGACCGGACGGATTCTGGGTGGATTCCGGCTCGCTATCATCGGCCTTCCCAATGTCGGGAAATCGAGCCTCCTGAACGCGCTTTTACGGGAGGATCGCGCCATCGTCACCGCTTTCCCCGGAACCACTCGCGACGTGGTGTCCGGCACTCTTTCGTTCGATGGGGTCCCGGCGGAGATTCTCGACACGGCCGGCATAAGGCTCCTCACGGAGAATATCGATCCGATCGAGGCCGAGGGGATTATACGAAGCTGGCGCGAGGTCGAGCGCGCGCATTTGATCCTCATCGTTTTCGACACCAGCATCCCCCTCGACCGCGAGAATATCGACCTCGTGCGCAAAACGCTGGAGATTGTCGAAGGTCCCGACGGATCGCGCGCGATTGTGCTGCTCGTGTCGAACAAGATCGACCTCACTCCAGCCTGGAATCCTCCCGGCATCGCCGCTCTTGTCGATTCTCCGAGCCTTCCGCATGTCTCGATCTCCGCGAAAACCGGCGAGGGCATCGAAAATCTGAGAGCCTGCGTGCGGGAGCTTCTGAACCTCGAAGTCGGTCCGGATGAGCTTCTTCTCACCGATTCGCGACATCTTTCACTTGTGAACGAAGCCCACGAAATCGTCGAGGAGGTCCGCCTTGGGCTTTCGGAGGCGGTCCCGCAGGACATAGCGGCAACCGAGCTGTGGGGAGCGGATCGCGCCCTGGGACGCCTCCTGGGTGAAGGCATCGGGGCCGCCGATCTTGACGATATTTTCAGTAGGTTCTGCGTCGGAAAATAGCCGATGAAACCGCTCTCCCTGAAAATAGCTATTCTGCTTTCGGTGACGCTTCTCGCCTTCATGGTGCCCGGCGGGGCCCGCGCATCGGAACCAATCACGATCACCATGCTCACGCTGGATGATCGCCCGCCCAACAACCTTTTCCTGAAGCAGCTTGCCGCGATCGCCGGGATCGATCTCGTCGCAGAGTTTGACCCTTCCGCGGCGTCGACCGCCGATTGTGTCTCGCTGAACGCCGCTGTTGCCGGATCGCTCGTCGGCTCCCGATCCGCGGACCCGTCCACTCTCGTCCCGCCTTCCGTGCGGCCGGACGCGCTGATCCATTTCGCGGTACCGCGCGTCGAGCCGACCGTCCTCGAACAGGCCAAAGCATCGGAATACTCCCAAGTCCGACAGGCGCTTCAGGATCCGGACATCCAGCGAGCAGTTCTCGCCGCCATACAAACCGACAGCGCCATTGAAAACGATCCCTATCTCGCATCCTACGCGGACCGCATGAAGGGCTGGCTCGATTTTCTCGGCAGGGCGAACTACGATCCGAACCGGCTGCTGATAACCCTCGACGACAACCGTCCGGGACCGCTCTCGGACGGGCTGAAAATCCTCTTTGGACGATTCTCAAATTTTGTATATGACGGCACCGATGAAGGCATGATGCTTCTTCTGGCCAGAGCGCTCAGGGAACGTCAGGACCGCGCTTCGCTTCCCACCACGTGCTGCGTTGTCTGGACCGACTCCGAGGGTATGCTGTCCGTTCAGCCGTTCGAAAGCGCCATGCCTGTCGAGAATGTCCTGACGATGTCAAGATGGGTCGGAGTCAGAGTATCGCCCAATTGCGAGCTTTATGAGCCCTGGCGGCCAATGCTCTGGATTCACGATTCATCCGCCGACGAGACCCACGTGCCGGACAGGATCAGGTCGGTGTCGGAGCAAATCGGCGACCGGCCTGTTATCGTGGCCGACATCGCGCGTCCGAACGGCGGCGATCCCGCGCTGATCGACACTTGGGCCTCAGGCGCGACCCCGCCGGGACTCGTCGGCTATCTCGGCTGGAACACATCCTCCAACACGCTCGGCTCGGCGATGGCCCTCTGGACCGCCGTGGACTTCGCCTGGTGGCATTCCTCCGATCCCGAGGGAGTCCGCGCCGGGATTGAGACATTCCTCTGGTCGCGATTCCTTGACGATTATCTCTACCAGAGAATCGTCCGGTCGGAAGTCACCGATATTCTCAGGTCCGAAAATGTCGATCCATATCGCATCGCTCCCGAAGAGGCAGCCGATGTCGCCGAGTCGATCGCTCGGAGGCTCTCGGAGCTCTGGATCGAGACCGGCGAGCCGCTCGCGATCCCGCTGCGCTTCGTCGACCCGGTCAGTCATACGAGCTTTGTCGTGGAGCTGCCCTGGAACCGTTTGTTCGAGATCGCCCTGTACCCCACCGACGACCGCGGCATCCTTCCCGTCATAAGGCCCATCGAGCACTGATCCCAAATCCCCGGTGCAGATTCCGATTTCACCGCCGCTCCGCCTGATGCTATACTTCGCCGCATGAAAAAGACATTCGCACTTTCAGCGGTATTATTTTTCGTCATCATGGCGGCACCGGCTTTCGCGGACAGCCCGATCCTGCCGCACCGCGTGATCGATGCGCAGACCCAAGCGGTCATCGATTTCGAGGGCCTGTTGTCGCGATGCGCGGGCGCCGATGTGGTCACGCTGGGCGAAAACCATGACGATCCCGCGACCCATCTTGCCGAGCTCGCCATGCTGGAGGGTCTTTACAGGCTGCACGGCGACGTGGTTCTGTCGCTGGAGATGTTCGAGCGCGATGTGCAGCCCCTTGTGGACGGCTACCTGAGCGGGGATATCTTCGAGGAGGTCTTTCTTACCCAGAGCCGCCCCTGGTCGAGCTACGACACCGACTATCGGCCAATGGTGGAGTTCGCCCGCGAGAACAACCTGCCCGTGATCGCGGCCAATGTGCCCCGGCAGCTCGCGTCCCATGTCACCGAGGCCGGGATGGATAATGCCGATTTCTCGGACGAGGAAAAACCATTCATGGCTCGGACATTCGAGGCGCCGCAGGATGCGTACTGGGAGGCCTTCGCCGCCACAATGCGCATGCCCGGAATGGAGCAGATGGGCGTCACCGAGCAGACCATCCAGTGGTACTACCAGGCCCAGGTCCTTAAGGACGAGACGATGGCCGAGTCGGTCGCAATGGCTTCAGAGCAGCACCCGGACGGCATCGTCTATCACGTCACCGGCGCTTTCCATACGGCGGATTTCCTCGGGACGTTCGCGCGCATCAGGAGAGACCTGCCCGACGCGGATTGTGTGTCGATTCTCGTGCTGCCGGTCGACGACCTTCTCGCGCCGTTACCCGAGGACACTCCCAAAGCGGACTATTGGATTCTCGTCCTCGCTCCGAAACTCGAGGAAAGCGAAATGCCCGAGATGCCTCAGATGCCCCCTATGCCGGGGATGTCGAGCACGCCTCCCGAATCGGAAGGGGAATAGACAAGACCTGCGAATCGGGCACCCATGACCCATCCAGACATCAAGACCAAGCCGGCCGTCCCGGTCACCGTCGTTCTGCTGGGAGTCGTCAGCTTCCTGAACGACTTCTCCAGCGAGATGATCTACCCGCTGCTTCCGGTGTTCCTCTCGACCGTCCTCGGAGCCGGAGCCGTTGCGCTCGGCGTCATCGAAGGATTCGCGGAGTTCATCGCGTCCACGCTCAAGATCGTGTCGGGCATATGGTCCGACCGGATACCGAGACGAAAACCGCTTTTGATGGCCGGTTACAGCGTATCCGCGCTGCTGAGACCCCTCATCGGCATTGCAGGGTCCTGGCCGGTGATGTTCGTCTTCCGACTCGGCGACCGCGTCGGCAAGGGCATCCGCACATCGCCGCGCGACGCGCTCATCGCCGATGTCACCGATGAGCGCTCGCGAGGAAGAGCATTCGGTCTCCAGCGGGCGATGGATCACGCGGGCGCCGTGATCGGACCCCTCGTCGCAACCGGACTTCTCATCCTCGGCTTGAACCTTCGCCATGTTTTCCTCCTTGCGTTCATCCCTTCCGTTTTCATCATCGCGATTCTCATCTTCGGAGTTCGCGAAAAGGCGCGCGCCCACGTAACGGAGGGGCGACTCGATCTCGTCCGCCACTGGAGAGACCTCGGCGGCGGGTTCCATCGGATTCTCATTGCACTGGGCATTTTCACTCTGGGAAATTCGACCGACGCTTTTCTGCTCCTGCGACTGTCGAATGCGGGCGTCTCGACCGAATGGATCGCGTTGCTGTGGTCGATGCATCATGTCGTCAAGGTCGCCGCGACCAGCCTTGGAGGATGGCTGTCGGACCACATCGGACGTCGCCCCCTGGTCATCACGGGCTGGATCTGGTACGCGCTTATCTACATCGCGTTCGGCCTCATTCATTCGCCCGCAGGACTTATCGCGATTTTCCTTTTGTACGGCATCTATTTCGGCCTGACCGAGCCGACGGAGAAAGCCTGGGTCGCCGACCTCGCCCCGCAGAAGCTCCGAGCGGAGGCGTTCGGATGGTACAACGGCGTGATCGGGATCGCCGCGCTCCCCGCAAGCGTCCTTTTCGGAGCTCTTTGGGCGGTCAAGGGTCCGCTGCTCGCTTTCTCGGTCGGATCCGCGCTCGCTTTGGCAGCCGCGTTTGTCCTCATGACCGTCCCGTCAAAGGTGCCGCTGAAAGAATCCTAGCAAGGGTATCGCCGATGTGGGGCAGCCTTTCCAGGCTGCCATTCGTAACGCACAGAAATGGCGTTTCCTCAATCGGAATTATCGGGAAAAATTCTCCGACATATTGACACATCCCCCCCCCGGTATGTTATAATGTCATTATCGCAGTAGGATAAGGCT
This sequence comes from uncultured Planctomycetota bacterium, assembly GCA_964354375.1. Classification (GTDB taxonomy): domain Bacteria; phylum JAJVIF01; class JAJVIF01; order JAPKYR01; family JAPKYR01; genus CAYGZQ01. Next base: position 47,960 of record CAYGZQ010000015.1, read on the forward strand.
GCCCCCCTGAAGTGTGAGGAGGACGGAGGAAGGAGGGTTCCTGAATGTCTCGTCTATTTCTTCCGGTCATCATTGTGATGATGGTCTTGGGGTGCGCTCGGAGCTCCCAGAGTCCGACCGCGCCGGACTCTCAGAGTCCCACCGGCTTGGAGGGAACACATCAAACAGGCATCGCTGATGGTCCGTATCGTCTGTGGGGAGAATACAGGTTTTATTTCAACGCGGCTCACGATCGTGCGGATGTAGTCCCGCGACGCCAGGCGCGGCTCCATCTGAATGCGCTCAAGTTCCTTGAGAGTTACTGCACGGATTGTGTTCAGATCATGGGAATCAAGAACAACGGCGACAGCACGATCGATCTGACGGTCAAGATCAGACATCCGTTTCCCGGGCATCCGGAGTACACGGGATTCGACGTCAAGGGGATCATCATGTTCAACGGGTCACTCGAATTCCCGTACAATTCACAAGGGTGGCTGCCATGGACAAAGCCATGCATAGTGTCATGGAGGGAGCTTGGCGACCCCGAAGTGCTCAGCCCGGATGGCTACACTCCTCGATGGAGTCCTTCGTACGAATCCGGAAGCGATCTTCCGATTTTCAACTACTGGGAGGGAAAGTACGCAAAAGGCGAGCCAAACGCAAAAGTAAATGCATACCTGGATTTTTACTCTGTGCCGGAGAGGCACATGTTTCTTTCGGACGCGGAAGTGACGAGGACCTATCGAATATGGCTCCCATACGGTGAGGAGGTCGTTGCTGGATACGCGGTGGAAGCGTGCTGGGAGCCTCCGCTGGTTACACCGGTGAAGAACCCGATTGAGGATTTCCCCGTGAGCGCGAATCAGCCCGAGGCCTATCATTTCAAGTTCATTGTCAACAACGGGGAAGTAATCACCGATCCGGAGAACTGCTGCGGGAAGAACGAGGACTGCACGGATCTGAGAATCGATAGGCAGCACTGGTATGGTCCAGTAGCGGACAGCGTAATGATCTGCTATCCGAGCGGATCGTCTTCGATACGATGGCTGTTTCCGTGCGGAGGGTCGTACCTTGGCTCGGTGTTCCCGCAGGAATACTCCTTCGACGCAGACTACTACGACGATGCGTCTTACCGCCTATTGGCTGTAGTCTACGTGGGCGATCCTGCAGATGGACAGTTCAACAGGGCTTACGATGTCTTTGACTTCGTGATAGACAGACCTTGACGGACTCTTTAAGAGAAAAGGAGAGAGACGCGATGAAACTGACACGCACGTTGGCGCTAATTCTCGTGGTTTTCGGCGCAGCGATTCTGCAAGGTTGCTCCAATCAGGCACCAACTCTCCCGAGGGGCGAGCTGAGACACTCGCAGAGCTTCTGGGCACAAGCGATTCCAATCCTCAATCAACACTACAAAGACGCGGACCTCAGCGTGATAGTCTACGGACCTGAACCACTGCCGGTGGGTTTCGATCACGGGGACCAGGTGCAGCTCGACAGCATTATCGGAATATCTTATTTCACCGTTGTAGGCACCCTGAACACGGCCACACAGCGCCCTGAAATCGCACTTTTAAAGGACAACGACCATAACGGTCCTTGCGCAGTATTCGGAGTGAGCGCGGAAGGCCGCTATGACTGCCCGAAAGTGGACGCGTGCTATTTCTACAACGAGGACCATCCCGAGAAATCCATAATTGAGGTGGCCGTCTGCTATCAGGTCTGGGATACCGACCATAATGACTGGGACATCGGGTTCACTACATTTCGATGGGAGCTTGAGGACTTCCCGATCGGACCCCCATTGCCGACTCAGTACTCCTTCGTGTGGGATGACACCGACGACGATCCGGGAAACGAGCAGTTGGGCGACTACACGCCGGATATCGCCTACGACAACGACACGGGCGACATGTATCTGGTGTGGATGAGGTTTGATCCATCATTGGAGGAGTATCCGGCAAGGCTATATTACCGATGGTTCGATCGAGACACCGGAGGCTGGTCCACCGCTCGCGAGTTCTATGCCAGCCCTCATAATCAGTGGATCCCAAGAATCGATGTGGGCTTCACGAACTTCTTTGGGGATAACAGGACAGTCGGCGTTGTCTACACCTCGAAAGGACTCTACACGGAACACCCTGACCTCTTTTTTGTCGGCCTCGCGTACACGTATACTTCGGAAAGCCAGCAAGCACCGTTGGTGTTCGACACGCCGATCGTGAACACAGCCTATACGGGAGAGAACATCGACTTGAATGCCGGCTTGCCTCAGTGCGAAGTCGCTCCGAATTCCGATACCGAGAATTGGGGCGCGATTACGTTCGTTCAGGAGGTCTACAATGACCCTGAGCACCACGAGCTCGGCACCCATTACGAAGTTTTTGTGACTGACTCGATCTCGAATGCTTTCACACCTGTCCATGAGTCTTCGAATGAACCCAGAGGGATTCTTCCGTCAATAGCCATTCATCCTTTCGACACCGAACACTACGCGAGCATCTCGTACTTCGAGCAGATCGATGACTGGACCTACTCGGTGATGGCCTGCCTCTATGAGCCTGAAAACGAACCAGACCCAATAGCGACCAATTACCTGCCGCTTGGGATGGAGCTGACGAGTCCATGGCTGCCCTCCGACGTGTTTTTCATGAACCCGGGCATGACGACCGACATTGCGGTGCTCAGCCCGATAAATCCCAACTACTGGGCGGTCTGGTGCGGGACACTCGATCCGGACAGTTGCCCGACAACCGTCTACGGCAACTATGGCCGCACGACGCCTTGGTGATATGTCGGAATCCGGTCGGTTCATGAGCCTGTTCTACGGCAGATTCGCTCACCGCAGATATTGCCTGTCGCCTACACTACCAACGAATCGGATGTTGTACTAATATTTGACCATGGCTCCAAGATTCGCCGTGGCTCTCTTCGCTTTTCTCGTCCTTGCCGGGTCGATGCTTGTACCGAGCGACCTTCCCGCTCAGCGGGATTCCTCGACCGATATTTCCGGCCTGTGGGAGGCCACCACTCCGGGCGGCTCGTTCAAAATCCTCAGCCTGTCCGACCCTGCTGCGTCCGACGGCTACATTTTCCTCATGGCCAGACCCGGCGAGGAGGAGAGGGAGTTCGGGTTCACGTACGGCGAGCATCTCGCCACCCTGACCTATGCGTCCGATCAATGCTGGGATGCCTCCGAGCGCTTCCGTCTCCCGTTGTGGGCGGGCGGCGGCTTCTACATGGGCGACACCAGCTACTGCCTCGAAAGCGGCGACAATCTGAGCTTCCACACCGACGATGACGCTGCGGTGTACACCGACTATCCCCTTCAGCGTCTGGCGGACGGGATCGACGCCGCCGGACTCTGGCGCTCGACCAACGTGGAGCTCGAGTTCGAGATTCTCCTGTACCCCCTTCCCGACGGCGGATGGGAGGCGATCCTGACAACCTTCGATGACGAGGAATTCGGCGATCTCGATTTCCGTCCGGGCGAGGTTTTCTATCGGGGCGACGATGATCCCGATTCCGACGGCGCTGGGGCACAGGCATGGGTTTGGGGCAAGGACTCAGGCGAAGATTCGAGTTGGCTTCCGCTCATGGCATTCCTCGACGATCGCGACTCCCTGAGATTCGAGATCGAGAAGGGTCCGGAGACCGGTACGATCCCCATCAAATTCACTCGCCTGTACTGATTCCCCAGAAACAGGCCGCTTTTCACAGCCCCGCGATTGATCTATCATGGCAAGGGCGATGAGATGAAAATCGCGACATTCAACTGCAATTCCGTACGGGCGCGAGTGCCGATCATCACCCAATGGCTCTTGAAAGAAAAGCCCGACATCCTCGCGCTGCAGGAAATCAAGGTGCAGACCGAGGATTTCCCGTACGATGCTTTTCGCGAGCTCGGCTATCATTCAACCGTTCAGGGGAGGAAGGGGCACGCCGGAGTCGCGACTCTTTCCCTGGCTCCCCCCGACGAATCGAGCGCGGGCTTCGACGACGGCGATGAGGACGAGTATTCGCGCATTCTAATAACCCGCTGGGGAAAGCTGCGCGTGATCAACACTTATGTACCGCAGGGTCGGGACGTGGAATCCGAGCACTTCCGCTACAAGCTCGAATGGTTCAAGCGACTCAGGGAATTCCTGGAGAAGCGCTGCACGAATCGGCAGCAGGTTCTGTGGCTGGGGGATTTCAACGTCGCTCCCGAGCCGATCGACGTGTACGACTCGAAGCGAATCATGGGTCACGTAGCCCACAATCCCGAGGTCTTCGAGGCTTTGAAGAATGTCCGCGACTGGGGATTCATCGACCTCTTCCGCAAGTTCCATCCAAACGAGGAAGGGCAGTACACGTTCTGGGATTACCGGATAGTCACATCGCTGGAACGCAATATGGGTTGGCGCGTCGATCTCATCTATGTCACAAACTCGCTCGCGAAGAAGACGAAGTCATGCTGGATCGACAAAGCCCCCCGGTCTCTGGAGAAGCCCTCCGATCACACCTTTCTTGTCGCAGAATTCGATCTGTAATCACAAGTCTCTCCCCACGCGGGATCCAAGACACCATCCGCCCCTTGGGAGGAACTACTGTGAAGCGCCAGAGCAAGCCGTCCCACCCTTGGGGGGGACCACAGGGGGGGTATCGGTTTGACTCCATTTCCCCGTCGCGCTATAATCTTTAATCAGTCTTAATAAATATCGTTCTCGTCCGGTAGCCCTTCGGATCATACCGAGGTTTTGTGTTACCCGGAGGTGGAAGCACGAGCGATATCGGAGGAAAAAATGGGGGGCAGATGCAGGCGGACTCGTCCGAGGGATTGCGCTGCCTCGAATGCGGAGCCATCCTTCCTGACGATGCGACGCGGTGCGCTTCCTGCGGGAATGACAGGCTGATAATGGCCGCAAGGTGGAGTCCGCCGGGCGACGATCGGCCCCACGGATCCGGGATCACAGGCCTTCTCAGGATATCGCGGGAAGCAAGGGTGCTGGTGGGCCTTTCTCTTGCCCTTTTCTGCGCTCTGTGGCTCCTGGGAGGGGCCAGGGACCGTACCACCGCCCATTTGAGGGCCGGACGTTCCACAGGCTTGCAGGTCGCTTCTGCAGGCCCCGGCGATCAGGTCCCCGAAATCATTGTCGATGGCGAGCCCGCCCAGCCAGGTTCCGGCATCGGCGCGGACAATATCGGCAACCTGCGTCTGGCTGCGGTCGCCGCAGATAACAGGGGGGAATGGCTGGACGCTATCGAAGCCTGGACCCTGGTGACGAACCATCGCGACGCGGCCCTGGAGGATTATCTTGAGCTCGCACAGACCCTGTTGAAAGCCGACGATCCGGTCGCGGCGGTTGACACCCTCAACCGCGCATGCGTAAGATTCCCCGACCAGCCCGACGGCTTCATCGCTCTTGGAGCTTTGCGCGAACGTCAGGGGAATCTGAACGCCGCGAGGTTTCAGTACGAGGTCGGCCTGGAAAACTGCCCGGACAGCAAGACCCTGCGGGACTCGCTTTCCAGGATCGACAAGGCGATCGCCCGCGCTCCCGTGCTTACCGAGCCGGTGACCGGCGGAATAACCCCCCAGGGCGATTCCGGTGCTGCCGGTGAACCCGGGTCAGCCGGAATGAGTCACACTCCAAGTGCCCCCGAGGCGAGATTGGAGACTGGGGCTGTCCAGCCGATCAATAACACTGAGGACTCTCAAGTTGAGAGTCCGAATGACAACATGGAAGAACCCCGGGAGACCGGGCCGGTCACTCTGATCGGCTCCGATCCCGGTGAAGACGATAGTGAGGAACTCAACCGTACGGAAGGAACGGAGAATGCGGAGGATCAAGAGGTTCGTGACGCCAATCCCGCCATTGAGGTCCTTGACCTCAAGGTGAGCGCTTCACAGGAACAGGTAAGGATCGAGATAGTAACCAACCAGCCTGCCGTCTTCAGCACGAGCAGGGGCGACGATCCGCCGAGACTGTTTGTGAGAATCCCCGACGCGCGAATCGCGACGGGGGCGAGTTTCCCGAGAAGCGCGAACCTTAATGTGCCTTTGGTGGAACGAATCAACTTTATTGAAAACGCCGATAGTAATATGTACGTGAGCCTGGTCGTCTATCTCGGACCGGACACACGTCACTCCGTTGCCGCGGAATCGCGGTCGGTCATAATTACTATCAGCAAGGCCGCTACAGAGCAAGGTGGGTGATGGGTGAAAAATGGCGATCTCGCGCGTAAAAGACAAGCCCCAAGCCGGGCCCGCCCTGAGTGTCCACGCCGAAATGGACAGGGCTTGCGACACGGACGATATGAGACTCCTTTTCGAGAAGGCAGGTCTGACGTCCCCTCGCGAGTTCACCGTCGGCGGTCAGAGCCTCATTTTCAGCGCAACAAAGCGCTCAATCGACATCTTCTACAGCCTGGTTTTCCTTCTGCTCGCAATCCCGTGGCTGCTTGTCTGCGGGCTCCTCATGAAGCGAGAGGCCCCGGGGCCGTTCTTCTACAGACAGAAGCGGGTAGGCAGGGACGGTCGCATCGTCATCGTCTACAAGCTCCGCAGCATGCCGGTGGACGCCGAGGAGAACGGGCCCCAGCTCACTCCCATCAACGGCGACCGCCGTTTGGGGCCCATCGGACGGTTCATCCGCAAGGCCAAGATCGATGAGCTTCCCCAGTTCTGGAACGTCCTTATCGGCGAATTCAGCGTGGTCGGCCCGCGCGCCGAGCGTCCCTATTTCGTCCAACAGTTCTCCGAGGAATTCCCCGAGTTCCCCCTGAGGCACAAGGTCAAGCCCGGACTCACGGGACTGGCTCAGGTAAACGAAAAAGACTCCCTCAACATGCGGCACAAGCTTCGCTACGACCTTTTCTACGTCCAGAATCGCTCCGTCGGCCTCGATCTCAAGATTCTGTGGGCCACGGCGATGTACTGCTTCCGCTGCCTCTTCACAGGCTTCCACGAAGTCAAGAACGGGGACTGAATATGTGTGCCGAGCACGTCCCGTGCTTCGGACCCCGGAGCCGACTCGTCTCGAGTCGCGCCAGATAAAACGCGGGACGCGTTTGACTCCAAGACCCGAAATGCGGGACGCATTCGGCACTACACCACCCAGAATAACGCGCCGTCGCCGAATCTTTGCGCGCGCGCAATCGCCTTCGATACGTACTCTCCCGCTTTCTCTATGGCGGTCGGAAGGTCCTCCCCCCGCGCCAGGTAAGCCGCGATGGCACTGGACAGGACGCATCCGGTCCCGTGCACTTCCCCCACCTTCTGCTCGCGGTGCGAAAAATCCCTCGCGTCCACCTGCCCTCCCGGCATGGAAATCAGCCTGTCGACCGTCACTCCCTCACCTCTCAGGCCGGTCACCAGCACATTCTTCACACCCGCCTCGATCCAGCCGGACGCGCATTGAATCATCATTGCGTCATCCTCTTCGCGAACATCGATGCCTGCCGGCGCCCCGAGCTCACTCAGGTTGGGCGTGGCGAGAAACACGTGACCGAGAAGCTCCCGCGACATCGCTTTCATCCCGTCCTTGTCGAGAAACGCCGTGCCCAGCGACGGCGCGAAAACCGGATCCAGCACGACGGGGACTTTGGGGACTCTCTTGAGCTCCCGGCACAGGATCTCGATCACCTTTCGGGACCCGAGCGCACCGATTTTGACCGCAGCGACATTGACATCGTCCATTATCGCCGACAACTGCTCATGGAAAAGCTCCGGATCGGTCGGACGAAACTCCGTCAGGCCTCTCGATGTCTGCACGGTCTCCAGAGTCACAACACCGCACGGGTGGCACCCAAGCAACTGAAGAACGCGCACGTCCGCAAGCAGGCCCGCCGATCCTGTCGGATCCAGCCCGCTCACCGCAAGGACCACCGGCGGCACCGAAGAATCGCTGTTGTCGTTCTGGGTGTTGTCTGTCTGCATGGACGCGGATTATACCATCCGACGTGAAACCGTTCTCGACCCGCTTCGTCTGAAAATCGGGTACAATTGATGTAAGACTTGCCCGCAAGGAGGCACGACACAAATGGACATCGCACAGGTCACCTTCGCGATACTCATGGGTTTCTCGCTCGCAGCTGCCTGCGGACTGAGAGCGTTCCTTCCGCTTCTCATAATCGGGATCGCCGCAAAGACGGGCTACATAAGCCTTGCGCCGGGCTTTGAATGGATGATGTCATGGCCCGCAATCATCTGCTTCGGCAGTGCGACCGTGCTCGAAATCCTCGGCGACAAATTCCCTGCAGTCGACCATGTGCTTGACGCGACGGGGATCGTTGTGCGTCCCGTCGCAGGGGCGCTCGCAGCCAGCAGCATGATTCAGGGCATGGACCCGCTCCTTGGGCTGGTGATCGGCATAATCATGGGCGCCACGATCGCGGCTGTTGTCCAGACAGTCAAGAGCGCTCTGAGAATCTTCTCAACCACCACCACCGGCGGAGTCGCCAATCCGGTCATCAGCGCCGCAGAGGACTCCACTACGGCCGCGACCGGCATCGTGAGCATCCTGATCCCGGCACTGGCAGCCACTCTCATCCTGGGGGTACTTTTCCTCGGCGCGTGGCTAATACTAGGACGGATAAGGCGAAAGCAGCCCGCAAGGCCCACTGCCCCTGTCATGGGCCCGGGCGAAACGTGATCTCTCGTGGGGAGGTCTACTAAAATTAGGCGCCCCCGCCTGGCGGCGGGGGCTTATAGGAGGTAGTGCAGGGAAAGGCCTAAGTTAGTACTTATCTGTGGGACGTTAACTTCTGCCCACCACGATGATCTTAGCAAGTAAACGCATACTTGTCAAGACCCTGAACAGGAAAATCGCCGTTTTTGGACATATTGAGCCGATATCCCGGATTCTGGTTCATTGAATCCTGGGGCCGGAGTCCCGTGCGATTCCATCAATGAACTCACTGAGCATTTCCGATGCCTTCTCGCAGGTCAAGTGGTCCTGCAATCCCAGCGTAACCACCACATTGATGAACCACGAGAAGCTTCTCAGCCAGTATATGGTGCCCAGAACATCGAGGTCGGGTTTGACACTGCCGTCCTCGATGCCTTTCTCGATGAGCGCCCTGACGAAATCGTGCGCTTCGAGGAACCACGATCTCCCCAGTTCCAGCATCCCCGGGTCCCGAGTGGTCATGGCGGCGCCGTGGATGACATTGGCGGCCATCGGCAGATTTGTATACACAACCTTCATACGTCCGACATAGATCGACCTGATGGCTTCCAGGCAGTTCGGGGCTTCCTGCGCGATCTCAACCGATCTTCTCGACGATTCCTCGTGAGTCTGCGTCATCGCCTCGATGAACAGCGCCTCCTTGCTGGGGAAATGCCGGTAGATAATCGCCTCGTTCACCCCGCACGCTTCCGCGATTTGACGGGTTCTGGCTCCATCGCAGCCGAACCTGGCAAAAATCCGCGCCGCGCTCTCAATGATTCGCTGACGCCTTTCCGCTGCGGTCAGTCTCGCTCTAGGCATGATCGCCATCGCCTTCCCGAATCCGTTATCTGGTTCGCAAGACCGGCACCACTTCTTCGGCTTACTGAATCGTCAACTGGCGTGTCGCGTCGACGCTACACTGCGACGCGATTATACGCCCGTTCACGTCAAATATGAATACCTGCCTTCTTAGTCTGGATTCTCCGAGTCTGCCTTGCCCCGGGGAGCCAGATAGGTGATGATCTCCTCATGCATCCTGATGACCGACTCGGGGGTCAGGGAGCCCCCCACCTCCACAGCGCTTGCCAGGACACCCATCCAGCCCAGACCCCGGAGCCACCACGCTATTAAGTCGGGATCGAGATCGGGCCGCAGACTGCCGTCCTCCATGCCTTTCCTCAGAACATCGACCAGCAACCGCTGGTGATTCGCAAACCAGCCGACAATCATCCCGCGCAGCTTTTCGTCGGACGTCGAAGCCGCCAATCCGTGCATTACCGCCCCGCAGATCATGGGATTCCCGAATGTCGCGGCTGTCTGCGCATCCACAATACGCTTCAGGGCCGTTCGACCGTCCGGAGCCTCGCGAAGAATCCTCCTCCAAGAACCGATCATGCTCTCGTAGAGATGCGCCATCACCTGCGCGAAAAGGTCTTCTTTACTCTTGAAATGACGGTAGATTACCGCCTCATTGATTCCGCATGCTTCGGCTATCTCGCGCGTGCGGGTACCTGCCAAACCTCTCTCGGCAAATACGGAGCAAGCTGCTTCGATGATCTGCTTCTGCCGTTCCTCTTTCTTGAGTCGAGCCATTCGGTGAGAACTCTGCCGGACCGCTGATTGTGATTAAGTGCTTACTTCAGATAATCCCGCCTTTTCGGTCAAAAATCAACCCGGTCACGGCTGTTGAGAAAGCCCCATCGGGGCCGTGGCGGTCTGCGCCCTTTCAACGGACGAAATTGCGGACCCTCTTCAGTCGATTGCGGCTGCTTCCCTGTCCTCAACTTCCCCAATGACCGCGCGCAGCGACGCCGGGTCTGCGGCATATCCTTCTGCAATCGCCCGGCAGAAACTGACCGGATCGCCGGCGGTCTCACCTGCCTCCAGGTCCAACACTACCCTCAGAATGAAGGTCCAGACGACACCTCTAACAGACCATGCGCTGAGATCCGGATCCAGGTCGGGCTTCACGCTCCCGTCCCTGATGCCCTCGGCAATCAGATCCTTCAGGAACCGATGGTAGCGCTCAAAACGGTCCTTGATGAGGTCGTGCATTATCGGGTCGTGAGTTGTCGAAGCCACGCCGTGCCACATGTTCGCGCACAGCTTCGGATTCTCGGAAAGGGTTGTCAACTGCGCCTTCAGGACTGCGACAAAGGCGTGCAGTCCGTCGGGCTGATCTTTCGCGAGCTCGATCCAGGAGCCTGCCGCCTCGTCATACGCCTGCACCATCGCCTCTCGATACAGATCGTCTTTGCTCTGGAAATGCTTGTACAGCAGCGCCTCGTTGATGCCGCATGCCTCCGCTATGTCACGCGTCCTTGTACCCTCGGCACCGCGCAGAGAAAACACCTCGGCAGCTTTCCTGATTATCTGCAGCCGCCTGTCTTCCGAGGTAAGCCGGTTCTTGGACATATCAGGTACCGTAGAGCCCGGGAGGCACAGCCCTGCCGAAACCGTACGCTCCCCATGTGCTGTAATCATATCTCAAACTGTGACAACGGTCAACCCGCCCCCTCGTTACAACAGGGTATCATATACTGATCGTCTTATCAGGGATGGTTCAGACCCGATCCGGGCTTCGCTGTCAAACGCCGGGGCGAATGGTATAATTCAATTGCTTTCGTGAGCAACTTAAATTGAGCGGCCGGAGATCTGGCCGGCGAGGAGTTTCGGATGGGCAGACCCCTTGACCCCACACATTCCGCTCCCAATCCTCTTCTGGAGGACCCGAAAACCGTCGGCGCGCCCGCCGGCAAGGATGCAGGCCAGATGGTGGCAATCGACCACCTGCTCGCCCACATGGTCGAGAACGAGGCCAGCGATCTTCACCTCACCGTCGGTATCCCACCCGTGATACGCATCAACGGCGAGTTGAGACCCATCCCCGGCCTGCCTTCCCTCAATCCCGAAGACACGGGAGCTCTCGCCAGGGGACTCATGAGCGAGAAGCAGATGGCGAAATTCGAGCGCAACCGCGAGATCGACTTCGCGATTAGCCTGAGGAGGCTGGGACGGTTCCGCGTGAACTGCTTCTTCCAGAAGGGGACCATCGGTCTTGTCGCCAGGGCCATCCCCGCGAAAATCCCGACTCTTGCCGATCTCAACCTGCCATCCCTCGTCGGGGAAATGGCCAAGCTCAGACAGGGTCTCGTTCTCTTCACAGGACCCACGGGCTCGGGCAAATCCTCATCACTCGCCGCGCTCATCGACATCATCAACAAGCAGCGAAGATGCCACATCATGACCGTTGAGGACCCCATCGAGTTCGTTCACTTCCACAAGATGTCGGTCATCAACCAGAGGGAGCTTGGCGACGACACGTTCAGTTTCGCGGAAGCTCTGAAGCACGTTTTCAGGCAGGACCCCGATGTCATCCTCGTCGGCGAGATGCGCGACCTCGAAACGATCGGCCTTGCCATCACCGCCGCAGAGACCGGACACCTTGTCTTCAGCACCCTCCACACAAACGACACGGCCCAGACAATCGACCGAATCATCGACGTCTTCCCGCCCTACCAGCAGACCCAGATACGATATCAGCTCGCGCTGGTCCTAAGGGCCATCTTCGCGCAGCAGCTCATCAGAAGAGCCGACGGGAAGGGCCGCGTTCCCTCCCTGGAAATCCTCATCAACACCCCGGCGGTCGCAAACCTCGTGCGGGAGGGTAAGGTCCATATGATCTACTCCGTCCTTCAGACAAACACCAAGGAGGGCATGACCACTATGGACAACTACATCAAGGAGCTCTTCCTGAAGGGGGTTGTCACGAGGCAGGATGCCCTGGCCAACGTTCACAACCTTGTCGAGTTCGACCACCTGCTGCGAAGCACCGGGGCATCAGGCTCTCAGAATCAGCAGAAGGGTTAGGGTGCCCGGACCGCCTCTGGTTCCCTGCATCCTATCCGCTGTTTCCCCTTCCCTGCCCTATATCTTGCGGGCCCTGGAATCCCGGCGTGCGGATCTCGAGCAGTTCCAGGTAGGCGGTATACAGCGCCCAGTCCTCCTTGTCCCTGCGAAGGATGGCGTTCCTCAGATTCGCCTGTGCAAGCTCTCTCGCCTGCGGCCAGAGTTCGAACTCGATAAGCTCATCAAGCTTCAGATCACGCCGCCTGCTGAGGATTCCCATGATTCCGGCCACCTGAGCCGAATCCGGAGGATCGGGCGAGGGTCCGAAGGGAGTTACGGAGATGTTCACGCCGTCCGCGAACGGCCTCTCTTCGAGCCAAGTGACTTTCGGTCCGGGTTGGTCCACGACGTCCCTTCTCACCTTTCGACTCGCGTGAATCGCGGAGTCGCGAATCAACAGCACGACAAAAAACAGGTGGGACAAGCCGGGGAGAAGCGTGAACAGCACGAACCAGATCGCAGGGCGTCCCAATACACGACCCGCGATCTCGCTCAGCACCCAGTTCACCACGCAGTACAGGACAACGGCCGGGAACACCTCGAACGCGTGCTGCCGAACGAATTGGTATGCGGCATGTCCGAAAGTCTCCATTGCCGGCGGCCTGGATCATCTAAATCGGGGCACGGGATCCCAGAAGCACGATATAGGTCTCATAGACCTTGACGAGATTCACGTGTCCTTTCGTGCGGGCGTCCTCAAGTCGTTCGGTCGCCAAGTCGCGTGCCTTCTCCCACAGCTCGAACTCCACGAGCTCCTCGATCTGTGGATCGCGCCACTTCTCAGGGATCGTCATGTCGATTTCCACGGGAGCGCTGACGGGCCCGCTGAACGGCGTCACGGAGATCTCCGTCTGAATGACCGCAGGCTCATCCTGCGCCCCTTGCCTTCCCGTCCGACTGTCGTCCAGCGCTCTCATCGCGATCCTTCGGCTTCTTTCTCTTCTCTCCGCTGAAAAGAGGAGGACGGCAAACACGATATGAGACAATCCCGGAAGAATGAAAAATGCAGCGGCCCAGAACCATTGACCTCCCGGTAGTCTTGTTGCGGATAGAGACAGGAGAAAATTGAGGATGAGAAACCCGCACACCAACGCCGTGTAGAACAGCATCTGACCTATGAGATAAGGCACTTCCAACGTTACGGTCCTGGCCTTGTCCGCACACGCCCGCTGACAGCCCAATTATACGTCATCGTCGAGTATGGGTGCCTACATCGCCGCCGGAATCGACGGCTTCCCGCTCCGCGATCAACTCGAGATAATCCTGGTATCTCATCGTGCCGGCATTATCAAGGGATTCTCTGGCTATCTCCATCATCTTCCAGGCATGCGCTCTGGCTTCAGGGTATCTGCCCTCCCGAAGCAGGGCGTCGATTTCGGGGTCCGCTCCATTGCTCATTCCAACTGTCGCGACGGGTTTATACGGACTCAGGGTCACCTCCCGGGCTCTCGCCTGCTCTCTGATCAGAAGCCTTCTCAGGCTCACCGGGCTGTCCAGGAGAACCCGCTCCCAGAACGATTGTTTTCTCGACTCCGTCACGCTCGCAGACAGGGTCAGATGAACCATGAGAATCGTGACCGCACCGATCACCGGAAGACAGAACGCAATCAGAAACCACAGCAACCAGAGGCGATACGTGCGGCTCATCAGCTCGGTCAGAATCGCGGAGACTATCCCGTGCAGCGCAACGACCGACAGGATTATCATCCAGGCGCCCTGGTGAAGCGGCATGGCAAGGTAGTTGAACCACGAGTCGTTCGCCGGTTCAGTCGAGAATCCATGCTGCAGTCCGAAATCGACGAGCCACATAGGCGGAGTCAAATCCTTAGCTGCTTCCTGTCAGCCCCGGGCCCCGAAGAAGACCACGCGCAGGACCTCCCAAGCGAAAATGATCCCGCCTGCCGCAACAAGCAGCCATAATAGTCTCAGTCTCAGTGCTTCCCCCTGCTCACGCTCAGCGTATCGCAGAGGGAGAAAATAGACGGCCACACCCACGATCAGGAAAAACCAGTTGACCATCGGGATGTCCAGTCCGTTCACCATCCTGAACAGCATGGAGCCGGACACGAGAATCCATCCGATCAACAGGAGCGACAGAGCCGTTGCACTTTCGTAGAGCTTCTTCATATCGTAAGGCCGATCTGCCGCGTTCTTCGCGCGTTTCCTCGACCACTGTACAACTTACCACACATCGAATGACAAGGTCGACTGGCCGATGGGAGCCGTGACTGGTATCATAGGTCCGTGCTGGTTTTCATCTTCGACATGGACGGGGTCATTTACAGGGGGACCGAAACTCTGCCGTTCGCCAGGGAGTGCGTCAAGCTGCTCAGAGAGCACGGGGCACGCACCGGCTTCCTCACTAACAACTCGACGCGTGCGCGCTCCGAATACGTGGAGATTCTGTTCAGGCACGGGATCGTGGCGCTGGAGAACGAGATCATGACCTCGGGCGAGGCGACTGCAAGACACCTTCTCTCGAAGGGTTTCGCGCATGACAGAATCTACGTGATCGGCGGGGACGGTCTTGTTCGCACCCTGTCGCGATCCGGCTTCACGGCGGATATCGGCGACGGCGGCGACCCGTGCAGGTTTGTGGTCGTCGGCTGGGACAAGACATTCAATTTCAGGAAAATCGTGCGCGCTCAGACGGAGATCATTTCCAACAAGGCGCACCTCATCGCCACCAACACCGACGCCATGTTTCCCGCAGCAGGGGGGAAACTCCTGCCCGGCGCGGGCGCCATGGTCGCCGCGGTCGAGACGGCATCCGGGACAAAGGCAGAGCTCATCGGCAAACCGAATGCAGTCAGCGTCGGATACCTGTTGCAGGGACTCGGCGTCCCGGAAGACAACCCCCCGGACGATGTCTGGATGATAGGCGATCGCATCGATACCGATATCGCGTGCGGAAAAGCCATCGGGGCACACACCGTGCTTGTCACCAGCGGCATCTCGGATCGCGACCAGGCCGAGAAGACCCCGGAGAATCTGCGACCCGACTTCGTCATCGACTCCCTCCTCCATCTGTTCGACCTGCTTCCGTTGTCGGGCGGAATCTGATCGGGGCTCCATCGCCGGCCGCCGCGACAATCCCGCCAGTGATTTCAATCGGTGCCGGATTTCCCCGACGCCGTTTTTGTTTGTCGGCTTTGCTATAATCCTTCTGCCATTGACCGCGCATGTGCCCGGCAAATTCCCGGCCCGTCGCGCGGATATGGAGTATGAGATGGAACAATCCGTTGAAAAGCAGCTCGAGCTCATACGGCGCAACACGATCGAGCTCATCCCCGAGGAAACGTTAAGGCAGAAGATCGAGCGATCGATCGCCGCCAATACGCCCCTGAGAGTCAAGATCGGCCTCGATCCCAACAAGCCCGACATCCATCTCGGGCACACGGTCGCACTCCAGAAACTCCGCGACTTCCAGGACCTCGGGCATATTGCCGTGCTTATCGTCGGCGATTTCACCGGCTTCATCGGAGACCCGACAGGGCGCGATTCCGAGCGCGAGGCCCTCGACTGGGACACGGTCCAGGCCAATGCCAGGACCTATTTCGACCAGGCGTCCAGCATCATCGACTACACGAAGGCCGAGGTCCGCTACAACTCGGAATGGCTTGCCGAGCTCAATTTCAAAGACGTGCTGCAGCTCGCGCGATCGTTCACGGTGCACCGGATGCTCGAGCGGGACGATTTCGAGAAGCGTTACCGCGAGGGCACCCCGATCAGCATCATGGAGTTTCTCTACCCTCTCGCGCAGGCGTACGATTCGGTCGCGATCAGGGCGGATATCGAGCTTGGGGGGACCGATCAGCGTTTCAATCTCATGGTCGGCAGGATCATACAGGAGCGTTTCGGACAGGAGCCGCAGTGCCTTGTCATCATGCCCCTGCTCGAGGGCACCGACGGGGTCAGGAAGATGTCGAAGAGCCTCGACAATTACATTGCACTAAACGATAAACCGCACGACATGTACGGCAAGGTCATGCGCATGCCGGACCATCTCATCGGAAAATGGCGCGAGCTCGTCACCCTCTGGCCGCACAACGCGCGCGTCAAGCTGGAAGAAGGGCTCAATGCAGGGTCCATCCATCCGATGGAGTCCAAGAAATCGCTCGCGTTCGACATCGTAGCGAAATTTTACTCAAAGGACGCCGCCGAAGCCGCGCAGGACCACTTCACGAAGGTGTTCAGCGATAGAGAGCTCCCCCCTGACGATTTCATACCGGAGTTCGAAGTCACCCTGGATTTGCTGGCAGCGGAAGGCGGCGCGCGAGTGATCGACCTCATGACCGCCGCAGGTCTGACGAAATCGAAGGGGGAAGCGAGACGGCTGATCGAGGGCGGCGGAGTCCATTGGAAGCCCCGAGACGGCGACGAGGTCAGAATTACCGACGTGCTCGACACTCTTCCCACACCGGTCTGCGGAATACTGAGAGCCGGCAAGCGGAGAATCGTGAAGCTTATCGACAGGGAAGGCGTGTGATCCCGGCTCAGAAGCAGCCCGACGACTCCAGGGTCATTACGGCTGCCCTTTTCGCACAAAATGCCCATCGATCCACGGTTTCGGCCGCGAACCTTCGGCTGAGAGGTTCCATTAGCCGCCGGCACTGTGGTATACTCAGTATCCTAGACAACTTATCTTGTGAAGGAGGATTTTTTAAGTGAAATCCATGCAATCCTTGCTGAAAGGCGCCGCTATAGGCGTCGCTTTTCTAGCTGCGGTATTCGGTTGTGCTGGAGGAGGGCATGGGAGCCCTGCATTGCCAGTGCAGGGGGACGAGATTTCAGGGATGGCTCAGGCGTGGAGTCCCGAGGATGCCGGACGTTACCTGTGGGGTTACTACCTGGTCAGTATCGACAGGGAGAGCCTCGCGGCAGAAGTCGTGCCGATCAGGGCGGCATCCGGTCACTGGAACATTCTGCAGTTCCTTGAGCAGGGGCCGTGCACGACATGTTTCAAGCTCAAAGGGGTGACCCTTAATCCCGACGGCACTCTCAACGTGAATGTGTCGATCACGCATCCGTTTTCGAAGCTGAATCTGACGGGATTCGATGTGAGGGGAATCCCGATGTTCAACGGGAGCCACGAGTTTCCGGAATCGGGGCTCGTCACGTCCGACAGAACCCTGGGTGAAGGGCAGGTCGTGAACGCAGACGGATTCACGACGCTGTACAATCCCACGACCGAAGGACACGGGTTCGAGGGCTACCACAAGGGCCATCTGGCGACCGTCGCCGCTCCCAGCTCGACTCTGAACGGCTTCAAACGATTCGTAACGGATGATCCCGCAAACACCCGCAATGCCTTCTATGCCGGCAACGAGGAGATCGTCACGTTCCAGGTGGACATGCCGAACGCGCCGAATCCGTGGGTTTTCGGCTACGCCGTTGATGCATCCTGGGCGCCGCCGATACATAAGCCGGTTACCGATCCCATGACCGACTTCGGTCCCGAGGCGAACTGTCCTGAGCCCTGGAAGATGGATGTCCAGGACCTGGGACCGGGACTCGATGCCGGAGGAGGGACCACGAATCTTCAGATCGACGTGTATGACCGGGGGGGAAAGACAACTTACGATGCCCCCGTTGTTGAATGCCCGGATCTGTTCAACGACACGCTGACGGCAACATGGGTCCAGGACGGGACCGGCTACTCGCGGTACCAGGCGACCATCTCCAACTCCAAGCTTGCCGCCGAGGGGGCTTATGCGTGTCTCATCAGTGCAGAGGCCAACGAGAACAATCCCTCCGCAAAGCCGTGGCTCGACCTGACCGCCTACCGGTTAGTGCTTCTGTCGGTCGGGGAGCCTTCAAGCAGCGGTAATCTTCTCTGGGCTAAGCGCGCCGGTGGGGTGCTGGGCGATATCGGATTCGCAGTGACGACGCTTTCGGACAATTCGACCGTTATGACAGGGATATTCCTCGGGTCGTCCACGTTCGGTCCCGGCGAAGCCAATCAGACAGTGCTGACGGCAACCGGGGGCGAAGACCTTTTCGTAGCGAAGTACAACCCTGACGGGACTCTCGCATGGGCGAAAAAGGCCGGGGGAGATTACAACGACGAAGGATACGGGATCGCTGCGCTATCGGACAATTCGACCGTGGTGACAGGATTCTATAATGACTCGGCCATATTCGGGCAGGGCGAGCCAAACGCCACCACGCTGAACTCCGCCGGAATCAACGACATTTTCGTCGCGAAGTACAATCCCAACGGGACCCTCGCATGGGCCAAGAGCGCCGGTGGGGGAATGCCCGAGCAGGGATATGGAGTCACAGCGCTTTCAGACAACACGACCGTAGTGACGGGCGTTTTCGGAGGATCGGCCACATTCGGCAAGGGTGAATCCAACAGCACCAAGCTGAACGCTTCGGGGACATCAGATGTCTTCGTTGCCCGATACAATACGAACGGAACCCTCGCTTGGGCCAAGCGCGCCGGCGGGGGAGATGCGGATGTAGGGAATTCAGTTGCAGCGCTTTCGGACAATACGACCGTTGTTACTGGCATCTTCGCTGCATCGGCCACATTCGGTCAGGGCGAGCCGAACTCCACTACCCTGTCCTCCGCGGGGGTGAGAGATGCTTTCGTCGCGAGGTACAATGCAAACGGAACCCTCGCATGGGCCAAACGCGCCGGAGGGGCGAGCGACGATTACGCATACGCAATTGCAGCGCTGTCGGACAATTCGACCGTGGTAACGGGATATTTCACCGTCTCAGCCACATTCGGTCCGGGTGAAGCCAACCAGAAGGTGCTGACCGCCGCCGGTGCCGAGGATGTCTTCATCGCGCGGTACAACTCCAATGGATCGCTGGCCTGGGCCAAGAGTGCCGGCGGGGCGCTCATGGAGTTCGCGCGCGCAGTGACTGCGCTTTCCGACAACTCAACCATTGTGACCGGAAGGTTCGCCGATTCGGCCACATTCGGCGCCGGTGAAACCAATGAGACAGTACTCTCCGTTGCAGGTATCAACGACCTTTTCATGGCGCGTTACAACGCCGATGGAACGCTCGCATGGGCCAAGCGTGCCGGCGGTAAGGGCCAGGACCAGGCCAATGGAGTCACCGCGCTTACCGACAATTCGTCCGTAGTGACCGGCTATTTTGAAGGCTCAGCCACGTTCGGCCAGGGCGAACCCGGACAGACTGTCCTGACCACCGCAGGATCGCTCGATATCTTCATCGCGCGATTCCTGCAGTAACCGAGCCTCGGGTGTTGTTGACCTGAGTACATAGGTCTGATATCGAATCTGACAAGTGACCCGGCCGGCAATCGGCCGGGTTTTTCGCGCGCCGAAGGAGACTAATCGCCTACAGGCTCGCGGACTCGCTTGTAGGCGCCACCGGTCGGTTCAACTTTGAACCCGGGATTCAGTATTTCCATAAGCGGACGGTACTCTGCTATACTATCCTATTAGGGAAGTCTGGCTCATGAAGGAGGATAATCTGTGAAAAGTATCCAGTCGTTGGTGAGAAGCGCCTTGATGAGCGCTGCTCTTCTTTTGGCTGCATTGGGATGTGTCGGAGCTGAACCCGGCAATCCTGTGACGCCTTCAAATGGGCACGAGGGTTCAGGAGTATTCACTCAGCCGGCGAGTCCTGAGACCTTGGGCCACTACCTCTGGGGCTACTACCTGGTCCACATTGATGAGAAAGACTTGTCCGCAGAGATTATCCCCATCAGGGCGACGGCTGCTCATTTGAACGTTCTCCAGTTCCTCGAGCAGGCGCCGTGCACTAATTGTTTCAAGCTGGCAGGCGTCTCTCCGAACCCTGACGGGACACTCAACGTGAATGTCTCGATCAAGCATCCGTTCTCGAATCCGAATCTGACGGGTTTTGATGTCCGTGGGATCGCGATGTTCAGCGGGAGTCACCTGTTCCCTGGATCAGGGCTCATCGTGTCGGATCGGACACTGAGCGAAGGGGAGGTCGTCAACGCCGACGGCT
>CAYGZQ010000016.1:0-52637 GCA_964354375.1 uncultured Planctomycetota bacterium
CGATCTTCTTGGTGTTCCTTCGTGCCCTTCGTGCCTTGGTGGTTACTCTTATCCGGCACCCAGCCATGTCGAATGAGGCGCGATCTCCTGTACGCCCGGACCTACAATCGGACCGGTCGCCACACCGGTCGGGACACCATCTTCCGGAAGAAACCCGCCCGCTGCGAACATCGAGTGCGAGTACATCTTCGTCGTCGTGAAATACCGGACCTCATCCGATGGATTCACGATCACGATCCCGTTTTCGTACGTCCTCACGTAGCAGCCGCCTGAGTCCTGCAACTCGCCGATGTCGACCCAATCCTCCACGGCAGGACCCGGGTCCCATGAATACTCCGGCCACCATTGCGGCTCAAGGCCCCACGGACCGAGCATGTTGAGGTAGGTGTAATTGTCCAGAAGCAGCATGTAGGTTCCGTGCACGAAGCTCCGGTCCGGGATGTTGTCGACATCAACGTCGGTCTGGCAGAGGATAATCTTGTTCTGAATCGCGAGCGACCTTGCCCGGTTCATCTGCAGCCGCCAGTCTTCCTCGGTGAAATAATTGTCCGGTCCCCAATGGCAGAAACCTTCGATCATCACACCATCGCACTGGTTGTACGTGATGTCAGAGATCGTCGTCACATAGCTGCCCGCGTTCGGTATCAGGTAGTAAGAGACCGGGAGCGTGTGGTACGCCTGGGCGACGGTATCGAAGAAATACTGGGTCTTCGGAGTCCAGTAGGTGAACATGTCGTACGGATCGTCGCTGCCCTCCCACCATTTTTCCGGATCGGTGTTCCAGGGCTGGCTTGCGGAGTCGGCGAAAACACCGTCGAACTGATCGCCCAGGGGGTCCATGCGCTCGATGGTGTTCCCGACGAAATAGAGCGCCCATTCGCTCGTCGGATCCGTGAGATACCAGTTCCAGTCCTGCTGCAGCACGCGCTGGTTCGGTTGAATCGACCAGGAACGATGCTCGAAGAAATCCTCCTGTGCGTTTTCGAACGTCCAATTGCTCAACCAGTCGTTGCCGACAATGTTGCTTATGTCCCCGGCGCCGAAGGCGAGATGATACTGGACCACGATGAAATCGGGGTTGTAGACGCGCAGGGAATCCGCGAGGCTCTTCACCAGTTTCTGGCTCCCTACGCAATGGGTCGCCATGAACTCTTTCTGCGGGTCGGTCATTTGAGTGGAGAGCTGATCCACAAAGACCGCGCCGCCGGTACCCGCGGGAGGAAACACCCGATTCGGCACCCCCGTGGCGTCGAGGATCGGAAGATCGATTCGGTAGACAAGCGCGGATCCCTTCGAATCTACCATGCGGGCGTAAATCCATAGCCGGGCAGTGTCGGAGGCGGTTGCGATTCCGGGGAACCACGTGAGATACGTGTTCCCCGACTCGAGGCGCAGGTGGTGCCAATCCGAAAAATAGGCCCAGTCTATTTCCCATAACGCCTGCATGGAAGTCTCCGGGCACGTGGCGTCGGCTTCCATGTCCGCCCTCGCAGAAATGAAGCCGCCCGATTTCGTCAATGCGCCGTGGACATTCCCGTTCCCGAGGGAATTTACTTCGCCCGGCTCTTTCGGATAGCGCACGAGCACCTGGTACTCACATTGGGCGAATACACTCAACGAGGTGTACCGGAACTGGTAGACCGCGGAATACGTCTCATGGGGACCGAATTCCCTGTCGGGCTGATCCCCGGCAAAAATCATGAACGCGGGCGGGGGCTCGAGTACGGGCATGTCCAGTGAATGCCACCATCCGTCAGGGGAGAGGACCTCTACGTCCGTCGCGTGCTCGGGTATCACCAGTCCCCTTACGAACCACCCCGACAGCCCCGTGGGATTGGTCAGCGTGACATTGACCGTCAGCAGGTGCGCCACAGGGTCGTGGCTCACGACATGCAGGGACACGCAAGTCTGGCATTTCGGGGGATTAAGGAGCGGCCAGACATTGAAGTGCGCGTCTGCGACCCTCGCGGGGACAAAGACGAGCTCCTGGGTCGACGAGTCCCAGGCGAATTGTCCGTCGGCCCAGATCTGGTAGGCCGGCGCAGAGGCCGACCGGGGTCCCTCAATGGAATCACCTGCTTGAGGCGTGACCCCGGGCTGATACGTCGCTGCACAACTGAGTATGAGAAGGACGATTGCTGGGAAGGCAGTACGCATGACGCTCACCTTCAGGCAAGAAGCACTAATCGGCTAGAATGTCGTCTATCGAAACACCGAGATTGTCCGCAACCTTTTTCAGAATCCTCTCCAATGTCCCCACCCTCATCGGAGATTTCATAGGCACTGTAACCGAATGCCTCGGCGGCCCGGGACGAGTGACCCTGACATGGCTCCCTGTCTCGAAAGTTCATAACCGAACCTTGACAGGATCTTGATGAGTTTCCGAGCGGACAAGTCACGAGGTAGCTTCACAGTGCAAATACCTCGTCGCGGACCAAGTGGAGTCTGATCAACTTCGGACGCTCTTCGCCCTCGTCAAAATGGCATTCGACAGCATCGCGAGCCATTCCCTTCAGCTCCTCCCAGGTGTCCGCTTCGGTAAAAATGCTGTATCCCAGCGCGCATGCGTAGAACCCGCCTTCCTCGGCCTCATGGACTTCGAAGATAATCTCAGAGCTCGTGGGTTTGTCTTGTTTCATTCGGCTTCACCTTCAGCCGTGACCGGACGCCCGTGAGCGGCCGATCAGGCGACGTCTATTTTAACATTCAATTTGTCGGCGTATTCGTACGGAATGGGTTTGCCGGGCTTTGTCTCCGCGTAGGCAGCTTCCTGATGGGAGAGATCCGACATTGCCTTGCTGCCGGAGTCCCGAAAGTACTCGTTAACCGCCCGCAAGACTCCCTCCGCCGAGTCAGGTAAAGCTCCCATGTCGGGAGCCTCTTTGGCAACCAATTTCTCACCGGTGAGATCAGGACTGAAATCGACCTCGACCGACTCAAGCGCCTGATCATCGATGAGAGCCGCGAGATAAATCTCGTAGTCATCCGGCACCGGTCCAAAGGGCAAGTGAATGTAGGTTGCGCCGGACATGGATGTTCTGAAATGACGGAAATAGGTGAAATCCGCATACCAGAGCTGCTTATTGAGTTTTGTTTTCAGGACTCCGTCTCCTTGTGCAAAAAACATGATCATAGCCTGCAAGGCATCAGGCGAGAACCGACGATATCCGGTCAGGGGCCCGATTTCGTGCTCAGACGGGCGCATCAGAACTGAGAGGTGATTCTTCGTCTTGCAGTCGGCTGAAACCAACTCTTTCAACCTGGCATCGAGTTTGCGTTGCTTGGACCGAGGGAGTCGGTCTCTGTACCGTTCGAAAAATCCGGCCATGTAGCCGGTATCTTGAAGCATTCGCAACACCTGATTATGGGCCTCGTCCGCGATACTCCCGCCTTCATAGCGATGAATAGTTATCTCTCCCCATCCAAGAAGCGCCGCCAATCCCCTCTGGCTCAACCCATACTTATCTAGAAGTGCCCGGACCTCCCCTGGAGAGATGATATCGTGCCGCTGACGGTAGACATCGAATGCGGCAGCCATGCTCTTCGAGTCCAGCTCCTCGTCATAGCAGACAGAGCCGCACACCTCGCAGATCTTCACTTCCGCAACGACCTTGACAGGATCTCCTTTCACCGGGAATTCCTCTTCGTGCTTTCCGATCCGAGTCGGCACCCGCTTATTGCATTTCTCACAGTAGTTCATGGCTTGGGCTCACCTACATGAAATGAGATGCACTTTGCCTCAGTCCTGTCCAACTTCAGTTTGATGTATACCCTGGTCTGTTCAAGCTCTACCTCAAACTCAAAGATCTCCCCCTCACTCCCATCGTGGTCTATCAAGGGCCCGCCAATGCACTGATCCGCACGAAGACCCATAATCACTTCCCTTGCCTGAAACGGAAGTAGCTGCAGGAAAGCCAGTGCATGCAGGTTCTTTTCCCTGGGAACCATGACAACCCCATCCTCTCGGGCCTTGCCCATAAAGCGCTCGATGAAGTCGCGTACAACCGGGTCGCTCATAGCAGTTGGCTTTCCCAGAGAAACAACAGCAAACCCTTGCCACCTTTCTTAAGCCTTGCCGACCCGGTGGTCTTGCCATAATGCTATCATATGATAGCACTTTTGTCAAGCCCCTACCTCGGGACCGGGATTTTGTCCAGTATCCGCGCGACCACCTCGTCCGGACGGATTCCCTCGATCTCGGCTTCCGGACGGAGAAGAAGCCTGTGCCTCAGCGTGGGGTACGCCAGTTCCTGCACATCGTCCGGCACCACAAAATCCCTTCCTCTGCACGCTGCAAGGGTCTTTGATGTAAGAAGTATGGTGATCGCGGCGCGCGGACTCGCTCCCAGAAGGAGGTCGTCATCCTCCCTGGATGATCTCGCGATCTCGTTGATGTAGTCCAGGATCGTTTCGTCCACCCTGACCGCCTTGATCTCCTCCCTGGCGGCCTTGATGTCGTCGTGAGTCGCCACGGCCTCGATCCCCACGTCCTCAAGATTCCTCGAGTGGAATCCCATATGGTACCGTTTCAGTAGCTCCAGCTCCTCGTACCTGTCGGGGTATCCCACAAGAAGTTTAAACGTAAACCGATCCAACTGTGCTTCGGGCAGGGGGTATGTTCCCTCATACTCAATGGGGTTCTGCGTGGCCAGCACCGTAAAAACGCTCGAGAGCGGGTGTTCCACACCTTCTATCGAGACCCTCCGCTCCTCCATGGCCTCCAGGAGCGCCGCCTGGGTCTTGGGCGGTGTGCGGTTGATCTCGTCCGCAAGGACTATCTCGGAGAAGATCGGGCCCTTCTTCAACCTGAACTCCCCGAGCTGTGGGTCGAAAAGCGTTGTCCCGATCACGTCCGACGGCATGAGGTCGGGGGTGAACTGGATTCTGACGAAATCGGCGGCGAGGGTCAGGGAAAGCGTCCTGCCCATAAGGGTTTTGGCAAGCCCGGGAACTCCCTCCATCAGGACATGTCCCCCGGTCAGCACCGCCACGACCAGGTTCTGGACGATATCCTCCTGGCCCACTATGGCTTTCGCCATCTCGCGGGTTATCCGGTCCATTATCTCTCTAGCTGTAGGCATCTCTTGGGCTTCCCTTGGCCGCAGTGGTCGCGCGATTATAACATTTTCGGCGCGCAGAGAATCCCTGTAGCATCGGGCGTGGGGACAGGCACCCGGCTTTGTCCGCCGCGGCGGACAAAGCTGTGTGCCTGTCCCCGTGTTCTCTTATGGGGCATCTGGAGGTGGCAGGCTGGAAAGCCCGCCCCACATTCAGGAAGAGTCTGCCCGGGCTCTTTCAGGAGCCCCGGGGACACGCATGCCGCGCTACTCTGCCAGCCTCTCGATTCGCTCTTTGGGGCTGATAATAGCCGACACCCGCACTCCGAAATTCTCATCGATGACGACCACTTCGCCCTTTGCGAAGAGCTTTCCGTTCACGAGCAAATCCACGGCTTCACCTGCCAGCTTCTCGAGCTCGACAAGGCTTCCGGGGGACAAGGCGAGTATTTCCCTGACCGACAGCTTCTTTCGACCCAGCTCCACCGCGACCGACAGGGGGACATCGAGGATGAGCTCAATTCCCTTGGTCTCGCCCGCCGCACGCCTCTGTTCGAGCTCCTCGAACCTGGCTGTCTGGACATTGGGGCGGGCTTCCGCCTTGCGTCGGTCGGCAACATGCTCCTCGATCGGTTCGGGCACCGCCTCCTGTGCGGTTTCCCGCTCCATGGGGACGGCAGCAGCCCCGACCGCAGCTTCCTGGGCTTTCGCCGCCGCTCTCTTCGCGCTCGGATGTCTCTCCGCCAAATCGTCAAGGCCTCCTTCAGTCAGGAATATCCCAAGCTCCCCGCTCACATCGTCGATCCCGGCCGCAATCCGGATCAGCCAGACGTTTTCCTCGGCACCCAGACCCGCCTCGCTCCTGAGAGCATCGAGAGGGCTTCCCTCCAGGAACTTGACATCCTCATGCGTGACGCCCTCGGCATCAAACTCCTCGGTCAGCGCAGTGTCGAAGGCTCCGAGTATGTTATTGAAGGCCTCGACAAGCGCCGACAGCAGCGCCTCATTCAATCCTTCCGCACCCTCCTGTCCCATCATCCTCTGCGATATTTCCAGCGCCACAGCACGTCCGATAAAGCCAGCCCAACGGGCATCGCTGAGAGCGGGCTCCCTGAAAGCGAAGAACGGGCAATCCTGAGGGAGGGCTCCTATCCATCCCGCCAGGTCGCCGCGCACGGGCTCGCTCGCGGCTATCCTCACGCGGCTTGAACCGATCAATATCGGCACTATGTTCTCGAACGACCGGACGAACATCTCCCCGATTCGCACGGCGACCGACTTCCGGGCATCTCCGCCCGCGCTCTGCTCGGCCTTCATCCTGTCTATTTCGTCTTGTGAAAGAGCCATCTGCTACTCCTCATGGAAATCCATTATCGCAATTCCCTTATGCCTGCCCAGCAGTCCCGGGCGGGCGAGAAAGTGAGGGTTCGGATCCTCGCCCACATACACCTTGAACAAGTCATTTACCCTTGTGGGCAGCTTCACAATGTCGCCGGGACCCAGACCAAGAATCTCCCTGACAGTCAGCAACGCTCTGCCCACCTCCGCCCTGATATCGAGGTCCGATCCTCCCATGCAGCGAAGGAAACTCTCCGCACTCCCCGCAAGCTCACCCTGGTCCTCTTTCGCCCGCCTGAAAAAACGCTCAGTTGAAAGCTCGTTAAGAATGGGTTCAAGCAGCGTGTAAGGCAGACAGAAACCCATCATCCCCTTGCTCTCCTCGATCCGCACCTCCAGCGAGATAAACAGGGTCATGTCGCTCGGGGGCACGATCTGGGTGAACTGTGGATTGTACTCGATCGCCTCCAGCCTGGGATTCACCTGGAACAACTCCGCGATTGAGTTTTTCAGGACTCTGAGCGCGTCGCTGACCACATTCACGATGAGCGCTTCCTCTATCTCGGTCAGTTCCCTGACCTGCGCGGCGCCCGAGGTAGTCCCGCCGACCAGCCTCTCGATAACAGCGAACGCGACCGGCGGCGACAGATCCAGAATCCCGTTCCCCTCCAGCGGCTCCATCGAGATGATCGCAATCACCGAAGGGTTGAATGTCGATTTGATGAACTCCTCGTACGGCAACTGATCGATCGAGGCTATCTCCACATGCACCAGGCTTCTCAGCTTCCCCGACAGGAATGTCGACCAGCTCCTGGCAAAGCTTTCCATGAGCACATGCAGGGTACGGATCTGGTCCTTGGAGAACTTGTCGGGCCGCCTGAAATCATATTCCTTGACTCGGCGGGCGCCCTTTGCGCTGGGTGCCTCCTCGGGCATCTCCTCCACGTCAAGCGCGGAAAGCAGCGCATCGATTTCCTCTTGTGAAAGAATCTCAGCCATAACAGAATTTCCGCGCCTTCTCCTCTGCGCGGTCGCTTACATGTTCCACTCAGACATTATATCGACATTCGGCCGAATAGGCACACGTTTCCGACTGGGGAACTTCCCGCCCTACTGCGCAACGAATGTGTCGAAATAGAGGCCGATGACCTGGCCGGTCTGCAATTCCTGGTTTATCACTCCCATCGCCTCGCGCGCCACTCGTTCCCTTCCCTGGGTAGTGCAGATCTCATCCCAGTTGAGATTGCTCATGACCGTGGCCACTTTCGATGTCAGCCTGGGGAGCTTTGTCTCCAGTTCCTTGATGACTTCCTCGTTGTCGACCTCGACTGAGAACGCGTACTTGAGGTAGGTGAATGTGCTGTCCTCGGTGACGGCAAGATTGACGATGCCCTCGGGGAAGTCTTCGAAGTAGATGTTGGTCTCAACAACTCCCCCTTCTTCCCCTTCGGGCGTGCTCTCCTCGGTCGCAGCCTGAGCGGCCTGCATCTGCATGAACAGGAGGTATCCACCCACACCGACGCCGGCGAGACCGATAAAGACAGAGGCTATCACAAGGGGCATTATGAATCCGGGCATGCCCTTGTGCTTGGCGCCGGTGATAACTTCAACGGGGGCGCCGGATTCCTTGGATTCGGCGTTTTCCTGTCCTTTGGTTTTCCTGCTATTGTCAGCCATGATCGTTTCACTCCCATGAAAACCTGTTCCGTTATCGGACTAACCGCCCACGGAACTCTCCCCGGAGCCGACGGTGCTCACAGACGAGTCGTCGGTCGACGTTTCTGTCTCGGATGCAGCCCGGTCATTGTTCGTACCAACAACAATGCCCGTGCTTTCGTCACTCTCAAGAAAGTCAAGAGCATTCTGACGGGCCTCAGCATCTTCGTCTTCAGGCGTGTTGAGAACGATAATGTCCACCCGGCGGTTCCTGGCCCTACCCTCAAGAGTGCTGTTGGGCGCCACCGGATGGTAGAACGCGTACCCCGCGGCGGTCAGACGTTCAGGGGCGATCCCGCCGACCTCAATCATGTAATGCACTATTTCGGACGCCCGGCCTGTAGAAAGTTCCCAGTTTGACGGAAACTGCGCGGTATGGATCGGCGTCGAGTCCGTATGCCCTTCCACCTGGACTGCGTTCGAGATATCGCTGAGCTCCGCCGCTATCGACTCGAGGACGGGCAGCACGCCGGGCTTCAGTTCGGTGCTCCCGGGATCAAAGAGCGCTGTGTCGGCAAACCGGATCATCAATCCTCGAGCGTCGATTGCGGTCTCGATCGAGCCGCCATAGCCCGACGCCTCCGCCTCTTTCTTAACCCTTTGCTTTATTCTCTCCATTCTGGACTTGCCTGCCGAACCACCAACAGTCGTGCGGCTGCTCGAAGGTATGTCGCCCGGATCCAAAACCATCGCGCCGCCCTGCAACACTCCAAAAGCCCCGTGAAGGCTCGACATAGCCGCTTGGAATTTGACAAGGTCAAGGGTGGAGAAACTCCACAGAAGCACGAAGCAAGCCCACAGGAGAGTGGTCATGTCCGCCCAGGAAATCATCCATGGCGGCGCATGTACGCCCCCGCCCTCATGCACTGCTTTTTTCTTCTTGTGGGCCATTCCTACTCTTCTTCCTCTTTCCCGATCTTCCGCATTCTGGGCGGGAAGAAGGCTTTCAGTTTTTCCTGGACGATGCGTGGATTCTCACCGTTCTGAATCGACAGCACGCCCTCGACGATGACCTGCCGCATGAGCACTTCCTCCTGGCTTCTTATAGCCAGTTTTTTGGCCATGGGAAGCGCGACCAGGTTCGCCAGGGCGGCGCCGTAGAAGGTAGCGGTGAGGGCCATCGCCATGCCGGTGCCAACCGAAGATGGGTCCGTCAAATTGGCCAGCATCGCGATCAGACCGCTCAATGTGCCGACCATGCCGAAGCTGGGGAAGTAGATCCCGAGCTGCTCGAACATGTCGCGTCCGAGCTTGTGGCGGTCCTCGAGAAACGAAAGCTCGATCTCAAGGAGGTCGCGGACGAGCTGCGGATCGGTTCCGTCAACCACCAGCCTGAGCGCCTTCTTGAGAAACTCGTCGCTCAGCTTCGGGAGCTCCTCCTCAATCGTCAACAGGCCCTCGCGTCGCGCTTTCTCCGCGAACGACACGAGAACGCCTATGATCTCGTTCGACTGCTTGACCGGAGTAAACAGGGCGTTCTTGGCGACCTTCAGGGATGCAAGCACCTGCGACATGGGAAAACTGACCAGGGTGGCTGCAAGCCCTCCGCCGAGTACTATCAGCATGGCGATAGGGTCCCAGTACATGATCAGGTTGCCTTCGGAGCTCTCTACGCACGCGTAGTAGATCATCCCGAAGCCGACCAGTAAACCGAATATGCTGGCGATATCCATTACCGGCTACCCTCCTTGCTGAAGTAGACCATCCCTTCAAGCGTTCGCCTTCTGTAATCGATCACACGCTCAACAACGACGCTCAGACCTTCCTTCACGAGAAGTTTCCTGCCGTTCGTCAGGGTCAGAATGGTGTCGGGCGTGCTCTCCACAGTTTCGATAAGCTCCGCGTTCACGACAATAGCGTTTCCGTCAAATCTCGTGAGAGTGACCATAGGTTCTCCAGGCGTGCAATCCTGTCGCAACGTAATATCGATAACGGGGCGTCCGATTGTTAGATAAGAGTTAATGCCCGACCCTGCGAAACGCGCTTCATTAAGGGTTTTTCTTAATGCGACTTAGTCGAATCGAATATCTCTTATACATTCCTGCTTTTGCCCGTCCTCGGCGTTAAAAAGAAAAGCCGCCATAGCGGCGGCGGCTCAGATTCATGTTGCCTGCCCTTCCCGGAATCTCAGGTCACGATACCCTTCGTAACACGCATGAACAGGTCCTCGAGGTCGGTCTCCTCCTCCGAGAAACTGATGACCTTGATGCCCCGCTCCTTCAGCTTATCAACGATGTCGGGTATGTCGTCGGTCTCGCCGGTGAAGTTCACCTTCAGGAAACACGGCTCGCATATCCGGCAGTCCGAGACCTTCTCTATGGAGAGAAGTATCTCTTTCGCTTCCTCGTCCCTCTCCTTCACCTTGATCTCGAGCACCTTGTATCCCTTGATCTCCCTGAGGATGTCGTCGATTTTTCCGGACAGGACCATCGAGCCGGCCTCGATAATTCCGACCGTGTTGCAGAAGTCGGCGAGCTCGGTGAGGATGTGAGAGCTGACCAGAATGGTCTTCCCCATCCGGCCGAGCTCCTTCAGAAGCTCCCTCAGCTCGATACGCGCCCTGGGATCGAGTCCGCTCGCGGGCTCGTCCAGCAAGAGCACTTTGGGATCGTGGACCAGGCACCTCGCAAGGCACAGCCTTTGCTTCATTCCCCGGCTCAACTCGTGCACAAAGGCCTCTTTCTTGGTCGTGAGGTCCGTGAGCTCGAGCACGTCGTCGATGATCCCCAGCCTCTTCTGCTTCGGGATGCGATAACAGGCCGCGAAGAAGTCGAGATACTCCCACGCCTTCATTTCGTCATAGACACCGAAGAAGTCCGGCATGTAGCCGATGATTTTGCGCACCGCCATGGGGTCCCGGATCACGTCGATCCCGTCTATGTATGCCTGCCCCATGGTGGGAAGAAGCAGGGTGGCGAGTACCTTAATTGTCGTCGTCTTCCCGGCGCCGTTCGGACCGATGTAGCCGAAGATGTCGCCCTGGTTGATGTCGAACGATATTCCCTTCAGGGCCTGAGTCTTCTTGAAGTGCTTGGTCAGGTTCCTGACTTCGATCATTGCCATCGCAATGTGCCTCCCTGGCTAAGAGATTCTCTCAAATATCCAGACGAACCAACGGCCCGCAGGTTCGGTTTTTTCCGACCGAAACCGCCACAGCCTAGTTATCCCGATCGTCTTCCAGGATTTCCTCGACGATCGAGTATCCTTCCTTCTCCAGCCCTTCCGGAAGCTCTTCTCCCTCGCCGAGCTCGATCACTTCCTCGACAATCTCGACGATCTCCTCGCCCTCCTCATCCAGCGCGGCCTTCTTTTTCGACCGCTCTTCCCCAAACGCCTTGTCTTCCGGCGCCCCGGTCCGGACGCACATCTCGTAGACCGCCACGATGTCGTCGACACTCAGAGGCTTCAACCCTCCGAGATAACCGTCCTTGCCGTACATGCGAACGACGTCCTCGGCCATTTTCCGAAAGATCACGGGATCGTTCGGTATCCCAAGATTGTCCATGAAGAACCAGGCCCCGATGTCCTCCAGCCATTCGACAAACCGGCCTATCACCTTGTCGGCGGCTTCGAACGGGTGATGCGACTCCAGCTCCATGGCGAAAACGCGGTCGCCGAACTGGATTATCTTGTCGGGCTTCTCCCGGCTGACGTACTTGAGCCACCTGGGGAAAAGCAGGGCGAGGCCGCGACCATGGGAGATGTCGAAGTACCCGCTCAGCGGGTGCTCCATCGCATGCAGCGGGAACGGTCCGCCCCTGGGCTGATTGATAAGTCCCTGCAGAGAGATTGCTCCCAGCCAGCTCAGTTGCGACCTGGCCTCGATATCCTCGGGGTCGTCCACGACCGCCTCGAGCGCCTCGATCACCTCGGCGAGAAATCCCTCGGTGCACCTGTCCGAGAATTTTGCGCTCTGGTCCCCGTTGAAATAACTCTCGAGGACGTGGATCGACATGTCGACCGCACCGTCACGTGTGTAGTCCATCGGCACGGTGAGCGTCAGCTCGGGGTCTATGATGCTGACCCTGGGAAAGAGCGCCTCTCCGAACACTCCGACCTTGTCTTTCGTCTCCTCGTTCGTGATGACGGCTCCGCCGTCTCCTTCGCTCCCTGTGGCCGCGAGAGTGCTCACGAGCACGATCGGAAGCGCCTCCTCGAATTCCTCGTAGTCGGGCTCCCAGTGCGCTATGTGTTTCCAGATGCCGTCGGGGTCGTAGAAACCGAACGCGATAACCTTGCTCGCGTCCATGACCGACCCGCCGCCGATCCCGATCACCATGTCGCACTCGTTTTCGCTCGCGATCCGCGCTCCCCTCCGGCAGGTCCCGAGCCTCGCGTTCGGCTCCACTCCCTCGAACACGACCGGGTCCATATCCGCGGCCTTGAGAAGCTCCACCGCCCTGTCGACAAGTCCGGCTTCCCTGGCGAATTCGCCCCCGAACACGACCAGCGGCTTCTTACCGTACTCGCTGGCCAATTCCCCAAGCCGCTCGAATTCCCCCACTCCGAAAATCATTCGGATCGGATTGTATAGCTCGAATTTCCTCACTTGGCTCCTCCGTGGCGCCTTGCGACCTAAAATGAAATAACTATCCCTGCGAAGACAGGGACGGCGGGATTGTAGCATTTTTGCCGCCGGGATTGGTATAGCTGAACGGGCCGTTGAAAAAGTGCGATTTCGCCCAAGGAGAGCATATCAGGCGTGGCACCCTCAGGCGAGTCCTCGAGCCTGGGGGTGCTGGAGCAATGATCTGAATGCCTCATGACTGGAGGAATTAATCAATCGAACACCCCCAGGTAGAAAGCCTGCTCCCGCAGGCTTTCTACCTGAGGGTGCCACCCGATTCTGCATCAAGACTGGTTTCTCAACAGCCCCGCTAGAAAGGGCACGGGCATCGGCCTTCCCCGTTCCCGCATCGTCACACCGCCCCGGCGACACTCCTCGCATTTTCCTCGCCCTCCATGTCGCGGGCGAAAATGCGGAAGGGGTTGAAGTTGGTCTTGTAGTCGTACACGTCCATACCTTCGGCACGCTTCAGTGCGATGACGACGGCATAGGTGAGGGGAGTCGCGAGGACCTCGAACCCGCACTTGAAAACGTAGTTAGAGACAATGGTCGCCACGAGGATATTGTTCGGGTTTGCAGGATCGTAGAACGCGATTATGCAGAACAGGAGGGTGTCGACCCCCTCGCCCACGATCGTGCTCCCTATCGTTCTGACCCAGAGAAAACGGCCCTTCGTCGCGATCTTCAGCTTCGCCAGCACGTAGGAGTTGGAGAATTCGCCCGCGAAGTATGCGATGAGGCTGGCGATCACGATTCTGGATCCCCAGAGGAGGATGCTGGTGTAGGCGTCCTGGCGCTCGGCGGTCCATTCCTCGGTCGGACCCGGGATTCTCCCCACAAGCCAGAGCATCCCGATCATCAGGGCGGCGGAAACGAAGCCGGTCCAGATGACCTTCCGGCTCGCGCCGTAGCCGTACACTTCCGTCAGGATGTCGCCGAAGATGTAGCTCAGGGGGAAGAGCAGGGTGCCCCCGTCGAACGTGAACAACCACACGTTGACGAACTTCACCGACGCAATGTTCGAGATGAGGAGGACGGCAACAAACAGGCCGGTAATGACGGGCAGCCATCGTGTTCGCATGCGCGCATTATAACTCATTTGGCGCTCGACGTTATGGTATACTTCGCCCAAATTCCGATGCTTCGCGCCCGAATCCAATGATCCTGGAAACCATAGTCACCGGACCGCTTCAGGAGAACTGTTTCGTAATCGCCGACGAAAACGCTCTCTCAGGCTTCGTCATCGATCCCGGATGGAACCCCGAGCGCATAGATCACGTTCTGAAGCACTACTCCATCGCAAACGTCACTATCCTCCTCACCCACGGTCATTTCGATCACATCTCGGCGGTCGGCAAACTAAGGGAGATGACCGGCGCAAAAGCGTTTATGTCGCCGCTCGACGATTTCCTTCTGGACTCGGTAGGCGGGGCGACGGCGATGATGACGGGCATGGGGGGGGTGAAAGGGTTCTCGATCGACGAGCCGATCGCGGAAGGCGATGTTTTCACTGCGGGCGAGATCACGCTCAAGGCGCTCGCGACGCCGGGTCACACGCCGGGCGGAATTTCCTTCTACGATGGGAAAGAACACGTGTTCGCAGGCGATACCATCTTCCGCGATTCCGTAGGACGCATCGATTTCCCCCGCTCCAGCGGTCCGGACCTGCTGAGCTCAATCCTCAACGTTCTTTACAAGCTGCCGGACAATACGATCGTGCACTGCGGTCACGGTCCGATAACGACGATCGGATACGAGAAGAAGCACAACCCGTACACCCTGCATCCGGAGCTCCTCACCGGCGGATTGGGGAGTTTCCTCTAGAAGGGGCCGGTGACAGGCACCCGGTTTTGTCCGCCGGGAGCGTGAGAGGGAATTGTTGAGTTATGCGCGGACAAAACCGTGTGCCAGTCCCCGGCAATGCAGAAGGGCAGGACCTCTAACTCGAAGCCTCCCAGACGTATTTCCCCGTCTTGTCGATATAGGCCATCTTGCCCTGTCCATACGGGCCTTCCTCCGCAGTCCTCACAGCCGCAAGACCCTCGGAGAAGGGCCCTGCACCGTTGAACTGCGGGTTAATGACAATCGTGCCTGTCTTGTCGATGTAGCCCCACTTGGCCCCAATCTGCACAGCCGCGAGTCCCTCGCAGAAAGGCGTGGCCCAGTCGAACTGCGGGTTTATGACAATATTGCCTGCCTTGTCGATATAGCCATACTTACCTGTGTGCTCGTCCCCAATCCTCACTCTCGCGAGGCCCTCGGAGAAGTCCCAGGCCAAGTCGAACTGCGGGTTTATGACAAACTCGCCTGTCTTGTCGATATAGCCATACTGGCGTGTATCCCAGTCCCCAATCGAGACACGCGCGAGACCCTCCGAGAAGGACCAGGCCATGCGGAACTGCGGGTTTATGACAATCTTGCCTGTCTCGTCGATGAAACCTGCCTTGCCCCCAATCTCCACACTCGCAAGACCCTCGGAGAAGTCACCGGCCCGATCGAACTGTGGGTTTATGACAATCGTTCCTGTCTTGCCGATATAGCCATACTTGCCTGTCTCCCAGTCCCCAATCCTCACACGCGCGAGACCCTCGGAGAAGTCTTCCGCCCAGTCGAATTGCGGGTTCAAGACTATCGTTCCTGTCTTGTCGATATAGCCGTACTTGCCGCCAACCTCCGCAGCCGCGAGACCCTCGGAGAAGGACGAGGTCCAATCGAACTGCGGGCTTATGACAATCTTGCCTGTCTTGTCGATATAGCCCCCCTTGCCTGTCTCGTCGTCCCCGATTCTCACAGGCGCGAGACCCTCGGAGAAAGACCAAGCCCAATCGAACTGCGGATTGACAACAACCGTGCCCGTCTTGTCGATATAGCCCCACTTGCCATTTACGACCACCGGGAACAGAGCCGGCTCGTTCGCTTCGGTACTTGCGGTTTCCGCTTGTTTGTTTTGAGGCGCAGGCCGAGGATTCCCAACACAACCGAACAGCAGCGGCGACGTGAGCAGCACAACCGCCAATGTGATTCTCGTTATCATGTCGTCATACCTCCCTGGCCTGCGGCGTTCTTGCACTGACATCATACCTGCTCTGCACCATAAATCAATAACGTGTGGATCGGGGACAGGCAACCGGTTTTGTCCGCCGCGGCGGACAAAACCGTGTGCCAGTCCCCGCTAGTCCCCCGCAGGGTCCCAGACGATCCTTCCGGTCTTGTCCATGTAGCAGTCCCTGCCTCCGACGCCTCCAAGAACGCCCCCAAAGGTCACCCGCGCGAGACCATCATGGAAAGCCTCAGCCGAGTCGAACTGGGGATCAATGACAAACGTACCTGACGTATCGATATAGCTCCACTTGCCGATCTCGGATCCCTCACCCGGGACCTGCACGCACGCGAGACCCTCGGAAAAGCTGGTGGCCCATACGAACTGGCAGTCTATGACAACCGCTCCCGTCTTGTCGATGTAGCCGAACAGGTCACGCTGGTTCGCCTCATCCCAGATTCTCACAAGCGCAAGACCATCGGAGAAGTCATGGGCCCCCGCAAACTGCGGCGGTATGACAAATGCGCCTGTCTTGTCGATGAAACCCACCTTGTTTCCGGAAGACGCCGCAGCCAGACCCTCGGAGAATCCGCCCGCATAGCCAAACTGGGGGGCTATGACAAACGCGCCCGTCTTGTCGATGAAACCCATCTTGCCTTCAATCTCCACACTCGCGAGACCCTCGGCGAAGTCATAGGCGAAGTCGAACTGCGGCTCTATGACCATCGTGCCGGTCTTGTCGACATAGCCCCACTTGCCCACTCCACGTATGCCCTCTCCCCCGATCCTTACGGCCGCGAGACCCTCGGAGAAGCTGTTGACGACGTCAAACTGCGCGGGTATGACAAAGTTCCCCGTCTTGTCGATAAAGCCCCATTTGCCTGCCCCAAACACGCCTTCCCCCCCGACTCTCACAGGCCCGAGACCCTCGGAAAAAGGCTGGGCAAAGTCGAATTGCGGCTCTATGACGATCGTGCCTGTCGTGTCGACAAAGCCCCACTTCTCGCCTCTGCGGCCCTGGATTGTTATCGCCGCGAGACCCTCGGAAAAAGGCTGAGCATAATCGAATTGCGGGGCTATGACGATCGCTCCGGTGTTGTCGATAAAGCCCCATTTGCCCTCGACCTTATTGATTACTCCGCCCGTGCGGTCGGTACGGATGTTCCACACGGCGCCGATCTCGATCGGGAACAAAGAGGGTTCGCTCGACTCAACGGCGGCCTGACCGTTTTGGGACTCAGTCTGGCCGCTCGCGACGGCGCCGAATAGCATCAGCGACATGAGCAGCACAATCGCCAAAGTGATTCTGGTTATCATTTCATCATTCCTCCCCGGCCTGCGGGCATTTCGGCATCGACATCATACCCATGCTGCAGCATAAATCAATAATCGTCCTATCATGGGGCCGGTGAAAGGCCCCGCGAATTGAGGGGAATGCGAAGAACCATGCGCCGGAGGCGCATTGCTACACTCCGTAGTCATGCGCATCTTGCGCATGGTTCTTAATGGCAAAATCGGGGTGTCTGTCGCCGACCGACCGCCACTCCCGTCTCTTTTCCGCGATCGATCTCGCGATCTGGTGATAATCCAGGATTCTCATCGGGCTCAGGTATTTCGTCCTTACCGGCGCGACCCCGTCTATGTCGCCCAGACCTCCGCTTGTCGAGTCGGGGATTACCAATGCTATCCCGTACTTGTCCGGGTTCTCGCCGTATTCGCTCCCCGGGAGCGGATGAAAAATGTGAAATCCCAGCGTGCTTGCAGCCAGGCTCTCAGCGTACTTCAGGGTGAGCTCAATATCCTCCTCTTTCTCCCCCGGAAGGCCGATCATGAATGAGCCGTGCACCTCGACCCCCATGCTCTCCGCTCGCGCGACAAGCTCGCGCGTCCTGTCGAGATCATGAGCGCGTTTGATTTCTTTCAGAATTCCGGGTGAGCCGGACTCAAGCCCCAGGAAAATTCCGGTCATCCCGGCCCTTACGTAAAGCTCCAGATCCTCCTCGGTCATCAGCTCCGGTCTCAGGCTCGCACCCCACTGAATACCCGGATCGGCATCGATGAGGAGTCTCGCGATCTCGCGCGCCCGTTTCAGATCGAGATTGAACGTGTCGTCCGAAAAACTCACTCGCTTGATTCCCCATCGCTCCTTCAACTTGCTCATCTCTTCAACAAGGCGATTGGGCGAGTATGTGCGATAAATTCGCCCCCAGTACGCAGCCGACGCGCAGTACGGGCAGTTGTACCCACATCCGCGAGATGTCTCCATCCTTGCAGCATACCGGTCGGGAAATCCTTCGAGAAGGTCGAATGCAGGCGACGGGAGCGAGTCCAGATTCTCAACGAATCCCCTGTGTCTCGCTGGGAGCCTTGTGGCTTCGCCGCGAACCAGAAGTCCGTCGGGAGGGTTCTTGGCGACCTCCGCCCATCCGCCTCTAATAAAGGTTTTGACCAGTTCGGCGACCGTCAGCTCTGCTTCGCCCAGCGCAAGCCCATCGATAAATGGATACTCAATCAAGGCGGGAGCGCGAACGGTCGCGTGGATGCCGCCGGCCACGATCGGCAGATCCTTTCTCACCGATTTGAGGGCTTCCGCGATTTCCAGTGCCGGGGCCTCGCTGAATGAAAAGGGCATACCTATGCCGACGATATCGGGCTCCCGAGCCAGCGTCGCATCGACGGTATTCGCCACGGAAAGCGCCCGGGAGTAGGCATCGACAATGGTCACGTCGGACGAGTCCCGCACCATCGCGGCAAGCATGCACAGCCCCAGCGGGAGGCCGTTGGGGTCGGGAGTATCCCGGTACGGACTCGGCGGAGATATCAAAACCAATCGAACCAGAACCCGACCTGCCTTTATCTGGTAAGATATCGGAGATTCACGGCGACACAGCCGGTGGAATGAAGGTGCAACATGACACAGCCAACTCGAAGACTAGTCCTCATCGCTCTAGTCCTCTTCGCCCTGGCGTGCATTATCTCATTTTTGTCCTGCCAGAGAGGAAAGGGCAAGAATTCGGCCCGAAATGCCCAGGCCGGGCAGGCCGACGGGACAGCACAGGAGAACGGCATGGAATCGAGCTCTGACAAAACCCCCTCTTCCGAGAAAGCCGAGCAGGGCAATCAGTCATCCGAGCAGACCGAGAAGCAGGCACTTCTGCCTCCTGCCGAGCCTGCCGAGGGTTCCGAGAACGCCCCCGCAGGCGAGCTTTCCCTTGTCGTCAGCGTGAGCGGACTCGATGACCCAGTCGAGCTGGAAGACGGGATGACGGTCCGCGTGGACAAATCCCTGTATGTCCAGTGCACGATAGTCAACTCCACCCAGGAGAATATCTCGTTCACTTTCGCCACCAGCCAGAAACTGGAAGCGACCTTCGCGGATGCGCAAGGCGACATTGTCTACAGATGGTCGCAGGACCGGCGATTCGCGCAGGTTGTGAGCTCCATCGATCTCTCTCCCAACCAGCAGTGGTCGCACGAGATCACGATCCCCATCGGGGAGAAAGGCCTGGCTCCGGGAACGTATTCCGTCACCGTCCAGCTTACCGGAATACCTCCTCTCGAAACCTCCGTTTCGAGCGTCACCGTGGCCCTCTGATGTCAAACCCGGTCGAACGGGCGAAAAACAGGCTTTTCGAGCTTCTTATCAGCTTCTTATGACCTCATAAATCACATCTCCGACCGCACCGGTGATAGTAATACTGGCGCGAGGCCAAAAGTGTTTTCATCGGCGCGATCATGACTAAACCGTCAACACTCAATTCGAGCGATCTTATCGACTTCATCGCCGGGAAGATCGCACACTCGGCCACATGGCGAGACGGGTTCAGCGACCTGCTCGAGTTCATAGGCACGCGGCTTGCGACATCGAGCGGCTATGTTCGCCTGTACCATTACATCATGGGCCGATATCTCGAGCCGGTGTCGGTGTGCCGGGGTGAGAGCGATCCGGTGGTGGACGCGGTGTTCGAACAGCTCGCCGACGAGCGAGCGCCGGTCTGCCTTCCGGTCGAGTACTCATCCTACCTGCCGGGCGACATGCAGTACTCGGTCGTGGGCATCCCTTTCGTCAAGAACGGAGAATACCTCGGAGCGCTGGTGATCGCTGGATCGGACGGAGGCGGGGTGCGGGAGGACCAGTTCCGAGAACTCCTGGCCTTCTCTCCCTATCTCTTGCCGCTCTTCGAGAGCGCGATTCTTCAGGAGATTCTCCTGTCGAATTATCTTGACGCGATCGAGACGCTTGCGGTGGCGCTCGAGGCGAAGGACCCATTCACGCGCGGCCACTCCAACATGGTGACCGCCTACGCGGTGGCCATCGCTCGCAAGATCGGACTCAACGCGGACAGGCTCCAGGCAATCGAGGTCGGAGCCATGATGCACGACATCGGCAAGATAGGCGTGCCGGACAGCATCCTCAGAAAGCCGGGCAAGCTCACAGCGCGGGAAATGGAGGTCG
Organism: uncultured Planctomycetota bacterium; assembly: GCA_964354375.1. Lineage (GTDB taxonomy): Bacteria > JAJVIF01 > JAJVIF01 > JAPKYR01 > JAPKYR01 > CAYGZQ01. The sequence goes on from CAYGZQ010000016.1 coordinate 20,175, forward strand.
TCAAGCGCCATCCCGTGATCGGAGAGGAGATCCTTGCTCCGATGCAGCATCCCCTTTTCGATATCCCGAGGCTGATCGTGCGCTCCCATCATGAGCGCATGGACGGGAAGGGTTATCCCGACGGGCTGAGGGGCGAGGAAATACCGTTTGAGGCACGCATCGCGTTCATCTCGGATGCGTTCGAGGCCATGACCAGCGAACGTCCCTACCGCAACGCGCTCACGCCCCAGCAGGCTTGCGAAGAGCTCCGTCGCAACTCCGGAACCCAGTTCGATCCCGACCTGGTGCCCGTCCTTTGCGACCTCATGGCGCCCATGATCCGAAACGAGAAGGGGAAGGCCGGCGGGAGTCTCGCCGAGAACCTCGGTATAGGTCTCAGACTGAGCAATCCTATCGCCGGAAGCAGGAAAGCCAGATATAAGTCAGACTTTTAGTCACCACAATACGTGGGGATTTCGATCGTATCTCACAACCGACGCGCCCTGTCCCAGGGCGCGTTATCATTTGCGAACGCGCTGAATTCCGCCCCCTCGCTCGCTGAAGGGCAATTCGGATTCCCCGGGGGCTAGGGGATTTCCTTTCCGCAGTGCGGGCACCGTGCCGACTTTGCCCGCGTCTGGATTTCTTCAACGAACCCGGAAGCAATGATCCCGGCGGGCAGCGCGAAGAGGGCTATTCCCAGAATGGCCACAACAGTCGTAAGCAGCTTCCCCAGAGGGGTGACCGGATAAATATCCCCGTAGCCGACGGTTGTGAGCGTAATAACCGCCCACCACATCGTCGCCGGTATGCTTGAGAAAGTCTGAGGCTGAGCAGGATTCTCGATGTAGTACATGAGACTCGACGAAAAAACCAGAAGAAGCACCAGGAGCGTGAGAGAAACCACCAGTTCTTCTTTCTTCCGGCTCACGACACGGCTGATCGTCTTAAGCGCGGAAGAGTAGCGACCGACCTTTGCGATCCTGAACAGCCTCATCAGCCGAACCACGCGCATGAAACGCAGGTCCACTCCAAATGAGGGCAACATTAATGCTACATAAAAAGGCGCTACGGCGAGGAGATCAATGATTGCGAGCGGTGTCAGGGCGAACCTGAGCCGACCGGCGACGGGATTCGAGTATCTTGGGTCGGTGACACAAGACCACAGCCGGAGGCAGTACTCAACCGTGAAGACAGCCACCGAGAAAACCTCGAAACCCTTCAGGACACCGCCGAATGACGTCTCAATCGAGCTGACACTGTCCAGAACCACAGCGACCACATTCAGAAAAATCAGGGAAAGGATAAAGATGTCGAATACCCGACTAGCCATGTCACCGCGCTTGGCGGTTTCAATAATCTCCCATGTCCGCTTTCTGAGACGCATGTTCTCCTTGTTCAGCCCTGGTTCTGCATCGATGGCGGGTCAGCAGGAGCTTCGCTCTTCCCATTTTTCCTTTTCGCTGCGCCGTGTACGCACCCGACGGAGAAGGCTTATTCAGAGGGCTGAGGCATTTCATTGCCAGCGAAATGGGCTGTCATTTGGCCTGGGAGGGATGGCCAGATTCCCCGCTTTCAGCCGAACCGGAGGCACCGAATCCTGAATTCTCATCGGAAGTCGAGTCTGCGATTTCCTCCTGCTCACAACCCTCTTCGGTTGGCTTTGCTGTTCCTGCCTGTCGACGTCTCTTACGTTCAGGCAGGGAAATCCTGACCGCGCCCATCTCCGTCAAGGCATTTTCGTTCAGGATGCGCCTTATCGCGCCTACGACCTCTTCCGGTGATACAAGAACGCCCGTCGCTTTCCTGAGTTCTCTCCGAACGAGCTTGATCGATTCCTCGGAAACCAGTATTGCCACGACATTCTCGGGTGTCAGCACATTGGCTTTCCTCCAGACATCACCGAGGGCGCCTTTCTTTACGCTCTTATACCCCACCAGAGAGAACTTCTCTGCAAGGATTGCGGGATCGTCGCCGAGAAGATTCCATGAGTCCATGAGCTTCGGTTGAGGGGGCTGACCGAATGAAACATGGTAGAGTCGCCATTCTTTCCCATTAGTGAGTATCACCCATTCGGTCCCCTTGTTGATTGCGTATGACGAAATCTGTTTCAGGTGTTTCGGCATAAGATCAACATTCACGGCCTTTATCTCAACCATGATGGTGGGTTTCTCGGCATCTCCTTCATCGATGTGGATGGCGAAGTCGCAATAGTCCGTGCCTCCTGCACCTGCTACAGCCTCTTCTCTCGTGATATGCTTGAATACGTCGTAACCCATCAGGGTGGCGAAAATCCTCTCGATCCGCCTGCGGGTTTCAGCCTCGTTCCCATCGGCCTTCGCAATTTCGTCGATGAGCTCTCGGGCCTCTTTTATGGCGTTCCGAGTTTCCTTGTCAAGTTTCTGCTTGGGCATCTCAGCCTCCTAATAGAACAGTCAACGGCTAATAGCCTATCATATTGAAATGTGAAGTCAAGAAAGGCCCCATCCCAGGAAGACTTCCTCTCGATGACTAGCTGAGACGCTTCTCCAAGGCGATTTCGACTCAGCGGGAGCTTCGACCTCCCGATTTCTGCCGGCCGCTACATCGGCCACGCACCCCACCGAGAAAGCTCATTCAGAAGGCTGAGATGTTGGTCAGGATTCTTCCCCTGCGTCAGCGATCGACTCGCCATTCTCTTCTTCGCACTCCTCTACGCCCGCGTCGCTATCCCCTGACTCCTCGTCGACATCCATCTCCTCTTCGTCGAGAAGATCCTCGTCGATCTCCTCAAGCTCACCGTCTCCGGGCACCGCCTGTCCCTCTTTTTCCCTGAGCGCCTTGAGGAGATTGCGTCTGCGCCGACCGGACGGCGGGATGTGTCCTTTCTTGCGGTACTTGGTGATGACGCGTCTCGACAGGTCGTGCCCCTGCCCCACCATGATGTCGCGGATTTCCTCGTCCGAGAACACCTTACCGGAAGTCTCATCCCTCAGAATCTGCCTGATCATCTCGATATAGCACGCCGCCGGATTGAAAAACACATTGAAGGAGAGAATGGAATTGTCCGGGAGCCAGCAGTATCTCACTGCGAGAGCCCGGCTGACGGTGGAGGGGTGGACGCCGATTTTCTCCGCCACCTGCTTGCGAGTCAGTTTCTTCAGATACAGCGGACCTTTCCTCAGAAAATCCTCCTGCTGCCTTATTATCTCCTCGGTTATCTCCAGCATCGTGCGACGTCGGGAGTTCAGGTTTTCGATGTAGGAACTGGCGCGCTCGAAGTATTCCCTGATGTGCTTGCGCTCTTCGGCGTTGAACGCGTTGCGGTTCACCTTCAGCTTGCGATAGCTCTCCATGTAGAATCTGCTGATTTTCAGTTGCGGAAGCCCCGAGTCGAGGACCTCCACCACGAACTTCCCCCCGACCTCCCTGATACGGACATCGGCTGTGATGTAGGGGCTATCGATCGCGGCGTTCGATTCCTGCTCCTCGAACTTGCGCCTTGGGTGGATGTGGAAATTGCGGCGCATGTAGTCGATGAGCTCTTTGACGCGCTTGGCGGGAATCCCGACTTTCTTGCCCACGCGAGAGTACTGCTCCCTCGTGATATCGCCCAGATGATGCCTGATCGTGCGTGCGAGCGCCGCGCGCTCCTGCTCGGGAAGGTCCTCCGCAAGCTCCGCCTGCAGAGCAAGGACCTCTATTGATGACTGAAGGCCGCTCCCCACGGGATCGATCTCGGCCACCTTCCTGCGCACCCTCTTCAATCGGTCCACGGGCACATTCAGATCCCGGGCGAGATCCTCGTCGCTCGCGGGGACTAGGCCGGGATTGTCGACCCTTACGCGCTTCAGCGCCGCGCGCTCGAAATCCTCGTCACCCTCGTCGCTCCAGTCGGTGTTGGCGTCGATCCTGTCTATGATCTCCTCCGCGAGAAGCATATCCTCCTCGCTGAGGTCGATGCTGTCCACGGCAAGGCGCCTTTTCAGATGGTCCTCTAAGGTGACCGAGCGAATCATCCCGGCGAACGCGTCGGGAAGCTCGTCCTCGGGTATCGATTCGTACGTGCTCGCCTCGTAGCTTCCGGCCGATGAGGAGTAGATCTCCTCCATCATGTCGAGCTTCTCGCTCTGGATCTTCTCCCTGTCCGAGTCCTCGGCTTTCCCGGCGAGACAAGTGGTGCAGGGCTGGCCGTCGAGAAGAATCTCGCCGCACCTGGGGCACCTTCTCATCTCCTCGATCTCCAGGGCCGGGTTCTGAGCGACCTCCTCGCGGATATCCAGCTCCAGCTCGAGGTTGGTCTGCTGAAGCAGCCGGTAGTACTGAAGCTGCTGCAACGTCGGCTTCAGTGTCAGTATCTGCTTCGGCGTGATTTTAAGTCCGATCTGCATCGGAGGCTGCGGCCTCACACCCCTCTGCACCTATTATAAGAGCCAGCCCTCATTCAGACAATAGCGGCATCTCCCGCGCTGCGTCCCGGATTTTCGATCCCGCTGCGCCCCACTTTGATTTCCGATGCCGTTTCCGCCCGTTTCACACCCATAATATCGCGATCGCAGTTCACTGACGGTTCGAGACCGTCCGGGGACCGGCACCGATTTCGTCCGCCGCGGCGGACGAAACCGGGGCCTGTCACCGCACGTTCTAAACGTTGATACGCGTGTTGAATATGAATATGGGGACAGGCACACAGCTTTGTCCGCCGCGGCGGACGAAATCGGTGCCAGTCCCCGTGTCCTTCCTTCGGTTAGGAAATAACAAAATTCCGGGCATCCCGGACTTGACACTATTTGATACTTATGGTATTGTTTTGTAGCATGACGTTGAGCCGCAACCAGTCAGGCCGGAGTGTGGACCGCGAGCGAATAGAGCGCGGACTTGGTTGACATTCAGTCACCCCGCCGGTATACTCACGGTCTTACTTTGGTCCACAAGATGGTGGCCATTGTTTGGTATATTCGGCATGCCCGGCATGTTGATGTATGCCCCAAGGGGCGGCCCTCGGATTGGTGAGTGGCTGAAGCCGGGCGGGCGCGGCGGGGATTATTACAAAAGATCAAATTTATGATGGAGGCCAGGCCTTGATCCCCCGTGTAAGCGTAATCCTCCTGACGATCCCGATCATGATCCTGATGGTCGCGGGCTGCACCGCGAACGGTCCGTCCGCTCCGGACCGCGGCCTCGACACCATGGTCGGCGCAACCCTCTCTGCGCGGGAAGTGCAGATAGCGGTCCGCGAGCTTCTCGACTCGAACCGCATCGTTCCCGGGGAGCTATCGCTCAAGATCGCAGAGGGCGAAGACATTGACCCCATTGTTCAGAAGTGGAATCTCACTCTGCTGGACTATAAGGAATTCATCGATTTTTACCACCTCGCCGTGGCACAGGGGGCGGATCTCGCCAAGACCCTGGCCGAGATGAGGGAGGACCCCAGGGTGGTGGTTGCCGAGCCGGTCTACCGCACGTCCATGGCGGCCCTGCGAGTCGACCCGAACGACCCCAGGTTTCTCGCGGGCGAGCAGTATTACCTCGAGAACATGGATGTCCCAGAAGCCTGGGTTATCCAGCCGGGAGACCCCTCGATCGAGCCGGTGCCTCAGGCAAGCGATGTTGCGGTCGCCGTCCTTGACACCGGTATCGACTACCACCATTCGGACCTGATGCCCGACCCTGAGGACATACCCGACCTCTACGAGAACTACAAGATTCTCCCGGGGTACGATTTCATCAACGGCGATGCCGATCCTCAGGACGATAACGGGCACGGCTCCATGATCGCGGGCATCATTGCCGCTCGGACGGGCAACGCGACAGGAATCGCCTCGGTAAGCTGGAACGCCCGCTTCATCCCCGTCAAGGTCCTCGACCAGGAAGGGAACGGCACCAGCGTGGACACCACCGACGGCATCTGGTTCGCGGTGCACACTTTCATGGAAGAGAAGGACAAGCTCGATCCCTTCGATCTCGAGGGCTTCCTGTTCAATAATCCGTTCAACGCGCGGCTCGTCATCAACATGAGCTACACGTACGAGACCTCCAACTCTCTGGGGCCCAGCCAGATGGAGCTGAACGCGGTGAAATACGCGATCGATCACGGCGCGCTGCTTGTCGCAGCGGCGGGAGACGGCGCCAGACCGTTGAATGACGGAAATACGACGATTTACCCGGCGAGCTACACGGGTGTGATCGCCGTGGGATGCACCGACCAGGCCAATGCTCTTTCGCCTGATTCCAACACCCTGCCGCTTTCCGCCGATCCTGCCACCTCGGCCTTCTTCGTCGCGCCGGGCATCGACATCGTGTCGACCTACCCGATGGCGTTCTCCCAGGGTTACGCGGTCGGGAGCGGGACCTCCTTCTCCGCCGCCTGCGCGACCGGAGTGATCGCTCTGATCTGGGCGCAGTTCCCGTTCCTCTCCCCCGCGGAGGTCATCGACACTCTGGCCGAGGGCGCGGACTCTGATCTCGTGGGTGAGCTGGGCGCGGATTATGTGAGCGGACGAGGTCTCATAAACGCTCTTGAGAGCGTGCAGAGAAGTTTCACGCCGAATCCTTCGAACGATCCCATGATCGTCAGGGCATTCACCAACCCGATCCTGCACGGCGATATACAGTTCGTCGTGCGCAGCCACTACGACATTCTGAACGCCACCGACAGGCCGCCGCCTGTGGACCCCGAGAATCCCGACTCGCCGCTGATCAACGACGGGATGCCCTTCCGCTACATAATCGGCTGGGACTATGACCTCGATGGTGTCGTGGATTATGAGTTCCCGTACGTGTACCTGCTCAACACCTACTACTGGCGTCACGAGATCTTCATCGGCGAGCTCGACAGCGCGACGTACGTCGGGCGCGTTCACTTCCCCCAGGACCTCAGCATCAACCAGACTCCCACCCCTCATCCCATGGGGCAACTGGTAATAGAGTTCATAGGCGTGCCTTTCAACCGCAAGGTTGACACAACGCTTCCGCAGACTGTCGCCGCATCGACGTCGATAACGATAGACGAGTTCAACTACGATCTGCCCGGCTGAGCCCCGGCGCATATCAGGGAGGAAAAACAAGATGAACATCCGACATACAGCAATTCTGATCCTGACAATCCTCCTGGTCGCCTCAGCGCCGGCATGCGGCGGCGGGAGCGACCCGGTTGTCAATCCCCCCGGGGGTCAGGGCAACACGAGCGGTGCGACTCTCACAGGACGCATCCTGGACCGTGAGGGACATCCCGCCGGCCAGCCCTGGGTGGACATCACTCTCACCGTGGCGGGCGGCGGAGAGATCAGTCCCGCCCAGCAGCCCGCGGGCGAGGGACCGGACGCAGGCGTGTTCCAGTTCATCGGACTGCCCACCGGCATCAAGATGGTCCTCAACATCGGGTTGTTCCAGGTCTCACTGGGAAGAAACCTCGGTTATATACACGAGCTCACGCTCACGTCCTCGGGAACATACGACCTCGGGGACATAGTCCTTGAGAACGACTACCTCGACAACGGCTGGGCTTCATACGTCACCAAGGACTACTCGCTTGCGCTGCTCAATTTCAACCGCGCGTTTGAAGACAGGTTCATCCAGGCCGATCTCTCCTACTCCTCGTCCGCATACACCGGCATAGGCTGGGTGTATGCCAAGCGAGGCAAGGACAACACGACCGGGCTGTATTACATCGATCCCGACACCGGCGAATGGCTCGATTCCATGAACTCCTACGAGTGGGATCAGGCCCTTCTGAATTTCGACCGTGCGATCGCCAACACCAACGACTCCGACGCGTGGGTCGGTATGGGCGGGACTTACCTGACATTGGTCGGCCAGTCCAGCAAAGATCCGGTACTGATCGGCCCCGAAATCCCATTCTACGCTTTCATCAGTTTCTACTTCGATGATGCGCAGAAGGCGCTGGACAAGGCGCTTTTGGTCGATCCCGGCTATCGCTGCGCGCACGACAAGATCACCGCCGACGATGTCAAGGCCACTTTGCTGTTCCTGCGATGGATTCAGGGCCAGCAGGTGACTGTGCAGGAAGTGAGCGACCTTGCCAAGTCTCCGAATCTCAATCAGGGCTCGATGCAGCTTCTGACCGTGTTGCCCGACCTGATCAACTACCAGCCTTTCCCGCAACTCTGACAGTCGGCGCAGTACTGCAATCACCGCCCCGCTTCCATGCGGGGCTTTTTTTACCCTGCGATCCGCAGCACGCGAAGAACGCGGATGTAATGGCATCTTATAGCTTAACATCGATCAGCTATATGATAGGAAATGCAATAGAATAACAAGAAACCCCGGCTCGCCGGCATCTAACTCAGTGCAGGAAACATCGTGTATCCGGCTCGACTCAAGTATCCAGGAGGCCTTTTCAGATGCTGAAACGTCTATCGGCGGTCCTCATCCTGTCTGTCTTCTCTGCGACATTCCTTGCGGGCGGTTGTGTTCGCTCCGGCGACCCGGCCTCTCCCCCCGCCAATCCCGGCCTGACATCGCCGTCTCATTCCACAGCCGGGACGAATAACCTTCTCTGGGGCATTTTCCGGGTCTCAATCGATCCGGCGACCGGAGACGTGGAGATTCTCCCGCTCAGAACGCCCCAGTTCACGTGCAACGTCACGAATTTCCTCCAGCCTCCCGCCAGTCCCGTTCAGCTTCTCGGGATCGTGCTCGACCCGGGCGAATGCGATCTGGAGGCGGGCTATGTCGAGTGCGACGTCACTTTGAAACATCCCTTCCCCTGGCAGAGGGAATATCGAGGATTCGACGTACGGGGCATTGTCATGGGCGACGGATCCCTGAGCCTTGAGTACGATCCGTCGGTTGTCTACGCATCCTCGGACGACCTGAGCCTTCTGAACGCCGACGGCTTCACCCGCTGGTGGAATGCCACGGAGTTCGATTCCTTCGGCACCCTCTTCGGCTACCAAAAGGGTGCTTTCGCCACCAAAAACTACCTTCCCAGCGCCACGCTCAACGCGTACAAGTACTTCGCCGATGAGCTCGGACCGAACGAGCCGTTTGTCATCGATCCCGCGAACAGAGGGACCTTTGCGACCACACCGGGCGTCAACACCCGAAGGTATGCCCTGCAGTTCCCGCTTGTCGACGGCAAGCCTCGATTCACCTTCGCATACGCGGTCGACGCAAGCTGGGCAAGTCCGGATCCGTCAGGCGATCCCTACTACCCGCTCGAGAGCTTCCCTCCCGAGGCGAACTGCGCCGAGCCCTACAGAATAGCCGTCACCGATTCCGGCTCCTCTGCATGGTACGTGAACGGCGAGCTCAACGGCGGCTCCCTGGTCCTGGACATCGAGGTCTTCGACTGGCAAGCGTCCGGAAATCCCGATGGAGTCGCCGGGGAAATATCCGGACTGTGGCTCGAAAGCGATATTCTGCACGCGCCGACGAACGTCCTGGATTCCGCGACCGTGATCCCCACCGGCCCTGTATCAGCGATTTTCCGAATGGAAATCACCGATCTCGACCTCACGCACGCCGGTCCTTACGGCCTCTGGGTGATCGCCGAGAGCGCCGACCCGGATACGTACGAACCTGTAATCCCGCACCCCACATCGCCTTACACGTGGCCCGCAGCCCATCTCGCCGCCTATGCCAACACCGCAATCGAGGTCGGGAGCATACAGCCGCAGATCGCGCCCACCGTGCTGAGCATCTCGCCGGACAAGGCGACTATGAACAGCTTCGTCCCCGCATGCATCATCGGCTCCCATTTCGCATCCGGATGCTCAGTCGAGCTTCGGGAGAGCGGCGGAATCGAGCCTTTCGTAGTTCCCGCACAGGACGAAAGCGTCAATTCGGAAGGCACGAAGATCATGTGTTCCATCGACCTCTCCGGAGCGCCGATTGGTCTGTACGATGTCGCCGTAGTGAATCCCGATGACCTCGAGGGCTCTCTGGACGAGGGATTCGAGATTTCATCCGAGGGCTACATAATCTTCGTCGATTCCTCCAACGCGTCCGGCATCGAGTCCGGGACCCTGTTGTACCCTTACAAAAAAATCCAGACGGCGGTAAATGCCGCCTTGGACGGTTGCAGCATATGGGTGGATGATTCAGGGGTACCTTACTGCGAGAAAGTCGTCATGCGTCCGGGTGTCGATATCATCTCAGTGAACTGGGATGCCGACGACGGCGATGAGGAAGCTTCGATCACCCCGCCGACCGGATTCGACAGATGCGTTGTGGCAGCCGACGACTCCAGAATCCAGGGATTCGAAATCTACGGTGTGAACGGTTTGTGGCATGCCAGGTACGGGATCGTCTGCGACGGCGCGTCCCCCGACATCATCGACTCTCGCGTGCACGGCTTTCTGTTCCTGGACGCGTGCGGGATCAATATCGTCAACGGCTCCCACCCCCATCTCAAGAGGGTCACCATCTACGACATCAACAACAACACGTTCAACGTTTCGTCGAGTTTCCATGGGATAAACATCGATAACTGCCCGGCCGGCCCTTCCGGAGGCGTTGTCATCGAGCACACTGTCGTGCATGACGTGTACTCGAGCGGCTTCTATGACGGCATGAACTGCAAACCGCACGGGATCAACATCAAGAATTCCGATGGGGTGAAAATCTCGAACACGATCATCTACTCGATTCGGGGCGGGTACAACAATGACGTCAGCGGCATAAGAATCGACGGCTCGGACGACATCCGGCTTCACAACATCGTCGTTTTCGACATCTACATGACATACAACTACGGAAACGCCTTCGGCCTGTACATCGTGAACTCCTCGAATCTCCACGCCCGCAACATGATCATCTACTATGTCCGCAAGAGCCTTTCCGAGGCCAAAGCTTACGGCGTCGCGCAATCGGGATCCACCTACAGCTTCGACTACAGCGACGTGTCCTTCTGCTCCACGGCCCTCTATAAGAACTTCATTCCGGGCGATCACTGCATCAGCCTGGATCCTCAGTTTCTGGACCTGGGGGCGAAGAACTTCCGCCTGAGAGTGACATCGCCCTGCGTAAACACCGGCGATCCCGTGCTCAAGGACCCTGACGGCACTGTGAGCGACATGGGTGCCTATGGTGGTCCAAGCGGGCTCTGGTGAGAACACCCGCACCAATAGCAGCTGAAAACGCCACGGGTCGATCTCCCGTGGCGTTTTTGTCTTCCAATGTCACCGGCCTGCGCGGGTGCCCTCCACAAGCGGAGTCTTCGGAGCTTGTGGAGGTTTTATAACGAAGAAGAGACAGTTGGACACCTCCACAAACTCGCGGACTCGTTTGTGGAGGGCACCCCGCCCGCGGTTCATCAAGAACCATGCGCGGGACGCGCATGCTACATCCCCCGGCGTCGGCGGGGCCGGTTCTCTTAATCGGACTTAAACCTTCTTCATATTTGCGCTATCCTTAATAATTCGGGAACTTGAGAAGACATTAAGCTAAAACACCGTCCGGCAGGTTGATAATAATCTAGACTGCCCTTGTGTCGCACGCTCAAGCTGTGCCACGACGGCATGTAGGGATAACACTGATGATTGAGGTTGAACACTTAACCAAGCAGTACGGAAATCTCACCGCAGTCAATGACATAAGTTTCCACGTCGAGCGCGGCGAGATTCTCGGCTTCCTCGGGCCGAACGCAGCCGGCAAGACGACAACTCTCAGGATGCTGACGTGCTTCATCCCGCCGACCAGCGGCACGGCCAAGATAGCCGGTTTCGATGTGTTTGACGATTCTCTCGAAGTGCGGAAGCGCCTTGGATACCTCCCGGAGCACGCTCCTCTTTATCTGGACATGCGCGTGGGGGACTACCTCGATTTCGTATCCCGGGTCAAGGACATAGACCCGCGCGAGCGAAGCAAGGAAATCGATCGCACCGTCTCTCAGTGCGGTCTGAAAGAGGTAAAGGGCCGCATCATCTCCACGCTCTCCAAAGGCTACAGACAGCGCGTCGGCCTGGCACAGGCGCTCCTCGGCGACCCCGAGGTGCTTATGCTCGACGAGCCCACGACGGGGCTTGACCCCAGGCAGATTCACGAGATTCGCGACCTCATCAAGGAACTCGGGCTGGGACACACGGTTATTCTGTCCACGCACATTCTCCCGGAAGTATCGATGATCTGCGACAGGATCGTCATCATCAACCAGGGCCAGCTCGTAGCGCTCGATTCCGTGGAGAACCTTACGCGGCAGCTCACCAAGACCCAGATGACCCAGATAAACGTGAAAGGCGACCCTGCGGGGATTGTCAATGCGCTGAAGCAGGTCGAAGGCGTACTGGCGGTCGACAAGAAACAGGATGCGGACCTTGTGGGCGCAGGGCATGTGTATGTGGTCCATTCGCGCCTCGACTTCGATGTCCGGGAGGAGATCGCGAGGGCCGTGGTCAACGGGGGCTTCGGGCTCCATGAAATGCACCCGTACTCCCTATCCCTTGAGGACATCTTTCTCATGCTTACCAACGAAGGCCCCGCAGCCAAGAGGGGGCGAAAGAAATGAGAAACGTAAACACCATCGCTTCCCGCGAACTGAAATCGTACTTCGTGAGCCCGATCGCTTACGCGGTCTCGTTTTTCTTCCTCCTGATCCTGGGCGGCTGGTTCTACTTCATCACAGTGGTCAGCCACCATGAGGCGAGTTTGCGAAGCACGCTGGATATTCTCGGCTACCTCTCGATTCCCGTCGCAGCGGTAATTACCATGCACCTTTTCTCGGAGGAACGGCACAGCGGCACTATCGAGCTGCTGATGACCTACCCATTGAAGGACTGGGAGGTGGTGGTCGGGAAGTATGTCGCGAGCCTTCTTCTGTACGCCTTCGCACTCACGCTCACGCTGCAGTATCCCCTTTTCCTCGGCGTGTTCGGCAATCCCGACTGGGGCACGATTTTGACGGGATACATCGGGGCCCTGCTCATGGGCGCTTCCTTCCTGGCCATGGGGGTGCTCTCGAGCTCGCTCAGCAGGAGCGCGGTTGTATCGGCGATCATATGCCTTCTGGTTCTGTTCGGATTAAGGTTTCTTGCCGCGGGAGCGGTGCTGGGCGGACCTGTCGGCAAGACTTTCTACTACCTGTCCTTCGCCGGTCAGTACGGAGACCTGGCAAACGGTCTTATAGACACCCGAGACATTGTCTATCTGGTCACGTTTATTTTCTTTACGCTCTTTGCCGCCATACGCGTCATCGAAATCAACAGATGGAAATAATCTTCAGGCGGGCATGTCCCGCAGTGGCTGAAAAGTGAACTACGATCCCGACAAACTCAGACAACTTCTCCTCGGTTCCGATGCCGACAAAGATCAGCCGTCGGAGGCCGACAAGGACAAGGACAAGCCCACGCCCACGCCCACGCCCACGCATGTCGAGTCGGACATGAGCGGACCGGGAGGCTCTAAGGAGGCTCCCGAACGGCCTGCACAGCCGGTCCCGGCACAGCCTCCCGCCGCAGTCGAAGCGAAGCCTTCCGAGCCCCCGTCGGAGAAACCCCTGGCTCCGCTCCCCGAGCGCCCGGCGTCTCAGGAGCCTTCACCCTCTCAGCTCGATCCCTGGCGGATGCCGGCGCCCTCAAAGCCTGAACCGGCTCAGACACAAGCCGCCCGCCCTTCCTCGAAACCGGCGTACGAGACGAGTCCTGCACCCGCAAGGGAACCGGTCAAGACAGCCGCAGATTCCTCGCGAAGCTCGTCGCCGTTTCCGCGCAGGAGCCCGGATCTCACTGCCAGGGCTCCATACATTCTCGGCTCCAACGAAAAGCCGGCCCCAAAACCTGAGCCCGAGCCCAAGCCTTACCCGCCAACTCCTCCGCACAGCAGCACCGAGCCGCCCGATGAGCTGGAGAAGGTTCCTGCGGGCGATTTCGCGCCGCTGAGAGAGGCCCTCCTGTCGCACAGCAGGCAGGAAACGGAGGAAGTCAAATCATCGGCTGCCGGAATGAGCGATGCGCCCCCGTCTGATGTCGATGAGTCCGCGCGGAAGTCCAGAGAGAAAAGAACCCGTCCGGCCGTCGTTGCGAAACCTCCGCGTCCGCAGAAACCGATAACGCCGCCTTCGCCCATCTCCTACATGGTGTTCATCGCGGGAGGAGTCTCTCTCGGGGCCGCGACCATCGCGCTCGGAATCGGGCAGACAGGCACTCCTGTTCTGGGTCTCGGAGCCATCGGCTTCGCTCTTGTCATCGCCTTCTCCCTGGTGAACGGGCGATGGCTGAGGGCCTCGCTCTCGACCAGAAGCGCCCGATATTCGGCGAACATAACAGTTGCCATCCTGAGCCTTCTTGGGATAGTGATATTCGCGAACATTTTATCCTATCGATACCACTACCGCCTCGACCTGTCGTCCGAAGGCCTCCACTCGCTCTCACCACAGACGATCAAAGTCCTCGACGACATCAACCGGGCCGGCGACGACATCACGGTCATCGCCTTCGCGCCCCCCAAGAGCCCATCGCGGCAGGTCATCGAAGGGCTTGCGGACCTGTACCTCTATCGCTCGTCCCGCCTGAAGTTCAGCTTCGCCGATCCGGACGTACAGCGCGAGTTGGCCGAGAGCAAGGGCATCACGACGAACCCGTCCGTTCTATTCGAGCTCGGCGGGAACCGGTCCATCGTCTCCGACATGGACGAGCCGCATTTCACATCGGCGCTCATGGCGGTACGACAGAATCATACGCGACTGGTCTCATTCCTGACGGGTCACGGCGAGCCGGACCCATTCTCGGACGATGGCTACCAGACCGGGCTGAGCCTGTTCCGGAACCAGCTCGAACTCGAGGGTTATGAGGCGAACATACTCAGCATTCCCGAGGCGAACGGCGTGCCGGCCGAGACCAACCTGATTGTCGTCGCCTCCCCCGAGCGGGACCTCGAGCCGCAGGAGATATCGGCAATCGAGGAATACCTCGACTCGGGCGGCAACCTGGCATGCTTCCTTGAGCCCGGGCAGACCGCGGGACTTGAACCCACGCTGGCCAGGTACGGAATCGCATTCAGGCCGGGGATCGTGGTGGACGACGAGCACAACGCATACTCCGATCCCATGAGCCCGATCGCGGTCGGCAACCCGAAGCATCCGGTCACCGCTCCCTTTATGGAGGACGGGCTTCTCTTTCTGAATGCCGGCGGTCTCAGCTTCATGTCAACCACGAGGCTCCCGGATGTTCAGACCGAGAGCCTTGTCAACACTTGGCCGTCCAGTTGGATCGAGAACTCGGACTCCCTCACCTTCGATAAAGGGATCGACACGAGGGAAGCGGTGGATCTGGCGGTTCTCGCCACACGCACACTGGAGTCCCCCGAGGCCCCGGCCGAATCAGAATCCGGTGAAAGTCAGAGCGGAAAGCCTGAGTCGGAGAATGCTCCCTCCTCGGCCGAGACCGCGCGCGTCGCCCAGGTCCTGGTTGTCGACGACTGCAGCTTCGTCCAGAACGCTAATCTCGATCGCAATTACAATAAGGATTTCGCCATGAACGCGGTCAACTATCTGACCGCTCAGCACGACCTCATCAGCATCCGACCCGCCCAGCGCATGAGTCGACCACTGGACCTGAGCCCCGTGCAGAAGAGCCTGATTTTCATGTTCAGCGTGATCATCACGCCTCTGATGATAGCGGGACTGGGCGGTATCGTATGGTGGAGGCGTCGCTGATCGCGAGAGACCACGTGAAACTACGGTTGCCGCTATGCGTATCAGATACAACCTCATTTTCATCCCACTTCTGCTGCTCGCGGGTTTCGCCGTCTGGTATCTCGGCTTCCGCGAGGAGAAACAGGCGTTGGCGAGAAGGCTTACCGACCGCGCCCTTGTCGACCGCGAGCAGGTCGACATCATCGAGCTCATCCGTCCCGACCAGACCATCCGCCTCGAGAAATCGAAGTCATCCGGCGAAGGGACCGATAAGACGGAAGACTGGCTCATGGTGCAGCCCTACAAAGTCGGATGCGATCCAAAGACCATGGCGGATCTTGTGGACGGCATATTCAAGGCCGAGTCGGAACGCGATCTCTCCGGCGTTACCCCCGAGCAGTTGAAGGAGTACGGGATGACGGAGGCGGGTCTTCGCATCAAGCTCGCATCCTCCTCCGGCGGCATACTCATGGACCTCGCCATCGGACTGAAGAACACGTCGGGAACAGACAATTACGCTGCCTTCGCCGATCACCCCGAGAATGTCTTCCTTGTTCCCATATACGAGGTTGATCCGCTGATGCTCACCGCGGATAAGCTCAGGGACAGCCGAGCTCTGGACTTCGATCCGGAGAAATTGGCCGCGATCCAGCTCTCAAGCGCAGCCGCCGATCTCCATTTCGAGAAGCAGGATTCAAGATGGCTTTTAGCAAGCCCGGAGACGTTCCCCGCGAGTCCCGCACGCCTGGGCCAGTTGTTCCACGATCTCGAGGAGCTTCGCGCGGAGGAGTACCTTCCCGAGAATGCCGATAATCCCCAGCTTGCCCCAGATACCGTTCATGTGGTTCTGACATCGCGCGACAACTCGACCCAGGAGCTGACGCTGCACGGGGAGGACTACTCGCGCGGTATTTTCGCAACATCCACTCGACAGCCGTCACCCTTCATCGTCGGGGCCTACATACTAGACCGCCTGACTCTCGATCCCAAGGTCTTTTTCCATGTCCTGCTCTTCGACTTAGCACCTGAGCAGGTCCAGCGAATCCTCATTCGTCAGCCCAGCGCCGAGAACCTCGAGATCGAGCACACCGGCAAAGGAGCCGAGGACTGGAAAATCCTGAGACCCGAGGGTCGGACTTACACGGACCCGGGAGACTTTGAAAGCTTCGTCACAACACTGCTCGCCCTGGAGCCCGCCGACACGGTGCCTGTACCCGAGAGTCCCGAGGATTACGGTTTTGAGCCGGTGTACTTCGCTCAAATCGAGATCACCCTGAAGGAGAATTCGGAGAAGGCGACTTTGTTCCTCGGCTCACGCGACAAGAACGGCGACTACTACGCCACGCAGGACGGTCGCGCATACCTCCTGGTCTCATCAGGCCTCATCGACAAGCTTCTTGCCAGGGCTGCGAAATTGAAGGGCACGCCGGAATAACAGGACCGGGGACAGGCACACGGTTTTGCCGCAGAAGGTCCATCAATCTCGCATTCAGTCCGAGCGGCAAAACCGGGTGCCTGTCACCGGTGCCGGGAAAAATTCGGAATCCGCGACCGCGCCCATTGACCGAACTCCATCGACATAATACGATTAGTGCTAAAGGCGCTCGGAGGCCTTACCCCCCTGTGCCCCACTGACCCCCTGAACGACTTCAGGAGCCGCCTCGAAGGGAAAGATTATGCAACGGTCACACTTCGCCGCCGCCATTACTGTTTTTCTGGTTCTGTCTCTCTCGTGTTCCGGATTGTCGGGCGATCCCCTCGCGCCGGGATCGAACCGGCTCGCTCCCGTCAGCGAACGGACAATCTCGAATGCCGCAGGGTCCCAGCTATGGGGGCTGTGGGAGGTCGTCTGGAACGCCGAAACCCGATCCTTCGACTCTATGCCGCTGAGAAGCGCCGAGTTCGCGTGCAACGTGATCAGATTCGTCAATGGTCCGCCGCCCAATCTGATAATCCATATCGCCGACATCGATCCGCAGCCTACATACATCAGGTTTTCCGTCGATGTAGGTCTGTGCCACCCCTTCCCGGGTCTGGACTGTTTCACCGGCTTCGATGTGATGGGAGTATTCATGGGCGACGGGTCCGGCATGTATCCGGGACCGGAAGGTTTTCCCATCCCCGGCCCCGGCGACCAGAGGCTGCTCAATCCCGACGGTTACACACGGTGGTTTAACGCCCCGGAATTCGCGGGCGCGGGAGATATCATGCCCATTCAGGGCTACTATCCCGGATCAAGAGGCACTCCCGGCTATACGCCGACATCCGTCCTGAATCCCTACAAGTACTATGCGGACGGGTTGGACCCGCAGGCGGACGCGTTCAATTTCCTCATGGCGAACCCAGACAGCCGCGGCGCTTTCAGACCGGGAAGCACGAACTACCGTCGCTTCATCGTCGAATTCCCCTCGAATCCCGCAGGTATCAGATTCCAGTACGCGGTCGTGGCCAACTGGGAAGTGAACATCCACCATCCCGATCCGCCGACCGGCCTCGATGACTTCCCGATCTCGGCCAACTCGCAGGAGGCTCTGCTTGTCGATATCGAGGACTCGAGCACGGCGTACTACGGCGGCCCGACCACGTACGGCGGCGACATCGTCCTTGATATCACACCCTGGGACTGGTCAGCGTCAGCGATCGGCTTGATGGAAGAGTATTCAATCAAGGCGTATTCCGACGCCTGGACCGGGCCGTTCTTTGTCGATATGCTCCCCATCGCGCAAGGCAACCATTTCTGCACATTCCACGCATCGATACCCGTCGAGTCGCTCACATCGCCCGATTCTCTGCCGGTCTGGATCGAGATCGCGTACCCCGGGTACGACTATACAAGCCCGAAGGGAGTTCCGAACGATGCGGATGGGACGCTGGCGTCGTACTTTCTCACCGAGGCCTTCGTTTTGGACCAGACCACCCAGACGGGGAATTTCGTTTATGGACTTGGCGATTGGGACATCTTCTACAAGGGGTCGGAACCCGACAACGACAAGCTGCTGGCGAATCTCATAACGATGCCCGCAGGGGGGCCGTATTCAGATAACCAAATTGTGATGTATTACGAGGGTCACTCGAACGGTCATGTTTGTCCGGACGTATTCCAGGCAATTGCGGTGAACCTGGGATACACATTCCAGTATGTCGTTGACACCCCGGACGGACCTGTCCTCGACACCACCGGCGTCAGAACCCTCGTCATCAGCACGTTCTATCCCAAGGATGAGCCCGACTATTTCTCCCCCCAGGAAATACAGGCGATCAAGGACCTTGTGAACGGGGGCGGAGTGTGCGCGATCCTCATCGACTGGCCGGGATCTCACCCCAATACCGCTTCGCTGGACAAGCTTCTGATGGACCTCGGGGTGGATTTCTCATGTCCGAACGACATGACGGAGGAGACGAACTACACGACTACGGACATCACGGATGACCCGATAACTCAGGGCGTCAATGTAATTAACGGCTGGTGGTGGGGACGTTTTGAGGTGACGGGCGACGCGGTCAGCATTGTGAGAAGCCAGGGTGGCCAAACGATTGTCTGCAAGTCGCCGATATCTTAGGCGGTGTTCGGTGGCGTCTACATGCGAGTCTTCGAGCATGTAGACGGTACCGGACGAAATCCGACTTTTCAACAGCCCCTGACATTCGGGTTTTGGATAGGGCAGCACTACTAATCCAGGTACAAAAAATCCTTGATGCTGCGTCCGTACTCGCTCTGCTTGATCTTCGCCACCGCGCGGTTACGTATCTGCCTCACACGCTCGCGGGTGATCCCCTCCATCCTCCCGATCTCGTCCAGCGTCAGCACCGGCTTGTCGAACAACCCGTAGCAGTGCGACAGTATGCGCTTCTCGCGCTCGTCTATCACCGACAGGGCCTTCATGATCTCCTCGTTGCGGATGTTCAGCATCGTCTCCACTTCGGGGCATGAGATATCGCTGTCGGCGACGATCTCCTTGAGGCTGCTGCCCTCCTCCTCGCCGGTAACGGGGCTGTCCAGGGAGAGTATCCTCATGCTGATTTGTCTCAGCTCTTCGGCCTTCTCGATGCTGATGCCCATATCATGGGCGACGCGCTCGATCGGGATTTCTTCGTCGGCTTCCTTCTGGAGGCGCTGCATGGTTTTCAGGAACCGGTTGATTGTGTCCACCATGTAGACCGGCTTGCGGATGAGCGAGCCGTGATCAGCGATCATACGGCTGAGCCTCTGACGAATCCACCATGACGAATATGTAGAGAATTTCCACCCGAGCGAGGGATCGAATTTCTCCACCGCCTTGATCAGACCCAGAGTGCCTTCCTGCAGCAGGTCGAGGAAATCCACGCCTCGTCCGAGGTATTTTTTCGCTATCGAGACGACAAGCCTCAGGTTCGAGCGGACGAGCCTCTCCTTTGCGCCCCGGACCTCGGCATCGTCCTTCGAGTGCCTGACTATGCGGGCAAGCCTCAGCTCCTCGTCGGGAGTGAGAAGGGGAATGCGACCGATCTCGCTCAAGAAATATCTGACGCTGTCCTCGAAATCGGGCTCGGGTTCCGGAGCTTTGCGGCGCTTTCGGGCATCGGCCTTCGGGAGGTTCTTACCCGCCGCCTTCCTGGCCTTCGCGGCGTCCGCGTGCCTGAGATCCTTTGGGCGCTCGGATGCCTTCGCGGTAATTTTCCCGGCATCGTCCGACGTCTCAGAAACGCTTACTCGCTTCTTGCCGCGCGTTGATTGATTTGGGGGCTTCTTAGACACTTCCAATCCGAACCCACATCTACCCAGATCTTGCATCACGGGGATCCTCTTCCCTGCCGATCCTGAAGGCTTGACCTGGGGTTGGGACGTTTACCGAAATCCGGCGCCATCAAGCCAGGCGCGAAAATTCATTTTACCGTGATTCCCAAGCCGGGTCAATCCGATAACCCACGGCATCGGCATGCGTTCAATACTAATATCGTCAGGGATTCCCCTTCATGTCCGCACTTTTTGCCGGCAAGTCCACCTAATTGCCAAGATATCGGCTCAGACCGGGCGGGAAAACCGGGCCCGCACCAACCTCCGAGAGGGACCAGGGGTCTAAAATACCGTAAGAATCGCCTCACTCGTGACGACATTGTTATTGAGAGAGTCGCAAGGGTATTTCCGCCGACCTCGGTGGTAGAATGGTTCATCACCGAGGGGCCCGGGCCCCTTGTTTTGTGAATCGTGCACAAGAAGCTTGCGCAACTGATCCGCAACAATGTCGACCCGCTCAGCGAGCGATGGTCTGAGATCTTGCGCGACTACTACCCCGATCTGCCCCCCCGGGATGTATTCCGGAAGGTCCGCGCGAGCCATCTCCTCGTCGCCCGATCCCTGTTTGAAAAGGACTTTTCCTATGTCTACCGTCACCTCCAGGCCGAGTTCCGGGAGTGGATCCTCCTCAAGAACAGCTTCAGGGACCTCATGAACCTCGAATCGGTCTACTTCATGCTCATCAACGAGTTTGTCAAATCAAGCGAGCTTCCTCAGAAGGACAAGGAGAGCATCGCGCTCCTCGTCGACAGCATCCGCAAGAGCAATCTGCGGGACGATCTGGACGAGATCTACGTGGGGGAGCAGGAAAAGCTCTTTGCACGGCAGATCGACGAGCTCGAGGTGCTCAATGAGGTGTCCGGAACGGACCTTGTCGGCAACGTCCGCAAGGATCCGGAAACCGAAAAGCTGCTGGGATCTGCGAGGGAGCCGCACGAGCTTCTCAGGCTGACGCTCGAAAAGGCTATGCAGGTTCTGGGAGCCACCGACGGGGTCCTTGCTTTCAATCTGGACGGGGTCCACGACGTGGTGGTGCAGTTCGCCGAGGCGCCCGAGCAAAGGGATCGCGACATCGTCAAGAGGATCACCCTCGAGGACAACGCCGATCAGTTCGATCCGAATGTCCTCAGGGCGTTCAGCCATGTCGTCGACCGGGCCATTCTCCGTAACTACTGGAATCCCGACCTGGTGGAGGACCTGAGGACGCAGAACTGCCCCAGGTGCCCGTACCGCGACGAGCTTGCCGCAAGCGTGAGAGGTTCCATCGATTGTCCCATCCTGCAGACGCTTAAGGTCCACACATTTTTCTGCCACCAGCTCGGTCAGGCCGGCGAAAAAGGCTTCTTCCTCCTCGTGAGAGCAACCCCCCCGGCCTTCAGCAGCGAGGACAAGCAGTTTGTCGAGACCCTCGCGGCAGGCATGATGACGATCATCAACAACTACCAGCTGTACGAAAGGCAGGTCCAACTGGCCACGACCGACGGCATGACCGGCCTTTTCAACCACCGATACTTCCAGGAAGCGCTTGGCAGGGAAGTCTCCAGATCGAGGCGGTATGGGGACACGGTCAGTCTCCTGTACATGGACATCGACCATTTCAAGAAATTCAACGACACGTACGGTCACCAGGTAGGGGACGAAGTGCTGAAGCTGGTATCCAGAACCATCAGGCGCAACCTCCGTGAGACCGACATCCCGTGCCGGTACGGAGGCGAGGAGCTTGTGGCGATTCTTCCCGGAACCGAGCTGCAGGGCGCAACGGTGGCGGGAGAAAAGATCAGGAAGGCGGTCGAGGCCCTCAGGTTCCCGGTGGACAACAAAAGCGTCAAGATAACAATCTCGGTCGGGGTTTCGACCTATCCCCTCAATGCCCTTGATAAGGAGAGGCTGATCGAAGCGGCCGACGGTGCCCTCTATCATGCCAAAGAGGGCGGTCGCAACCAGGTGCGAGTCTCCGACGCCGATCCAACAAAGATTGTGGCTGCGGAGCCGTCTGACGAAACCGAGACACCCCTTCCCGGGGAGGCGGCAGGCGAAAGAATGCCGGAGCCTCCCACTGCGGACATCAAGACATAGTCCGGCATCGTCGACCCGACCGGTCTCTGCGAAGCGGTGCTCCAATCCCGACAGCGGTCGATAAATGACTCTGAACCCTCACCGCGGCTTCAGCATCTGAGTAATAGACGGTGGAGGCCGGACATGGCGCTTCGCGAGACCGACATACTCACAGGTTTGCATACACCCGGCTACATGATCGCCTTCGGCGCGAGGGAGCTTGAGTGTGCGCGACGCAACGGCTATCCGGTGAGCCTCATCACGATCGACCTCGGCGCTCCTGAAGATCCCGGCTCGGAGGCTGCGCCTGACTTCTCATCCGACACCGCCAGGAAGCTGGGCGACCTCATCAGGCGGATCGCCGGGGACGGTTCGGTCATAGCCAGGTTGAACGGAAACGAGATCGCAGTTCTGCTGCCCGGTGTCGAGGCTGACAAGGCCTCCAGGATCGGCGCCCAGATCAGCCAAGGCATCCGATCCACCGCTCAGCAGGGACTTCTCGCTTCGAAAGCCCCGATTTGCATCGGCGTGGCTTCCACGTCCGGCGAGCTCAAGGAATTCGAAGAGCTCATCCACGCCTCGCGCGTATCTCTTGCGCAGTCCGCATTCTCCTGATTCGGTTTTTTCGGTGGACCGCTCGCTTACGCTCGCGGCTCAGTTACGGGTTTCCGAGCCGCGACAGTGCGGTTGCTATTTCCGACGGTTTGAGGTTACGATGTCCGATCCGATCCGGCTGTCCGGGCGGGATTAGGTTGGTTATTGGCTTTTTTAGAGGAAACGGGCAACCATGGCAAACGATCGAATCGAGGAACTGAAGGCCATCTCGACCGAAGCGGAAGCAGGAGGGGGCCAAAGCCGCATCGACAAGCAGCACTCGTCCGGCAAATGGACCGCCCGCGAGCGGCTCGATTACCTGCTCGACCCGGACAGTTTCGAGGAGACGGACAAGTTCGCCCGGCATTTCTGCACGGATTTCGGGATGCCCAGGGACCGTCCGTACGGGGACGGGGTAGTAACGGGGACGGGGACGATAGACGGCCGTCCGGTATGCGTGTTCTCCCAGGATTTCACCGTGTACGGCGGATCGCTCGGAAGAATGTTCGCATCCAAGATCTGCAAAATCCTGGAACTGGGGATGAAAAACGGGCTTCCGGTAATAGGGATCAACGACTCCGGAGGCGCGCGAATCCAGGAGGGGGTCGATTCGCTCGGGGGCTATGCCGATATTTTCCTCCGCAACGTCATGGCGTCAGGGGTTATCCCGCAGATCAGCGCGATCATGGGTCCATGCGCGGGGGGCGCTGTCTACTCTCCCGCCATAACGGACTTCATCTACATGGTCAGCGGCACGGCCCGGATGTTCGTCACGGGTCCCGCTGTCATCAAGGCCGTCACGTTCGAGGAGATCGACCACGAGAGCCTCGGGGGAGCCGCTGTACATAATGAGATCAGCGGGGTCGCCCACTTCGAGGCCGAAAGCGACGCCGACTGCATAGACGGGATCAAGAGGCTGCTCAGTTACATCCCATCGAACAACATGGACTCGCCACCGTACCTTGCCACCGGCGATTCCCCCGACAGAACCGAACCGGCCCTCGACACGATCGCGCCCGAAGATCCCGACCAGCCGTACGACATGAAGGACGTTATTCGCCTGATTGTCGATGACGGCGATTTCTATGAGGTCCACGAGCACTGGGCAAGGAATATCATCGTAGGCTTCTCCCGGCTTGGAGGCTACACTTTCGGGATCATCGCGAGCCAGCCGAACCATCTCGCGGGGTGCCTGGACATCAATGCCAGCGTCAAAGGCGCGAGATTCGTAAGGTTCTGCGACGCGTTCAACATACCGCTTCTGATACTCGAAGACGTACCGGGATTCCTCCCTGGTGTCAACCAGGAGCATGGCGGCATCATACGCAGTGGGGCGAAGCTTCTGTACGCATTCTGCGAGGCAACGGTGCCGAGAATGACCGTCATCACCCGGAAGGCGTACGGCGGCGCATATTGCGTCATGAACTCCCGGCACATCCGGGCGGACGCGGTTTTCGCGTGGCCCAGCGCCGAGATCGCCGTCATGGGCGCCCGGGGCGCTGTTCCGATTATCCACAAGAAGGAGATCGAAGAGGCCGAGAATCCCGAGGCGAAGAGGGAGGAGCTGATACTCGAATACGAGCGGCTCTTCGCGAATCCCTATATCGCCGCCGCAAAGGGATACGTCGACCTGGTTATCCAGCCATCGGAGACTCGGAAGCACCTGATCAGAACCTTCAACATCATTAAAACTAAGCGCGACAGCAATCCCCCTCGAAAGCACGGGAATATCCCGCTGTAGTCGAGGGTTTTGACATTAACGGACGATGCCGACGTCAGGAGAACATAACGGTCCCGCAAGCCGCTACCCACCCACGGTCAGGGACGGATCTCTGGCCGCCGCGATCGGCGTGGCGGTGGCGCTGGCCATGCAAAGCGAAGCCGACACCCTTGTGGAGAGTCCCTGGGAAGTAAGCGCGCGAATTCACATGAACACGATCCGCTCAGGGTGGCCTCTTCGAGCGGGATGGGGCGAGCGCGCAGGCTGGAATCCTATCGGCGGCAAATGGAGATTCAGAACGAGATGACATGGAATCCGAGCGTAAGGAGAGTATTCGCGGTTGCAGCGCCGAAACCCGTCCCGCAGCCTGAAGGCGAGTGTCTCGAAGAGATGCGGTGCGCGGCGGCTGCGGCGATCGCAATGCTTCTTAAGCGGAAATCGGCGGTCGGGAACGGGCACACCAGCAATCGATCATCGGCCTGGGTAATCCAGGGAAGGATAGACATGGCAAACCGGTGGTTTGTCTGACACGGGCAGCTATCAAGGGAATCGACATGCAGCGCTATCGGGTAGAAGTCAACGGTAATACGTACACAGTCACGGTCAAGAGCCTGGGCGGGAACCGGGCGGTGGTGGATGTCGACGGCTGGGAATTCCAGGTGGGGATAATCGAGGGGGAAGTCGCTACGGATTTCATGCCGATCGCGGCTGCGGCCGCCCAGGCATCCATGGACGGGCAGTCGCCTCCGAACATTCCGGCGCCGTCCGCTAGTCCCAGGGAGAGCGCTCCAAGAAAACGGTCCAGCGCGCTCGAGCATCTCTCGACTCGCAAAGCCTCGTCCCACGATGTCTTGGGCAAGGGTGTCGTCGCGGCGCACCTGCCGGGGCAGATCGTGGAGATCAATGTCAACGTGGGAGATAGGGTCTCGATGGGCGATCTTCTGTGCAAGATGGAAGCCATGAAGATGGTGAACGAGGTCAGGTCGCCCATCGACGGTGTCGTCAAGGAGATACTCATTAAGGAATCGCAGACCGTCCTTGAGCACCAGCCACTGATGATAATCGATTAGTCCGCCCGCGACCGCCGGCAGCCCACCAGTTCTCGAAGGTGACCTCTATGACTTTCGCCGACATTCAACGCGAATACACGGACTTAAGACACAAGGCGCTCGCCGAGCTCAGGTCGGACCTCAAGGGACGGTCGGTGAAGTACAACGATCTGACGCTTCGGGACGGCCATCAGTCGCTTTTCGCGACCCGAATGACCGGAGGACAGATCGCGCGGGTGGTCAACGACATCGCTCGTTGCGGGTTCTACGACATGGAGGTCTGGGGCGGAGCGACGCTGGATGTTTGCCTGCGCTACCTCGATGAGAATCCCTTCGAACGTCTCGGCCTGATCACCGCCGCGGCGAAGGGTCACTCTTTCACTCGAGCGCTATGTCGCGGCGTGAATCTCTTCGGCTATGCCCCCTACCCGGCCGACATTATCCGCGATTTCTGTCTTGCCGCTCTGGAGCGCGGTCTCGACATCATGCGGATTTTCGACGCGCTGAACGATCCCGATAATCTCAAGATTCCGGTCATGTCGGTCAAGGAGGGCGGCGGGAAAGTGGACGCTGCGGTCAGTTACACGACCGGTCCGATTTTCACCGTCGATTACTGGACGGCGATTTTCAAAATTTACGAGGACCTGGGGGCGGACATGATCTCGGTCAAGGACATGGCCGGTCTCGCCACTCCCCAGGCCGCATGGGAGCTTATTCCAGCCCTCAAGCGGACGCTGACCGTGCCCCTGCACTGGCATTCGCATTGCACTCCCGGTTACGGTCACATCACCGCACTTCTCGCCATGATTCTGGGGATCGACTGCATCGACACCTGCTTCATGCCCTTCGCGGGCGGCTCATCGCATCCTTCGGTCGAGCTCCTTCATTTCTTCGCAGGACGGCTGGGTGTCGATGACGGCATGGATACAACGAACTTCGAGAAGATCGACTCCGAGCTCAGGGCTATCCGCACCGAGCTTAAGGAGTTCGACATGTTCCTGCAACATATCCCGCCGCCGTTCCGAGCCACTCCGAAGTTGGAGAGGATCGCAGATGACGTTTTCATCGCCGTCGCACTGGGTGACCTCAATCTCGCCACCATTCTCATGCAGAAAATAGAGGCGGACATGGGCTTCCCTCCGCCGGACAAGAGGGTTCGCGATGCGCAGGTGCCGGGCGGGATGCTCTCCAACATGATCTCCCAGCTCGAGGCGTTCGGTATGATCGACCGGCTGAACGATGTGCTTGAGGAGATCCCGGTCGTGCGCGAGGCTTGCGGCTTTGTGCCCCTCGTCACCCCCACAAGCCAGATCGTCGGCGTCCAGGCCGTCAACAATGTCAAGTTCGGACGATGGCAGAACAATATCGCCGACTACGTGCGCCTGGTCCGTGGCGAATTCGGTCGCACGCCCGTCGATATCGACCCCGATTTCCGCAAGAAGATCACCGGCACGAAGGTGGAGGTGCGGTACGATCCCTCCAACTTCGACTACACTCTGCCCACGCCGGGCGGTTTCTCGGCCGACGAGCTCTACCCGGATCGCGAGCACGAGCTCTGCTACTATCTGTTCCCCAAGGTTGCAGGCGGGGACAACGGTTTTCTGGCCAGGCGCGCCGGAGAACGCAGGGAAAAGGTCCGCGATCAGGAGCGCATCGACTATCTCGCGAGGCTCAGGGAGGACGCACAGTTCAAGCTGTCCAGCAAGAATCCCAGGGTGGCGACGCTGAGTCCCGATGAGAGCGCGAGCCTGCACGAGCTACTGACATCCGAAGTCCTCGGTGGGGAAATCGACCTGGAACCATAGCCTGTCATGGTTTCTTCTTGTCTTCCTTGGTGTCTTGGTGTCTTGGTGGGTATTCTTCTTCTTCCTAAGAGCTAACCACCAAGGCACCAAGGACACCAAGAAGAGAAGACATGGGAGGTTGCTGCGATGAGCGAGTACGAGCCTATACCCGGATCAATGGACGAAATCGCTGCGCAGATCGTGGACGCAGCGTACCGGGTCCATACCGCACTCGGACCCGGCCTCCTCGAGTCGGTCTACGAAGCGTGCCTTGCATTCGAACTCGAGAAGAGAGGACTGCGAGTCGAAACCCAGGTGTACCTGCCCGTCACATACGAAGACATCCGTCTCGACGCCGGCCTCCGACTCGACATGCTTGTCGAGGACTCGGTTGTTGCAGAACTCAAGGCGACCGATATGATGATCCCGCTATATGAGTCCCAACTGCTCACATACCTGAAACTCTCAGGGAAGAGACTCGGGTTTTTGATGAACTTCAACGTTCCCCTGATCAAGAACGGCATCAAACGAATGGTCTTGTAGCATCCTCTTCGTCTTCCTTGGTGTCCTTGGTGTTCTTGGTGTCTTGGTGGTTATTGTTTCTCTTGAAGATTAACCACCAAGGCACCAAGGACACCAAGAAGAAAAGGGAGAATTCGAACCGGCCTTCTCTCATTGACCCCTTCCATCGCCCCCCATATACTTGATCCCACTATGCCGACACTGAATCATATTGCCGTCCTCGTTCCCAGCGTCGACGAGGCCGTCTCAACGTTCAGCAAGGTTTGGGGTCTGGAGCCGCACGAAATCGTCACCATCGAGAAGCAGGGCATACGCACGGCAACCTACCGCTTCGACAATATCGTCGTCGAGCTCATGGAGCCGTACGGCGAGAACTCCGTGGTAGCCAAATCCCTTGAAAAGAAGGGCCCCTGCATTCATCACATGGCGGTCGAAGTGGATGATGCCCCAGGGCGCATGGCGTCGCTCAAGGCGGACGGTCTCCAGTTCACCACAAATGAGCCGTCGATGGGTCTGGGCGACAGCATGGTGTGCTTCCTGCATCCGAAGTGCACGCACGGGATTCTCACCGAGCTCGTTCAACCCGCGAAGGAGCGTTAGACATGAGCCGCAGCCAGGACGAAAGGCGCGAGGACTTCCATCAACGCTACATGGAGGCGCTTGGGGGCGGGGGCGAGGCCGCACAGGCCCGTCAGAGGGAATCGGGGAAAATGCTCGCCCGCGAGCGCATCGAGGTGCTTCTCGATCCCAATTCGTTCTTCGAGTACGACATGTTCGTCGCCACTCCGCCGGTGAAAGGCGTCAAGAAGAACATCGGCGACGGCGTGGTGACCGGCTACGGCACGATCCATGGTCGGCAGGTCTTCGTCTTCGCCCAGGATTTCACCGTTATGGGCGGAAGCTTCGGGGAGCGTCACGCGCGCAAGATCTGGAAAGTAATCGAGACCGCCACGAGTGTCGGCGCTCCGATCATCGGTTTGTTCGATTCCGGAGGCGCGCGCATCCAGGAGGGCGTATTCTCCCTCGCAGGCGTCGCGGGGATTTTCTACAGGAATGTCATGGCGTCCGGAGTGGTGCCGCAAATCGCGGCAATCATGGGTCCGTGCGCAGGCGCCGCAGTGTACTCCCCCGCGCTTATGGACTTCATCTTCATGGTCCAGGGCACATCGAACATGTTCCTCACGGGCCCCAATGTGATCAAGGAAGTGCTCAATGAGGAAGTCTCTTCCGAAGAACTCGGGGGAGCCTCCGTGCACAACACCTCGTCCGGCGTAGCCCACTTTATCGCCCAGAACGAGGACGAGTGCCTGATGATGATCAGGACCCTCACCAATTTCCTCCCCAGGAACAACCTCGAGGATCCGCCGATACTTCCAACCGACGACGATCCGTTCAGAGCCGAGCCGCTTCTGGACTCGATCATTCCGGACGATCCGGCG
Organism: uncultured Planctomycetota bacterium; assembly: GCA_964354375.1. GTDB lineage: Bacteria > JAJVIF01 > JAJVIF01 > JAPKYR01 > JAPKYR01 > CAYGZQ01. The sequence goes on from CAYGZQ010000016.1 coordinate 49,662, forward strand.
AAACCATACGATATCAAGGACGTGGTGACGGCGGTCGCCGATAACGGCGAGTTCCTGGAAGTGCACGCCCACTTCGCGCAGAACATCGTGGTGGGCTTCGCCACTCTCGCGGGACATCCCGTGGGGATTGTCGCCAACCAACCCAGGGTTCTCGCAGGCTGCCTGGACATCAACTCATCCGACAAGGCCGCGCGTTTCGTGAGGTTCTGCAACGCGTTCAATTTCCCCATCGTGACATTCGTGGACGTTCCGGGCTTTCTTCCGGGGAAAAACCAGGAGCTGGGAGGCATCATCCGTCACGGGGCCAAGCTCCTGTGGGCGTATTCGGAGGCCACGGTCCCGCTCCTCACGGTTATCACGCGCAAGGCCTACGGGGGCGCGTACTGCGTGATGTCCAGCAAGGAGCTCGGCAGCGATTTCAACGTCGCGTGGCCGTCGGCCGAGATCGCCGTCATGGGCGCCAGGGGCGCAGTGAATATCCTGTATCGTAAGGAGCTCGAATCGGCCGGGGATCCCGAGAAGCGCCGCTCGGAGCTGGTAGCGGAATACGAGGTCCAGTTCTCGAATCCGTACCAGGCCGCCGAGAGCGGTCTCATCGAGGCGGTCATCGAGCCCAGGCAGACTCGCGAGAAACTCATAGGCGCTCTTGCCGCACTTCAGTCGAAACGCCGGACACTCCCTCCGAAGAAAATCGGGAATATCCCGCTTTGACCATGGCTTCGGCTTATACATCGCTCCTTTCCTTCCTCCTTGGATTTTTCGTCATCGCTCTTCTTGGCGCGATGATCGCACGTCCGCTTTCGGGCGCATCGCCCCGACCGTTCCACCTCATTCTCGGCGCGACCGCCGCGATCGCGGTCTACTCGCTGCTGATGACGATCGTGGGCATGGCGGGAGGCCTTCGCTACAGCTTCGCCGTCACACTGGCAGCGTTTTTCGTCGTCGCAGCCTGGTACATCGCCTACACGATTCGGTGGGGCGGACATAAGCGCGGGAAATTCGATTGGTCGTCATGGCGACCGCAGGACGCGCCCACGACCATCCTCGTCGTACTTCTCATTCTGTTCCAGCTCCTGATGCTCCTGAACGCGCTTGCGCCATACATCAATCCCGACGCGGAAATCAGCCACTACCTCTTTATACGGAACTACATCGAGTCGGGACAAATCTCGATACTTCCCCAGAACGCGTTCAGCTATTACCCGCAGGCTCTGGAGCTGTCGGTGCTCACGGCGTTCGCACACGCCGGCGATCATGGCCCCGACGCTGCGAATCTATGTTTCTGGTTCATGCAGCTTCTTCTCATGGGCTGGATAGTCGATTTTTGCGTGCAGCGTGGCAAGGCGCGGGTCGGATGGCTTTTGGCGGCAGCGACGTCGGGGCTTTTCTACTGGCCGGTCATCGCCTACTCCGGTTACATCGACGGCGGCGTGACCCTGTTCTCTCTCGCCGGTACTTTCACATACTTTGGCTGGCTTCTCTCCCGCGACAGACCATCCGAAGGGAGGCCCGATCCTCGACAACCCCTGTTTGCCTTTTTCTCCCGGCTGCGGAAATCGGGATTCACGAGCCTTGCGCTCGTGGGACTGTTCCTGGGGACCGCATGCGCATCGAAATACTCCGCGCTCCCGCTCGCGGCTCTGATATTTCTGCACATTCTGTGGATTCTCGCCTCCGACAGGATTCGTCGAAAGACGACATTGGCGACATTCATCGGATTTCTGGTCTTCTTCCTGATCCCGGTCATCCCGTGGTACGGAAGGAACATCTTGGCCACGGGGAATCCTGTTTTCCCCTTCCTGAGAGGGATTTTCGGCGGACCCGAGCTGACGCTGGCGGACGATGTCGGCACGTGGGCCACCTGGGGCATCCCGGTCACAATCACAAACTATTTTATATATCCATTAAAATTATCGTGGTTCTACCAGTTCGGGAATTCGTGGCTCAGAGTTCCCTATCTCTACATGTCATGGCTCTTCGCGCTCGCGCCGATAGCCGGCATCCTGCTCCTCCACCGACGCCTCGAGCGGATCGTCGCGATCTGGTGCTTCGTCTTCTTCTCGTTCGCCTTTTTCGTCATGAGTCTTCAGACCCGCTACTTCCTTCCGTTCACAATCCTCGCGCTTTGGCTGGTGGTCGAATGGCTGGACGCGCTTTTCAGGGCAAAATCAAACTGGGCGCGATGGGTTGTGTTCATCATTGTTGTGGTCCCGTTTCTCTTTCAGATGAACGTCGCATGGGGGCATTTCATACAGAGGGTCCCTTATCTGACCGGCAAACTGACGAGAGCGCAGTTCATCGACCGAATCTGGCCGACTGCAGAGGTGTTCCGGGAAGCGAATGAGGTCGCGACCGCTGATAACACGCTCATGATTTTCTCCCTGAGGACCTACAATGTGAGTGCTCCGTACGTGATCCCGTCCGGCGGCGATTTCGACCCCCGCCTCACTGCGGCCCAGATGCTGAGCCGCCTTGAGCAGCAGCAGATCGGCTACCTCCTCATGGAGACGCGGATGCGACGGGGCGCGGCCCTGATCGAATGGTGCGTCACCACCGGGGAAACCCAGGGCAGATTCACGGTGTTCGATGAGAACGAGATGATAGCCGCGATGAGAGAACGCGATGTGAGCCGCGGCCTGGCTCGTGAGATTCTCAGGCACCGGGGCGGGGAGAAATATACCGACCCGTCGGGGTCGCCGAGATGGCGGATCGATCTTTCGCAATTCTCTGAACCCGAGGTCATTGGCATCCTCAGGTTTCTCGCAAATGTGAACAAGATGGAGAGCGAGGGTGATTTGACGGGCCTCACCGACGTACGCGACATCGACCCTGTAAGACAAGACGACTGGGAGCTATATGAGATTCGGTCGCCGAACTGATCTCTGGGGTGCTGCCATCTTCCGGTAGGGGCAACCCCCCGTGGTTGCCCCTACGTTCGATTTTGAAGGGCAACCACAGGGGGTTGCCCCTACGATT
>CAYGZQ010000016.1:52737-68105 GCA_964354375.1 uncultured Planctomycetota bacterium
GGTTGCCCCTACGTTCGATTTTGAAGGGCAACCACAGGGGGTTGCCCCTACGATTCCGTTGTTGAGACGGCCGCGTGAGTTGCCGGGATGCCTTTCTCAGCCCTCCGCTACGGCGTCCAACTCGCTTCGCGTGAAGAGGGGGTGATAGTCCACACCGAGTTCCCCGAATTTTTTCACGGCGCCCGCTTCGCGATCCACCACGGACACCAGCCCGAGTATGTCAACCCCCATCTCGCGAAGGACGGTGACAGCCTCGATCGCAGCGCCGCCGGACGTAATCACGTCCTCGATTATCGTCACCTTCTCGCCCGCCTTGACCCCGCCTTCCACCTGCAGCATCGTCCCGTATTCCTTCGGCTTCTTGCGGCAGAATCCGATTCTCAAACCGGTCTCGAGACCGATCGCGGTGGCGAGAGGTATGCCGCCCATTTCGAGGCCGATCAGTCTCTCGGTTCCGGAGGGAACAAGATCGACCAGGTGTCCCGCTATCTCTGCAAGCAGCTTGGGATCGGCCTCGAAGCGGTACTTGTCGAAATAGACCGAGCTGGTCGCGCCGGATCGCAGGGTGAATGTGCCCGTTATGCGCGCGGCCCTGGAGATTTGTCTGGCGAGATCTTCTCGGCTCAGGGATTTCGGCATGGGTGACCCTCCTTTGCCTCTGTCTGCGGCCTTCGTACCCCGGTAGCAGCCACTTTTTCGGAGCCCCGGTAGCAGCTACCTTGCCGAAGACGGCAAGGATAGCAGCTACCGGGATGGCTACCGGGATGGCTACCGGGATGGCTACCGGGATGGCTGCCGGGATCAGGCCTCAGCCTGAGTGACTTCGACGAGCGGCTGCAGCGCGTCAACCTGCTGACCCGCCTTCACGTGCACCGCGCTCACGGTGCCGTCGATCGACGTATTCAGCTCGTTCTCCATTTTCATGGCCTCGACAATCACGAGGCACTGCTTTTTCGCCACTTTGTCGCCGACATTCACGTTGACCTTCACAACCTGTCCGGGCATAGGCGCCACAAGTATCTGCTTCCCGTCGATAAGCTCGACCAGATCGCCGCCTCGACCGACGCCCTCCCCCGGCTCTTTCGCCAGGATGGAAATTCCCTTGACCATCACATGAAGCCCATGCTCGTCTCGCGCAAAACGAACGGGGAAGCTCCGACCGTTCATCCTCATCAGGATGCAGCATTCGCCGGAGGGAGACGCGGTGACCTGGTATGTCTTCCCGTCGAGCGTCACCTTGAGCGTTCCGCCGGACTCCTCCACGTCCAGAATTTTTTCCGTTCCGCCTATGTCGTACTTGTATTCCATCGGACTCATTCCGCCTTGCTGGCTTACCCCTGCCTCCCCGACGCGATCTCCCAGGAGCCGACCGTGTCCCACGGGTCCGGCTTGACGGCCCTCGCGCCGTCGCCCCTGAACGCCGCGGCGCCGTGACGTTTCCCAAGCCCCATGTGATCGATCACGCCCGCAGCGACAGTCGCGAGGTCGGCGAAATAGTCGCGCCTCTCGGTCAGGTCGCCCGAAACCTCAGGCCACTCCGACAGGTTCCTGGGGATGAAATCGGTGTAGGTCGCGCCGTCCACAAACGCGACGTGCCTCAGAACATCGATGAGGAACGAAATGTTCGTGCGGATTCCAAGGATCGCGTAATCTCTGAGCGCCCGTATCATTCTCAGTCGCGCGGCCTCACGATTCGGGGCGTGCACGATCAGCTTCGACAGGATGGGATCGTAGTAGGTCGAAACCTCGCCGCCGCTGTATATCCCCGAGTCGACGCGCACCCCGGGTCCGGACGGCTCATGGACCAGCAACAGCGGTCCCGACTGCGGGAGAAAATTGTTCGCAGGATCCTCGGCGTAAATGCGGACCTCGATCGCGTGCCCTCTTTGCTTCAAATCCTCCTGCCTGAACGAGATCGGCTCCCCTGCAGCGATCCGGATTTGCTCCTGAACCAGATCGATGCCGACCACAAGCTCGGTCACCGGATGCTCGACCTGGATACGCGTGTTCATTTCGAGGAAATAAAAACTGTCGTCCGGCGCAAGGAGAAACTCGACCGTGCCTGCCGACCGGTATCCCGCCGCGCTCGCGACATTCCGCGCCGTATCTCCCATCCTCGCCCTCAGCTCGGGATAGAGTGCAACCGACGGTGTCTCCTCGACGATTTTCTGGTGACGTCGCTGAATCGAGCATTCGCGCTCGAAGAGATGCACGACATTGCCGTGGCTGTCGGCGAGGACCTGGAATTCGATGTGACGGGGATCGACGATCCATTTTTCCACGTAGACGGTTGGGTCGCCGAAAGCCTTGCCGGCTTCGCGGCTCGCGCCCTCCAGAGCATTCTTCAGGTCGCGGGGTGAATCCACGCGACGCATGCCCTTTCCGCCGCCGCCCGCAGCCGCCTTCACCAGCACCGGGTACCCGATCCTTCTCGCCTCCTCCTTCACATCATCGAAGCTCTTCGCGCTCGCGTTCATGCCCGGAATAACCGGCACCTTCGCGTTCGTCATCGCTATGCGGCTCTCGATCTTGTTGCCCATCAGTGCGATCGCATGCGCGGGCGGGCCGATGAAAACCAGCCCGGCTTCCTCTATCTTCCCGGCGAATCCCCCGTTCTCCGCGAGGAAACCATAGCCGGGATGTATCGCGTCGCAGCCGAGTCTCTTCGCTTCCTGGATGATCCTGTCCTGGTTGAGATAACTCTCCAGCGGCGCTGGCGGACCCACGCAGACCGCCTCGTCGGCTTCCTGCACGTGAAGCGCAGTTGCGTCGGCCTCGGAAAATATCGTCGCAGTGGGGATGTTAAGCTCGCGACACGCGCGGATGATCCGCACCGCTATCTCACCACGATTCGCTATGAGTATTTTCTTGAACATGTTGTCTCGAATCTATACCCCCCCTGTAGTCCCCCCCAAAGGGTGGGACGGTGATTTCAGTGGAAGCTGTCCCCCCCTTGGGGGGGACTACAGGGGGGCATCAGTCCCGTTATCCCGACCATTTCGGCCTTCGCTTCTCCAGAAACGCCGCGATCCCTTCCTGGCCCTCTTCGCTCGTACGCAAATCCGCGATCATCTTCGCCGTGTACTTCTTCGCTTCTTCCTCCGACATGCTCGGCACGTTGCGGATCAGCTCCTTCACCATCTTCATCGCTTCCGGACCCGACGAGATCAGACGCTCGGTGAGTAGATCGATCTCTTCATTCAATGCATCGTACGGCACGGCCCAATGCACAAGCCCGTACTCCACCGCTTCGATCCCGTTGAACCTGTGGCCCGTCAACATAAGATATCGCGCGTTCGCCTCGCCGACCCTCTTCACGACGTACGGCCCGATCGTCGCGGGCACAAGTCCGACCTTCACTTCGGAGAGGCTGAAGATGGCCTCTTCGGCGGCGATGGCGATGTCGCACGCGCAGACGAGGCCGTTGCCGCCGCCGATCGCCGGACCATTCACGCGGGCGACCGTCGGCTTCGGGCAAGTATAGAGCGCGTGCATGCAATCGGCGAGCGCCTCGGCGTCGGCGATGTTCTCCTCGTAGGAATAGTCGCGCATCGATTTCATCCAGTTGAGGTCGGCTCCGGCGGAGAACGCGCTGCCCGCTCCTGTCACGACCAGCGCCCGGACTTTCTCCATCGCGCCCACTCTCAGAACCGCCTGAGTGATGTCCTTGATCATCTGGGCGTTGAAGGCATTGCGGACGTCGGGACGGTTGAACGTGCACGTCGCGACAGGTCCGTCGATGAGGAGAAAAAGGGTTTCGAGGTCGATACGTTCAGGCATTGTCTATCTCCCTCAACACTCTGGCGATCTCGCGCTTGACTTCCGGAATGTCTATTTGAAGGGTATCCCAAACTTCGGTCAGGTCGATCCCGAAATACTGATGCACCAGAATATTGCGCATATCAACGATATCCTGCCACGGAATCGATCTATACTTCTCCTTGAATTCTGGAGTGACGTTCGCCGATGCCTCACCAATGATCTGTATGTGATGCACGAACCAGACCTGCAACATCTCATCTTTTCTGAAAGCCTCCTCTCCTGCCTCGACATACTTCTCTATCTGTTCGATAGCCAGGAGAATATCTCTCAGCCTTTCTGTATCTGATCTCATAGCGGTACGGCCTCCGCCAAGATTCTTTCCTTTATTTGTTCCCTAAGCCCATTGTCGCTTATCACATCGACCTTGCAGCCAAGGAGCGCTTCAAGCTCGCGCCTGAGTGCCGACATTTTCATGAGAGTCACGCCTCGGTCCAGAGTGACGAGCAAATCGATGTCGCTCGATTCGTCGGACTCATCACGGGCGACAGAGCCGAAGACGCGGATATTTCTCACGCCGTATTTAGCGGCGATGGCGATTATCTCGTTGCGTTTCTGCCTAAGTTTCTCCTGGCCGCGCATATCGTTCGCCTCTTTTTGAATTCAGCGTTCTATCCAATGAGACTAATCCCTGAAAAACGATATACTTGAAGCTCTCTTGATCTTCCCGTCGTAGTCCTTTCATCTTCCTTGCCTCGTCTATGTCCTCATTAGGAGGTTCTATGACGGTTGTCCCGTAGTATTTCAAAGTCGGCGGCCATTGCCGGTTGAGTGATTGAGCACAATTGAAGTCGATAACAGTTGCGTTAGCTCGAGCTAATCTCTGCAATCTAGCCCCGGAGTTCAAAGGGTATCCAACATAATCAAGTGTATTTAGCTCTTCGATGGCGGTTCTAGGTGTTACCCGATACGCTTCTCCCGCAGAAATGCCGATTCCGTAACCTTCTGGGACAGTATTGGCGGTTTCGGCAAAATAGTATATATACTTTTTATGTATCTCAAAGGCTGTATCGATAGCCATAAGAACACAATCTTCCATGTTCCTGTCCTTCATGGCTGCCCAGACGAATAGAAATCCATCACCAAGCCACTTCATAGAGGCCCAACCATTGTCCTTCATGATCTCGTAAGCTGTGTATAGTTGGTCCTCCACAAGTCCATGGATGCTTTGAGGAGTTGAGTTATTACACCAATTCGAGAAGTCTCGTAAGTCTGCGTACAAAACAACAACCTCTACTGGGACGGCAGTGTCCCTATCAGGATGCTTATCGCCTGAGCCATTAAGCAGATGTTCGAAGTTAATCATAATCTCCACTCGGGCCAGCACTGTTCAATGGAAATCCTACATCCTAAATATCCCCATCCTGAAGTCCGGAATGGGGGCGTTCAGGGACATGCTTATGCCGAGCGCGAGCGCGGTGCGCGTGTCCAGCGGGTCGAGTATGCCGTCGTCCCACAGACGCGACGTCGAGAAGTACGCGCTCGAATCGTGCTCGTACTCCGCAAGGATTCTCTCTTTCAACTCCCTCATCGCCTTCTCGTCGACTTCCTTCCCGGCTGCCTTGAGCTGACTGGCCTTCACGTCCGTGAGAACGTCCGCCGCCTGCTCGCCGCCCATGACCGATATGCGCGAGTTGGGCCACATCCAAAGCAGCCTCGGGAGATAGCCCCTCCCGCACATGGCGTAATTCCCCGCGCCGTGCGACGCCCCGACGATCACCGTGAACCTCGGCACGTCAACGTTCGACACCGCGTGCACCATCTTCGCACCGTCGCGCGGAATTCCGCCGTGCTCATACTGCTTCCCGACAATGAATCCGGTTATGTTCTGCAGGAAAACGAGGGGCACTTTTCTCATCCCGCACAGTGTGACGAAATGCGCGCCCTTTCTGGCGGTCTCGGGGAACAGGACACCGTTGTTCGCTACGATGCCGACGGGATAGCCCATGATCCGGGCGAAGCCGGTCACGATCGTCGGCGCGTAATGCTCCTTGAACTCCTGGAAATACGAGCCGTCGACGATGCGCGCGATGATCTCGCGTATGTCGTACTGCTTCGTCGTCGTTTTCGGAACTATGCCGTAGATTTCCTTCGGATCGTAGTACGGCTCCTCCGGCTCGGCCACATCGAGCTCGAATTTTCGGTTGCGGGCGAGCGTCTCGATGATGTTGCGGCAGATTCTCAGCGCATCCTCGTCGTTGATGGCGTAATGATCGCTCACGCCGGAGATGCGGCAGTGGACATCCGCGCCGCCCAGATCCTCCGCGGTAACTTTCTCTCCCGTCGCGGCCTCGACAAGCGGCGGTCCGCCGATGAAAATCGTACCCTGCCTGCGAACCTGCACAACTTCGTCGCTCATCGCGGGAACATACGCTCCGCCCGCTGTGCAACTGCCCATCACGACCGCTATCTGCGGAATTCCCTCACGCGACATGCGGGCCTGGTTGTAGAAAATCCTGCCGAAATGCTCCTTGTCGGGAAAGGTGCCGATCTGCAAGGGAAGGAAAATGCCGCCTGAGTCGACGAGATAGACGCAAGGGAGGCGATTGTCGAGGGCGATCTCCTGGGCGCGTACGTGCTTCTTGATCGTCATGGGGAAGTACGTGCCGCCCTTGACCGTCGCGTCGTTGGCGACGATGAGAATCTCGCGGCCATGCACTCGGCCAATGCCCGTCACAACTCCCGCTCCGGGCGACTCGTTGTCATATTGATCCCATGCGGCGAGCGTGGAGAATTCAAGGAACGGGCTGCCGCGGTCGAGAAGGCCCTTGATGCGGTCACGCACAAGCATCTTGTTGCGCTCGAGGTGACGCTTGCGGTGATGCTCGGGTCCGCCCAGTTTGATCTTCTCCATGCGCTCTTTCAAATCATCGACAAGGCGCAGGTTGTGCTCGACGTTCTCCTTGAAGTCGGTGGACGTGGTGTTGACTTTCGATTCGATCCTGAACATGGTTCTTCAAGTGTACAGAAGATTGAGACGAACGCACACGAAAACCCCCGCCTGATGTCCGGGGATTCAAAAGCACTCACAATGATGCCGCATCGCGGCGGCGATTGCTACGGTGCGACCACCTTGTAACCGTACGCCAGCACGCCGCCTTCGCCCACCGACTGAATTTTCCGGAACTCCACCTTAAGCTTCATCCCGATCTTGATCTCGTCGAACGGCGTGTCGGCTATCTGTGTCGTGATGCGCGCGCCCGGGGCCAGCTCGACAACGCCGATGGCGAACGGCCGCTCATCCTGGAACTGGCTTCCCGGCGTATGAATGATCGTGTAGGTCAGCAGCTTGCCCTCATCCGGAAGCTTCCTGATCTCCATCTTCTCGTTCCCGCACGAGCATACGAGTCGCGGCGGGAAGAAGTACTTCTCGCACTTCTTGCAGTACCCGGCCTCGAGCCGATATCGTTGAGGTATGAACCTCGCGTATCTCGCAGGGGTTACACTTTCGAAGCTCATGACATCGCCTCCAGAATGTGGACTACCGAACTGCCGCCGGACCCGCCCATGTTCTGGGTCAGTCCGACCCTGGCGCCTTTGACCTGGCAGACGCCCTTCTCACCCCTGAACTGCTCGACCAGGGCGATAATCTGCGCCACGCCGGTCGCTCCGACCGGGTGACCCTTGCTCTTGAGGCCCCCCGATGTATTGATCGGAATCCGTCCGCCGACCTTTGTCTCTCCGGCCTCCACGGCGGGTCCGCTCTTGCCCCTCTCCACGAAGCCGAGCTCCTCCATGATGACAAGCTCGGCGATCGTGAAGCAGTCGTGCACTTCGGCGAACTGAATGTCCTTGGGGGACTTGCCGGCCATCTTGTAGGCCTTCTCTGCGGCATAGCGAGTGGCGTCGATGGCCGCGAGATCGGTTCGTGAATGCAGGGCGATGGTGCCGGTCGCCTGTCCGGACCCGATTATCTTGACGATGGGCTTGCCGAGTTTTTTTGCGTTCTCCACGGTCGTAAGAATGATCGCCGCGGCACCGTCGGTGATGGGAGAGCAGTCCAGAATATTCAATGGCTCCGCGACTTTCGTCGAGTTGATGACTTCGTCGACGGTGACCTTCATGCGGTATTGCGCGTTCGGATTGTGGAAACCGTTCTCGTGATTCTTGACAGCCACCATCGCGAGGTGCTCGCGCTTCGTACCGTACTTGGCCATGTGCGCCCGCGCCATCATCGCGTACAAACCGGGGAAGGTGATCCCGTTGTACGCCTCCCACTCCTGATCGCAGGCGGTCGCGAGCGCAAAGGTCGCTCCGTCGCCGGACACATCCGTCATCTTCTCGACACCGCCGACGAGGACGAGGTCTGAGAAGCCGCCGGCCACTTCCATGAAGCCCATCCGGACTGCAATACCGCCCGACGCGCAGGCCGACTCAACCCTCGTGGCAGGGATCGGGTTCACGCCGAGATAGTCGGCCATGAGACTGCCCAGGTGCTCCTGGCAGTTGAACAGCCCGGATGTCATGCAGCCCACGTACATGCTGTCCACATGATCCACCCCGGCGTCTTTGATGGCGAGCAGGGCCGCCTCCACGTACAGATCGCGGAGGTCTTTCTCCCAAAGCTCGCCCCATTTGTTCATTCCTACTCCAATTACTGCTACATCTCGCATGGTCGAAAGCCTCCGTTATTTAGCCCTCAGGATCTTGCCCCTGAACTTGGCGTAATTTCCGTAATCAAGATAGATGGGACGGTGCTCGAGCTGGTAGCGCGTCCTCTCGGTCATGTCGCGGACCTCGTCGATTCGCTTCGTGACCTCGAAAATGAACGCGTCCGACCCGGCTCCCGAGCCATAACTGACCATCAGTATGATCTGGCCCGGCTTCGCAATATCCAGCGTGGCAGTCAGCCCGATGGGGCTTGCTCCGGAGTAAGTATTGCCCAGTTTCGGAACCAGCCATCCGGGCTCGATCTTCTCCTTCGGGAAACCGAGCGCCTTGCCGGCCCTGAGCGGGAACTTGCCGTTCGGCTGGTGCGCGACGAACCAGTCGATCTCCTCCGGTTTCATGCCGGCCATGTCCATGATCCCTCTTCCGGCGCCGAGAACATGCTTGAAATAGGCCGGCTCTCCGGTGTAGCGGCCCCCGTGCTGCGGATAGTGCTGGTACTCGCGTCGCCAGAAGTCCGGGGTGTCGGTCATGTAGGAGTAGGTGTAAAGCACCTTCGCAACCAGTTTGTCGAGGCCGAAGATGAAGGCGGCAGCGCCGGCGGCCGCTGAATACTCAAGCGCGTCGCCCGGTGCACCCTGGCTCGTATCCGCGCCGATCGCCAGCGAATATTCGACCGTCTCCGCTTTCACCTCCGAGTACCCCACAAACATAGCCTCGCTTCCCGCCTTGCAGGCGAACTCGAAGTCCGCGCAATGACACTCCGGGACGGCGTCGATGGCTTCAGCGACGACGGTCCCGGAGGGCTTCACAGCGTACGGATGCGACTCAGAGCCGACATAGACGGAGCCGATCCTCCTGGGATCGATCCCGGCACGCTTGATCGCGCGCTTCGCGGCCTCCACGGAGAGCGAAATCGTGTCCTGATCGTTCGCAGGCACACTCTTCTCCGTGAGCATCAGCCCTTTCTTGAAGCTCTCCGCGTCGGCTCCCCAGACCTTCGCTATCTCCTCAACCTTGATGCGACGCCTGGGGATTGAGGCTCCGTATCCAACGATGCCAACGTCGGTCATAACATCCTCTCTTTCTTTCCCGGCACGGTCGCCGGGCGTATTCTGCTATTCGAGGCCCGCACGCAAACGCATGCAGGCCAATCTCGACTCCATTACTCGAAATCGTGCCGCGGGAAGCCCCTTTTCACGATGTCCCGCGCGATGACTATCCTGTGGATCTCGTTCGTGCCCTCCCCTATCTCCATCAGCTTCGCGTCCCGGTACATCCTCTCCACCGGGAACTCCTTGATGTATCCGTAGCCGCCGTGTATCTGCACGGCGTCGTTGCACACTTCCCGGCAGGTAATCGCGGCGAAAAGCTTGGCCATCGCGGCCTCGCGGTGAAAGTCCTCGCCGCGGGCATAGCGCCTCGCGGCGTTATAGACCAGGTGCCGTGAGGCCTCGAGTTTCGTCGCCGAATCCGCAAGCATCCACTGGATCGCCTGGAAATTGATGATCGGCTGGTCGAACTGTACGCGCTGCTGAGAGTACTTCAACGCCTCGTCGAACGCGCCCTGTCCGACACCCAGTGCCAGAGCGCCGATGCTGATACGTCCGCCGTCCAGCGTCTTCATGAAGACCCTGAAGCCCTGGTTTACCTCTCCAAGCCTCTGCGCATCGGACAGGCGGCAATCCTCGAAAATCAGCTCGGTCGTCGATGAGCCCCTGAGACCCATCTTGTTCTCATGCTTCCCGACACGGAAACCCGGGGTGTCCTTCTCCACTATGAATGCGGTGATGCCCCTGGTCTTGGCTGGAGGGTCGGTGCTCGCGGCCACGACGAACGTCCCCGCGAACTCGCTGTTGGTGATGAACGTCTTGGTGCCGTTCAGAATCCATTCGTCGCCGTCCCTGACCGCGGTGGTCTTCGTTCCGCCGGCATCCGATCCCGCCTCGGGCTCGGTGAGACCCATCGCGCCCAGATATTCCCCGGAGCACAACCTGGGAAGGTACTTGATCTTCTGTTCTTCGGTCCCGAACGCATATATGGGGTAGCAGCCGAGGGAGGTATGGGCTGCGAGGGTGATGCCGGTCGAGCCGCACACCCTGCTGAGTTCCTCCACCGCTATTATGTAGCTCAGGACATCCATTCCCGTGCCGCCGTATTCCTCGGGCCACGGGATTCCCCAGAAGCCGAGCTGGGCCATCTTGGAGAGGATCTCCGGGTCCATTCGACCCTTCTCATCCATCTCCGAGGCTTTGGGGGCAAGCTCGTTCCGCGCAAAATCGCGCGCCATCTCGCGCACCATCTTGTTTTCAGCGGAAATATCCACAAGGAACCTCCGAATCGGCTGTTCGTCAGGATCGAAACCCCGCAGGAATTCAGGGGTCGGGCGCAATCCGACACAAAATGGAGGGTGCAACCCCTCCTCCGCTCGACCCCGACCCATCAGGGAAAGGTGGAGTATAACAGAAGCCGAAACGCCTTGTCAAAAAGGCGCAAGGCGCGAACTGCCGCGGACCACACGGTCATGTTCGCGCCCAAGACATCTCTAAAAATACATCCTCACCTGAAGCAAAATCGTCCCCAGCCCTCCGATCAAGGAAGTGTGCCGACGACTATCGAGCTGCTCTGCATCAGGCTCTTGAGTATCCTCGTCATCTCTTCCTTGATGACATATCTCTGCACCATGATCCTGGTCTCGTTCAGCCTGAGGGGGCCGATTATCTCGATGCCGCCACCCTCGCCGAGAGTGACCTCGTACTCTATCGGCCTGTAGAAACCCCTGCCCGGGTTCGCGATTATGTGCCCTTTCTCGTCAAGCGGCACGTACCTCAGGACCGGCACGATCCTGCTGTCCGTAAGAGTGTAGAGCTTGTATTCGTTCCGGGGGTTTTCGAGCATCGCCTCGTAGCTCACACCGTCGATGTGGGTCATTTTCATTTTCCTTTCGAGTTCGCCGGTCTGAGACCGGCTTCGGGAAGCGGAATTCTAGCAGTTCCTTTTCCGAAACGTAAGTCCCCTCAGTTCCCGGCATCTTGCCGGCCAGTCTTTTCGTGGCTGGTGTGGGAACGAGAGAGCCTGCTGCCGCTTTTCTCCTAATAACATTGCACTATGTGATAATACTTTTTATAATGGACTCAAGAGGTGTCTGTGTTGACCTCTTTATCAGTTTGTCTATTACCTAGGAGGCCTGCAATGTCGCGTTATTCCCTCATTATCGGTGTTGCGCTCGCCATGCTGGCGGCGGTCGGATGTTCCGCGGCTTCCGTCTCGCCGGCAACCCCCGGAACCGGTCAACCCGGTGAGATGACCGCACCAATCGACGCCCGGGTCGCTTCGAGTGTGGTCCCATGGGGTTTCTACGATGTCTCGATCGACACCGCGTCATGGTCGGCCGGCATCGCTCCCCTGAGAACCGCCGACTTCACCGTGGATGTCGTCACGTTCATGCAGCCTCCTGCCGGCAAACTGACGAACCTGAAGCTGACGGTCACCGACGTATCCGAATGGTTCGAGTCGGGGAAGATCGGTGTCGATGTGATGCTCACGCACCCGTTCCCCGGCCTGGACCAGTACACGGGACACGACGTGACAGGCGTCCTGATAAGTCCCGGGAGCATAATCGGCAAGTATGACGACGGAGTGCTCTACACCAACGGAGTCGACGGGGCCAAGCTTCTGAACGCCGATGGATACACGCGCTGGATGAATCCGGTCGAGTTCGCGCCGGACGGCACAATTTTCAGTTTCGTGTCCGGAAAACTCGGCTCGCCCGACTTCGGCGTGTTCACGTCCACGATCAACGGGTACAAGTACTTCGCGGACGGGCTCGTCAAGGACGAGAGCGTGGCCGGATACTACGCCGATCCCCTGAATGTCCACAACCGCGGGCAGTTCCGCGCCGGGGCGGCAAACACAAGAGAATACGAGCTTCAGTTCCCCTATGACGTCGGCCCGATACTTCAGTTCCAGTATGGCGTTATCGCTCACTGGGTTGAGCCGACCGAGATCATTCCCGGCGACATTCCCGGGAGCTTCCCGCCCGAAGCCAACGCCGACGAGGCGATATATCTGGCGGTCATAGCCGACAATTCCACGCTCTGGTACGAAGTCGACCACGGGGGCGGCGATGTGAGCCTCGATGTCGAGATTTTCGACCAGGGCCTCGCTCACGATCCCTCCGGTCTGCTCGGTGAAACCTCCGGGATAGCCGTTGAAGCCTACGACGAGAACTCCAACAACCCTCTACCGTCCGACTATTTGTTCTTCCCGCTGAGCGAGCTCGATGTGTCTCCGGGCTCGACGGGGATCTCATCGGTCGTCACCATTGAGATTCCCAACTGCACTCCCGCAAGCCTGTTGCCGATCACGTTTCTACTCACCGTGGAGTCCGCCGATCCCACGACATTCGACCCCGGCACAGGGAATCCGCCCACAGACGCCAACCTGGCGGCCTATTTCTTCCACACGAAAGACGACATACTGCCCGAGGAGCCGACTCCCCCGCAGGGGACACAGGTGACCGACCTGAAGCTAAAGACCAATAGGGTATCCGGCGGCACGGCGATAGAGAGCCTGGAGCTCTACTGGACGGACACGAGCGATCCGCAGTACGCGGTGTACCGGGATGCGGACCCATATGACAACGGCGGAGTCATCAACATCGATTACACTACGCCCGTGCTGCTTGTCGACGGGTCTCCGGCGATCGTCACCGACTTCGACGGCAACGCGGGCTATGTATTCACGGTGAGGTCGCGGTCAACGGCTGACGATCCGACCACGGAGTCGGTCGACAGCAACCTGGCGCTGATCGAGATGGACAACGGCGGCGGCACAACCGATGAGGGGAACTGGCTCATGGGCGGGAATTCGATCTACAACGGTCAGATGCGTATGCAGAGAGGTGCCGGTTGGGGCAATGCCGGCGGATGGGGCTACTTCGTCGACAATGGCTGCTATGCCGACGCCTGCATGGTCATGTGGTCGACACTCTGCACCCCTGCCGAGCCTGATATCCCGGGCGCAACCGAGTCCTTCATCGAGTGGGGGCACTGGTACTACGACTGCTGGAAGAAATCCAACTTCTACTGCGGCTCGGGGGAGAACTATCCCGGCTTTACAGCGGGCGGCGCCACCGCTCCTCCACCGGAGCCGATCGGGTACGCCGATCCCTCCAGAACGTGGTTCGAGTACGATATTTTCTACAACTACCCGGACGACCCTCCCGGGGGATTCGGAGATCCTGCCACGCATGTCGGGTACCCGAACCTGTCGATCACGGAGCTCTTCGGCACCCCGACGACCTCGGCGATGTGGCACGGCACGAACCAGACCTGGCTTCTCAGCCGCGTGAACGCCGGAATCACCGACGCGGATTTCGATTACGCCGCGGTCACGTGCAGCACCTGGAGCACCCTCAACAACTGGCAAGCGAATGAGGGCCACTACTACATGGACGATCTGGCGGTCATTGTCTACTGATGATCAGTAGTCGGCCTTGAGAAACGAAAAGCCGAAGATACGCTGTCTAAGGGCTTTTTCTCAGCGTCAAGCTCGGGTCAAAAAAAATGCCGACCGACATCGACCGCACAACAGACGTTCCGCTTACCGCTGCTTCCTTCCGGACCTGACGGGGTTCACGGTGCCCGCTCGCGACGCGCCGATCGGCAGAGAGAGTATACCCGCCGAGGTTGAACCGGGCAAGTGACGACCGTGGATGGGATAGGTGCGCGCCGGTCCGTCAAAAAAAACGGCAGGCTGGAAAGCCTGCCTCACGAAGCCGCTTCTTCAACAATCCCTGTGAGCCTACGCCTTGCCGGATTCGGCTTCCTCGTCGGCATCCGCTTCCGCCGCTCTCAGCTCTTCCATGGTTTTCTTGTAACCTTCCTTGGCGGCGCGTGTGACCTTGCCGGTGACTTCCTTCATGGTTGCGGCGGTCTCGGTGATCGTGGCGCCCATCTTCCTGGCCCTGCCGGTCATTTCTCCGGCGGTAGTTCGCGCGCGCTCGGACACCCGTCCGTACGTCTCCGCCGCACGACCGCCAACATCGCCCGCGACCGTCTTCGCACGCGATCCTATCTCGGTCGCGAACTCCTTGATCTGCTCCCGCGTCTCTCGACCGGACTTCGGTGCAAGAAGGATCCCCAGCGCTGCGCCGACCAGCAGCCCCATTCCGAATCCAGCGGCCAGATACCGTATGGTGTCCGCCGAGTAGTCGCTCCGATAATCGTCATCTCTGGTCATATTTCATCTCCTCATTCTATTCATTCTATCTCGATTTCGTCTTTGCCCGAACGTTGATACTCCCCAAGCACCTTTGCCCCCTCCATCAGCCCCGCGAACAGCCCCTTCAGCGTGTGCGCGATCGGCACAACCCCTCCTCGTATCGCTCCCGTCGTCGCCCTCGCATCGTCAGTCACCCTCTCCAGGTTCTCTATGAGCCTCCCGACTTCCTCGCCCCGCTCCCCAAGCTCCCTGGTAAACGGCTCAATGTTCTTCAGGGACTGATCGATACTGCTCATTATCGGCTTAAGCTCGTCGTCGATGCTCGTCACTTTCTCATTGAGATTCTCGACGAGGGCGATGAGTTTATCGATAAGCCCCTTCAGGAACAACGCGATGAAAAAAAACGCGACTGCCACAAGTGCGAATCCCACTCCCTGAATAAGCACAAGCAGAAGGGCCGTATTCGTGTCATTCACCGTTGTAGCTCCTTACTACCCTTTCCTTCGACAGGAAACCGTGCACCTCAAGGGGGCACTATATTATAATCGTTTGCAGATGGTGTCAAACTCACGGGTGGCGAAGAAAATCGGGTGCATCCGGAAATTGACTTTCCACCTCACCCCCCTAGCCCCCCTCTCCACAATTAAACCTCACCCCCTAGCCCCCTCTCCCTCCGCCGCGGCGGATGGAGAGGGGGCTAGGGGGGTGAGGTGGAG
>CAYGZQ010000017.1:0-3207 GCA_964354375.1 uncultured Planctomycetota bacterium
CGCGATTGTCGACAAGGCCGGCAGGCTTACCGACGGCGAGCGGGAGATAATGGAAAGATACCCGCTCGTCAGCGAGCAGATCGTGTCGACCATACGAAGCCTGGACGATCTCGCGACCGTGGTGCGCCACCAGCACGAGAGGTACGACGGGTCGGGATATCCCGACGGGCTGAGAGGAGAAGAGATCCCTATCTTCTCGCGGATACTCGCGGTGGCGTACACGTTCGACGCCATGGCCAGCCATCGGGCCTACAGAAAGGCGCTGCCCCTCGAGAGAATCCTCAAGGAAATGCAGAAGGATTTCGGTTCCGGACGGCTCGACCCGAGCCTGGCCGGTATCGAGGAGATCCTGAGCCGGCGAAGGGAGAGTGAGGACTGGCTGTGAGCCTTCCGTTCAAATCGCGTCAGCTCGACAGCATCACCTTCAAGCCGGAGCTTTCCCCGTCGATGGTGTACCGCGAGCTGGAGCGCTACCACATCGACACCGTGTACGATCCGCTCTCGAGCACCAGCGGAGCGCCCGGCTATTTCAAGCTCCAGAACGTCAGGATCATCGGAAACGACCTCTCGCTTTATACGTATGTGAAGGGCAAGGCGCTGTGGGAGAACAACGTATTCACGGTCCCGGACGAGCTTTCCGCCAGGCTCACCGACAGGTCCGCCGCGCTTCCGAAACTCTACCACTACAAAACTCTCGGCGGCGACTGGCTTCTCGACGACGAGCGCAAATGGCTTGAATACTGGCGGAAAGAGATCACCAAGGCGAAGGACGAGTACGTGCGCGCGCTTGTCGAGACCGCCGTGTGCCTTGTGATCGACTACTGGATCACCGCGAAACGTTTCGGGACTTCACTGGACTGGACCCCGCCCGGTCTTCTCGAATTTTACATCAGGCACGTCAACCAGAGCATTCTCAACAATCAGGAATCGAACGAGATGTGGCTGAAAGACCCTCGCGAGCTCAGTGACAAGGTCATCGCCGACATCCTGTTCATCAACCCGCCCCCCCTGCAGGGATACTCCTCTTTCGGTTCGAGGGAGCACACGCTCGAAAGCTGGCTGAGGGGAACGAGCGATTTCCCGCTGGACCGTATCGCGCCCCAGGGAGCCATCGGATCAAGCTTCGAGAACCTGAACGAGTACATGGTCGCCCTGTCGCTCATGCTGCAGGCGGCGGACCATGTCCCGATCTGGGCGTTCGCGATATCCAACCGGCAGCCGTTCACACGGCTGGAGTTCACCGACCTGATTCGCTCGCTCGGAAGGAGCATGCGCGAGGCGGACCTGAAGATCGCGCGGCAATTCTTCAGCAGAAGAGCGCCGGATACGATAGTGGTCGCGATGAAATAGACTTCCCTGCAGACCTAGTAAGTCTTCGGGATTATGTGCTCCTCCTCCTCGGTGCCCGCGTCCGGCGGGGCATGCTTGGAGGACTGATACGCAGTATAGAACGACCACGTCAATCCCCCGTAAAGAATGAGGCATCCGACAATCAGCATTAGCCAGGCATCGATTCTCATGACTTCACCTCCGCTTTCGCCTTCCTCTCCTTTGCGATGGACAGGAGCACACTGATCAGAACCAGGAGACCGCAGAGTCCCCATCCGCCCAATGCCAGAGCCCACTGGGGATAGCCTTCGTACGGCTCCCTAATCTCCTTGATCAGGTACGTAACGATAATGATCCCGAGAATGACGGGGGTGACATATTTGACCATCACAATCCACCATCCCCGCGTCTTGACCTCGCCGTACTTGTCGATCTGTTCCTGCAGCCATCTCAGGTTGAAGAACCAGCCGAGGAAGACACACTCGAGAAACGACACGATCACAAGCCCGTATTGGTTCATCCAATGGTCGATGATATCGAGCCAGAAGAGGCCTGCGCCTGTTACGAAGAGAATCCCGCCAAGGAAGCCTACGATGCAGATGAGGACATTGGCCTTGAACCTGTTGATCTGGAACTTGTCGGCAAAGGCTACACTCGCAGCTTCCGTCAGGCTGAACGCGGAGTCTATCCCGAGGCTGAAAAGCATGAGGAAGAACAGCACCCCGAAGACCTGCTGCAGCGCCGGAAGCATCGTTATAGCCTTGGCGTAGGTCACAAAAGCAAGACCCGGCCCGTCGATCTTGTATCCGGCTTGCTCCAATCCGTTGACCGGCACGCCCAACTGTGTGGCCATGTAGCCGATCACAGCGAACACCGCAAAGCCGGCGAAGAACTCGATGCCGGAATTGGAAAGACCTGTCATGAAACAGCTGTTTGTGATGTCGGTTTTCTTCGGCCTGAAACTGGCATACGCGCTCATCACTCCGAATCCGACCGAAAGAGTGAAGAATATCTGACCGTACGCAGCAGCCCAGACATCGGGCTTCAACAGCGCGCCCCAGTCGGGTGTAAGATAGAGCTTGATGCCCTCGAATGCTCCGGGCAGCGTCACTCCTCTCAGGAACATGATGATCAACAGGAGAATCGGCAGGTTCACAGAGACCCAGACGACTTTCCCGACAGTCTCCGTTCCTTTTCTTACGCAGAAGTAGATGCCTATCCAGGTGATAGCGAGAGAGGCGAGGAGTGGCCACGAAATGTGCCCCAGTTCGCCGGGTCCTGCGGTTCTCTGAAGAACATATTCGTTGAAAAATGCCTGCTCTCCGCCCGGATAACTCGCCCATTTCATCGTGAGCGAGTACACAAGGTAATTCACGCTCCAGGCCATGATAACGCAATAGTAGAAGGTGATTACCAGCGCGACGAGAATAGCGTACCATCCCACCCACTCAAACCATTTTCTCGCTTTTCTTAGCGCCCCGGGCGCGGCGGCCTGGAACTGCTGCCCGATCGCCATCTCGAGGATCAGTACCGGAATACCGGCAGTAAGAAGTGCAAAGAAGTAGGGAATCAGGAATGCCCCGCCGCCGTTCTTGTAGGCAATGAACGGGAACCTCCACACATTGCCAAGCCCGATCGCACTACCTATGGCCGCGAGAATGAACGCGGCTCGCGAGTCCCATCGTTCACGTTTTCCTCCCATCGCAGGCTCCTCCGCCATTGTGAGATTCGGCAAAAGAAAGTCGACAGTATATCAACTTAAATCTTTTTTGGCGACATTCGCAGCAAGCGTCCCGGAGCTTCTGAAAAAGTCCGGTTTCGCGCAAGCAGAGTAACTCAGGCGTGGCACCCTCAGGCGAGTCTTCGAGCCTGGGGGTG
>CAYGZQ010000017.1:3307-25413 GCA_964354375.1 uncultured Planctomycetota bacterium
CCGGCCCAATCACCTGAATGCCTCATGAATAGTGGGATTAGCAGATTGAACACCCTCAGGCGAGTCTTCGAGCCTGGGGGTGCCGGCCCAATCACCTGAATGCCTCATGAATAGTGGGATTAGCAGATTGAACACCCCCAGGCAGAAAGCCTGCTCGCGCAGTCTTTCTGCCTGAGGGTGCCACACGATTCGCTTCGATATACGATTTCCAACAGCCCCGAGACGTTCATGCTGCAAAAACGGCCCCGGGGCAGGGGCCGTTGAGAACCAGAAGGCAGTGGAGAGAGGAGATATTCTCAGGCTGGAATCTGAGGGCGAATCACCGGCGCTGTTCCTCGATCGCCTTGTTCAGCTTGGCGATGGCTTCGTCAAACGGGGTCATTGGTGCCGCAGCCGCTTCCTGGGGCTCGTCTTCGGGTACATCATCCGCCGGTTTGATCTCGAACACGATGTGCCCGATCCTCACGCGCACCCCATCCCGGTCCAGAAGCTGAATCAGGTGATATCCCGCCTTGGACTTGAGAATGGCGGAAACCTGCCCGATATCGAGGGAGTTCAATACCTCGGCCAGGTTTTCGCCGCACGATTCGAGGTCCACTTCGAAGGGAAGCACTCCATTGAGCGCTTCAAGGTCGCTTGAGGGTATGCTCTTGAGGTCGTCCGGCGTGAGCTCTCTTGTGGCGTTGGCTACGACTTCGTTGAAGCTCTCACCGGCGATCAGTTTCTCGCGCGCCGCCTCGGCCTCGACAAGAGGATGCGGGGGCTCCGACACGCCGACATTGTCGCCGCACGCTTCGAACGTCCCGGCGACGTCATACCAGAGTTTCTCGAGGTCCTGCTGCATGTAGGGTGCCGCAGTGTTGACGTTCTGGGGCAGGTCGGCGACCCTGTCGCCCAGGGTCTGGATCGTCCCGGCGGCCGTGTCGGCGGCCTGCTGAGCGGTGCAGGCGTGCAACCCGAAAGCCGCCAGAACGCAAATGAACGGTATGAAACAGAAGTATAGAAAGTGTCTTGTTAGTCTCATGGTTGTGATCTCCTTCTTCTCGTACTGCATGCTGTCCACGTATATCGCCTTATTTCACCAGTACTATCATGGCATAGCCTGCTATATTACATAATAGGACTTAAATTCCCGCGTTTTTTTCGGATTTTTTCCGCCACCAGGTTTTAAAGGGCTGGGAAGCTCAGTGGGACGGCACCGGCACCGGAATCCTACCCCGACCTCGGGGTAATCCGCCCGTACATCTCCTCGTACAACGCTATAATCTCCCGCTCCATCTCGTCGACGAAACCCTCGACAGCAACCGTCCGGACTATCCTCTCGCCCCGGTAAATGACCCCCTTCTCCTTCCCCGCAAGCAGGCATATGTCGCTGCCCGCGGCCTCGCCCGGACCGTTCACCGCGCATCCCATCAGGGCCACCCTCAAGGGCTTGTCGAGATGCCCCAGCCTCTCCCTGAGCGCCAGGGCCACCGAACGTATATCCGCTTCGAGCCTCCCGCAGGTCGGACACGAGATGAACGTTATGCCCCTGTCGCGAAGGCCAAGCGCCTTCAGAATCTCGAAGCCCGACCGGACCTCCTCGACCGCGTCATCCGTTAGGCTCACACGGATCGTGTCGCCGATTCCCTCCGCGAGAAGAGTGCCGATCCCGACCGCCGACCGGATATTCCCCTCCCATGCGCAGCCCGCCTCCGTAACTCCGAGATGGATGGGGAGATCGCATCTGGAGGCGAGAAGGCGGTTCGAGCGGATCATCTCGTCCGTGTGGCTCGACTTGATCGCGACAACGATGTCATCGAAATCGGCGTCCCGGAGCATTTCGATGTGCCTGAGTGCGCCTTCGACCGATGCCGCAATCCGGTCGCCCGAGTGTTTGGCGAGCAGATCCTTCGGAAGGCTGCCCGAGTTGACCCCCACGCGAATCGGGACACGGGCGTCCCCCGCTGCCCGTGCAATTAGCTGGACATCGGATGGTCTGGCGATATTGCCGGGGTTGATCCGGATTTTGTCTACACCGGCGTCAATCGAAGCGAGCGCGGCCCGCGCGCTGAAATGGATATCCGCGATGATCGGGACGGAGCATTTCTTGAGGATGAATTTCAGGGTCTCGACGGCTTTTTCGTCGGGGATTGTCAGGCGAATGAGCTCGCATCCCGCAGCCTCGAGTCTCAGGCAGTCTTCAACTATGCCGACCGCATCGTCGGGCCTGCGTTTTATCATGGACTGGACGCTCACCGGTGCGTCCCCGCCGATCGCGACCTCGCGACGTCCTCCGCGTCCACCCACGGTCACCTTCCGGCACGGACGTCTCGGCGTCTTTCCCGTCTCATCAATTTGGATTTCCCCTGACATGGCCTGGTTTCCCCAACAAAAAGAGCCGCTTCTCTCAAGCGGCCCTAGTATACCCGATCGACGGATACGAAGACTAATCTAGTCGTTTTCCTCATTCTCCTCGTTCTCAGAGGCTTCGCCTTCCTCATCGTCAGACGCGCCTTCTTCATCGTCCTGCACGGTCTCTTCCTTCGGAAGGAACACGAGCGGGTCGACCTTGTCAGGCAGCGTCATCCCGTGAGCTTGATACCACTGCTTCACCGAGTTCAGACCGGCGGTGGCTTCCGCGTTCGCAGGGTCCAGCTCGAGGATTCTCATGTAGTGGTGATAAAGCACCCCATTGAGAACAGCCGGCTCGACCGTGCGGTCCGAGATAATCTCGCGCACGTAACTCATGTGAGTTTCAATCAGCATGTCGTTAAGTCCCTCGAATTGCGGACTGGTCGCGGACATGCCCTCAAGAATCGTGATGGCCCCTTCGACATCGCCGGTTCTCAAAAGCTCCTGGGCCTTGGCGGACTGGTCTTCAGGGGTAAGGGTCAACGCAGGCGGGGTCTGCTCGTTGGTTGGAGCGGTACCCGTCGTCTGATTCGTCTTGATATCCTGCGGACCGGGTCCGCCTTGCTTCGCAGGATTCTGTTGAGTTTGGGATCCTGTGCAGGCGGCTATAAACAGAAAACCGGCCATACACATGACCAGCAGAGTTCTAGACATAGATTATTTAATCGCCTCCTTGGCTATTCGGCAGTCTTGCCGGAATCCATGCCTGGCGCGTATTATACACCTCCCCGAATACAATGCAAGGTCGTGAGGGAGTACATCGAGTACTCCCCGATCCCGTGGCGCCCATATGTCCGCTCCTGCGGACAGATGGGTGCCTCATCTTACAAAGAATCTCTCTCGGCGAGCCGATACACCCGTCCGTACGCTCCTCGACAAGCTCGGAGCGCACGTACGGGCGCCACAGAATGCCGCGACGAGTGACTCTCGCTTCGTCCCCGTGGCGCCCATATGTCCGCTCCTGCGGACAGATGGGCGCCTCATCTTAGAAAGAATCTCTCTCGGCGAGCCGATACACCCGTCCGTCCGCCCCTCGACAAGCTCGGAGCGTACGTACGGGCGCCACAGACCAAATCCGCAGCTTCCGTTCCACACCCTTGTGATATACTTCCCTGAAACCTCTTGCGTGGTACTGCGGTGGCCCCAGGAAGCTCATCACATCCCGACTATTCCGCCGTTGAGGGATTCTCTCATTTCTACCGTCACGCGTATTTCAACGCGATCTCCTGGCGCGTGTACCAGGCCATGCTCCTGTTCCTCGTGATCCTGACGATCGTATGCAGCCGGATCGCGATGCTGAACATACTGGGGTACGAGTTCTCCGCAGTCATCGCCCTGTTTGTGTGCCACTTCACCGCTGCGCTGGCGATCCGGGAATTCGACAGCCTTCGCGACGTTCTCGCACATCGAAGCCCGTTCAGTCCGGGACCCCACCCGCGACTCGTGGTCTTGGGAGTCATTCTCGGCTCCCTGGCGGCAAGCGGCTGGCTTCTGCTCGTGCCCCTTGTGGAAATAGTACTTCTCGATCTGGTGTTCGGGATACGCAACTGCGACCCGCTCACAGGCCTCGGCTTTTATCTCACCATCCCGCTCATAAGCTCATTCTTCTCGGCCTCGCTCGGAGCGTGGTGCGCTCTGACCACCTCAACCCGACGCAAGGCGGGATGGCTCTACGTGCTCATCCTTGCGATTTTCGTCGCAAGAGTGGCGATAAGAATCGGCAGGGGTCACACGATCGGACTGAATGATCCGTTCCTCGGCACGCTGAACCTTCCGCTCTATGACCAGGAGGCCAACCTGGCAAGCGGCTTTCTGTTCAGCCGGCTTTTTCTCCTGACCGCCTCGGCGTTCATTGCGACGGTTTCATGTCTCCTTGCCGATGCTCGCTTCCAGACGTACGGCCAGAGGAACATCTTCGGCAAC
Organism: uncultured Planctomycetota bacterium; assembly: GCA_964354375.1. Classification (GTDB taxonomy): domain Bacteria; phylum JAJVIF01; class JAJVIF01; order JAPKYR01; family JAPKYR01; genus CAYGZQ01. The sequence continues at coordinate 7,625 of CAYGZQ010000017.1, forward strand.
CTGCGACGAATGGACGCCTTTCTCCCCGAGATTCAGGCAGCGCTTGTGACGGCAGTGCTTTTGATTCTGGGCTTTTACTACCAGGGGCCTCTGGGGATGGAGGTCACGAGAAGATATGTCGAACACGTTCTCAACGGACGAGTCGAGACCGATCATTTCATCCTCCGCTACCCGAAGGGCTCAGAGGTCGAGGACAACATCGAACGAGTCGCCGAAGAGCACGAGTTCTATTACTGGTCGATAGTGAACGAGATCAAGGTCGCGCCGAAGGGGAAAATCAGGGCTTACATCTATCCGAGCCGAAAAATGAAAACGACCCTGACCGGCGTCGGATCGTCCGTCTACGCCAAGCCCTGGACGTGCGAGATACATGTCGAGTTCGACCCGAACCGGATATGGGCTCTGAAGCACGAGCTTGTGCACGTGATCTCGGCCCCGATGGGCCTGCGTTTCTTCGGATCATCCGTGCTGGGCGCGTACGGAGAGGGAATCGCGGAGGGCGTCTACTGGGAGACCGACAACGCGCTGACGCAGCATCAGTGGGCCGCCGCCCTGAGAGAGGCGCAGGATCCCCTGACAAACAAGCCTTTCTTTCCGCGCGACACAGCCCCCCTTCCGCTTCTCACGCGCAATTTCCGTCCGGGCGGTTTCTACGTCGGACGGATCGGGATGAACTATTATCTTGCCGCCAGCCACACAAGATGGTTCCTGGACACGTACGGTCCTGAGGCCTACGCGCTCGCTTACGTCAGGGACGACACCTCCAGCGCCATCGGGATGACCCAGGAGGCGGAAGCCCGGGCATGGATGGACTACCTCGATCATGTTCCCCTCAGACGGGAGGAAATCCTGAGTGCGAGGCTTGGATTCGCCGCGCCGAAATTCGTAGTCCGGGTTTGCGCGCACGAGCTCGCGGAGCATGAGCGGCTGGCTGAGGAGGCGGTCCGGCGATCGGCATGGGCGGATGCCTGTGACGAATACGAAATCCTTCTGGACTACTCGCCGAGGAATGTCCGCTACGGTTACGAAGAGGCGAAGGTTTTGTACCGGGACGACAAGTTCGAGGAAGCGCTGAGCCTGGTTGCGTCGATGCGTCAATGGGAAAGCGCGGACGAGGGTTGGCAGACATACCTCACCGTTCTCGAAGGCGACATCTACACAAGGTCGGGACAACCGTCCATGGCGTTCGACAAATACTCTCAGGCGATCCAGAACTCCCTGACCACATCGTTCAGGGAGAGCATCATGCTGAGAATCGCGGTGCTCAACTCGCCCGCAAGAGAGGAATTCCTGGGGGCACTTCAGAAACCCGACGAAGCTCGATGGCGATTCGAGCGCGCAAGAGCCCTCGACTCCTCCTGGCTTCCGCTCTATTACCTGGGGACCGACCTGATCGGCGACAGGATGTACAAGGAAGCCGAGGAGATGTTCCTGGAGTGCCTTCGACTCGACCCGCCTTACCCATTCATCGAGCGGACCTGCCTTTACGACCTCGGCGTATGCGCCTACCGCAACAAGGAGTACTCGCTCGCTCGGCGAAACTTCCAGGACGCAAGCGCTATTGCAGCGGACATCTTCACGCAGGAACATCCCAGCTACGACGGCTTCATTCCGCTGAATCGTCTCGACTCCTGGTCTCATTCGTGCTCGGAATGGCTGTCGAGATGCGACTGGCGCGAGGGCTGGGCCGGTCTGCCGGGAGAATCCGGGGAGACGGGAGAATGAACCCTCCCGCGGGCATACGCATTGCGCTCAATTCGATAATCCCGAGAACCGCCACGAACGGTCCCGGCGCAAGGTTCGGCATGTGGGTGCAGGGATGTCCCAGGCGCTGCGAAGGATGCTTCAATCCCGGCATGCTCCCTACCCTCCCCGACGATGCGCCTGAATTCATGCCGCCGAACACTCCCGGATGGATACAGGTCGAAGCTCTGATTCAGTTAATCGGGGAGGAACACGCCCGCTCACCGCTCGAGGGCATTTCGGTCTCCGGCGGCGAGCCATTCGATCAACCCGGGGCGATGAAACGTCTTTGCGAGCTTGTGCAGGCGACGGGTCTGTCGGTCCTCGTGTTCACAGGTTACGCGCTGGAGGAGCTGCTGGAGAAACCTTCGACGAAGGGGTTTTTCGAGCCTGCGCCGGTGGTGGATATTCTGATCGACGGTCCGTACGATCGTTCGCGGCAGGTCGCCGGCGAGCTCAGGGGAAGCGCGAACCAGCACATAAGGCTTCTCACCGACCGGTACTGCGAAGGAAATTTGACGCCGCCCGGAACGCTCGAGTGCATTGTCCGGCGCGACGGATCGATCGCTTTCACCGGCTTATGCAGACCGCCTTTCAACGAATGACGCCCATTGGGGCACCGGTACCGGATTATTCGTAGGGGCACGGGATGCCGTGCCCTTCGGCGAATGGGTGAGACAAAAAAAAGAACCGGACATACCGGTCCTGCGAGAAACGGAAGACTCCCCAAGATCTCCTAGTCCGAGTGGCTCAGCACGTTCCTGGCCTGCGGACCCTTGTGGCTGATCACCAGGTCGAACTGCACCTTGTCTCCCTGGGTCAGGGTACGATAGCCCTCACCCGGTATCGCGGTGTAGTGCACGAATATGTCCTTCCCCTCCTGGGTGGTTATGAAGCCATAACCTTTCTTCGCATCAAACCATTTCACGATACCATCAGCCACTTGGTACTCCTTTCCGAAAGCCCCGCAGGATGGTAGCACCCGGTGCCGGGAAGTGTCAAGGAACACATCTATGCGAGTGCATCCGGCAATTGATCCTGTTCTTACCGGGTCCGCCGCTTTTCTAAGCGGCTCTGTTCTTGCCGGGTCCGCCGCTTTTCCAAGCGGCATAACAAAGAAAAGAGCCGACTGGAAAGTCGGCGGACCCGGGAGGACAAGTGTGATGCACACGTCTATGCCTGTTTGGATGCCGACTCGACTCCTTCCTTCGCTCGCGCCGATGTTTTCTCGACCCTCGCGCCCCCCAGATGACCTCCCACCAGAAGCACGGCCAGCGCAAGAAGCGCATGGTCCGAGAAAATCGGGTACGCCGGGTGATGAAACAGAGGCTCCAGAACCTTCGCTTGGGTGTCCCACCCGATAACCACGACCGCCGCTATGATCGAGGCGAACATCCCGCAAAGCCGTCCCGTGGACGGGGACAGCTTCGCCGCTACCCATCCGGACACATAGCTCACGATCGCCACTATCAACAATGGGAGGAGATAGGTCCGGGGGTACGATCGACCGCCCCAGTCGCTGAGATCGGCGCTGAAGGGAAGCAGCCGGAAAATCAGGAGATTCAGCGCCGCTCCCAGAATCGATCCCAGTATTGTGCGCAGGAAAACCATTCCGTCGATGCATCGCAGGATAATCGCAACGCGATCGAAGTTCAAGCGACTGGAGAAACCTACGACCCTTCCTCGTCCCCCGGCTTGCCGACGCGTCTGACATTCCTCGCTTCGTAGCCGCGCTCAGATTCGACCAGGTCGAACTCCACAAGCTCCTCCTCGTGAAGCATTCGATACCCGTCACATTCGATCTGCGAGTAATGGACGAATACTTCGATGTCCGGGTCGACACGAATGAACCCGAACCCCTTCTCGGGGCTGAACCACTTGACCCTTCCCGTTCGCATCTTCCCTTTCACCTGGGACACGAGTTGTTACCTCTCAGGATATCACATTATTTGATGCAGGCAAAGGCAGGCCTTGGCGGCGGGCGATCCGTCTTGACGACCCGACTGGATACTGAGATGCGGAAGTTCCCGATTTTCCTGTAGCGAATGAGTTGAGACTACCTGGCGGGATTCACTGATCCACGAAGGCCTATTCCCCTTCCCCCGACTCGTCGGCCAGACCTATTCCCGGGGCCGGTATCGCATGGGTGTGCGGCCCTGTCCTGAATCCCTGCACAACCCCCTTGAGTCGGTACGGGTATCGGATCATCAGGTAGAGCGCTATGACAACGTAGATGACTGAGAACACGACATGAACCTGGTCGCCGCTCACCGAGATCAGCCCCCTTGCGGTCAGGGAATCGACGATGGGAGAAAGGAAGAACTGTCCGAGGAACAGCGCAAGAAGAATCATCGCCTGTCCGAATGTCAGGCGAAAAGCCGCCAGAAGGACCAGTCCGAGGAGCGACTGGGCGGCGGTGAGGAGAATCTCGTGCATCTGGATCGTGTTCATGGGGATGGGATGCCCAAGCTGCCTGCTTGACAGCGCGTAGACCCCGGGAATCATGCCGACGAGCAGGGTCCACTGGTTCAGCTTGGCCGAAAGCAGGCTTCCCAGCGCCATACCCGCCTGTTTCCTGGAGGCGAAGATGATCGCCACGGTGAACTCCGGGGCCTCGGACGCCAGCGGTGCGAGCCACTGCACCAGCAGGAATTTGTTGATCCCGAATTCCTCACCGGTTCCCACAAGGCCCTCGCAGAACGGTTCGGAGTTGGCGATGATGGCCCCGGCGGCGAACAGGAACATAGCCACCGTCGTGATCCTTCTTCTGACCACCGACAGCGACCCGATCAGCTCGGCGGGTCCCGTCAGGTCGCACTCCGTGCATGGCCTTCGGCTCGCGACCACTATGTACCAGACGAAGAGTGCGATAAAAACGAGACCGTCGTACCACGCGAGATTGCCCTTCAGCGGTATCACGAAGGCGTATGCGGTGGCCGAGCCGAGAAAGAAGAGCTCGATCGACCGCTCCCTCCCCAGAATCACCGGGGCGCGGGTCTTCAGCCACGCTATGACGACAATCACGACCCACCCGACCCCGATAAGCAGGCGGTTTGCCCCCGTCATGTTCGCGATGGCGTAATGCGCATAGTCGCTATCAGGATACTGGCCCGCCTGCCACGTGAAGTACATATCGACCGCGTACTCCGGGAGCACCGCAATCAGGGCCACCAGCGCGAGCGCGAGCGTCTGCGAAACGTCCGTCTGCACCACGTCGCAGGCCCACAGGACCAGAAAGGACGCGCCGAGGATCGCCACGCCCGCAACGAAAGCCTGCAGCGGCGGAGGCAGCATTATGTCGGCCAGCCGCAGGTAGATGCCCGGCAGCGTGACCAGGACTGCAATCGCGATCGATAAGGCGTGTGAGTGGGTTTTCATGGCTCTTACCGGTTACTTGGCTTCTGACCGCGCGAACGGATGGTCGCGAGCGGCCAAGAGTCTGACACCCGGTAAGCCCGTCGACTGTCCAGGACCTGGGTCGAGTGAAAAGGGCTGAGTCGGTCGGATGGACCAGGGGATTTCCCCCGTGCTGGTGATCCATCCGGAATCCGCCGCAGGCGGACTCTGCTACTCCCCCTTGGCAGCCGGGAATGCTATCACGACAGGTTGTGCTTGGCAACCAATACGTGCCGACCACGTCCCGTGTTTCGGACATCGGAGGTGAGCGCGTCCCGCGATCCATTCCAACTCGAGACGAGTCGGCTCCAGAGTCCGAAACACGGGACGTGGTCGGCACGACATCCACTCATTCGATTCGGCCTATCGCCTCTTCCGCTGCCGATCGGACCATCCGGTGCCCGTCGTTCTGAGCCATGTCTTTCAGCTTCGGCAGCGCGTCCTTGGCATTCTCCCCAAGCTCACCGAGAGCCTGTACCGCGCACGCTCTCGTGAAGCGGCTCTCGTGCTCCAGGAGTTCCATCAGCCGTCGCACCAGAAGATCGTAGTCGCTCGTGATCTCAATGATTTTCGCCGACGCAGCGGAGACTACCTCGCATCTCCCGCATTCCAGGATTGCCGACAGGCTCGGAACCGCGTGGACATTGCCCGGGCTGACTTGTCGGATCAGCGCCATCGCGGTACTCGCTGCCTCATACCCACGACCCATCGATCGTTCGCTCATGATTATCCCGTTCAGGATCGGAAGAGCCCCTATCGCGTCTTCGCCCCAGGTCGGAAGATGCCTGACGGCATCGTTGGAGATTTCCTTGTTCTCGTGACCCGCAAGCTCGATAAGCCTCTCAGCAACGACCTTTCTGCTTCCCCCGACCGCGATTATCGCATCGCCTGCCGTGTACATATACGCGTCGTTCTCGCTCTCCATGAGCTTGAGAAGCCCCGGTATCGCCTCGGGCAAGTCGAGATCCATCGATTGAATCGTGAACGCCACGTCATAGGCATGGCTTGTATCGGGGATTCCGTCGAGCAGCTCGACGGCCGCCCTGAAAATCCGCTCGGGAGACGGCCCGATCGGTCCGCCGTAACCCCGGCTCAGAAGGATGCTGCACGCGGCCCATTTCACGTCGGCATTCTCATCATTGAGCATTTCGTACAAGGCCGATACGACTTCATCGGATTCGCGAATAAAGCGGCGCAAGCCGTTGACGGCGTCCTCTCTTACCACTGGATTCGGGTCCTTCAGGTTCCCCATGTACAGCCTTATCTCGGAGTCTTCATTACCCTCGATCACGACAATTGCGTTGATCGCCGCGCTTCTCGTCCAGTGATCCTCGCTGCGCATCAGCTCGTGCAATCGCGGAAGAGCGCGTGATGCATCCGGTCCGATCCTCCCGAGATGTCTCGCGACGACGGGCAGGGCGTACGAAGCTGAATCGTCGTTGAGAAGGTCATTCAGGAACCCGATCATCTCGTCTTTGTTGTGGCCTACGAGATAAAGCGAGCTCGCGGCGCAGCATCTCACTTCAATGTTGGGGTCGTCCAGTGCCTCCGCAAGATGCGGGATTGCGTCGGACCCGGACGGGCCGATATCGCCGAGCGCCACGGCCGCGGCTCCACGCAGGCTTTCGCTCGAATAGCCGACCTTCCCGAATCCCCACCAGGTCTGTATGTACTCATCCTCCGACTCCAGGAGCTCGATCAGGGACGGGACGGCGCCGACGGCTTCCTCGCCGAACGAGCCGAGGTCCATCGCCGCGATTCCACGGTCGGTCGCGAAATCCGACTCGGTCATCAGCCGCATGTAGTAGCGGAAGATGTCGACCGGGTAATCGCTGAGATGCCTGGGTCCCGTCCCGCAAACGTTCCACTTGATCAGGGATTCGTCTTCGAAGAATACCTTCAGGTTGTCATCGTGAATGATCTCGTCGAGAAGGGAGTGCACACGCTCGTCGGACGCTTCGGGCTCGACATACTTCAGCAGTTCGAGCTTGATGCGCGCCGAGCCGTTCTCGAACGCCTCGTTGATCGCCGGCATCGCGTCGGCGCCCATCTCCCCCAGCCGCTCATGCACCGCACCGCGCAGGTACGGCGCCGTGTGATTGAGAAGAGGGATGATCTCCTCCGCGGAACCCCCCTGAATAATCGCCTTGAACTCCATGTGCGCCATTGCCATCGGCGTACCGCACCATCCGGTATGCCGGAACCGATTGGCGGGATTCGCAGCCAGGTACGCCTCGACCTCGTCAAGCAGGGGAGACGATTCCAGCCCCCAGTCGAGTCTCTGAGCTGCGGGCTTGGCATCGCCCTGTTGATCGGTACCCGTCCCGCCGGCATCTCTGCAGCAGTCCTTGAGCAGCGCCATAGAGATCGCGGCGGAAATGAGGAGCGCTATCGCTTGCACGTACATGATGTCCTCCCGAACAGCCTTCCCCGCGCAACAATATAACAGACCAACTATCGGTGGAAAACGTTCGCTTGACACTTGTGCCGACCACGTCCCGTGTTTCGGACATCGGAGGTGAGCGCGTCCCGCGATCCATTCCAACTCGAGACGAGTCGGCTCCAGAGTCCGAAACACGGGACGTGGTCGGCACCGTCATCTTTCAGCGCTTGCCCCGGCATTCACCTTGCCCTACAATCAGAGCCCGCTGTTCGTGTGGAGAATCGCATGTCCAAGCGTCCCAAATACGGAGTGAGAGTGTTTCTCGACCTCGGTTGTCCGGCGGACGACGGCATCCGCCTCTCGACCGACGTCTACCTGCCCGACGGCAAAGGCCCCTGGCCGTGCGTCCTCATCAGAACCCCCTACGGCAACAACGATCCCTTGAAGAAAATCCCGCTGGCCAGAGAGTACGCGTCGAGCGGCTACGCGGTCGCGATTCAGGACGTGCGCGGCCGCTACGATTCAGAGGGCGTCTGGGAGCCGTTTTTCAACGAGGCAAGGGACGGCCTCGCAGCGCAGAAGTGGCTTGCTCAGCGGGATTTCTGCAACGGAAACATCGCGCTCATGGGCCGATCCTACGAGGGCTACTCGGTGTGGGTCCAGACGTTCGGGCATCACCCGGCAGTGAAAGCGATCATCCCGATCGTCGCGCTCCCAGACCCCGTGGTGAACGTGCCCTGGCAGAACGGCAGCGTCATGTGGAACATGGTCACCTGGGCGCTGTTCGTCCACGGCCACACCAACCAGGACATCGCCCAATATAACTGGGAATCTTTGTACGGATTCCGTCCGCTGAATCGTCTCGACGAGAAGCTCGGTTTCACGTCGAAAGCGTGGCGCGACTGGATGGCGCATCATCTGAAGGACGATTACTGGAAGCCTGCGTGCTACATGCATCGCATGTCCGAGCTCGACATCCCCGCGCTCCACATCACCGGCTGGTACGATGACGACGCGCCGAGCACGTACAACAACTACCCGAACGCTCGACGTCTCGCGAAGAGCAGGGATCAGCAGTACCTTTTGATCGGACCGTGGCCGCATGCGACCAACACGAAATGCACGATCCCCGGTGTCGATTTCGGCCCGCAGGAGATCATCGACATCAACGGTTTCATCCTCGACTGGCTCGACATGACGATCGGCGGACGTCCCGAAAATTGGGGCGATCGCAAACGGGCCAGGATTTTCCTCATGGGATCAAACGACTGGCACGACATGGAAGATTGGCCCCCGCCGGGTGCAAAGGAGAAATCGCTGTATCTGACATCCGGCGGAAATGCGAACTCGATGTACGGCGACGGCGCGTTGGAGGACGAATCGACCGACGGGGGAAAGCCCTTCGATCAATATGTCTATGACCCGGACCATCCGACTCCGTACCTGCAGGACCCGTACACGCTCCAGATAGGCGGACCGTTCGATGCGCGCCCGGTCGAGCGTCGCGACGATGTCCTGTGCTACACCACGCCGCCGCTGACGGAGGATCTGATCATTTGCGGGCGGCTCTTCGCAGAATTGTGGGTTTCGTCATCGGCGGATGACACCGAGTTCTGCGCGAAGCTGTGCGATGTTCACCCCAACGGCGAAGCGCGTCAGCTTAACGACGGCAATATCCGTCTCGCGTTGAGGGAGTCGCTCGAAAAGATTGATCCGGTTCCGCCGGGGGAAATAGTCGAGGTCAGAATCGACATGTGGGCGACCGGGATCCGCATTCTGAAGGGACACCGGATCAGGCTCGAGATGGCGTCATCGGCGGTCCCGAAATTCGCCGCGCATACCAACACTCTCGACCCTCCCGGCTCAGCGACCCGCGCCGTGATCGCGACAAACCGGGTTTATCATGACCGGGAGCATCGGTCGCGGATGATCCTGCCCGTCATAGATGCCTGATGGGAAGGGCATTGTCCAGAGGCAATGAATGAAGCTCACCGACGATGAGAAAAAAATGCTGGAGGGCGGGTACGGAGAGGTAGTCGCGAAGGCGATGGACTATCTCAGGCAGTTCGGCGAGGCATTCGATGCGCACAGGTTCGTCGATGTTGTCTACGCCCACTATCCGGCGGAGATGTCGATCTATCGAGGCATGGTGGAGGACCTAGTCGAGTATGCCGACACCGGCGCGCGTGTGAAAATCCCCACGACCACATCCACTCTCGCCTGCGACCTCGATCAGTGGGAGGAATGCGGCTGCCCACGAGAAATCTTCGAGCTTCAGGCCAGGGCGGTTGGGGCTCACAGAAAAATGGGGATTCTCGATACCTACACCTGCACGCCGCAGCTTGTGGGATTCGTCCCGCCCAAAGGCTCATTGATCATCAGCGTGGAGTCGTCGGCGATCATCTACTACAACTCCGTCCTGGGAGCGAGGACAAATCGAGGCGGCGTGTTCACGCGCTACTCCGCGGTCACCGGGAAGTATCCCCTGATGGGATATCTTCTCGACGAAAACCGCAGAGGAACGCACCTGTTCAAGATCGATCTCGCCGCCGACGACCTGAAGACCGATTCCGACTATTCCGCGCTCGGCTTCCACGTCGGCGGAATCGTGGGAAGCGAGGTGCCTGTGCTGGACAACATCGGCGCCCCCGACCGGACGAAAATGCTCGCGCTAGGAGCGGCGCTCGCGACCAGCGGGTCGGTCACGCTTTTCCATGCGCCGCCTCACACCGCCGAGGCCGATACGGTCGACCGCGCATTTCGGGGCGGCAAGCCGAAAGAGATTTGTCAGGTCGGGAAAAAGGAAATACGCGATGTGTACGACAAGCTGACCAACATCGGGGACGGCGACGCGATCGATTTTGTCACGCTCGGGTGCCCTCACTACGATCTCGAGAACCTGCGATATGTCTCCGACTGGTTTGAGCGGAACGACGCGAAGGTGCATCCCGACGTGCGTCTCTGGATTTGCACGAATCGGATGACAAGGCGCGCTGCGGAATTGGAGGGGATCATCCGCCCGATCGAGGCCGCGGGGGGGATGGTGATAGCGGACACGTGCCCGGTCGAAAGCCACATGCGGATCTCGACCTGCAAGGAATTCGGCCTCGAGACGCCGCAGATAAAGGCGATGGTCACCGATTCGTGCAAGATGGCCCGATATGTCGGCGACCTCATCGGCTGCAAAACCGCCCTGAGAGATCGCGACAATTGCCTGAAATGCGCCGTCGCCGGGAAGCTGGTGTGAAGTGGGGCAGGCTTTCCAGCCTGCCTTGAGGATTAAGAATGACTGACCATACCGCCAAGGCACGAGGCATCGTAAAGCGCAAGGCCGAAGGCAAGGCCCTCGTTTGTCATAAGGCGTTTTCATTCCTTGGCGATGTCGACATGGACTCAGGCGAGATAATCGCCCACGGACACGAACACGAGGGCGAGTCGATAGCCGGTAAGGTCCTGATCTATCCGGAGACCAAGGGCTCGTCGGGCGGATGCGTGGTGCTGATGTCGCTTGCCAAAACCGGAAAGCAGCCGTCAGCGATTGTCCTGGGAAAAGCGGCCGACCCGAATATCGTGGAGGGCGCGATCATCGCGGGAGTCGCGCTTGTCTGCGAGCCCGAGTCCGATCTGATCGGCGAGATTCCCAACGGCGCGCATGTCAGGGTCGACGGCGAAAACGGCATGGTGAGCTGGACCGACTGACCAGCTGTCTTTTCCTTTAGCGTTCCTGCTGTTTTCGTTCCGAACTCATTTCTGTTCGCTCTTGTCTGATATTGCATGTGAACAGGATCAACAATGCGTAAGTGGAGAGTCGAAATCTGGATTGCAGCGATTGTGGTTGTCGCATCGGCAGTTTTCGGTTATTACATGCTGCGCCCGACCGGCGGCATCACTTTTCCGTGGACGATTCTATCCGGACGCTTCGCGCTTTCGCCGTATGCTGCGATAGGGACACCAGCTGCGATCAGCACTGCAGGATTAGGGCCCGGCGAATGGACGGTCTCGGCCTATGGCGGCTGCACCGACCTGACCTGCGACATCAGCGGCAACATCTATCTCGTCGATGCGACCTACACCGAAGCCGACTGCCTCGGCGGCGGGGCTGACGGAACCCGCGTGTGCAGAAGCCCTGGAGAAACTCATCTCAAAAAGTTCGATTCATCCGGAACCTGCGTCTGGATGTGGACCATGGAATCGGCCGGAGGGTACGACTGGCTTGAAATGATGGACGTGGAGACCGATTCGGACGGGAATGTCTACGTGGCCGGCTATACGCACTACCTGGCGGAATTCGATCCCGGCCCTGGCGACGTTCTCGTAAAATCCAATGGAGCGAGCGATGCGTTTCTCTGCAAACTTGATTCGAGCGGCGACCTCCTTTGGGTCCGAAGCTGGGGCGGGACGTATTTCGACGGCGCGACCGGCCTTGCGATAGCCCGGGACGGTGAAGTCTACGTAGCAGGCCATTTCTACGATTCCGTCGACTTCGATCCGTCAGACCGCGTTGAAACGAGGACATCCAGCAAAGACAATTTCCAGTATTTCGTCAGCGCATTTGACGACGGCGGGAACTTCCTGTGGGTGGATATGTGGGGCAAACCCGGGGGAAGACAAGACTTCCGCGAAATGTACGACGTCGACCTCGGCGTCGACGGCTCCGGAAATGTCTACATAGCCGCTCCCAACAACAGCTATCCGAAGGACGACTCGCAGGGCCGATCGATACGACATTTCGATGATACGGTATTAAGGAGCCTGGATCCGCAAGGCAACCTGCGATGGGAGCATAGATGGCATCCGTCGTGTCTGGACCTCGCGCTCGACTCCGAGGGCAATCTATTTGCCGTCGGGACATTCATTGGAGAACTGGACTTTGATCCCGGTCCACTGGTGACACCGTCGGGGGGCGGCAATGGAGCGTTCCTGTGCAGTTTTGATCGAAGCGGGAATCTGCGATGGGCTCATACCTGGGGTAAAGGCGGCAGCGACAACGCGCTCGGTGTAACGATAGACTCAAACGGTATCGTGCACGTGGTCGGACAGTTCAACGGCTCTGTGGACCTTGCTCCCGGCGACCCGGTCGATATTCATACGTCCGTTTATATTCCCGCACGGGCCACGGGTGTCAACTCCTACACCATGACGCTCGATCGGGACGGGAACTGGATCGAATCCCGCACCTGGGTCTGCTATATCCAGGGGCAACTGGCTGCCGACAATCTTGGAAACATCTACACGAACGCGACCTCCGACACCGCGCTGACAAGACTCATCCACTGAAAAAGCCCAGCCTGTAGGGGCACGGCATGCCGTGCCCCTACTTGACATGCTCCCGCCCAGTGCTATCATCTTCGGTCCCTGAGGATTCATCCGCCGAGTGCTGATGCCCGGCGGATACATTTTTCGCTCACGGAGACCCAATTGAAAATCCACGAACACTGCGCCCGCGACATCTTCCGCAAGTACGGCGTACCGATCCCGCCCGACGGGCTCGCGACCACTCCCGACGAGGCTAAGGCTCTCGCCGAAGAATTCGGCGGACAGGTCGTCATCAAAGCGCAGGTGCTGGTCGGCGGACGAGGCAAAGCCGGCGGCGTGAAGCTCGCCAACTCCCCCGACGAAGCCTATGAGAAAGCGTCGAGAATTCTCGGCATGGACCTCAAGGGCCTCAGGGTCGAGAAGGTGCTTGTCGCGAAGGCCGTGGACATTCAAAAGGAGTACTACATCGGCATCACTCTCGACCGCGACCGCAAGAAGCACGTTGTCATCGCCTCGCCGGCGGGCGGAGTCGACATCGAGGAGGTCGCCGAGAAGACGCCGGAGAAAATCGGGAAGGTCTGGATCGATCCCGCGTACGGACTCCATCAGTACGAATGCCGGAAGATGCTGTTCGAGGTCGGGTTCGAGCCCCAGGTCGCCGGCAAAGCCGCCGCCTTCATCCAGAAGCTCTACAAATGCGTCATCGACAACGATTGCTCTCTGGCGGAGATAAATCCTCTCGTGCTCTCCCCCGATGGACAAATCTGGGCGATCGACGCGAAGATCAACCTCGATGATTCCGGCCTTTACAGACATCCCGAGTTGAAGGCGCTGAGGGAATCGGAGGACACCGATCCTCTCGAACGTGAGGCACACAATCGAGGGCTGACATATGTCAGGCTAAATGACGGAAACGTGGGGATCATTGGAAACGGCGCGGGACTTGTAATGGCAACAATGGACGAGGTGAAGCGGCTGGGCAGGGGGATCGCGAAGCCCGCCAACTTCCTCGACATCGGCGGCGGCGCCCAGGCCGAGGTGGTTAAGAACGCGCTCGAGGTGGTCCTGATGGACCCCAATGTCAGGGCGGTCCTGATCAACGTCTTCGGAGGGATCACGCGATGCGACGAGGTCGCCAAGGGCATCCTTCAGGCGGTCGAGGGAATCGAGCTTAAGGTGCCCATCATCATCAGGCTTGCCGGAACGAACGATGCGGAAGGTCGCGCGATCCTGAAAGGATCCCGACTTGAGGTCGTGGAAACGCTCGACCAGGCCGCCGCAAAAATCGTTGAGTGGGTCAGCTCCAGGGTGACATCATGAGCATAATCGTCGACGAAAAAACCAGGGTTCTTGTGCAGGGCATAACCGGCCGCGAGGGCACGTTCCATACGCGGCAGATGATCAAGTACGGCACGAAAGTGGTCGCGGGAATGACGCCGGGCAAGGGCGGTCAGAAGATGGATGATGTCCCCGTCTTCAACACCTGCTCCGAGGCGGTGAAGGCGACGGGCGCCAACGCGAGCATGGTACTGGTGCCTGCAGCCGCCGCGGCGGACTCTGCGCTCGAGGCCATGGACGCCGGATGCAAGGTGATCGTCGTGATCACGGAAGGCATTCCGGCGCAGGACATGATCGAGGTTTACCATCGTTCGCGGGCTTACGGGGCTACCCTTATCGGCCCCAACTGTCCCGGTATCATCTCCCCCGGGAAATGCAAGATCGGAATTCTCCCGCAGGACATTTTCCTGCCCGGACCCGTCGGCATCATCAGCCGCTCCGGCACGCTGACATACGAGATCGTCAACTCGCTCACCAAGGCCGGGATCGGTCAGTCGACCTGCGTCGGGGTGGGCGGCGACCCGATCGTCGGCACCACATTCGGGGACGTTCTGAGAGATTTCGACCGGGATCCCGAGACGAAGGTGGTCGTTCTGGTCGGCGAGATCGGGGGCAGCGACGAGCAGGAGGCCGCGGAGATCGTCAGGACGATGAAGACGCCGGTTGTCGGATTTATCGGGGGACGCACCGCCCCTCCGGGAAAGCGCATGGGTCATGCGGGCGCCATCGTAAGCGGCAGGGCCTCCACCGCCGACGCGAAGGTCGAGGCGCTTCAGGCCGCAGGCGTGCCTGTCTGCGACACCGTCTGCGAGATCGCGCAGAAGACAGCGCAGCTCCTCCACGGAAAATCCTGAAAAGACACCGACCACTCTCGGATATTAGGTGTGGAGACGCGAAGGTGTCGACGGATACCGAATCCCCGGCACTCTTTCGCATCATTCGAAGTAGAAGGATTCAGCGATGTACTGGAAAGACAGGATTGTCAGGCTGGTGGGGCATCACGGGAATGCGTTGATCGACCCCGACCGTCGAAAGATGATAGAGGACTCCGTGGCGTACAAGGAGGCGATCGTCTCGCAGAGCGGTGCGCTGGCCACCTGGACGCATCCCGAGTCGACCGGCAGGAGCCCCAGGGATACCTACATCGTCAAGAGAACGACGAGCCAGGACCTGATCGACTGGGATTCCCCCAACGATATCCCTGTCGACGAGCTCACATTCGACATGGCCATGGAGGACGCGTTCAAGCTCCTTGCCGAGAAGCCTCGACTGTACGTCACCGACCGCGTTCTGGGCGCAGATTCCGGCTACGCTTTGCCGGTGAGAGTGATCTCCGATCACGCGATCACCGTGCTCTTCACCGACAACATGTTCCGGCCCGTTCCCCAGGACATTCAGCGGAGCGTTTTCGCCGACAACCCTTTTACCGTCATCGTCGCCCCCGCCGACAAGCTCGACCGGGAGCGATACAAGGGCAGGTTGAGGACGATGCCCGACGGTCGCGCGTCCGACATGATCGTCGCCATGGACATGGACAGGCATCTCGGAGTGATCGTAGGCTCCGCCTATCTCGGCACCGTCAAGAAACTCATGTTCACCGTCATGAACTACATCCTGCCCGACGCCGGCGTTCTCCCCCTGCACTGCTCCGCCACAGAGGGTCCCGACGGCGACTGCGCTCTGCTTCTCGGTCTATCGGGCACGGGCAAGACCACCCTGTCGGCCGATCCGAGACGCGCGCTTCTTGGGGACGATGAGCACGGATGGAGCGACAGCGGCATCGCCAACTTCGAGTACGGCTGCTACGCCAAAATGATCAATATCTCGCCCGCCAAGGAGCCCGACATATACAACGCCGTCATGCACCCGGACGACTACCTCAATCATGGCGCAATTGTGGAAAACGCGATGGTGTATCCCGACGGAGCGTTCGACTTCAACGACGAGAGGCTGACTCCGAACTCGCGGGCAAGTTACCCTCTGTCCTACCTGCCTAACATCAAGAAGGACTCGATGTCGAGGCATCCTGCCGCCATCCTCTTTCTGACCGCGGACGCGAACGGTGTGATCCCTCCGATTTCGAAGCTGACGCCCGAGCAGGCTATGTTCTGGTTCCTCATGGGCTACACGAGCAAAGTGGCCGGTACCGAGACCGGGATCAAGGACCCGGTGTCGACGTTCTCGAGGTTCTTCGGACAGCCGTTTATGTCGCGGAACCCGCACGTGTACGACCGGATGCTCGGCGAGAAGATGCAGAAGCACGGGACGAAGGTATTCCTTGTGAACACCGGCTGGAGCGGAGCGCCGTACGGGGCAGGCAAGCGCATGGACATCGATCTCACCCGCGCCATGGTCCATGCCGCGATCTCGGGCGCGCTGGAAAATGTCGAATACGACCAGGACCCGATCTTCCGGGTGTGGATTCCGCGCACATGCCCCGGC
Organism: uncultured Planctomycetota bacterium; assembly: GCA_964354375.1. Classification (GTDB taxonomy): domain Bacteria; phylum JAJVIF01; class JAJVIF01; order JAPKYR01; family JAPKYR01; genus CAYGZQ01. Next base: position 24,183 of record CAYGZQ010000017.1, read on the forward strand.
GTGCCCTCGAACATCCTCACCCCGAAAAATCAGTGGGCGCACTCGGACTCCTACGATGAGAGGGCGAAAAGACTCGCGCACGATTTCCTGCTTCACTTCCACAAGGCCTACGGGGGGAAAAACCTGGACCCGAAGATGGCGTCCGAATGCCCTTCCTGACGGCGTCCCATCGAGGCCGGTATTTGCATCCCTGGATCGATGTATTCCGTCGGCATTTTGCTCCCCCCGTCCCTAAGAAATCGGCTCTCATACGCATCGAAAACAAATACAGGTTGAGCCCGGCGGATATTTCGAAAGGGATTGTGTTTTTCGGGGGGATGTGTAGAATTCGTCGCAATAATCTTCCGGTCATGGAGAAGGTGTTCGGGTAAGAGGGTTTGCCTGGTGCAAACAAGAACAAGAGGTAAAGAAGCATGCCTTGGTGTCCCGGATGCAGTAAGGAGCTGAGTCAGCGTAAGAAAAAATGCCCCGAGTGCGGGCATCCGCTGACAAAAGGCCCCGGCTTCAACGAAGCCGTAGCGTTCATGGACCGCGAGTGGCTCGCCATTCGCACCCTGGACGATACGACGCAGGTCGAGATGCTCCGGACGTTCCTCGAGGCCAACGGATACGATGTCGCGATCCGCAACGGCGACGGCCGGACAAGAAAGAGGATGAGCACCAACGGCGCTCCCCACTCCGGCGTGCTCGTGCTCGTCCCCGTCTCAAGCGCCGGCAAGGCCTCGAAACTCATCCGGTCGGACACGAGCTGGGCCGAGAACGAGCCCGTCGATTACTCCGATGACTACGTCGAGGCGGTGGAAGAGGATGACGAGGAGTGCGACATCGACGAGGGCGAAGACGAGCTCTATGACTCCGACCTGAGCGTGGACGGGTACGATCACTTTGACGACTTCGCCTGACCGAGGGATAATCTCGCGGTCACTTCAGGCGCTCCTCCGAGCGCTTTTTTTTGTCCCGGGTGCGGGTGCCGGGCTCAGGCTGAGCGAGTCCTCGAGCGTGCCTGTGCCCGTTGATTGATACCCCTCCCTCAATCCCTCCCCAAGGGGAGGGAGGTCACAGCTCGGAACTGGCCTGAATCGCGGGCTTGGCAACAAGTTAACATATAAACCGTCCCCCCCTTGGGGGGGACTACAGGGGGGGTATCAATCCAAGAGTGGCTTTTTCCCGGATTCCCGGGTGCCGGGCTCAGGCTGAGCGAGTCCTCGAGCGTGCCTGTGCCCGTTGATTG
>CAYGZQ010000017.1:25513-38011 GCA_964354375.1 uncultured Planctomycetota bacterium
GCCTGTGCCCGTTGATTGATACCCCTCCCTCAATCCCTCCCCAAGGGGAGGGAGGCCACAACTCCGAACCCGCCTGAATCGCGCTCGGCGACAAGTTGACATATAAACCGTCCCCCCCTTGGGGGGGACTACAGGGGGGCTCATGATGTCCGCATGCTCGAAGACTCGCATGTAGACGCCACCCGCTGCAATCCAAACCAGAACTCTAGCCCGCTGCCTTGGGCCAGTCTGATGGCCCCCAGACAAACGATCCGGTCTTGTCGATATAGCCGCACTTCTCCCCAATCCTCACACGCGCGAGACCCTCGGTGAAGTCCCAGGCGAAATCGAACTGCGGGTTGACGACATAATCCCCACTCTTGTCGATATAACCCCACTTTCCTGTCTGCCAGTCCCCAATTCTGACACCCGCAAGACCCTCGGTGAAGGCCTGGGCCATATCAAACTGCGGATTGATGACATGCTTGCCCGTCCTGTCGATATAGCCCCACCTGCCCCCGATCATGACACGCGCGAGACCCTCGGAGAAGGGCTGGGCATAACCAGACTGCGGGTTGATGACAATCTTCCCCGTCTTGTCGATATAGCTCCACTCGCCTCCAATCGCGACAGGCGCGAGACCCTCGGAGAAGTCGAAGGCAACATCAAACTGCGGGGTGATGACACACTTCCCCGTCTTGTCGATATAGCCCGACTTGCCTGCCCCCAACAGGCCTTCTTCCCGAATCGTGACAGGCGCGAGACCCTCCGAGAAGTCAGACGCTCCATCAAACTGGGGGTCGATGACCAACTTCCCCGTCTTGTCGATATAGCCATACTCTCCTGTCTCCGAGTCCCCAATCTCGACAAGCGCGAGACCCTCGGACAAGCCCGAGGCATAATCAAACTGCGGGTTGATGACAATCTTTCCCGTCTTGTCGATATAACCCCACTTTCCTGTCTGCACGTCCCCAATCCTGACAGGTGCCAGACCCTCGGAGAAGTCCAGGGATATATAAGACTGCGGATTGATGACAGTCTTTCCAGTCTCGTCAATATAGCCCAACCTGCCACCGATCGTCACACACGCGAGACCGTCGGAGAAGTCCCGGGCATAATCAAACTGCGGGGTGATGACTACTTTGCCGGTCGAATCGATATAGCCGAATTTTCCCCCCTCGTAAATGACAAACAGCGGCCGTTCAGACGCCCTCCTCAGGGCGGAACATGCGCAGAACAGAATCCCCGCAACGACTGCGACGATGATCCCTGTCAGCACTGCTGTTACTCTCATAGCCTTCGACCTCCTTATCTCGGACTCCTCACTTAATCGACCTCAGTGGGTGCCCGTCACAAGCGGAGCTTGTGGCGGTTCCAGGACCTGAGTCGAAACACCCACAAGCGCACTCGAGGACTCGCTCAGCTTGTGGGTGCCACCCGCCGTGTTGTTCTCATTGCCCTGATCCTCCTTCTTCCGATTTCTCAGTAAACAGAGACTGAAAATTTTCAGTGCTTCCACCACAGTACGTCGGTGTCGATCAGTTCCTCAATCGCGTTCGCTAGTTCTTCTTTCTCGTCCTCCGTCATCACGACGAATGTCTTCGCCCATACCGTATTCTGCAGGACCTCGGTCGGGGAAGCCATCCCGATTATCGCCGTCGAGACCGGCAGCGAGAGAACATAGTGCAGACATTTCTCGAGGTCCGCGCCGGTGCCGATGAGTTTGCCCTCTGCGAACACCTTCATGGCGACGCGACTGATGCCTTTCACGACGCAGGCGGGAAGGGCCTCCTCCTCGAACGGGTGGTAGATGCGATCGGTTATGCCCAGCGGCATGAGCACGCTGTCGAAGGGGTAGTCCGCGATGGCCTGCATGATCACCGACGGGTCCTTGTGACCGGTGATCCCGATGTGCTTCACGCGGCCCGACGCCTTGGCTGCTTCGATGGACTTGAGCGAGCCGCTGCGCGAAGTCACCGTGCGCCACGTGTCCAGATCGTTCACCGAATGCACCTGCAGAAGATCGATATGGGTCCTCAGTCGGGAGAGACTGGCCTCGATCTCCGCCGCCGCAAGACCGTAGCCGCGACTCAGGGTTTTGGTGGCGACGAAGACCTCGCTTCGACGCCCCTCGGACTCAAGCTTCTCGAGCCACAATCCCAGGCGACGCTCCGATTCCCCGTTCCCGTACTGGCTCGCAGTATCGTAGTAGTTGATACCGCATTCGTGCGCGGTCTGGAGGGTCGACAGAGCTTCCGCCTCGGTACCGCGAGGAATTCCGGTTCCGCCCATCCCAAGTATGCTCGCCTTGAAGCCCATCGAGCCGAGGTCGCGCTTTGGCAGGCCTGCAGATTCTTCCACGACGGCTTTCTCCTGAAGAAGCAAGCCGACCAGGCCCGCGGCCGCAGCCATTCCACCCCCGACCTTCGCTATCCTTGAGATCTCATTCTGCGCTCGGCCTTTCTTCGGAGTAAGCCTGTCGACGGTCGCCGAAGTGCTCGCTCTCGCCCTGAGGTACGCGTAACCCAGGACACCAAGCAGGGGTCCGAGGGAATCTCTGAGCCCTTCGATGGTGGCCGAGCGCGCGAGTCTTTGCAGGCCGTCGGCCGACGCAACGCTTCGCAGGTTCACGTGCTCGACCGCCCAGCGCAGCAGATCTAACAATTTGTCGGACATACATGAACCCTCCCTCGAGACTATGATCCTATACGCGTACCACTACCCCAAATTGTAGACCCATACTGTGTAAACCGGCAACCGGTTTGGGCGTCCCCAACTATGGCCCCCCTGTAGTCCCCCCCAAGGGGGGGACGGGTAATACATCAACTTCCTGCCAAACCCGCAATTGATGCTGGTCTCGACATACCCCATCCCCCCCCCCCTTGGGGGGGATTATAGGGGGGCCTTCAAGCGGGGGGATCATAGGGGGCCTTGGGGGAAGGATCACAGGCGGAACATCAATCCGAAGATGACTTTCCTTCGCACCAACACCTCCTGCGAAGGGCACCAAGTTCGGAATGCTTGTCGAAGAGATCGAAACCGATGGATCATCCCGCGGCGGCGAAGCGGTCTCGCACCTTTCGATATTTTTTCTTGGTTCGGTACACGAACGCGAGAATCTCCGCCACCGCGACATAGAACTCGTACGGGATCACCCGCCCCACTTCCACCATCTGATACAGGGCTCTCGCGAGTGGCGGGTCCGGGTGGATGTGAACCCCGAATTCCTTCGCGAGCGAGATAATCCTTTCCGCGATGGAGCCCTTTCCCTTGGCCACCACCTGCGGAGCGGGCATGTCGGGCTCGTATTTCAGCGCGACCGCGACCCTTGTCGGGTTCGTGACCACCACATCGGCCCGAGGCACCTCCCTCAGCATTGCGGAGAGAGCGATCTGGCGCTGGCGCTGCCTCATTCTGGCCTTCACCAGCGGATCTCCCTCCATCTGCTTGTATTCCTCCTTCGCCTCGGTTTTCGTCAGCATCATGTCCTTCTCGAATTGAAAGACCTGGTAGATGTAGTCCAGTATGGCAAGGAGAATAAGGGCGGCGATGATCCAGAGACCCAGCCTGAACGCATGGTTGCCGAAGAACGGCATGTACGCCATCGGGTCGAGCGTCAGAGCCTGGATTATCGAAACCATATTCGCCCTGACGTATCCCCATGCGACCGCAGTCACAAGCACTATCTTGAGAATGGCCTTGAGGAGCTCGACGAATCCGCGGGTCGAGAACATCCGCTTGAAGCCCTGCACGGGATTGATGTTGCTGAGTTTCGGACGGATCGGTTCGAGACTCATCACGCCCCGCGTCTGCAGAATGCTTATCAGCACCGCAGCGGCAGCCGTCGCCAGCAGGACCGGCCACATGTAGGACATCATAAGCATGATCGCCCAGCCGGTCATTGTCTGGACTGAGCCCATGTTAATCGCGGGCACGTTCAGGTTCCCTAAGATCTCCTCAAACATGCCTGCAGAGAGCCTTCCCCACCAGCCGATCATCAGGTAGAGGGTGACGAAGCCGACGAGGAGCACGAGCGAACCTGTAAGCTCGCGGCTCTTGGCGACCTGTCCGCGCTCGCGGGCGCGCTGACGGGTTCGAGGCGTAGGTTGTTCGGTCTTTTCCTCGTCCATCGACGCCGGCCCTCAGGCAACGCAAAAATCGCCGCTGGATGGAGCGGCGTTATTAGTATCCGATTCAACTTGATTGGGTTGCCTTTAACCCTGCACCCAATCGTCCTTGACGACGCTTTCGTCCTGCGTGATGGTCATGAACTTGTCGAAACGACAGGTCTTGAGAATATCGAGAAGCCTTCCTTCGACCGCCAGCAGGACGAATTTCAGCCCGGATTTTCCCTGTGCGTATTTGAAAATCCTGACCAGGCTCTGCAAAGCGGCTGTATCGAGATACTGCACGCGCCGGAGGTCAAGGACCACTTCGGTCGCGCCGGATTCAAAAGCCTGGATTACCTCCCGGAAGAGATCCTCGGCCTTCCCCTGGACCAACTCATCTTCCAGTTCCAGCTTGTATCTGCTCCCGGCACGGGCCCTTTTGAATACCGTCGATTGGCGCTGCGGATCCTGGGAGTCGCGTGCCTGGATTGGCTTCTTCTGTGAGGGTTTCTCCACTCTCCCTCTCCTTTCCGGTCTCCAGCAAAGCTCGCTGCCGCTGCCCCTCGACAGTCTCCCCTCAATCTAGAGGTTCATCTATTCGTACTATTATCGATCCATTGAGGCCTGCCGTTGCCTCCAATCAGTAATATACGCCCTCAAGAACGAAATTACCAGAAGAAATTCCGGAACCCGTCGCGGGCCGAGTCTCGCACGGCACTCATCCCTCGCGCCTACTCGGGACTGACTACTCTGAGCGGCACCGTGATCTGAGTCGCAAGCTCGTTGCACATGTCCTGCACTACGCAGATAAGATCGGCGTCCATCAACGGTGTGTAGCCGGGAACGATAAACACCAGGTCGCTGTACTCCTCGACGGGGTAGCTGTCGTAGTTCAGGACAAGAAAATGCCACGGGTTCTGCCAGCAATATCGCAACGGCGGCGCGTGGCTGATCCCTCGCGCCTCGCAGAAGCTCGTGTCCGACTTCGCCTGCGCCGCAATCCGGACCGTGACGGTGTCGCCAGGCTGCACTTCGTACCGCCCGCTCTCCGGCTCGGGCTCGATTGGAGTGGTGCCCCTCTGCACGAATGCAATTGAGACCTCTGGCGGGACTATCACGACAAACGACGCTGTTTCGGAGTCGCTGAGGCCGTTGCATCGATCGGTCGCCTCACATCGGAACGCGTACTCGGTCCCGTTCGACGCCGCAGGCACAACGAATTCGATCACGCTCCGGTCGTTTTCACTGGGCAACGGATCGAACTGAGGCCCCAGCTTCGGGCTCGAACCCTTCGTCTCCTCCCAAGTCCATTGCAGGTACGGATGGATTCCCTTCGCATCGCAAAGCTCGTCGTCCATCAGGAGCCCGACCGCGGTGAGGACGATTTCGTTTCCCGGCAGCACCTCATAGTTATCGAAGTACGGGTCGTAGGACAAATCCACTGCGTCCACGGTACCCGTCAGGCTCAGGATTTTCGGCGATCCGACAACCCGGAACTTGAAGGTGGAAACCACCGAGCTGCCGGTGCACTCGTCCCCTATTCTGCATTCAACCTGAAATGCGTCCCCGATCGAGATGGTCAGGGGGATGTCGAAATCCGCTGTCGTCGCATGGTTGGGATTCTGGCCGTGAGTCAGGTCGATCACGATGAATGAGCTGGACCACTCATAGTCAAGCTCATCCCCCTCCGGTACGCCGCGGTTTGTGCAGATCTGCTCCGACGTGCGGCTCTGCGCGGTTACTGTAATGCGGCACTCGTCGCCCCGTTCCACTTCGTAGTAGCCGTTCTGATCGAGCTGCTCGGTCACGGGGGACGCCGATTTTATGGAGCTCTCCACCTTCGTGCCGGAGACAACCGGGGCGCCCTCGTTGGCGAAGGCCCGGAGCGTCAGCTTGCCGCTGTTCTGTCTGTCCAGGCATTCGTCGTAAACGGCGACCTGCAGCGTGTAGACCACTCCCTCGCCGGGATCGTAGGCATCGAGATCGGGAACGCGCCAGCTTGCCTGGTTTGAGGGGGGCTCGGCCTGGCTTATCAGGCCCGGCGCCGGAACATCGCCCGGTGGGTTAGCCTTGAAAGTGCAGAGCAGATTCCCCTCGACCACCTCGTCCTCGCTCAGCCCGCAGCTCACCGGGAACGCCATGCTCGTCGCCTGGACGGCAAGGTCGATGTCCTCGCCGCTGTAAACAATGCCGCCCTCGATCGCCTTTCCGCTCCGTTCAGCGGTGAAGCTCTCGATCGTCGGACGCAGGGGATCGAAGACATCGGGCGGTACCAGCGCATCTTCCTTGCTGCAGGTGAGGCAGAAGAACGCGAGGATGAACGCGAAAATAAGAAGATGTATAAGCTCTCTGGAGGCCATACCGGTATGCGCGATGAGCGTCGCGCATCAAGTCTTATTTTCGACAGGTTCTCAGGCCGATTGATAGAACGAGGAAGTTTCCGACCTAAAGAAGATCGGTCCACCCTCTCTGTTTGATCTGCTCGACAACTTCACGCACCCGCCCCGAGCTCTCTCTGGGGAGGATCAAAAGCGCATCGGACGTATCGACCACGATCAGGTCCTTGCAGTCCAGGCAGACAACCGTGCGCTTCCCGGGAAACACCGTGACATTCGTGCATCCCGGCAACAGCACCCGGGCCTCGCCCCCGTCCTTTCCGAGCGCCACCCTGTTGGTTTCATCCACAGGCTCCAGAAGCTCCGAGAGCGCACTGAAACCGCCCAGATCGGACCAGCCCATCTCGACCGGGATCATCGCGACGCGTCTCGCCTTCTCCATGAGCGCATAATCTATGCTGGTCTGAAGCTTCTTCGGCAGGCCCAGGTAGGCTTCGCGGATCGCCTGCTCCGCCTCCCAGTCGCAGACCGGCTTGGTGATGATCGGGACCTCCCTCGCCAGACTCGGCGCAAGGTCATCGAGAATCCGCGCCAGCTCCGGCTGCGCTTCCGCGACAAGCTCCAGCATTCCGGATGCGGAATAGATGAAAATTCCGCAGTTCCAGAACCATTCCGTGCTGCGGTCCATTTCCTCGGCCAGCTCGAGTGGCGGCTTCTCCCTGAAACTCTTGGCCTCGAAGACCGGGAACGCGCGGCCCCCGAATCCCGGTATCACATCGCCTTTCTGGATGTGACCGTAGTTGGGCTCAGCGTATTTGGTCGGAATCCCAAGGGTAACTATGTAGCCCTGACCGGCGACCTCAAGGGCCAGCTCGAGCGCCTGCCTGAGCATGCCGGGCTGGGCGAGGCTGTGATCGGACGGGAGGAAGACGATGCGGGCATCCGGGTCCCTGTCGGCAAGCATCCTCGTCGACAAGGCCATGGGGAACAGATTGTTGCGCCCGACCGGCTCAATGATTATACCGGCCGCCCTGCCTCTCGCAGCGTCCCGAACTATGGGGGCCTGTTCGGGGATCGTGATCAGAAACCTCCGCTCGGCGGGGATCAGCCCCTCGAGACGATCAAGCGTCTGGTCGAGAAGAGGCTTGCTGCCTGCGAGCCAGACAAGGTGCTTCGGTCGAGCCCGGCGAGAAAGCGGCCACAACCTGGTGCCGCTCCCGCCCGACAGTATGAGAGCGTAGTCCACGGTTCCCTCCTTATCGGGTCGAATTGTATCAAAAACCGAAGCGGTAGGCGAAATCCGGGCAAATAAAAATCGCGGCTTCCACAGCCGCGAATCGAGTTTGTTGTCCAGAGAAAAGTCGGATGCTGATGCTAAAGACCGGCGAAAGCATCGTTGATCATACTGTAGAAGGTGTTGATTATGATATCCCCGAAGAGAGTCAAGGTGGCAAGCGCGGCAATCGAGACGATCGCCAGGATCATGGCATACTCCGTTAAGCCCTGACCACGTTGGTTACGGAAAATTTCCCGTGCTTTGCTAGCCATAAATTATGCCTCCCTTCAAGGGGCATGACCTTAGATATCGACATTATACCACGACTATAGCAAATTATCAAGTGTTCCCTACAATATCAAGTACTATATTTTCCGCCCTCACTCCCTAACCTAACCGTGTCTTTGCTGCCACAGAGCCTTTCCCTGGGACCCCCGTGTGGATAGTTTGCCACATCCTTCGGCTTTTGTTCAAAACCGCACGCCCTTAATTGATCTTAATGTAACTCATGCAGACCACTACCCTTAGCCCCCAAATGCCGTTCGAAACGCCTTTCGCAGGCGACCGGCGACCCGGTCGCACGCTTAGCCCTTTGCCTATAGGCATTATCAGGCAACAACCGGTGAATCGGCACGGAATCTGCATGTCCTTAACGGGGCGGCGAGTTGTTTTGTATGAGCCAGTCTTCTGAAATTCGAAAGCAACCTATGAGAAACTGCCAGCATTTTCACATGGTTGGAATCGGCGGGATCGGCATGAGCGCTCTGGCGCGCATGCTCGTATCTCTCGGCTACCGCGTCTCCGGCTCCGACATCAAGGCCGGACGCCTTCTCGGCGAGCTCAGCAAGCTCGGCATCAAGGTGCATGTCGGGCACAAGGCCGAAAACATCAAGTCCGCCGACTGTCTCATCGTCTCATCGTCGATCCGACCGGACAATCCCGAGCTGGCTGCGGCCGGGGCCATGGGTGTCCCCGTCATCCATCGAGGTGACATGCTGGCCATTCTCATGGATGCCCAGCGGGGCATCGCGGTCAGCGGCACCCACGGAAAATCGACCACCACCGCTATGCTGGCTTACATGCTCGAGGCCGCGGGCTGGGACCCCAGCGCCTATATCGGCGCCATCGTGCCCAAGTACAAGTCCAATGCCAAAACCGGCCTCGGCGACTTCTTCGTGAGCGAAGCGGACGAGTCGGACGAGAGCTTCCTTCGCCTGAATCCCGAGATCGCGGTTATCACGAACATCGATCAGGACCACATGGATCATTACCGCGATCTCGACATGCTTCTCAAGAGCTTCAGAAGATTTCTCGAGAAGCTTCCGAGCAAGGGTTTCGGCGTGATATCGGCGGACGATCATGGTGTGGCGGACCTCGGGCTGCTTTTCGGGAAGCGCCTGGTCACCTTCGGGATCGACAATCCCGCCGATTGCACGGCCAGGAACATAAGACATCGCGATTTCTCGTCATCGTTCGATCTTGTCTGGCACGAGGAGAGCCTGGGTCGCATAACTCTCAGCGCTCCGGGACGTTTCAACATACAGAATGCGCTCGCGGCTTCCGCGGTCGCCCTGACCCTCGGCGTGGAATTCAAGACAGTGAAGGCGGGGCTGGAGGAGTACAGGGGAATTTCGAGGCGGTTCGAGGTCCACAAGAACAACGGGTTCATGGTGGTTGACGACTACGCGCACCATCCGACCGAAGTGAAGGCGACCCTGTCGGGCGCAAGGGCCACGACCAAGCGACGCATCATCGCCGTCTTTCAGCCGCATCGCTACACCAGGACCCATTTTCTCCATGACGAATACGGGCGTGCGTTCGAGGACGCGGACGAGGTCATCGTTACCGACATCTACCCAGCCGGCGAGAATCCGATCGAGAACGTCTCCAGCGACCTCATTGTAGAGGCCATCAAACGTCACTCCAACTCTCATCCCACTGTCACCCATCTGAGCGATCTCGACAGCGTGATTGAGAGGTTGAAGGAGCAGGTGCGTCCGGGCGACCTGATCATCACACTCGGAGCGGGCGACGTTCACAAGGTGGCCGAAGCGCTCGCCGGCGATCCGACGCTGTGGCCGGAAGCCCAGCCCGTCTACCACGTGCAGACCGGATAGGTACAGGGAAAAAGCTTCTGTGCGACTTCCGCAGTAGAGCACTATGAGCAAGCGAGTTAGGCATATCGCTGTCCTGATGGGCGGCCCCTCTTCCGAGAGGGAGATAAGCCTCATCTCGGGCAAAGCGGTCGCGGACGCGCTGAGGGGTCGCGGCTTCCGGGTCACCGAGGTCGACCTGGATCCTGACGCCTACAACAAGCTGAATGAAATGCGCCCAGATGTTGTGTTCATCGCGCTTCACGGCCGACCGGGCGAGGACGGCACCGTGCAGGGTATGCTCGAAGTCCTCGGCCTCCCCTACACCGGCAGCGGAGTATTCGCCAGCGCTTTGGCGATCGACAAGGCTAGATCGAGGGAATTCCTTAAGGGTCACAACATACGGATGCCCAGGGGTACGATTCTCGACCATCCCGACGAGCTTCCGCGAGCTTTGGCCGATCTCAAGGAGCAGAATGTCGACCTCCCCTTGATCGTAAAGCCCACCCAGGCAGGAAGCTCGGTGGGCCTGACCCGCGTGACCGCGTCGGACCAGTTGCCTTCCGCGGTGGAACTTGCCCTGAAATTCTCCCCCCAGGCGCTGATCGAGGAGTGCCTTCCCGGTCCGGAAATCACTGTCAGCATTATCGGAAACGGCAAACCGATCATCCTGCCGACCATTGAGATAACCTCCGACAAAGGGATTTACGACTACGAGGCAAAATACACTCCCGGGATGAGCCATCACATAATCCCGCCGGACATCGACTCCGAGAGAGTTCGGCAGGCCGAGGAGATGGCGTTCAGGGCTTACCGCCTGATGGGTCTGAGCGGTTGCGGTCGGGGGGAAGTGATGTTCGACTCGAACCTCGATCCGCATTTCCTCGAATTCAATACGATACCGGGCATGACCGAGGTCAGCCTGCTTCCGGACGCCGCGCGCGCGGCCGGTATTGAATTCGGAGAACTGTGCGAGCGACTTATCGAGTATTCGCTCGACCGTTGACACCGTCGTGATGCCGCCTTCCCGCCCGGGCCGGTTGTTTCTCAAAGACGCGGGCGGTATCGTGACAGAATCGAATGGGCCACGGGGATGAGAATCGTGGGTGATTCAGGATGGCTCCCCAGATAACCGTGAGACAGATTCTGATACTGGTTCTCTGCTTTGTCCTGTACGTGGTGGCGGTGGAAATCTCCGAGGACCACGCCGCAATCGCACGTCAGGGCCAGCTCGTCAAGCAGGAGCAGAGCTTCAATTACATGCCCGCTCCCCCTCCGACGACCGAGGATGGGGCCACGGTGGTCACCGACGGGCCCGAGATCAACAATTAGGGTCGTCCATTGCCGAATCGAGGACCCGGCTTTCCCGTATCACCACGGTATTCAATGATGGTATCCAAGGCCCGAACGTAAGTGAGGGCGCACGCAGGAATGCTCCAATCAAGATGCTTCCGGCGCCCTCACTTACGTTCGGGCCTTGGATACGTGTTTTGAATTCCTACTTCGGGCTCGTTCGTATTCCAGAAAAATCGTCCGATTGAGCTTGACTAGTCATTTGTGTAGTGTTAGCATCCTTCTCTCTTGCGCATGCGAGGCAATCACAAGGTAGGAGGCGATCTGATAATGACAGTTGCAACTGATCAGGCCGTGATGGTACCGCTGAAGGTCGAGTGGCAACCCGCATGGCTCACCTGGGTCGGCGCGACCACGTCCTGCCTGAAGGCTTTGGCGGTGGACTGCGATCCTGCGGATGTGGCCGGCACAAGCGGCTACGCGTTTGTCATGTCGGTGCACGAGGCCCTATGTCCCTCGGGCCCCACGGTGTTCCATTGGGGGACTCTGCTCAGCGGTGTGAATTTTCTCGGGCGCTCGACCATAAGCTATCAGTCCTGCGACTGCCACATCGACGAATTCAGGAACGACCGTACCCGAGCGCATTGCCGCATGGCGTACGAGATCGTGGCGAGGGAAATCTCCGAGGGGCGTCCCTGCGTGATCTGGGGGGCTTATGTCCCCGAGTTCGCCGTTGCGATCGGGATCGAGGGAGGGATGCAGGAAGGCAAGTACATCGTGAAGAGCTTCAGGGAATGCTCGAAGGAAGAGCAGCCGCCGATACCGTGGGATGGGCTCGAGGCTCCCGGCGGTCCTTACGTGCTGGCATTTCCGACCCCTACTCAGTTCGCCGACAGGGTCGGCGTCGACAAACAAACCGTCGCACGAGCAGTCTGGCTGATTCGCTCGGAGAGCGCCTTCCCGAATTTCGGCTTCGGGCTGGAGGCGTACGACTGGTGGATCAAGGCTCTCGAGAACAACACCGCCCAGGGCTTCGGCAATGCATACAACACTCAGTGCTATGCGGAGGCCAAGCGATACGCCAGGGATTTCCTCGCCAAGGTCGCGTCGAGAAACACGAAAATCGCCGAGCAGCTATCGAAGGCGGTCGAGCACTACACCAAGACCGTCGATGCGATGAGCCGTCTGGCAAAGATGTTCCCGTTCCCGCCTGGAGAAGAGGTTAAAGACGAAAAGACTCGCGCTAAGGCGGTCAAGGCGCTGAAAAGGGCCAGAAAGTCGGAGAAGAAGGCCGTCGAAGCCCTGGACGACGCCTTGAAGATGGATTGGAAGGAATAAGTTCGCTCTCCCGCTCTAGTCTCCGGTAGCTGCTGTCCTTCTCCGGTAGCTGCTGTCCTTCTCCGGTAGCTGCT
>CAYGZQ010000017.1:38111-40892 GCA_964354375.1 uncultured Planctomycetota bacterium
TCTCCGGTAGCTGCTGTCCTTCTCCGGTAGCTGCTGTCCTTCTCCGGTAGCTGCTATCCTTGCCGTCCTCGGCAAGGTAGCTGCTACCGGAGTCGGATCGGCCTGCACTCGCCGTATAGCCTCTGCATCCCGCAAGCGTGACATTCCGTCTCGTTGCAGTCGGGCGTCATCATCTCGTCGAGCGCTTTCAGCCATTCTCTCTTCAACCATTCCTTGTCGACACCGCACGACAGGTGGTCCCACGGGAGAATCTCATCGACATCCCGCCCGCCAAGATACCTGTCGTGATCCAGCCCGGCTTCGCAGAATGCGGCCGACCAAAGCTCCCTTTGGCACTTGCCTCCCCATGCGTCGAAACGCGCTCCGAGACGGTACGCCTTTTCGATAGCATCCGCGAGCAGCCGGTCGCCCCTGGCCATTATCCCCTCGACCCAGCTCGCCGAGATATCATGCGAGTTGTACTCGACCCCCTTGATTCTCCTTAACCCCCCAAGCATTCTCTGTTTCCGATCCAGAGTCTCCGGCGGGTCCATGGGCGCCCACTGAAAAGGTGTATGCGCCTTGGGGACGAAACTCGACACGCTCACCCTGAGCTTGACGTGCCCCACGGTAGCCCTGCCCTCTTTCTTGAGCCACCTGCAGGTCGCCCGGATTCGCTCCACCAGATCGACTATGCTCATCACGTCCTCATCGGTCTCGGTGGGAAGGCCGATCATGAAGTAGAGCTTCAGGAGGTCCCAATCGGACGTCACCGCGTTCTCGACCGCCCGCTCGATATCCTCGTCCGTCACGTCCTTGTTGATAACCGCCCTCAGTCTCGGAGTGGCGGCCTCGATCGCCAGCGTAAGCCCGCCCTTGCGGTTGGTTATCAGGAGGCCCGTAAGCTCTTTGTCGAGCGCTGCCATCCGGTTCGACGGCAGGCTTATCCGGAGATGAAAATCCCTATCGACTTCACGCATGCGCGCGATGAATTTGTGCAGGTCCGGCCAGTCGGTGGCCGACAGCGCCAGAAAGCTCTGCTCCTGCAGACCCGTGCACTCAAGCAGCTTCTCGGCCTGCTCCAGCAGAAGATCGACGGATCTCTCGCGATAGGGGCGATAGATCATCCCGGCCTGGCAGAATCGGCACCCGTGGGTGCAGCCCCGCACCGGCTCCACGGTCACGCGGTTGGCGACACCCTGCATATGGGGGATCGGCGGCTCAAGCAGCCACGGAGCACTGTCGAGATCGGTCACAATCGCCTTGCGGATCACATCCGGACCGCCTGCGATGTTTCTGATGCTCTCGATCCGCCCGTCCAGCCCGTGCTTCACCTCGAAATGTCCGGGGACATAGACGCCTGCTATTCCTTTTGTCCCGCCCGCGCCTCCCCATGAGTTCAGGATTTCGGCTTTGAGAGCCTTCTCGGCGGCCGGATTCCCTCTTGCCCGATCGATCTCCTCGCGCCGACGAGCTATCTCGCCGACCATCTTGAGGGCGGCTTCCTCGCCGTCGCCCAGTAGGAATGCATCGACAAAAGCCGCGACCGGTTCGGGATTGAAAACCGCCGGACCTCCCGCCACGACTATCGGAAAACCCCTCTCGGTCGCCCGCAACTCAAGCCCCGAGAGATCTATGAGCAGAAGAAGATTCGTGAAGCCGAGCTCGTGGGTGAGGGAGACACCGAGGATGTCGAAATCGGCGACCGGATGATAGCTTTCGAGGGAATAAAGGGGAGTACCGCTCTCGCGCAACCTGGCCTCCATGTCCGGCCATGGGGCATAGACCCGCTCGGCGAGATAATCTTCGCGCGAGTTGACGACATGCTGGATCAGTTTATGACCCAGGTTGGCCGCCGCGATTTCGTAGACGTCGGGAAACGCTATCGCCACTCGCGCTCTCACGCTGTCCCAGGGCTTCCGGACAAGCCCGATCTCGCCGCCGAAATATCGCGCCGGCTTCTCGACATGCGGAAGGATATCGTTAAGTCTTACAAGGATCTCCTCAGCGGGAGATTTTTCGGTCCCGGTTTTCATTCGGTTAAATTATACAAGACATCGAACGCCCGTTTTCGCGATATTACCGGTTGTGTACCCTTCTGAGCCGCCTTGAGACGCTCGGAATGCGCCATTTTACGAATATGGACCCTTACCGAATCTAAGCATTTGGACAAGGAGCCAAAAAATTCGATGATTCGACACGACTGCGAACATTTGAAACGAGTAACTTCCAACGATATTCTCGAACGCAACAAGGGCACGCTTCGATGCGACGTTCACCGTGCCGCACCGGACGGCACCACTATCGCAGGGATGAGCTGCATGTCGGAATGCATGGGCTACCGCCCCAAATCTAATGGAAAACGCGGCGCGACGACCTCCCCGCTTACCGCAATCAAAGACGCGTTTCTCTCGTTGATGGGAAAATCCTGACCCTCACAGCTCCTCCGTCCTGCTACCTGCTCCAGATCTGCATCATGTTGTCTAGCCTGTTCAAAAGGACAATCGTCGCCCATCCGAAGAAAGCGCTCGCGACGATCCCTGCGACAAATCCGGTGATCGCCGTCAGGCGACTCTCGCGGCTGTAGCTCTCCCGCGCCAGGGAGGCAAGCGATCTGATCGCCGCGACAAGGCATCCGAATGAGAGGAAAATCGAGCCCAGCAGCCCCAGTCCGAGGATGAACATCGGTCCGATTATACCATTCGGTCCTTGAAGTCGATTCTCTGTGCAACCCCTTCGACATCTGTGTGGCGCCCATACGTACGCCCCGAGTCTTCGAGGGGCGGACGGATGGGTGTTTCT
>CAYGZQ010000017.1:40992-63590 GCA_964354375.1 uncultured Planctomycetota bacterium
TCTTCGTAAGATGAGGCACCCATCTGTCCGCCGCGGCGGACATATGGGCGCCACAGGAGTACGACACTTGATCCATTGACGGTGGGGCAATTACACCATTCACTTCTGGAAGTCGATTCCTCAGAGGCCCCTAAGAGATTCCGTGGCGCCCATACGTACGCCCCGAGTCTTCGAGGGGCGGACGGATGGGTGTTTCTCCTTATTCGGAAGTCGAGCGGCGCTACACTCTGCAAGTCCTGCCCCTGAGCGGGAATCTTCGTAAGATGAGGCACCCATCTGTCCGCCGCGGCGGACATATGGGCGCCACACGACCACCGAGGACTCTGCCGGCATCACTTCTCTTTGCGAAGTGCATGAATCAATAGTAATATTTGACCGGGTTTCATCACTGCGACCGGAAACTCAGCAGGTAAACGAGCCATGATCTCTCGAACAACAATTCTATTATTTACATGCCTGGTGGCAATCAGCCCGATCATGGGGTGCGGCGGACCCTCTTCTCAGCCCGTCTCTCCCGGTCCGGTCTATCAAGCCGCCGGGTCCGAACCCTCGCGACAATTGTGGGGACTTTGGAATGCCGAGGTGGTTCCCGACGGCAAGGGGAGCGCTCAGCTTGTCTTCACACCGCTGAGGTCCGCCGAGGTTCATTTCAATGTCGTGAAAATCATGGAATCCGGCGGAGGGTCGGCGGTAGGGATCAATCCGCCGGTTACATTGGTCGATGGAATCCTGGATGCCGAAATACGCCTCACCCATCCCTTCGACATCCCCAAGTTCACCGGGTTCGACGTTCGCGGGATTCTCATCGGGCACGGCTCGATCGGCGGTTTTTCACAATCTCTATTCTACGCAGGCGACGATGATATCGAGCTCCTCAATCCCGACGGTCACACGCGCCTTTGGAATCCGACCGAGTACACCGGCAAGGGATATGTCGACGGAAAGCTGGGCAAGCCCGACGCGATCGCGAACTACACCGCCACGCTGAACGACTACAAATATTTCGCCGATTCGCTCATGCCCGACATGGATGTCCCGGATATGCTCAAGGCCAATCGCGGCGCGTTCACCGCGGGATCGACCAACGCCCGGCACTACACCATCCGCCTCGGAAATAAGGGCCTCACTTTCCAGTACGCAATCGACGCCAACTGGTGGATGCCGACAGAACCCGTTGAGGTGCCCGACAGCTTCGATGTCCAGCGGGCGAACTGCCCCGAGCCTTATCACATCGACGCATGGATCGGTCCGGGCATCACCGGCGACGGCGGCTCCGCTTCCATGACCGTCGATGTCTACGACTGGCAGAAGGATGTCGGTACGGCATATGTCGAGGCGCCCCTGCTTTTCGATGACGTGCTGACATTGACAACCCCCCAGGACTTCGGCGATTTCGTCCGCTTCTCCACGACCATCACCAATCAGAATCTTCCCGCCGGCGACAAGGCCGATGTGCTTGTGTACGCCACGGGCGTCGATCCGGTGTCGTCGAAAACGTACACGGATTATCATTTGTATCACCTGCCGGTACCGCATTTGCCCGCGGGAGGCGTGATCATCACGATCCAGGATGACAAGGCATACAAGACGATCGGCGTCGAATACGAATACGGCGGGACCGACTACGATTACGCAGGCGGCAATCCCGCGCCGGTGGACTATGACGACCACGACGGACCGTGGGATTTCACTCCCGTCCCCGCAACCGCTACTGCCGTCAGAAAAGCCCTTGCGAAAACCGATCCGGAGGTCGCCGGGTTCGCGGGCGATTTCAGCCCCAACGTCACCCATTTCTTCAAGACGGAAGCCAGCATTCAAGGCGAGCCCTCGGGTATTTATCAGGCGGAAGCGCACAATGAGGGCGCGAATCTGCTCAGATTGTGGGGAATCTACTCCGAGGTGGAGATCGTCGAGGGAGTTCAATCGATCCCGCTCGACCCGCCGATCGATTTCACCTACCCCATGGACATCAACACGCACTACCAGGTCTCCAAGAACTACACGATCATCCCGTTCCTTCTCACGTTCAAGGTGACATTCGAGCGATGGGGTATGGGACAGGGAATCGCATTTGTGCCGGTCGAGCCCGGCGTGAACGGCTGGGGCTGGGTCGCGCAGGCCGCGCTGGAGACCAGGACTACTGCCGCGTTCGAGACAGGGGGCGTGCTTGGTCAGGGTCCGATGGGAACCGCGCTTGTCTACGAATGGATCGCGGACGACGGGACGATGTACGGCTCCGTGACGGCGGGCAATTCGCCCGACGAGCCTCCGAACTACGATGAGTCCACGTACGAGATCACCGGCGCCGCCGGCGCAAATGCTCTAAGGTCGATTTCGTAAGGAGTCCGAAAAGAGGAGGGCGACTGCAGTGAGAATAACAGACCGGTGGCGTCTACATGCGAGTCTTCGAGCATGTGGACGATACAAGCCCCCCTGTAGTCCCCCCCAAGGGGGGGATGGGGTTCTTTGAAGCCTCCTGAATCTTGGGCTATGCAACAAGTTGACATATAAACCGTCCCCCCCCTTGGGGGGGACTATAGGGGGGGTATAGATTTTTCCCGACCCGTCCCGCATGTAGACGCCACCGGCCGATTTCGCAGAGTCGGAAAGAAGGAGGGTTACAACCGTGAGAATAACAGGAATGCTGACACGAATCATCACCGGAGCAGTTGCGGGGATTCTGCTTTTCGGGTGCCTGGCGATAGCAGGGGCATCGCAATCGGGAGGAACGGACGAGCCCGGCAATACGTCAGTCTCTGAAGAGCCGCTGTTTGTCATCAACGAGGGGGGCAAGTATGGGCATATTGATGTCACTGGCGAAGTGGTTATCAACCCGCGGTTTGATTATGCCCGGGACTTCTCCGAGGATCTCGCGGCTGTCCGGATTGGGGGAGAAGGCAAGTGGGGGATAGGCAAGTGGGGCTATATCGACAAGACGGGGAAGTATGTCATCAACCCGCAGTTTGATGATACCCAGGACTTCTCCGAGGGACTCGCCCTTGTCGAGATTGGCATCAGGTGGCGCTATATCGACAAGACCGGGAGGGTTGTCATCGACCCGCAGTTTGATGATGCCGAGTCCTTCTCCGAGGGGCTCGCACCTGTCAGGATTGGGGGCAGGGAGACAGGAAAGTGGGGCTATATCGACAAGACCGGGGAGATTGTCATCGACCTGCAGTTTGACTATGCCTGGAACTTCTCCGAGGGTCTCGCCGTTGTCTTGATTGGAGACTGGGAGAAAGGGAAGTATGGCTATATTGACAAGACGGGGAAGATTGTCGTCAACCCGCAGTTTGACAGGGCCCATGTCTTCTCCGAGGGTCTCGCGCTTGTCAGGACTGAGGACAAAGGCCTGTCGGCGGCCGGCAAGTGGGGCTATATCGACAAGACGGGGAACTTTGTCATCAACCCGCAGTTTGATGATGCCTGGCACTTCTCCGAGGGTCTCGCGCGTGTCTGCGTTTGGGAGGGCCTGACAGGAAAGTGGGGCTATATCGACAAGACGGGGAAATATGTCATCAACCCGCAGTTTGACTGGGCCTTGAACTTCTCCGAGGGTCTCGCGTCTGTCAGGATTGAGCGAGAAGGCCTGTCCAGGGCTGCTGAGTGGGGCTATATCGACAAGACGGGAGCGATTGTCATCAACCCGCAGTTTGATGATGCCTGGCGCTTCTCCGAGGGTCTCGCGCGTGTCAGGATTGGGGACAAGCAAGGCTATATCGACAAGGCGGGGAAGGTTGTCTGGGGGCCATCCGATTGGCGGGTCGAATATTGATAAGAATCTTTATTTGATCTCTGAAAGCAATGCGGTCCGGCCGGTGATGCAGCCGGGCGACCCGCTTACGGCACGGTTTCGATTGTTCCCGGAAGCATGGTAAAATGGGCGCGAGGAACGACAATGAAGCTGATTATCACACTTGAGCGCGATGAGACGGGCATGATCGTTGCGGAATGCCCGGCTATCCCCGGATGCGTTTCCCAGGGAGAGACCGAGGAGCAAGCGATCGCCAATATCCGGGAAGCTATACAGGCGTGTCTTGAAGCGCGTGCGGAAGCCGGCATGCCATTGACTGTTGCTGTGCGGGAGATAGAGGTCCAGGTCTGATGCCCAGGCTGCCCGTGATTTCGGGGGAGGAAGCCGTGAAGGCATTCGAGCGCGCGGGATGGCATGTTGATCGTCAAAGAGGCAGCCATGTCGTGATGCTCAAGCAGGGAAGCATGACCAGCCTCTCGATTCCTCAGCATCGAGAGCTTGCCCCCGGAACTCTCAAGGCCCTTGTCCGAGCTGCAGGGATGACGGTTGAGGAATTCCTTAAGCTACTGTAAGAACAGCTGGTCGGAAAACGTCCACATGCTCGAAGACTCGCATGTAGACGCCACCGACTCCCTCCCGCTTGCACGTTTGGTCCGAATCCTGCATTATGAACCGGGGCATGAGTTAGTCCATTCCGAGTATTCCTTGATCGGAGGGTCTGAATGTTTGCGCCGTTCGGAAATCTGGTTACAGCGATGGTCACGCCTTTCGACAACGAGGGCAGAGTGGCCGACGATCTCGTTGCGGGGCTGGTCAAACGTCTGGTTGATACCGGCACCGAGACGATCCTGGTCGGCGGAACGACCGGCGAAAGTCCAACCCTTACCGAGGAAGAGCTTCTGCATCTCGTGGACAAGGTCCGTTCCGAGCTTCCCGACGAGGTCAGGCTTATCGTGGGCGCCGGGACCAACGCAACCGACAAGTCGGTGAAACTGTGTCGGAAGATAGCGAAAATGAGCGTGGACGGTCTCCTTATCGTGAACCCGTATTACAACAAGCCCACGCAGGCGGGTCTGGAGGCCCATTTCAAAGCGATCGCGGAATCGGTGGACGTTCCCATTCTCCTCTACAACATTCCCGGCCGGACCGGCGTCAATTGCGAGCCGGAGACCATCGCGAGGGTCGCCGAGATCGACAATATCGTGGGGGTCAAGGAGGCATCGGGAAGCGTCGAGCAGGCCGCTCAGATTCGAAGGCTGACCCCGGAGGACAAGTTCGCGGTCTACTCGGGCGATGACGGGCTCACTCTTCCCATGCTCTCGGTCGGAGCGGTGGGCGTGGTCTCGGTGGCAAGCCATCTCGTGGGAGAGAGCATACGGCAGATGATCGAATCCTTCTTCGAAGGCCACGTAGAGAACGCAAGAAATCTGCACCTGTCGCTCATTCCGCTTTTCAAGGCGCTCTTCTGCCGGACCAATCCGATCCCGGTGAAGTACGCGCTCAATCGTATCGGATGCCCGGTGGGAGGACATCGTCTCCCGCTTGTCAGCCTCGATCACGCGGGCAGGGAAATTGTTGATTCCGCCCTCAAGGGTAGCGGGCTGATATAGGGGGGATGCGCCTTCTTGAGCAAACAAAAGAAGCAGGGAGCCTGAACCAATCGGTCCCGGTTCCTCCCTGCTTGTGACAAGGATGTGGATCACGAGGTTGGACGAAGGGGCCGTCGCGATGTTCCCGTCGCGGGTCTCTTTGTTCGCATTTCAGGGAGGCGGTTAAGCGATGTGGTCTATGTTGATTCTGTTCGGTTCGGTCATTGCAGTCATTCTCGTTGTGGTCCATCTTTGGACGTACAACAGGGACACGGACGGGATGGGCGCTCCGGAGGCGGACTACCGCCGATTTCTCGGCAAGAGGAAGCCTGCGGAGATCGGGATCGACCAGATCCCGCTTCCGCCGGGCGGCAAGCGGGACCCTGACGTGGAGGCGCTTCTGAAGAAAGGCAAGCTCGAGGCCGCAAGGGAGCTTCTGGTGCAGCGCATGGAGGAGGCGCGCATGGCTCCCGTGGGGAGCGAACAGAAGATCGCCCGCGTCAGCCACTACATGTCGATCCTCAACCAGCTTATGGCCCGGAAATGATGGCGGAACGGGTACAGGCACCCCGGGCGATCACACGATTGGACGGGACGGGGAAGAGTCTATACCCCCCCTGCAGTCCCCCCCAAGGGGGGGGACGGTTAAGAGCCCCCCTGCAGTCCCCCCCAAGGGGGGGACGGTTTATATGTCAACTTGTTGCCCAGCCCACGATTCATCACGCTTCAAAGAACACCATCCCCCCCTTGGGGGGGGGATTACAGGGGGGGCCCGTGACAATCAGTGACCAATCCCCCCCGTGCAGCGCGATATTAAATCGGATATACTTCACGGTCCGGAACGACCGGCAAATTGGTGTTGCCAAGGATGGCTCGGACCCTCCGGGGATTCCGAGCGGAGGATGCAAATGGTTCGTAGCCGCGTTTTCTTCGACGGCGCAATCCGATGGGAGGACGAGGCGCTCATTAGCCCTCTTTCCACCGGACTCCTCTATGGCGACGGGCTTTTCGAGGTCCTTCGAAGCTACGATGGCGTCCCATTCAGGTTCGCCGATCATTTCGAGCGCCTGCGCGCGAGCAGTGAAGTTTTGCGTCTGAACCTCATGTACGACGAGGAAAACCTCTGGCTCATCGTCCGAGAGCTGCTCCGACAGAACGACGTTGTCAACGGGAGCGCCTATATCCGACTCACCGTTTTCGGCTCGCAGCTCAACATGATAGCGAGCCCTCAGGGGGTCACCACGCACACCTTCGCTCACGTACGAGCGTTCACTCCCCCCAAGCCCGCCAAGTACAAGAGCGGCGTGAACGTCCGAGTCTCAAGCTACCGCGCGAGCCCCTACAACCCCATCGCAGGGCACAGCACGATCTGCTTTCTCCCCATGATCCTCGCGCGACGCGCCGCGTGGGAACGCGGGCTCGATGAAGTGCTGATTCAGAACACCGAGGGGGGCATCAGCGAGGGCACAACCACGAGCCTCTTCATCGTCAAGGACGAGAAAATCGTCACGCCTCCCGCGGAGGACGGAATTCAGCTCGACGTGAGCCGAAAGGTCGTGATGGAGATCGCTCAGGGCCTTGGGCTCGCCTTGAAGGAGAAACGGATCAGCCAGAAGATGCTCATGGCGGCGGACGAGATAATGATCACGAACAGCCTGATCGAAGTGATGCCGGTCAGGGAAGTCGACGCGACCGTCATCGGATCGGGCTCCGCGGGACCCATCGCCAGGAAGCTCCAGCATGCATACAGGGCCCTGGTTCAGAAGGAATGCTCCTGACACTCCCCGTCGGGTGCGAGAATCGGGAACTCCGAAGTGGCACAGGAACACGTTGATAACCGGGTTTGTAACGAGCCGAGACGACCCGACTGGATAAAGGTCAGGGGTGTCCGCGCCGACGTGCAGGCGAAAATGAGGGAAAGCCTGACCGGCTGCAACACCGTGTGTCTGAGCGCGAAGTGCCCAAACCTGGGCGAATGTTTCAACCGGGGAGTGGCCACATTCATGATCGGCGGGTCCGTCTGCACACGAGCGTGCAGGTTCTGCGGAGTGAATCACGGACGACCGGGGCCTCTCGATCCCGCCGAGCCCCTTCGCGTTGCGGAGAGTGCAAAAAAACTGGGGTTGAAGTTCGTCGTTGTCACGGGTGTCGCGAGAGACGATCTCGATGACGGCGGCGCGGGCCACTACGCCGCGACCGTACGGGCGATCCGGGAGCTCATTCCCGACGCCGGTATCGAAGTCCTCATCCCGGACTTCTCGGGAGACGCCTCCGCCATCAAAACCGTTCTCGACTCGACCCCCACGATCCTGAATCATAACCTGGAAACCGTCTCCAGGCTTGCACCCATTGTGCGGAGCAAGGCAACATACGCCCGCTCACTGGATGTACTGCGCATTTCGAGAGATCTTGCACCGGAAATCCCCACCAAAAGCGGGCTGATGGTCGGCCTCGGTGAGTCAAGGAGCGAAGTCATCGAGACCATGACCGATATCCTTGAGACGGGCTGTCGCCTTCTGACCGTGGGTCAGTACCTTCAGCCCAGGGCGGGTCAACAGATGCCCGTCGAGCGGTACTGGACGCCTGATGAATTCGAGGACCTCAGGAAAACCGCTCTGGAAATGGGGTTCAAGGCTGTCGCATCGGCACCCTTCGTGCGCTCCAGTTACCTTGCGGAACAAATGTCGGAAGTCCGGTAGCCGTTCCGGTAGCTGCTATCTTTTTCGTCTTCGAAATCCGTTCCGGTAGCTGCTACCTTTTTCGTCTTCGAAAAAGTAGCTGCTACCGGGGCTGAGGCACTACCCGGATCTGTATTCCCTTGAGACAATCCTGCCCAGGAGATCACGGAACGCGTCGTTCGCCCTGCACGCGGGAAGAAGATCGAGGTGACTCGACGCTTTCTCTCCGTAGAGCTTGACAAGCCCTTTCGAGTAGTCCATCGAGCCGTTTGAGATGAGCGCCTCGGCGATCTCGTCAATCGTGTCCTGCTCGATACCCCCGTTTCGCAGGGCGGGAGCGAACCTGGTCTTGAAAACGGAATCGTGCGCCAGCGCGTGAATGATGGGTGTCGTGTATATTCCGCTTCTCAGGTCGGCGCCCCGCGGCTTGCCCGTCGCCACGGGATCCGAGAACAGGTCGAGAAGATCGTCGGAAAACTGGAACGCCAGTCCGAAGTTAAGGCCGAAAGCCGCCAGATGTCCGGAGTGCTCCCCGGCGGCGCCGCCGAGGTAACCGCCGACGGAGGCGACCGTCTGAAAGAACAAAGCGGTCTTGCGCTTCACGATCTCGAAATGCGTATCCTCAGTGATGTCGAGATTGCCGGTGTTCTTGATTTCCATCATCACGCCTTCGGCGAGCGAACGGCACATGTCGACATAGAACTCGATGATGCGGAAATCGCGGAGCTTTGTGAGGAGATTGTAAGCGAGGACGAAGAACTGGTCGCCGACGATCACCGCGCTCTTGTTGCCCCAGACCGCGTTCGCAGCCTTGAATCCCTTGCGAGTGGTGGCCTCATCGATCACGTCGTCATGGAACAGGCTCGCACAATGGATCAGCTCCGCCGCGGCCGCGCATTCAACCGAGCTCTCGGGCACTTCCTCCCTGAATAGCTGCTGAGCCAGAAGAACGAAAATGGGACGAAGTCGCTTGGCGTATCCGAACAGCATGTGGCGACCGATCTCGGCCAGCATCGAATCCCCGGAGGAGACAACGCTCTCCAGGACTTCCTCGACTCTCGCCGCAAGCGCGATCACATACGGATCGGGCCGGAAATAGTAGTCGCTGCGGTCAGCCTTGTGCGCCAGCCTCTCGGGCATGACGCTCGACGAACCTATGCGTTCAGGTTTTGCCGACGCTCTCATCGCCTTTCAATCACCAGACGGATGCGACGGGGGATTATAGCACATAGCCAGCCGGTGGACATGCCCTTCGAACGAGAGGATCCAGCCTAGTCGGTGATGTTTCTCTTTGGCGGACTGCTCGGAGTTTTCCTTAGATGCATTACTGTGTTATCATGCCGTGGGGGAACCATTCCCGATATTCCTGAGTTGAAGACGTTGATTCTTGAACGCAAAAGAGGTATACTATACATCAGTTGAGCACTACAGGCATTTGATGGGAGCCCGAGAATGGCGCGAATACTGTCTGACAGTGAGCTGAAGAAACTGATTGGGAAAGTCATCATTGACGGAGACGAACACAGCCTCAGACCTAACAGCTACGTGGTTCGACTTGGCAGCGAAGGCAGGTTCCTCTCGACTGGGACGAGATTCAAGCTGTCGCAAGGCCAAGCAGTCAAGATTCGACCAGGGGAAACTGTGGCCATTACAAGTCTTGAAACCCTGGACCTTAAGCAAGGAACCGTTGATGAGATCTACAAAGGCAAACAGCTTCATGGCTTCTTGTCCCCGACGACAGATCTCTCGCGAGAAGGCATCGTGGCACCATCTACTCAGGTAGATGCCGGATTCGAAGGGACTTTGAACTGGACTCTGGTCAACATGTCAGTCGCTGACATTCCCTTCATGCTCGGTGCTGGGGTCTATAGGCTAACCCTGTTTTTGCTGGACGGAAACGAAATCCCATCTAAATTATATGAGGGGTATTATCAGGGAAAGACCGGATTTGTCCCTTCGCAAAGACCTAACCTGCCAATGGGATTTGATGACGCCGATTTCGTTACTTCCGATCTGCCCGAGGACGTCAGTGATGCGTTGGCCAAGCTGCAGAAGTCGACTTACCCTTGGAACATCATTGGGATGGCTTTCAAGAATGTTGAAGGGCAGACTATCGCCATGTCAGGCGGGTACCAGGACATAAAGCACGCACTAACTGAACTCCAGCGGCGTCTTGAAGCCTTTGAAGACAGGACCAGCAAGTCCATCACCGAAGAAATCCAGAGAGTTTTTGGTGCAGAATCTTCAAAGCTCATTCTGAGGTTCCTCGGCAGCATTCTGGTTCTGGCCGGATTAGGCTTGTCGCTCCTCGGCGCCCCCGAATCAGTACAGGGATTCCTGCGCTCATTTGGATGGATTCTTGGGCTCTTGATATTGGCTGTTGGTTTTCTGGCATTAGTGCTGCCCAGCAGGAAATGAAGGACCGATATCACATCACCCTCGTCGGCAGGTCAGCGCACTTCCGACCTGCTCAACGCTTCAAACTGCGCTCGACAAGCTCGGGGAACTCCCTGTAGCTGCCTCCCGCCACGCATCTTACCTCCCCGCCCTCCGAAATCAACATGATCCTGCCCATACGATAGGGCATGTACAGCGCTATCGTCAGCCCGATTATCAGGAGAAAGCCCCCAACGTAGACTATCGGCACACCCGGATCGTGGACATATTGAAGAATCGTGTACTCCTCCACTCCCAGCAGGCTGATGGTGACGCCTTCGATGGTCAGGGGACGATCGGCGCGCACATAGCCCAGAAGGATCGGTCGATCGCTCAAGCCCGCATCAGAAAGGCTGTAGTCGACAAGCCTGACGGAATACGGAAGCTCGGTCCTGGTTCCGTCCGCCGCTTCCCACACTCCACCAGCGATGTCTCCCATGGTCACGACGCACACAAGCCCGAGACCCGGAACCTGGAAAGGCTCGTCCAGCGCGACACTGATGTCCGACGGCGGTGCGCCGGGAACCCCGGCGCTCAGATGAATCGTGTAGTCTATGTCGCTCTGATAATAGCCGACGCCCCTATAGTGCAGCGGATAATTGACCTCGATGGCCTTCTCCACGACGACCCGGTCTTCGGTCCCCTCTTTGTGCCTGACAATCCGAAGTCGGCTGATGTAATCGGACGGCATGCCTCGATAGTCCGCGGGGAAACCGGTCTCGGGATCGATCGAGGAGAAATCGCGCTCCCGATAGACATTCTCGTAGTCGACCAATTGTATGAGCTCATCGGAACCGGGTTGATATTCCTTACCCTTCTCCACCGCGCGTGTGTGCGCTTCGATCTCGTTCCCGAGCGCCTTGTACTCATCCTCCCCCAGCTTCACGCCGCCCTCATAACCCAGCACGCGGTCGTCTCCGATTATCCCGCCGATGAGAATGACCGCAAACGCCATGTGAAAAACGACCGAAGCCCAGTGGCGTACAGTGTTCTTCCGAACGAAAAACCAATGGCTCCCCTGATCGTCGGAATTCTCAAAAATCTGGTACCCGTCAGCTATCAGAAAATCTCTCAGCCGTCCTGTCGCATGCTCGATTCCAAGTTCTGTGCTGAGCTCCGCGCTGTGCCCCATGCTCAGAATACTCGCCGCGTTCACTTTGGCCTTTGTAAGCTTCAGCAGCACCCGGCTGATCCTGAAACGGTCCCACGCGCAGAGAATCGACGATATCGCCAGAAGCGCAAGAAGAGCGAAGTAGAGCCCGGAGTCGAAAATCCTGTAGAGCTCGAGACGAACGATCAGCGCCTTGTAGATGAGCTCCCCGAATGTCACCTTCCCGTCGGAAGGGTCGGCGTTGAAAAGCGCCTGGTACTTCATCCCGAATTCGACAGGATCCCTCGACAGGTTCTCCTGGGGCAGCACAGTCCCGATCAGAGTGAAGACCGCGAGGATGATAAACACCCAGGTCGCGAACTTCATTGTCCGCATTATCGCCGGGATTTCTTTTATGGCGAGCCAGAGGAGATCGAAAAGGCCGGGTTCATCGGTCCTGGGCCTGGTCGGACCTGCGGGTTTTGAATTCTGTTCGTCCATTGTTCAGTCAGCTGTATGCATGGAGAGTATGAAGATCGACAAGCCTGGCCACGATATTGAGTCCGATCCAGGTAAACACGACACACAGGAATCCGACGATATTCAGAATGCTCGCCCTGACCCCTTTCCAGCCGTGCGCAAGCCTTGCGTGAAGGTAGCCCGCGTACACGAGCCATGTCACGAGTGCCGCGGTTTCCTTCGGGTCCCATCCCCAGTACCGTCCCCAAGCCACATTCGCCCACACCGCACCGAGAAGAATCCCCATGCCGAGCAGCGGAAACGAAAATGCGATAAGCTTGTAGCTGAGCTCGTCCACCTTGTCGTTCCTGTTGAACAGGTACACGATTCCCGCTCCGGCCGAAATCGCGAAACCCGCGTAGGCGAGGAATGCGGTCGCGATGTGAACGTCCAGCCAGGGGCTCTGAAGCGCGGCCGAAAGCGGCTGCCCCTCCCGAGACCCCATCGGCCAGGTCCAGACATAGACCAGGATCAACCCCGCCAGGATGTTCGCGATCGTGCTGGGCAGCCTGGTCGACACCCAGAAATCGGCGATGACCGCTATCGCGGCGATCGCCCAGGCCGTGAAGAGGTACGTCTCGTACATCTGGACGTAGGGCAGATGTCCGACATCGAAATATCGCAACGCCAGCGAGACGGTCAGCATGATCGACGCGATCAGCGTCACAACAACAGAACCGTACCCGACCTCTTTGCTCCTCGTGAACCAGAACAACAAGCTGACCAGCGCTCCCAGGAGAAACAGCAGCGCCGCCATTTTCAGAGTGAGGAATTCAAATGACGCAAGTGGCCCCAGGTCCGGGATTGTCAGGGATACTGCTTGTTCTTCCATTGCTCTCAACCGTTTCCTTACATTGAGGAGCCTGCTGTCAAGCGCCTCAGACCCGAGTCCCCCTTGTGCTGTTCCGGAACCTTCGTCCGACTGGGATTCGACAACCGTCCGGGTGGAATCGTTCATTCCCGGCGCGTCTGCCCCACCGGTTCGGCTCTATTCGTCGTCGCCTCCGGACTGCTCGAAGGCGGAAAGGTGGTGCGAGAGAATCTTCAGCTCGCTTGCGATATCGACCGGCAGGCAGACCACGTCCGGAGGGGTCTTGATGCTCACGGGGGCGAAGTTGAGGATGGCCTTGATGCCCGCGTTTACCGCCGCATCGGCCGTTGCGCGCGCAGCAGGCGCAGGTACGGTGATGATGCCGATCTGGATGTTCTTTTCTTTCACAACCTCGGCCAGTTCGTCGATGTGGTAGATCGGAATCCCCGACCTCGCGCTGCCCACCTTCTCCGGATCGTCGTCGAACAACGCGGCCACGCGGAAACCCTTCTCATTGAGACCCTTGTACCTGAGGAGCGCGGTTCCCAGATTCCCGACCCCGATGATTGCGATCGCCCATTGCCGGTGAAGACCGAGAATCTTGCGCAACGCTTCCGCAAGCCTCGGGATGCTGTAGCCCATGCCTCGCGTGCCGAACTCGCCGAAGTAGGCAAGGTCCTTGCGAAGCTGGGACGGCTTCAGGTGAAGCTCGCCCGCAAGCTCTTCGCTCGATATCGTCTCGTAGCCCTCTTCCTGGAAGCGCTCCAAAACCCTAAGGTAGCGAGACAGTCGCTTCACGGTAACCTGCGGAACTTTTTTCCCGTTGTCCGTCATCCGGTCGAACGCTCCTCCTTACTTAGCCTACTTCTTTTTCAGAATGAACTCCTGTAAAAGCTCGTTGACCCGTTTCGGATTCGCCTGGCCCTTGCTCTTTTTCATCGCCTCGCCCACCAGCGCGCCTATGGCGTTCACCCTGCCTTTCCTTATCGTCTCCACTATACCCTCGTTTTCCTCCATGACCTGCTTCACCAGCTCGATCAGCTCGCCCTCGGCGGAAACCTGCACGAGGCCCTCTCGCAACACAATCTCCTTCACCTTCCCGCCCTCCTCGAGGATTGCGCTCACTACCCTCTTGGCGTTCGTGCTGCTGAGCTCGTTCTTCCCCACCATCTTCGTGACATCTGCGAGCTTCTTCGGCGTGAGGTCGGTCTGATCGAGAGTGGTCCCGGTTTTGTTCACGAATTCGAACACCGTTCCGGTCATCAGGTTCGCCGCCTGCGTACCCTGGGCGCCGTGACGCTCAATCGCCTCCATGAGAAAATTAGTCATGAAATACGGGTTCTCTTCCGGGGAACCGACGCCGGACATAAGGAGGTCCGCACCCGAAGCCGGAACGCCGAACCTCTCGATCAGGGCCCGCACTTTCCTCACCGGAATGTTCTCCTGATCGAACGCGGAGTCATCCAGGATGTCCCCCTCGATCAGCAGCTCAGGAAGGTCGGGCTCGGGGAAATAACGATATTCAGCAGCCTTCTCCTTGAATCTCTGGTGAACGGTGACGCCTTCCTTCTCGTCCCATCCCAGGGTCGCCTGACGGATTTCGCCGCCCCTTCGAAGGACCTTTGTCTGGCGCTCGATCTCGTACTGGATACTCCGCTCCACCGCTCGGAAGCTGTTCAGGTTCTTCACCTCGACCTTCGTGCCGAGCTGTTCCTGGTCGGACCGTCGGACCGAGACATTCACCTCGCACCGGAAACTCCCCTCCTCCATGTTCGCGGTCGAAATCCCGAGAAACCTGAGAAGTCTTCGAAGCTCCTTGAGATATCTCACCGCCTCCTGGGCCGACTTGATGTCCGGTTTCGAGACGATCTCCAGGAGAGGAACGCCGGAACGGTTGTAGTCGATAAGGCTCCCGGTCTCCCCCTCATGGAACAGCTTCGCCGTGTCCTCCTCGATATGCACGCGCTCGATCCCGACCGGGGCGGAGGCCTCGTCCTGCTCGGTCAGAAGCTCCAGCCTGCCGTTGACCCCCAGCGGGAACTGGTACATGGAAATCTGGAATCCCTTCGGCAGGTCGGGATAGAAATAGTGTTTCCTCGCGAACTGGGCCATCGGGGGGATTTCGCAATGCAGGGCCCTCGCAGCCTTCAGACCGAGAATAACGGCATGCCTGTTGACCCGCGGCAGGCTTCCCGGAAGCCCGAGGCACACGGGACAAAGGTGCATATTGGCCGGATCGCCGAACGCCGCTGAGCACGAGCAGTACATCTTCGACGCCGTCCTCAGCTGCGCGTGGACTTCCATTCCTATTGTGGCGACAAAACTGGTACCCATTGTCGATCTATACGTGCTCCCTTTCGAACGCCCGCGCCGCCCGCAGCAGAACCGCCTCTCGGAAAGGAGGCGCGGTGATTTGCAGTCCGATGGGCAGTTTCGAGACGACTTTGCCGAAACAGCTCTTCTCCCGACACGCCGCGAGCTTCGAGAACCCGTCATCGTCCAGGTCCGTCCATCCCCCGTTAACCGAGATCGCCGGACATCCCGACATCGGCTGCATCAGGACGAAAAGGTCCGCGCGGTACATGTCCATCGGATCGTCCATGGCGCTTCCCAGCTTGAACGGGGGGGCGGGAGCGGTCGGAGAGATTATCACATCCACATTTTTCCAAAGCTCGTCCAGCTCGGCCCGCAGCTTCGTCCTCACCTTCTGCGCCCTCAGGTAGTAGGCTTCGTAGTAGCCCGACGAGAGCGCGAAAGTGCCTATAAGTATCCTGCGCGTGACCTCGGGACCGAAGCCCTGGCCACGATTCTTGCGATAGAAGTCGAGAAGCCCTCCGGCCGTGGCTTCGTCGACGCTCTTGCCCTTTTCGGCTATGTTGACGCTCGCCCCGTACCTGAGACCGTCATACCTCGCCAGGTTGCTGCTCGCCTCCGAGGGCGCAAGGGTGTAGTACGCGGCAAGAAGAAGATCGAAACAGCCTATGCTGACCTCACGAACATTCTTCGCGTGGCCCTTGAACCATTCCACATTGGCATTGAAGACCGTCCTGACTCTCTTGTCCACCCAGTCCGCCAGGCCCACATCCAGAACGCCGACCCTCAGGTCCCCGATCCCCTTCTCTATCGATGCGAAATAGTCTTCCCTGGGGAGATTCACAAGCGTGCTGTCGTGACCATCCTGCCCTTCCATAAACGATAGCGCATGAGCGGCGTCGCGGACAGTCGTCGTGATGGGCCCAATCGTGTCAAGCGAGGACGCGAACGCGATCAGACCCCATCGCGACACCCTCCCGTACGTCGGTCTCAGCCCCACCAGACCGCAGAACGAGGCCGGCTGCCTGACACTTCCACCCGTATCGGTCCCGAACGCGATCGGGGCGTATCCCGCTGCCACCGCGGCCGCGCTTCCGCCGGACGATCCCCCGGGAACCCTGGATATGTCGAACGGATTCAGGCTCGCCCCCCACGCGGAGTACTCGGTACTGGACCCCATCCCGAACTCGTCCATGTTGGATTTCCCGACGAGCGCGAAACCCTGCTCGACCACTCGCGCATCGACCGTCGCGGCGTACGGCGGCACGAACCCCTGCAGAATCCTGCTGGAGCAATCGGTCGCCACTCCGGGCGTGCAGATGTTGTCCTTCTGTATGTAGGGGATCCCGGCAAACGGACGCGCCGTGTCGTAAGTCCACTTTTCCATTGCCTGCTGCGCGCGATCCAGGGTCTCCCGGTTCAGAGCGTGAAGCTTCGGCTCGACTCTGCTCACCCTCTTGGAGCATTCGCGGATAATCTCGCGAGGGTGAATCCGCCCCTTTTCGAGCTCGTTGGCCAGTTTCTCTATCGACAACTCATTAAAAGCGTCCATGGCAGCATGATGTCCCGCTGAGATATGTCAGGATTCCCCGGTCTCCTCGCCACCCAGGATTCGTGGCGCCCGGAAGAACTCGCTCGTCCTGAGACGGGCATTCGAAAGGGCCTCGTCTCTCGTAATACCTTCGATCGCCTCGTCTGACCTGAATGGGAGAGGGCTCGGGTTGACCTGGATTGTCGGATCGATCCCCTCGAGACCGACCTGGCTCAGGACCTGGAAATGCTCGAGGATTTTTTTCAGATGATCCTTCTGGAGCGACATTCCGGGGGCGAGCGGATCGAGTCGGGCAAGATCGATGACCCCGGACAAGACCTCGCTCGTGATCTCCGAGCGTTCTTTCTCCCTGGTTTTCGACTCTTTGGCCATACTTCACCCTTGCCGGCCTTTTCCGGTCCGCCCCGAAGGACATAAGGGCAAACCTGCAGCGCCGGTGGGCGCAACCGCGCAACGGTCGAGTAATTATATCAGAACCGGACTTGTCAAGGGGCATAGCTCGAGGGCAAAAATGTGAACTGCTTCACGAGGGTACGGCGGTCGAGTGGAGGCCCCCCTTGATCCCTGACGGCGTACGAGAATTGGTTTCCCTCTAATGGTAGAATGCGCCTTCCATTGAAACGGAGGCATCACCGTTGCCACGAAAATTCCACGATATCGTGCTCTACGGGATGGCGGTGCTGTCCCTTATCGTATTCACGGGTTGCGGGAGAACGTCACGTGTCATATCTCGCGTATTGCTCAAGGTCGCACGGGAACGGCCATCCGAAACACACGAAAATCCCGAATGGGGGCAGGTCGATGTTCAGGCGATCAATGACTACCTGAGCGGCGTGACGTGCCATTATTCCGAGGGGATAGTCGTCGGCCTCGGAGAGTTCCACGATGACATCTCTCTGAAACGTTTCGGACGCAGGTTTCCCGTGATAATCACCACAAGCACCGGAGACGGCAACCTTGCCGACCTGGATTACTACGCAGTTTACGGACTTGAGGGAAACAGGGACCTCGAGAGCCTGTACTTCGATGATTGCCTCTATGTACATAGTGGCGGCTCAGTCTACAACATCAGGGCGAATAGAATAATCTACCTCGACCCGGCATTCGGAAGGCCGACTCTTCCGGGGCTTAACCGCACAGTCTCGGACCTGACCTCCATTGAACCGGGCGAGCTGCGCGATTCATCGGGGATCACTACCGTAGGCTTCACCTTCCACGACTTCAGGTTCTTCAGGGGAATATGCAACGTGCTTGCGGAGGGTTTCAAATTCACCGACCATGAGGCCCAGAATCAGTTCAAGGTGTTGGGCTTTGACCTGAACGGCGACAACGAGAAATGCCAGATCATCGATGAGCCGAAGTGGGAAACGAGATTCTACGACTACGATACAGAGACCGACTCCTGGATTCTCGTCAAAACACTTCCGGGGATCGGTTACCCTCAGGAGCAATAGCCCCCCCTCCAATCGATGGATATCCCCCCTATAATCCCCCCCAAGGGGGGGATGGGGATTTCCGGGGTCCTGCACAATCCCCGTGGCAGTTCATGGAGAATTTTTGTCAATGGATGCCCCCCTATAATCCCCCCCAAGGGGGGGATGGGGTATGCCGGGA
This sequence comes from uncultured Planctomycetota bacterium, assembly GCA_964354375.1. Classification (GTDB taxonomy): domain Bacteria; phylum JAJVIF01; class JAJVIF01; order JAPKYR01; family JAPKYR01; genus CAYGZQ01. Next base: position 59,349 of record CAYGZQ010000017.1, read on the forward strand.
CCCGCATCAGTTCCGGGTTTGGCAGGAAGTCTATGTATTAACCGTCCCCCCCTTGGGGGGCTCTTAGCCGTCCCCCCCTTGGGGGGGACCACAGGGGGGCTCTTCTTTTGGGGGGGACCACAGGGGGGCTCAGAGCCGGCGCTACTCCCCCGACACCCTGTCCTTCGTGCGAAATGTCTTGTACGAGTTCCTGGGCAGCTCAAACAGAAACATCGACTTGTTCCGCCACCTTCCGAACCTCCGGCGCACATACGTAAGCGCGGCGCGTTTCCTCGCACGCGTGATCCCCCCGTAGCACAGCCGTCGCTCCTCCTCTATCTCCGTCACCGTCTTGTTCAACGCCAGACGGTGCGGAAGATTCCCCTGCTCCAGGCCCAGTATGATCACCCTGTCGAACTCCAGACCCTTCGCCGCATGCAGAGTCATCATCCTCACCGCGTCCTCATCGGAATCGAAATCCCCATCCGTGAGAAGCGCGATATGGGCGAGAAATTCGCCGAGTGTGACTCCCGGACGCTCGTCCTCCAGTCTCAGCGCCTCCTCGCGAAGCATCTGTACCCTGGCCTCGAGCGCGCTGTCCGATTCGGATACCACGTACGGTCCGCGAGCCAGGCTCCTCAGTATGCCGAGAACGGTGGTAAGGCCTCTTGATGTCATGCTGTCCTTCAGCGATTTCAAAAATGGATGATCCTCGATCTCGCCTTCATGTCTCGCCAGACCCCGTCGCGCGGCGGACTCTACATAGGAGGGATCTATATCGGTTGACTCATCGACCGCATGGGCCACGGCAAGTGTGACCGGGATATCGTGCGAAAACGACCGCGCACGGACTTCCTCATCGATCGCCATCAGTCTGCCGAACAGCGCAATATTGGTGCGGACATCGTCCAAGGCCCGATGAGCCCTTTCAACCCCAACCCCCAGTCTTTCGGCCATTACACCCAGGCTGTGCGGCTCGCCGGGAAACAGTCGCCTCGAGATCGTCAGCGTGTCGAGAGTGAGGTTCCCGACGACGGTGTCCAGAAGCCCTCCCACATGACGTCTCAACAGCGGCATGTCGTACGAATCGATATTGTGCCCGGCCAGAGGAGCATCGCCGATGAATTCGAGAAAGCGCGGCAGAACGTCGGAGCAGGAGGGCGCGTCGGACACGTCCTTGTCCGTGATCCCGTGCACCGCGGTCGCGGGGGCTGGAATCGGGAAACGAGGTTTCGCCATCGAATGGAAATGCCCGAGCTCGCGTATCTCGCCGCCCTTCAGCAGCACTTTGATCGCGGCGATCTCGACTATTTCCGCCCGGAAAATTTCGGTCCCGGTCGTCTCGAGGTCGAAAAACACCAGGATTTCATCCTCGCCGCCGCCGGGACGGTAGCTCACAAGGCTCGCGGCAAGCCGATGCGCCGCGAGCGCAAGGGGGAAGCTCTCGCCATCCGAAGTGCTCTCCCGGGGACTGTCGGAGACTCCTTCGCTCAACACATACAGCGCCCGCGGCAGGAGCGTCCCGGTCGGCAACAACCTGTCGGCGGGCCAGTCGAGCCCGACCACACAAGCGGGACGATTGTCCACCGGAAACCGCGCGGATTCGTGGGTCGAGAACGGCAGCGGAATCATCTCAGCCTTGACGCCGAGTATCTCCCCGCACGCATCATGGAGCATGCGCGCGGCAAGAAACGCGGTGATGGTCGGGGCGTGGAGAATCCTCAGACCCTCTTTGGACCGCCGCCATTCCTCCAGAATCGGTCCGGGGGACAGGCGATCGAATCCCACAAGTTCCTTTTCCTCGCTCTCCAGCCATGCGTCCTCGTTCGGATACCATGGCGACCGATTGTCGCTCAGATGCGTCGCGACCAGATTGATGAGCGCCGACGGGGCTTCCCGTGCGGTTTTCTTTCGGATGTCCGTGACAAAGCGGCTGAGGCCGGCGAGCTGCGATCCGGCAAGCGCGCTCAGCTTCCTGAACCTTGCCGGACGTGCGAGCAGGCGATGCAGGGGCACGTTCTCGTTTTTCGCCGCGAGCCGCACCCTCAGATCGTCAAGCTCCCCGAGACGGTCGCGCGGAAGTCCGATGGCGCGGTCCCAGTCCCACTCGGTATCGATCGCCGCGAGCCTCAGAAGCGGCAGCGGATCGCCCGGAATCTCCTCGCGCTGACGATCCTTGAGCAGCCTGAGAACCGGAATCCCGTTGTTGATCAGTATGGACTCGCATTCGTCCGCCAGGCTATGGACGCGGTACAGGACGGCGATGTCGCGGTACGAGCATCCCGACGACGCCCAGCTCCTGATGAGCTTAGTTACCAGCGCGCCCTCTTCGTCCTCATTCTCGAGCTCGAAAATTCCGAGCGGCGGACTCGACCTGATCTCCTTCGGCGGACGCGGTGCCTGTTGATAGAACCGCCGATTTTTCGATATCAGCGATCCCGCCGCGTACAGAATCGCGTTCGAGCATCGATAGCTCGTCCCCAGCGGGATCAGTCGCGCGCCGAAATCCGCGACGAACTGATCGATGAACACGCCGGACGATCCCCTGAAAGCGTAGATGGTCTGGTCCTCGTCGCCGACCGCGAACAGGTTCATGCCGGGACGATGAAGGGATTCGATCAGGCGGTACTGGGCGGAATTGATATCCTGGAATTCATCGATGAGTAAATGATCTATCGAGCCGATGATCTCCGCGCGGATGTCGGGGTGCACGTAGAGCAGCCTCAGCGCCGAGAGGAGGATGTCGGCGAAATCGACCGCGCCCCTGAACTGAAGCTCCTCCTGGTACGTTTTGAACAGGCCGGAGACGGTCTCGTAATGCTCCGGATCGAACCGCTCGTCCATCACCGGGCACGCGATGTCGGCCTTCACCCGGTCCAGAAGCTGCTTCATGTTCCGTACCGGGAACGCCTCCTCGGGAATTCTCTTCTCGCCCAGGAGTCGCCTCAGAAGCTGCTCCTGGGCGTCCTCATCGAAAACGACCGGCTCATGCGGGAACCCGAGCACCTCCGCGTACTTCCGCACCAGTTTGTACGCCCACGCGTGGAACGTGGACACAGCCACTTCTCCCGCCGGGGAGCCGCCCTGCTCACGTGATCTTGCCGCCAGACGTCCGCGCATCTCGGCGGTCGCCCTGTTGGTGTAGGTGATGGCGAGAATCCGGGACGGATCGACGCCCTCGGTCTCGGTGAGCCAGACCACCCTCGCGGTCAGCACCCGCGTTTTGCCGGTGCCGGGTCCCGCGACGACCATCACCGCGCGGTCCGTGCACTCGACCGCCTCCCGCTGCTGCTCATCCAGCTCCCACGCCATGGGATGATTATAACAGTTTCCCTTCAGTTCCCGGTAGCTGCTACCTCAGGCGTCTTCGCCTGAGTAGCTGCTACCGGAAAACTCGGTACCTGCTATCCTGAGCGTCAGCGAAGGTAGCTGGTATCCGAGCTTCTCTCTGGCACGTGCTGCTACTCTCAGATGTTCGGATACGGCTCGGTCGTGCTCCAGACGAAGTTGCCTTCCCTGTCGATATAGCCGCTTTTGCCGTCGATCGTGACCTCTGCAAGCCCATCGGAGAATCGGAAATTCCTGTCAAACTCGGGGGCTATCACGTATTCCCCTGATTTGTCAATAAACCCCCACTTGCCCGTTTCAGAGTCCCCGACTCTCACCGCACCAAGCCCCTCGGAGAAGCTCCAAACAAAGTCAAACTGCGGGTCTATGACATATTTCCCTGTCTTGTCTACATAGCCCCATTTGCCAGTGGACCATTCCCCGACCCTCACCCGCGCAAGACCCTCGGAGAAGGGGTCTGCGAAGTCAAACTTCGGGTCTATCACGAATTCCCCTGTCTTGTCGATGTAGCCACATTTCCCCGCGATGTCCACGGACGCGAGATTCTCGGAAAAGTTGTTCGCCCAGTCAAACTGCGGTTCTATCACGAATTCGCCGGTCTTCTCGATATAACCCCACTTGCCCCCGACCCTCACAGCCGCAAGGCCATCGGAAAAGTCCCAGGTCGCCTCAAACTGCGGCTCTATCACGAATTTCCCTGTCTCGTCGATATAGCCGAACTTGCCGGTTCCAAAATCTCCAACCCTCGTCTCGGCCCACGAGACCGTAGCACAGCCTGCCATCATCGCGGCTGTGAGAATCAGTGCAAACCATTTCGTCTTCATCTGCTTCCTCCTCTGACGGTTGTCTAGTATACGCTACTGTCCATAAAACCTCACCCCCCCTCCCCACAATCCAGACCTCACCCCCCTTCCC
>CAYGZQ010000018.1:0-17945 GCA_964354375.1 uncultured Planctomycetota bacterium
GATCGTCCCTACGTTCAGATGCGGCTTCGTTCTCTCAAACTTGGCTTTGGCCATTACGGATATCCTCCGTGCCCCTCTGGCTTGCGATAGTATGAAAATCGGTCATGTAAAGCAGCCGCCTGACGGCCTGGGTCAAACGCCCGCGAGATCCGTCGGGAGTCGCGGGACGGGAACTGATTCAAAGGAAAGCCCAAGAGCGGAATCGAACCGCTGACCTCCTCCTTACCAAGGAGGTGCTCTAACCTACTGAGCTACTTGGGCGAAGCGACAAACGCATTCTTGTCATCTGGAGCGGGAGACGGGGCTTGAACCCGCAACAACCAGCTTGGAAGGCTGGTACTCTACCAGTTGAGTTACTCCCGCGCGGGTGGTGGAGAGGGGAGGATTCGAACCTCCGTAGGCGTCCGCCGACAGATTTACAGTCTGTTCCCTTTAACCACTCGGGCACCTCTCCACGCAAAGCCGACGACCCGGTTCGAACGGGTGACCGGCTGATTACAAATCAGCTGCTCTACCAGCTGAGCTACGTCGGCAAGCCCGATTGCGACCGGTCGCGTGTCGCCCGCACAATTAATATCTGCAATGTACAGTTTCCTGCCGCCTTCGGTTCAAGAAGACACACAAAAATATTGGGGTTTCTCCGAAGCCCCAAACCGTTATTAGCGACAAAGAGGAAATCTACCACACCCGGCCGGGGGTGTCAACAGGGGGGCGGGCGATTTTCCGTTGTCGGTCCGTGCGCCCCCCTTTTTGCCCCGGGGACTGTCATCCTGCTTCCGGCACTGTGACCCAGGGTTCACCTCGCGCGCTCGGGCCGGAAGCAGGTGACTGTCCCCAAGATCACTATTCCGTTACCAGATTCGGTTCGAGGACATAGCGATGCGTGAAGGTGTTCGCGCTCACCTCGACATAGTAGGTCCCGGCCGTGACAACCCCTCCGGACGAGATGAACGCGCTGCCGTCCTGGTACCATATCGTCCCGGTATCAAGCTGACCCAGGGAGCCGTTGTACAGAGTGAAATACTCTTCTTCATTGCTGGCGTTGTCGTAATCGGACATATGGATGATGAGGATTCCGTCCGCGGCGGTGTTGATGGAGAACCAGTCCGAGTCCCCGCCCGCCTGTTCGCCGGTATACTGAAACGAGTCTGTGTCTGGGTCGTAGTCGATGGCCATCGCGTCCGCGCTGGGTGAGGAGTCGTTCGATTCGGTCTCATAGAAACTGAAACCTTCGTTCCAGTTTGGCCAGCGGAGCGGATGAACATCATATTCAGGGTTGCCGCCGCCGGTCGCCGCGATTCTTAGGCGGTAGGTTCCCAAGGGACCCAGGACCGGGATTCGGACAGTCTCGGCGAATTGCCCCTCCGGGAGCAAGGTGGCATCGACCAGACTCCCGACTCCATCAAAAAGCTGCAGATCAAGGACCTGGTCTTGTCCGAGATCGAGGCATGTGACGAGGAAACTCCCCTGGCCGCTCGTCAACTCGATGGCATAATAGTCCACATCCGCGTCGGGGCAGATCTGGCCCGTGTGACCGAACCCGTCGGCCTCAGGGGCATAGTCCCATCCCATCGGAGTGGCGGTCTCGGATGAATTGTTGGGCTCGATTTCGAAGTGATCTTCGGGAGCGCAGTCGGGCGCTACGATTGTGAACGGTCCATCTGAAATGTCGAATATCAAAGGATTCGCGGTGGACGTGACCCTTACCGTGGCGTTTGTCGTTGGATCATTCGGTATGTTCTCCCAGAGGAAGCTCCCGACGTTCGGCTCGTTCCACACGATGAGGTTGACATCGGACGCGAAGTCATCCTTTGAGTACTCGATATTGACGTTGGCGATGTCGCCGCTCGAGGCCCATGAGATCTCCTCGTTCGAGCCGACCGACCAGGTCTCTCCCCCGTTCGGGACAAGAACGGTGATGAAGGTCGGCGCCGGTTCCACCGGTATTTCAATGCGGAAATAGCTGGTGAGCTCCCCGTTGGCGTCGTTCGGGATCTCGAGATGGGTGGTGTAGTCGAGGCTCGGGTACGCGACCTCGATCCAGACCGTGAGAGGATCGGCGGAGGTCAGCATGCCAACCGGGAACTCCGCGTGGAAAACGACTATCTTGCCGATGATCTGGGACGGGGTCATGTCGACATTGTATGGGCCGTCCCATGCGCTTGAGAACAGCCTTATGTCGTACTCGGGCACGTAACCGTCCCACGTGGACGACCAGTCCCAGGGGCTTATGTCGAGGACGACGTTACCGCCGCTCGATGACGGGTCGTAGAAGAGGTCGCTGGAATCCACAACGCTTATCGCCACGGCCTCATCGGCATTGGCCGAGAGGGGGAAATCCTCGAATCCCCCGGGCGGATCGGGATGATTGATGTTCGGCTCCCAGTGAGCGATGACGGCGTACTGGAATCTCACGGTCTTGGCTACGGGTCGCCTGATCGTGTAGTGACGCCAGTTCAGGCTTCCGGGGGTGAAGCTGCCTCTCAGTCCGCTTGGAATACAGAGGGCCTCGTAAGGCGTCTGGCTGTCGGCGGGGAAAAGCGCGTCGCAGAAGTACTTGTACGGGTTCAGCGTGCCGTCCGGGAAAAAGTCGAGTGTTCCCTGGACCCCGGGATGGTATCCGAACAGGGGCTTGACCTGTCCCGCCTCGTAAAACTCAGGGCCGTTGAACCACCGCGTGTACCCGTCCGCGTTTATCAGCTGTGGATCCTCCGTCGTCGCGACGCTTAGCTCAGAGGTCCCATGGTATGTGCCGGACACCTCACCGAGGAAAACACCCATCACGTCGAAGCCGATGAACGCGCTGAGTCCGGGAAACGGATGCTCGATCCCTACGTCGATATCGATGTCGACGTAGCCGTCATGCGGCGTAGCGTACAGGCCACTCAGGTGAAGGTAGTGCGGGGGAGTCTCTACGTAGCGAATAACATTGCATGTGAACTCCGCACCGCGCAGGGGGACGGCTTCCGCGGTCGAATTTTCCAGGTCGATGTACACGTCCCAGAGTCCCCACAGACATTCGTCTGCTGCCGGTGCCGCGGGCTGCTGAAAGCAAAGGGACGGCGAGGTGGGAACGGAAGTCAGATGCCCGCCCGCGCACGAGGCGAGAACGAGCAGGGCGATCGGGATAGCCGGTAATAGCGAAAAACGGCGCATACGGCATAGCCTCCTGAGTCATCAGGATACAGTGATGAACTCCAACCTAATTCTACCACAGTCTGATAATCCTCAGACCGCCCGACATGTCGCCGACGTAGAGGTATCCGTTGCTCGCCGCTACGTAATACGCGAAACCCGGCGTATCGAGCGTGAACAGGTAACCGGCGGACTCGGGCGGATCAACGTCGAAGACCAGAATCCCGTTGCCGCCCGCCGCAACGAAGGCATATCCGTTCGAGAGGGCTATGTCGTAGAAAATGGGCCCGAACACAGTCACGGTCTTGATCACGGACGCCGAGTCGATGGGATTGACATCGAAAATGACGACAGCAAATGAATAGTCGGCTATCGCGCAGGCATATGCATAGTCTCCCGAGACCTCCAGGGCCGTGACGACGGGCGGCTTGACGGTTTTGACGATTGAGGCCTGCTCCGGAGGGTCGCAGTCAACGATCCTGAGACCCGAGTTGCCGTTCCCGAAGTAGCTGTAGGTCCCCTGCACGTCGACATCGTGAACCTGTTCCCCTGTGTTGATTGACCCGGCAATGAAGGCTGATGCCGGGTTGTGAGCGTCGATTATGTAGTATTGCAGGCAGGCGAGATGGACGTAACCATCGGAGCCAAAGACATTCGTGGCCTCGCCGTCCGTCCAGAATGAGTTGATGAGCATGGGCGAGGTGGGGGGGTCCACGTCGACGATCATGAGATCGCTTTCCCACGAGCTGACGGAGGAGCCGACGTAGGCGTAACCGTCCATCACGCCGATGCCGTAGGCGCAACCGTCGAGATCGGTCCATCCCACTACCTGCGCGTTCTCAGGCGACAGCACATCGACAATCTGGAGTCCGCCCTGGCCGCAGGCCACATAGGCGTACTGGCCCGACAACGCAATGCCCTCTGCGTAGGAGGGAGAATAGAGGCCGCCTGTGAGTGTAATGGTGCCGGGATTCGAGATGTCGGCGACATGAAAGCCGGTCGCGGAGTCGGCGACATAGACTGTCTGCCCGGATGCAACGAGACTCACCGGTGTTCCTGGAGCCTCGCACGAGGAGACCTCGTACAGTGACCCCGGAGGGTTGATGTCGATGCAATGGAACAGGCCGTCCGTGCCGGACGCATACGCGTATTCCCCGGAGACCGTAACGGCACTCAATCCGTCAAGAATGGCGACGTAGTTAATGAACTGAGGCGCTTCGGGAGTTGAGATATCGGCTATGGCCAGGCCGTACTCCCCCGCGAAATACGCGTACTCTCCCGATATCGCGATGTCAAGGCATGTCGGAAGATACATTGCGCCGACCGCGGATGCGGACTCCGGGGGGTCTATGTCGATAATGTCGACACCTGCCAACGATCCGACATAAGCATAACCTCCGGATACTATGACCTCCCTGCAGCCGTAATCCAGGCTCACCGTCTGCACGATCTGGGCTGACTCAATCGGCTCTACGTCGACAATCTGCAGACCGGTTCCGCCCCCAACTAACGCGTAGCCTTCGTACACACCAACGCCATATGCGTATTCCGGCGTGGCCACGGTTTTTACCAGATAGGCATCCTGCGGAGGATCGACATCGACAATGTGCAGCCCTCCCGAACCGCCCGCAACATAGGCATAGCCGCTTGAGATCGCTACCGAGACTGCTTCGGTGGGGAGTTGGACCCTCGTCATCCACTGCGGATTCTGCTTGTCAGTGATGTCGATGATGTGGAGGCCGCTATGATCGCCGGCCAGGTAGGCATAGTTCCCTTCAACAGCTAGACCCCTGGGTGACAGAACGAGCCACGGTGGCGTCACGTCGGCGGGATTGAACAGCGGGGCGACGGGAAGCTCGAAAACCTGGTAGGCGGTCAAATCCAGCCACGGCTTACCCACCGGATCGTTCTCGTTGTCCTCGACCCAGACCAGGCATTCGTATTGACCCTGGGGCGCCGATTTCGGATTCTCCACAGTGACCTGGTAACGTGCAAAGGCTGGGCTGTCGTCGGTCAAAGTCGCCGTCAGCGATCCGTCAAACAGGTCGGGGCATTCGATGACCGGCGCGGAGTGCGTAGCCGTGCCCTGCCGGTCGTATACATCGATTGTCAGGACCGTCTGGCCGGTCGATGTGATGGGTCCGCCCGTGACCTCGATCTTCCAGGGCTCCTCGCAGTTCGCGTCGGGTCCGAAGTCCTGCATGGGGTCATCAACGGGCTTGTTGATGGGCTCAGCCCAGCACGCGTCGATTGCGTACCCGAAAACCCATGGCTTCGGGGGGTCGGGCATGTGTATGCAGTAGGTCTCGATTATCTCATCGCCCGCATAGAATGCGTTCCTGGTGTTCGAGAATTGGTCGGTTATGAATCGTTTATAGCCGTTGAGAAGGCAGTTCGGCACAGTCGGCGTCGCGAGCTTGCCCTTGAGGTATCCCTCCAGACCGTGCCCCAGAGTGGTCGGATTGTAGAGGGTCGTGTGGCCCTCCGCGTTCACAAGCTCGCCGTCGCCCAGAGTCCGGTCGGACACGTTCAACCCCGAAACGGGAAACTGACGGCTGCCGTTGAACATGACGATTCCGCGGACATCGAAACCGGTGAGGTTGGGGTTCTCGAACGGATGCTTGATCAGGATGTCAACGTACACGGTTCCGTCCGGACCCGGATGCATCCCGGCTATCTGCAGACAGTCGGAGCACGGGGCCTTCTCGAGGAAGTTCAGGATGTTCCAGTGGTCGGCTGCCGCTCTGAGCGGGAAAAGCTCGGCAGTCAGGCGGTCGGGATCGATGCGGACCAGGCTTGATGCCCAGAGATGATGTCCGGAGCCGGGGTCTGCGTTCGTCCGGACCATCTCGTGATTCGCCGTCTGCCCCGAAACGTCAGGAGCAGTGGGCGTATTCGCGGGCGCCTTGCCGGAGCATGAGAGAATGAGAGAAGACGCAATCAGGATAGCGGACAGACCGACGATATTCTTGAACATGTCTGGGGGAACCTCCTGAGGTACGGAAACATCTCGATGACGTCACTGAGCCCATGCATAGACTCAGGGATTCCAAGCCAATTCTACCATAACCTGACGATTCTCAGACCGCGCCTGCATATCCTGGGATACCCGGAATAGAGTAAAGCCTGCGGTCCTCATTCCCCTATGATCGTTACCGGCAGCTCTCGATGTCTTGGACGCGTATCGAAGTCGATGAAGACGACCTGCTGCCACGTGCCGTGGACCGGACCGCCGTTGCGGACCGGTACGGTGATGTCGGCTCCGATGACACTTGCGCGTAGATGCGCGTGGCCGTTGTCGTCGTGCCATGTCTCATGGTGGAAATAATCGCCCCATGGCGGCCCTGGAGGCGTCGGCGGGATCGTGCGGTTGAATAGCTCGCGGATGTCCCGCACCGCGCCGGGCTCGAACTCGGTCGTGGTGAGGCCGCCCGTCGAACCTGGGCAGAAAATGTTCGCGATCCCGTCGGCGATGCCCGACCGCCTTATGCATTCCGCGAGCTGAGGGGTGATGTCCTTGACATCGCAATCGCCACGTGTCGAGATCGCGATCTTGTCGGTATGAACGGTCATTTTCCCGGATCCCTCCGTCAGGAAACGATGTTCGACTTTCGTGTCGGCTCTTCTCCGGTAGCTGCTATCTTTTTCGTCTTCGAAAAAGTAGCTGCTACCGGGATCTAGGGAACACTCTCCGAGTACTTGACTACAAACAAGCCCTGAGCGCCGGACGGTTCCTCCGTCGCAGATCCTTCCGATGGATCGAAGTCGACCTTCGAGGCGAAAATCCCCGCAAGATAGATATCCCCGTTCGAGGTAGCGATACTTGTAACCCCGTCAAGACGCAGCCCGTCGATCGACATCCCCCACGCGTAGGTTCCGTCGGGTTTGAGCTTGCTGACGAAGAAACCCTGTCCGGCCTGGGGACGTTTATCCGTCCCGTGCGTGGGATCAAGGTCGAATTCGGGGTGGGAACTCCCCGAGATCAAATCGCCTGCAACGTAGAGATCGCCCGATTCATCGCACGCAATGCAGGCCACGACCTGTCCGGTATCGGTGGTTACGGACCTGAAGCTGTATACGAAATTCCCGACCGGATTGTCCTTTTCGATCAACTGAAAGCCCCTCTCGCCGTCGACACAAACCCCTTGGGGGGTCGTTCCTCCGAACTGCTCCGTACCCGCCATGCCCAGATATATGTTGCCCGAGCCGTCCACGCAAATATCGCCGTTGAAAAGCCCTTCGAAGCTCCCGCTCCCGAAGTAGGTCCAGACGGGCAGTCCGTCGGAATCGAATTCAACAATCGCGGCGACCCTGAACTGCTCGATATCCGGACCGAATGTGCATCGCGGCAGCTTGATGTTCATGGTCCTCGTGAACACGAAAACATGGCCGTCGGTATCCCGGGCGCAGGAGAATATCGTGCCGGTCCAGGCGACCGACCAGACATATCTGCCTGACGGATCGAGCTTGGCCATCATCGAGCGGTCCGGGAAGTCGGGGGGAGGCGGTGAAGTCCAGTCGGTGTGCATCGACTGAATCGCGCTAGCATCGGGATCGGGAAGGATGTCGCCAAGGTACGATCCGACGATTATCGGGTTGTCGTTCTTGTCGACGAACACGTTGGCCCAGACGGAGCTTGAGTCCGGCTCGCCCGACCACCTCTTGCTCCAAAGGATCTTGCCGTCGCGATCAAGCTTGACCAGAATCGCCTCGGTCTTGTTGCACAAAGGCGCGCCGGGCCTTGTAGAGGGGATCAGTGTCGCCATCGTTACCGCCCCTGCCGCGTAGATGTCGCCCGACGAATCCGCGGCGATCGCGACTATCGACGGAGAGCCGTCGCTGTAGAGAGGGGCAAGGTCGGTTTCCCGCAGAAGATCGCCGGAGGGGCTGTATTTCCGGACAGTGTTGCAGGCCACGTATAATGAGCCCTCGGAATCCATGACGACGGGCACCCTCAGAGCGCCGTGCAGCAGGGAGGGTGCTGTGCCCGACGGCTGGACCGGGTCCGGGACCGCCCATGCTCGGACCCATCCAAAAGCGGGACCCCTGGTTTCCGTACCTGAATCGGCTCGGCACGATGCGCAAGGAACGGCGAAATTGAGCACCAGGAAGAACGCCATGATTGCCGGCAATGTCTTCATGTCTTGCTCCTCGCAGTTCGCCCGCCTATTTGCGACCCGCCGACTACTCGCCCGGTTCGGAGGTCTCCGCGGGACCTTCCCTCATGAGCTTGAGCGTCTGTACGGCACGTCTCAGGTGCGGCATCACGACCGAGCCGCCAATGAGCAGCCCTATGCTCATCGTCTCCCAGATCTCTTCATCAGAAACGCCTAAGGTCATGCACTGTTTCAGGTGGTATGTCACGCAATCGTCGCAGCGCAGCACCATCGACGCGACCAGTCCGAGGAGCTCCTTCGTTCCTGCGGGCAAAGCCCCATCCTTGTAGGTCTGCGTATCGAGCGAAAAGAAGCGCTTGACCTCAATCGGCGCTTCTGACAGTATGATCTCGTTCATCTTGGAGCGGAAGTGATCGAACTGGTCAAGGGAATCATGTTGCGGCATTTGTGGCCTCGGGAGGTTGATGGGGAGAAGGGTAAAGGATCGGCGGACCGATAAGCAACCTCACCCCCTGGCCCCCTCTCCACAAGGTGGAGAGGGGGAACGGGGGTGAGGTGAGTCAAATGACACCGAAAACTCCACTCTATCTTGACCCCGACAAGACAATCGACCGGCGAGTCGATGACCTCATATCGCGCATGACGCTCGAGGAGAAGGTCGGGCAGATGCTTCATCACGCCCCTGCGATCGAGCGCCTGGGCGTCCCCGAGTACAGCTGGTGGAACGAGTGCCTTCACGGCGTCGCGCGGACGCGTCGGAACTCCATTCCCGATGTTGCGACCGTCTTCCCGCAGGCGATCGGCATGGTGGCATCGTGGGATTTGCGCCTCTTCGAGAGGGTCGCGATCGCGATATCCGACGAAGCGCGCGCGATCTATCACGAGGAGCAGAGGATAATCGCGGGAGGGGGTCGAAAGAAAGGATCTGGCCTTAAGGGGCTGACATACTGGAGCCCGAACGTCAACATTTTCCGCGACCCGAGATGGGGACGGGGACAGGAGACGTACGGCGAGTGCCCGTACCTGATGAGCCGGTTCGGGGTGACGTTCGTGAAAGCGCTGCAGGGTGACGATCCGAAGTACTTGAAAATTGTGTCGACTCCGAAGCATTTCGCGGTGCACTCCGGCCCTGAAAACGAGAGGCATCGGTTCAACGCGGTCGTGAGCGAGAAGGATCTTTGGGAGACGTATCTTCCCGCGTTCGAGGCGTGCGTGAAGGAGGGCGGCGCGCATTCGGTCATGGGCGCGTACAATCGTCTCAACGGCGAGGCCTGCTGCGCGAGTCCCGGGCTGCTTGAGGAAATCCTCAGGAAGAAATGGGGCTTTCAGGGCTACGTTGTGTCCGACTGCTGGGCGATTGGCGACATCTTCAAGCATCATAAACTGGTGTCCACAAGGGAGGAGGCGTCGGCTGTCGCCGTGAAGGCCGGATGCGACCTCAATTGCGGAGAGTGCTATCCGAGCCTCGTTGAAGCTCATAGGCAGGGGCTTATCTCCGAGGAGGAAATCGACGTCGCGGTTAAACGGCTGTTCACTGCGCGTTTCAAGCTGGGGATGTTCGATCCGCCCCAGCGCGTGAGGTGGGCGCAGATTCCGTACTCGGTGGTTGATTGCGACGAGCATCGCGAGCTTGCGCGCGAGATGGCGCGAGAATCGATCGTGCTTCTCAAGAATGAGAACACTATGCTTCCGCTGGCAAAGGATTTGAAAGCGATCGCGGTGATCGGTCCGAACGCAGACGACAGTCTCGTCCTCAAGGGGAATTACTACGGGGACACTTCATACATCGTGACCCCTCTCGCCGGGATCATGAAGGCGGTATCCACGGAGACCAAGGTTCTCTACGCGAAAGGCTGCGCTCTCACGGGAGATTCGATAGAAGGGATCAGGTCGGCGGTCGAGGCTGCGGAGGAAGCTGACGTCGCGATCGTAGTCCTGGGGCTGTCGAACGCGATCGAGGGTGAAGAGGGAGAGGGTACGGACGCGGATAGGAGGAATATCGATCTTCCGGGAATGCAGGAGGAACTCTTGAAGGCTGTGCACGCGACCGGTACGCCGGTGGTGCTCGTGCTGTTGAGCGGGAGCGCGGTGGCGATCAACTGGGCGGACGAAAACGTGCCGGCGATCCTGGCGGCATGGTATCCGGGCGAGGAGGGCGGCAACGCGATCGCGGACGTGCTGTTCGGTGAATACAATCCTGCCGGAAGACTGCCGGTCACCTTCTATAAGTCGATCGAACAGATCCCGGCGTTCGAGGACTACAGGATGGACGGCAGGACTTATCGGTATTTCAGAGGGGAGCCGTTGTACCCGTTCGGGTACGGGCTCAGTTACGCTCAGTTCGAGTACGGGAACCTTGAGATCCGTCCGAAAACCCATCCGGCCGGGAATCCGATGAGTGTGAAGGTCGATGTGCAGAACGTCGGCGACGTGCCGGGCGGCGAAGTGGTTCAGGTGTATATCCGGGATGAAGAGGCGAGCGCGCGGGTTCCGATAAGGCAGCTTGTCGGTTTCGAGCGAGTGTACCTCGAGCCCGGCGAGGTGAGAACGGTCGAGTTAGTGGTCTCACCGTACTGGATGGCGGTTGTGACAGATGAGGGAAAGCGCGTGGTCGAGCCCGGATGGTTCGAGGTGTCAGTGGGAGGAGTGCAGCCCGGATGGGAGACTAAGGCGAAAACAACTGGGGTTGTTACGGGTCGTTTCGAGGTGGTGGGGCAGAAGAGTTTCGATACGAGACACGAGGAGAGGACAGATGCTTGAGAAACCAGCGAAGACGAGCGTGCCGGTGAACGACATCATCGCGAGACGATGGAGCGGAAGGGCATTCGACGAGAACAGGAAAGTCGAGAGACAGCAGTTGATCGCGATACTCGAGGCAGCGAGATGGGCGCCGTCCTGCTATGGCGATCAGCCGTGGCGGTACATCGTCTGGGTCCGCAGCGAGAACGAGGAACTCTGGCGGAAGGCTTTCGACTGCCTGTCGCCTTTCAATCAGGGCTGGGCGTCAAGAGCTCCCGTTCTGATCGCCTCTCTTGCCGGGAGCAAGTTCAGACACAACGGTCAGGCAAATCGCTGGGGACAGCACGACACCGGCGCTGCGAGCGAAAACCTGTGCCTCGAAGCCGTCTCGCAGGGTCTTATGGCCCACCAGATGGGGGGATTCGAGCCGGATAAGCTCAGGGCTGCGTTCAAGATACCGGCGGAATACACACCGATGTCGATGATTGCGGTCGGTTGGCCGATGGAAGACAAAGAAGTCAGGGACCTCCCCACCGAACGTAGAGACAGCGAGCTCCAGGAGAGGGAGAGGTTGCCGCTGAAGGAGTTGGCCTTTGACGGCGAATGGGGGAAGGGGTAGCTGCGGCTTTTATCTGTGCCGACCGCGTGCCGAGCACGTCTCGTGCTTCGGTGACGGAGCGAATGCGTCCCGCATTTCGCCGCTCCCCGCGACTCGAGACGAGTCTGCTCCGTAGCCCGAAGCACGAGACGTGCTCGGCACGAAGGCTGGCAATGCATTTACCGGGATGCACGAATAAAAAAACCCCGGCGAATGCGTCGCCGGGCTATACTTCAGGTATTTCAAAGCACTTACTTCGATGAGCCCTTCACGGGCTTCTCTTCGTCGGGATTTGTCCAGCCCTTGTCCTTGAACATGCCCTGCCTGATCGCGGGGATGTTCTTGAGGAGCGTTGCCATGTCCACCCCGGTGAGACTCTCGATAACCGGAGGTATCTGCGCGATGATCTCTGTGACGTCCTTCGTTATCCTGCTCGCGCCTGCGCCTCCGGACTGGCCGTCGCCGCCGCCCGTGTTGATGATAACGATCCTGTCGGTGCGGGAGAGAGGCTCCGCGATCGCGCGCGCGATCTCGGGGATTTTCTCAATGAACATCTGGGCAATGGCCGCCTCGTTATACTGCCGCCACGATTCCGCCTTCTTCTCCATCGCCTGCGCTTCCGCGAAGCCCTGTGCCTTGATGACGTCCGCCTGTGCGAAACCTCTTGCCCTGTTCGCCTCGGCTTCCGCCTCACCGGTTTTCTGGACGACCTCGGCCTGAGCGAAGCCTTTCAGCTTGATGGCCGACCCCGCGCCGTCTGCCTCGGTCTGCAATTTGTACTTCTCGGCGTCCGCGAGAGTCTGGACCTTGTATTTCTCGGCCTCGGCGGGCTTCTCGATCGTTGCGGTGAGCTCGCGCTGCTTGCGCTGGATTTCCTTGTCCTGGACCTCGATACGCTTCTCGCGCTCGACGATGTCGACCTCGATCTCTCGGGCCTTGACGAGCTGAGCGGTCTCGAATCTCTGCAGGTCGTAGGCGAGGTCGGCTTTCGCCTTCTGCTGGTTGACGGAGGCCGTATACTCAGCGACCCTCATCTGGTAGTTCCGCTCGGCCTCGGCGACCTTGGTGTCCGCGATGAACTTGGCCTGCTGTCCTTCCTGGTACGCCTCGGCCGATTTGATCGTGGAGTCTCTGTCGGCCTCCGCCTGACCGATCGTGGCGTCCCTCTTGACCTGTGCCGTGCGAGGTTTGCCGAGAGCGTCGAGGTAGCCCTGGCTGTCGCGAATGTCGCGGATGGTGAAGGAGACGATGGTGAGGCCCATGTTTGCGAGGTCGGAGCTCGCGACCTCCTGCACCTTCGCCGCAAATGCATCGCGGTTCGAATAGGCCTCCTCGACGGTCAGGGTGCCGAGAATCGCTCGGAGGTGGCCCTCCACCGTCTGGAGAGCGATGTCGCGGATCTGGTTGATCCCCATCGAAAGGAATTGCTCCGCGGCCGTGGCGATGGAGATGTCGTCACCCTTGATCTTGATCTGGGCAACGCCGTCCACGATGATGGGGACGCCTTTCGAGGTGTAAACCTCGGGCGTCCGCACATCCAGCGTCATCAACTCGAGCGATAGGCGGTCGACGCGTTCAAACACCGGCCAGACGAACGTGCGTCCGCCCTTCAGCATTCGGAAGCCGACCAGGAACCTGCTACCGTCCTGCCGCTTGATCCATCGTCTTCGCCCTGAGATGACAAGGACCTCATTGGGTCCCGCCTTCATCATGTTATGGGCGACCAGCCATACCAGAAGGAAAAAGATGACAAGAATGCCGATCACTACAAAACCTATTGGACCTGCTTGCATATCCATCCTCCTTGTGAGATTCCTCTTCTTTCGAGCAAGCTATGCATCTGTATTCAAGAAACTAAGAAATGACTTTCAAGGTGAAATCCGCCACTGAAGGCGGGTATCCGGGCCATCGACGCCCAGGTCAGATGGGGCTGTCGTCAACCTTATCCTCCGGGGGCTGTTCCGCTTCTTCCGGGGCAATTTCCTTGACGTAGCAGGTGCTTCCCACGAGTCGCCAGATTTTGACAGGGCGTCCCTTGGTGATGGTTTTCCCGTCGAGAGACCTTGCGGGAGAGCTGTAGCGGCTCCCGCGAGAGTTGTAAGCCACTTCGCCCGTACCGTCCTCGACAATGGGCGTGATGACCTCGGCGGTCACCCCTATCGCTTCGACAGCCCTGGCTTCGGATGAGACGTTCGACTTGTTGATCAGGTACATCAGGTAGTAAATGCCGAAAGAGAGGACAAACCCGACGGGCAGTGCGATAAGCAGCGTGGCCCACGGTCCCGCCCAGTCGGCGAGTCCCATGTAATGGCCTATGAGGCCGCCGCCCCCGAACCCCCCGATAAAAGCCGCTATGGTGATCGGGGAGAGGGGGCTCAGAGCTATCTCGCCGCCGCTATGGAAGGTGTCGGCGGCTCCGAGGTCCCCGGCATGACCACCCCCCGTATCGACTCCGTGTCCCCCTGACAGGCCGATATCGTGTCCGCCTGAGAAATCTCCACCGTGTCCGCCGGCCCCGCCCAGGTCATGCGCCCCGCCGATATCGCCGAATCCCGCCATGACGGCGCTGATGACCGAGAAGCCCAGGCCGACGAGGAACAATATCCAATAGATGGTCAATGACATGGACGACCTCCCACAGGTGGCCCGTCGCTCATTTCCTTCGGGCGGATTAAATCTTACTCAAAGACGGAATGAATCCGCAATTATAGCACCGAAGGTCGACTCAAGGAATGGACGGACAGGGAAGGGTTTGGTTGCGGCGAAAGACGCATTTTCCGGGCACCGGCTTTGGGGGGGAATCGGCAGCCTCAGCCCACCGCTATGTCGGCGCCGTGATGCTCGTACCACCCGCGAGCCTCGCTGCACGTTGCGTCGGTCTTAAGCTCCTCGTAGATGGCCGCGAGCACCAGGGTGGAGATCATCGAGGTCGCGAAGAATCCGATGCCGAAGACGAGGAGGCCCAAAGCTGCGAACACCGAGAGCACGACAACCGACAAAAACAGCTTGATCTTGTTGCCCCCGGACATCCTCGAGCTGATGCTGAAAGCTGCGCCGACCGAATCGTTGAACCAATAGTCGCCGATCACAAAGAAAACGAAGACCCATCCGAGCAGAAAGGAGATATACCCCACTCCGAGGCCGATCAGAGCCACGATTATGATAATGGCCAGCCATTTGGTCTGATCGCCTGCGAAGGAGGAGGCCGTCATGTCAAGGAGAGTTGTGAGTCCGACCGTCTGGCCGACGATAACCGGGATAGCCACGAGCGAGACCAGCACCGACCACAGGAAAAACGCGACCAGGAATTGGCCGTACTTCTTGAAGCCCTTGAACACGTCACCGATCGAGGGATTGCGGCCGGAGACTACGTTGAGCGCGAGGATCGCGATGCCGCCGTAAAACGGCGGGATGACCAGCAGGGTGAACAACCCGAAAGCAATAAGGCTCAGCGGCAACAGTATGACCGCGAGCAGACCGGTGATCGGGAACGCGACTCCCTCGAGTACGGTCAGGATCGCGTACACAATGATCGGACCCAGAATGGCGGGCGTCGGATTGTGCATAAAAGCGTCCCAGCCCTTTGCGAAGCAACGAGTAAAGGAGAATTTCGGGTTCATTGCGGCACAGTCCTCCCTGTTGGTTTCCGCCGGCGCGATTCCAGCGGTAAGTTCGCCACGATGCGCTAAAAACCCTTTATGAGGGCCAGAGTATGCTCCTCGAAGAGGGGGTTGTCAACTGGTACCCTTGTAGCAATGCGCCTCCGGCGCATAGTTCTTATTATTCAGTTCCCAGGAACCATGCGCGGGACGCGTATGACTACAGGGAAACTCGCACCACATCATGGCGTGCACTTGGAGTAGTAGAGTTGGAAATGGCTGACCTCGCGCAGGTCGCTCCAGATGACGTACAGGGTGCCGGAGGAGTCACCGGTGAGCCAGAGCTGCTCTTTCTCGGCGGTGAACCCGGCGTCGATTTCCTCGTCCGGAATCTCCTGTATCTCGACCTCCGACGTGAATGGGTCGAAGGTCTTCGCGAAAAGGGACCTTCCGTACCAGTCGCGGAAGTCGGTCCAGACAATGCCGAGACGTCCGTCGGGTAGAAGCCGCATGATGAATCGTCGGCTTTCATAGTTGTGACCTATGAAGTCTATTTCGTCGGTCCACAAGCCGGTGACAGGGTCGCGCATCATGAGATAACCCTGGTTGTTTCCAAGCCTGTTATCGACGAAGGCAACGTAGATTCTGTCAAGGGAATCTATCGTCATGTCCGCGACGGCAGAACGATTCGGGCCGGCCTGCAGAAGTTCGTGCGGGGAGGCGATGCCGTGGTCGAACTGCATGTAGTACAGGTCCATGTCAACACCGTTATTGAAGCAGATGTGGAAAACGCTCGAGGAATCGGCCACGACGTTTGGATTAACCCAGCCGTCCGGCAGGTCGCCTGAACTTAGGGTCATCTCGGGAGTCCATCCCGAGCCGTTGAACCACGCGCCGCATAGGCGTCGGAAAGGGAAGTTCTGCGACTCCATCCAGAGGGCGAGCATGGTTCCGTCGGGGGCGATAGCCATCGTGGTCTCGAACTGGTTTTTCTTGGACGAGGAACTCAGAATCAGCGGGGCGCCCGGTGTCCCTGACGGGTCGATGTATCTGTAGACGACGTTGCCGCCGTGGTCGCCGGGATCGTCAGTGTAGAGAAGATGGATGCCGCCTGACTCATCCGGCATTGCGTTTGGCTCGAACGCAGGTTCTCCCGGCAGAATCTCGTCATCCGAGATCGGCTCGTCCAGGCATTGGACATGATGGATGTGCGACTGTTCGTCCAGATAGAACAGATGGAAAACGCCGAAGGAATCGACCCAGTGGGCCTTTTCCATGCTCAAGTGCGCCCACCAGTCGCTGCTCGGATGATCGCTCACCAGGACCCCCGGCGACCAGCACGGAAGACCTGTCGCGACATTGAACTCACCCAGGATATACGCGGTCTGCGGCAGGTCCTTGAGACCGATCACCTTGTCCACAGCGGCGAAAAGCACTCGATGTGGTCCCGATACGTCCGGTACGGGGGCCTCGACGAAAGTGTATTTGACGAAAGGCCCGTATGAATCCGCCCCGTTCTCCCAGATCTGCGGACTGATCGGCAGCCAGTCGCTCATCCCGGGCACTTCCCACCGGAACTCCGCTACGTCGCCTCCTTCCGATACGGGATGCGGATTCTGATGATCGTACACCTTGAGGGCGAAGCGAATGTCGCCTCCGCCGGTACCGGACGCGTCGCACCAGAGATCATTGGCGATCACCTCGAACTCCATTCGATAGGCTTCGGGCATATTGGCCTCGGGAGGAAAGTCGTCGGGAACGGCCGGCGGGTCTTTCACTGCAGGGGCCCAGTTGGCGTCGACGGCATAGCCGAATCTCATGGGGCCGGTGGAGGGGAACCGTATGTGCAGCGTTTTCGTGTCTGCAGCGCCGCACGCGAAATGCCGTCGGGACGTTTCGGGGCAGTATGCCTTGAACGGGTTCAGGAGCGATGAGGGGTCGACCGGCGTCGCCAGTTTCCCGTGCTGATATTCCCACGCGGGCCATGAGGTGCTTCCGGGAGGGTAGTCGATCGGATTGAACAGCGTCGTGTAACCGTCGGGATTGAGAAGCGCTCCGGAGCCGGAAATGGAGCCGTCCGGGACCGACAGGCCCGAGGACGGAAAGGTGAACGACGGGTCGAACATCACGATTCCGCGGACATCGAACCCGGTGAACTTGTCCAGCCCGGTGAAAGGATGCCTGAGCTGGACATCGACCATCCATTCCTTCGGGCCGACATTCTGCGCGTTCGAGACCGTAACGCAGGAATCGCAGGGGCCGACCTCCAGGAACCTGAGCGCATTGAGATGCCCCTCGGGAGTGCGTACGGGCACGATGTCGGCGCGAGCCGAGGATGGGTCAAGGCCTATTTCGTAGAGCCCCCAGAGATAACGAGTCGAAAGCCCCGCAGCCTGCGACGATGCAAACACCGAATCGTCTTCACCCGCCTGCGCAGAGGGCGAGACCACTTGGGATGCTTCGAAAAAGCAGCCCACAAGAATGGGTATCAGAACTCCGATCACGAACAGCCTTGCATTTCCGAACATTGACCTTTCTCCGGGGGCAGAAGATGAGAACTATCGACAAATCTACTACGCCGCCTGCTCTTGGTCAACCGGCAGCCAACCGGCAGCTAACCGGTAGCTAGCCGGTAGCTGCTATCCTCGACCGGTAGCTGCTATCCTTGCCGTCTTCGGCAAGGTAGCTGCTACCGGTGGTTCGGCGGCCCCTGTCGATTTTTCCCCGGTCCGACAGTATGATTGAACCATGAAACGG
>CAYGZQ010000018.1:18045-58316 GCA_964354375.1 uncultured Planctomycetota bacterium
CCTTGTACTTCTGCCGTGCGCGTTTTTCCTCCCCGAACTGGTCGGCTATTCCAGGCCCTACCGGTAGCTGCTATCCTTGCCGTCTTCGGCAAGGTAGCTGCTACCGGTGGTATGGCGGCCCCTGTCGATTTTTCCCCGGTCCGACAGTATGATTGAACCATGAAACGGCGGTGGACAGGTGCTATAGATGTAAATCGCATTCTCCTTGTACTTCTGCCGTGCGCGTTTTTCCTCCCCGAACTGGTCGGCTATTCCAGGTTCGCGGGCTGGGACATCACCAGACTGAATCTCCCGTTGAAGTGGTACGACATCCAACTTGTAAAGCAGGGAGCGCTTCCTCTCTGGAATCATTATCTGTACGCAGGCATGCCCCAGCTTGCCGAGAGCGAGACCGGCCTGTTCTACCCCGGAAACGCGCTTCTGTACCTCCCGGGCGACTTCTTCTACTGGGCAGGGCTTACCTATATCCTGCATTTCGTCCTGGCGGGGCTTTTCATGGACCTGTGGCTCAGGGGGAGAGGGATCAGGACGCCCGTGAGTCTTCTTGGCGCTGTTCTGTTCCAGACCGCGCCGTTCCTTCTGTTCCACGTCACATCGATGGCGCTTCTGCAGTCGATCGTCTGGTTTCCGCTTGTTCTGTGGCTCGCCGACAGGTTTGTTGAGGAAAAAGATGTCCGTCGATCCTGGCTCATCGCGATCTTCGCGGCGTTCCTGGGCGGGATGCTCATGCTTGCAGGCAGCCCGCAGATGGCGTTCTACCAGGGATTCCTGCTTGCATGGTATCTGATCGGATACGTCTTTTCCGTGAGGGGGAAATGGAAGGCGAGGATTTCGAGATCGGTCGGAATGCTCGCGATGTTCTCCCTGGGCGCGGCTGTCCTCGGAGCGATTGTCTGGATGCCGGCGCGGGAGTTCTCCGAGTCGACCGTTCGAGCCAGCATGGCGGGGGGAGGTTTTCTCCTGGGCAGCACTTGGCTCACGCCCCTGACCCTGGCAAGCGCATTCTATTTCCCGGCGTACGCGAAGCAGACAGAGGTGATCGGGTGGGCGTCCAGCCTGATCTACGTGGGACTGCTCCCGGTCCTCCTTGCGATCCTCAGGCTGATGGGAATTCGACTCAACTGGCGGCGTGATGCTCCTCTGATCATCATGGGCGCGATCGCCCTGCTCCTCGCGTTCGGAATGAGAAACCCGGCTAATCACTTGCTCATCAAGTTCCCGCCGTTTTCGCTTTTCAGGTACCAGGGTCGGATGGCGCTCGGTGTGCTGGTCGCGCTGATCGCTCTTGCCTCGCAGTTTCTCCAGGAGCCTCGTTCGCACGTGGACGGTCCCGAGCACGAGGAGACCGGTGGAAATCCCCCGATAGGCAGAGGACATGTCGTCTGGGCGCTTGGGATTGTGCTGCTGGTGCTGTTTGCCTTTATCCTGACCGTCGCGCGGTCGAAGCCGGTCCTGATTGGCGGGATCATTCTCATCATCGATGCCATCCTGAGCTGGTGGGCGGTCATGGCGTTCAATCGGAATCCCCACTTCCGATGGATCCCGGCATGGATGGCAATCTATCTCCTTTTCCATCTCATCATTGTTTTTCCCGTGGGACGTCCGGCCACATTGAGAGCGCCTGAATTCCATAGAGCCTTCAAGTTTTTCGATCTTGTCAAGCGATCGGACTCCGAGATACCCCGTCTGCTGGTCATCGACGTGGGGAAATTCGCCGACAGGGACCTTCTCGACAGCAACCTTTGGGCTCCGCAACGGCGATTCAAGAACCTGTGCGCCGGGAACATGTCGGTGTTTGCCGGCGTGCAGACTATGGGCCCTTATACACCGATGCGTCCGGAATCGTGGGATAACTTGATCCGCACCCGGATCGGAGGGGGATTCGAGACATCGCGGAAAGGTCTGGGTGTTCTCGACCGCGACACGGCGGCTCTATTGCAGATGGTCGGCGTGGATGCGGTCGTGACCAGCGGGGGGGTATGGGAGATTCCCGGCTATGATTTCGTCAAGGCCGACCTGTCGGACTCTTTCAGCGAGGGCGCAAGGCTTTTCCTGTCGCGCAAAGAGCAACCGAGGGTCTGGTTGAGCTCAATCGAGCCATCCGATTCCGGCGTGAACGGATTCCTCCTGTCTGAGCATCCGGCCGCTCCCGACGACAGTGTGAAGTCCATGGTGTACGGTCCTAACTCGGTCAGGTTGGAGGTCTCGACCGACAAGCCTTCCTGGTGCATAGTGGAGGTGTCGTACGATCCGGGCTGGCGCGTTACGCTTGACGGGAAGGACGCGCGGGCGGTCAAAGCCAATGGAGTTTTCTACGGAGTTGACATACCGGAAGCAGGAGAACATATCATCGATTTTGAGTACATGCCGGAATCGGTCGCGCTGGGGGGATGGATCAGTGGAGCGGGTCTTGTGATCCTCGTCATCCTGCTCCTTGGCGCCCTGGGGAAAAAACCTGACATGACAGCATTGCCTGAAAGCCGCGACTAATGCTACTCTCACAGGGCTACCCAACAGGTGTTTGGCAGTGTCTGATTTCACCAAAAAGCTTGAGACCGATCTGAATCCGCAGCAGCGTCAGGCGGTTGTGACCACCGAGGGTCCGGTGCTGGTGCTCGCGGGCGCGGGAAGCGGCAAGACCCGCGTGATCGCCTACCGTGTCGCACACCTGATTTTCTCGCAGGTATGCAAGCCCTGGGAAATCATGGCGGTGACGTTCACGAACAAGGCCGCCGACGAGATGCGTGACCGGGTGCACGGGCTGATCGGCGTGGACGGTCACGACGTGGTGCTGGGAACGTTTCATCGCACCTGCGCTCAGATACTCAGGAAATGGGGCCAGGAAATCGGCGTCCCGCAGGAATTCGTGATCCTGGACGACACCGAGAGCATAGTCCTGGTGAAGCGCTGCATGAAGTCGCTCGGTATAGATGTAAACCATTACGATCCCAAGGCGGTCGCGTCCCACATCTCCGGCGCGAAGGGAAATCTGGTGAACTGGAGGGAGTACCAGGAGCGCGCGGTCGACCGCTGGGAGAAGCTTGTCGGCGAGGTCTACGAGGCCTACGACACCGCGCTCGAACATGCCAAGGCGCTCGATTTCGACGACCTCATAATGAAAGCGGTCGAGCTGATGGACGCAAGCCCCAGGACCCTCGAAAGGCTTCAGAATCGGTACAGGTATTTTCTTGTGGATGAATACCAGGACATCAACAAGGCCCAGTACGTGTTCGGCAAAACGCTCGCGTCGCGCGACAGAAATATCTGCGTCGTCGGCGACGATGACCAGTCCATCTATGCCTTCCGCGGCGCGAACCCGAAATACATCCTCAACTTCGAGGACGATTTTCCCGGCGCGATGGTGATCAAGCTCGAGGAGAACTACCGCTCGAAGTCGCAGATCCTGGATGCCGCGAACGCGCTTGTGCGTCATAACCCGAAACGTCACTACAAGAACCTCTGGACATCCCGAGGTGAGGGGGAGCCGATTTCGTTCAAGTTCAACCGCACCGACGAGGCCGAGGCGATCGATATCGCGGAACATTTAGAGATATTCATGAAAGCCGAGGGACGTTCGTACAACGATTTCGCGGTACTGTACAGGACCAACGCCCTCTCGAGGGTCTTTGAGGAAGTCTTCAGCCAGTACGCGATACCCTACCAGATCATCGGCGGCTTCCGGTTCTACGACCGCAAGGAAGTGAGGGATGTACTTGCCTACCTGAAGCTCGTAGAGAATCCCTGGGACACCGTGAGCCTGCAGAGGATAATCAACACGCCGACCAGAGGGATCGGCGAGAAGAGCTTCACGAGATTGATCCAGGTCCTGACGCAGTACGAGATCGGGGCTCATGAGCTTGCGCTCAGGGAGGACCTCTGGCCGCAGCTGGGGACGTACGCAGCCAACCGGGTTATACGTTTCTGCGACATGATCCGCAACCTTCACGAGGAGAAGGATACATTCTCGGTTTTCGAGCTTATGGGACGGATACTTGATGAGAGCGGATACGAGAGGAGACTGCAGGAATCGGACACCATCGAGGCCGAGAGCCGTCTCGAAAACATCGAGGAACTGAAGGGGGCGATTTCGAATTTCGACGAGGCGTACCCCACGGAAGGTCTTCCGGTTTTTCTCGAACAGGTCGCTCTCATTCAGTCGACCGACGAGCTGGATCGGAACGCGGAGAGCGTGAAGTGTCTCACGACGCATTCCGCGAAGGGTCTTGAGTTTCCGATCGTGTTCCTGGCGGGCATGGAGGACGGGCTGTTTCCGCATTCGAGGAGCTTCAACGATCCCGGCGGCCTTGAGGAGGAGCGGAGGCTTGCGTATGTCGGGATCACGCGCGCGAAGGACCGTCTCTTCCTGAGCGCGGCGTACGGACGGTCGAGCGCGTTCTGGAGAAATCGCAGCGGGCTCGGCGGAGCGCCGTCGCGTTTCCTCAGCGAGATTCCGGACGAATTGATCGAGCCCGCAGACCCGGAGAGTCTCAAGGCGCTGAGAGGGGAGACGGTGATTCCCGGAAGCCTTCCCGAGTCCGTGCGGGACCGGGTCGATGAGCAGTACTCACAGTTGGGAGAGGACTGGAAGGTGCTTCCCAGTGCGTACCGATATGCCGAGGCGCAGGGTGGACTTGTCGGAGCGAGGCTCTCGCGCGCATCGAAAGAGAAGGAGATGAGAGAGCCGAGTAACTACGCGGTCGGGCAGAAAGTGAAGCACCCGAAATTCGGAGTAGGTTTGATCACGAAAATACAGCCCGCCGGCGGCGGCGACTATTTCCTGCAAGTCAATTTCGAGACCGAAGGCGCCAAGCTCCTTTCCGAATCGAAAGCCCCATTGGAGAAGCTGGAGTAGTAATGCGCCTCCGGGAGCTGTTGAAAAGCCGCCATTTTGCATAAGGCCAGCATATCAGGGGTGGCACCCTCAGGCGAGTCCTCGAGCCTGGGGGTGCTGGACCGACCACGTGAATGCCGCATTAATAAAGGGATGGATAGATCGCACACCCCCAGGCAGAAAGCCTGCTCGCGCAGTCTTTCTGCCTGAGGGTGCCACCCGATCCGGCATCGAAGCGTTTTTCTCAACGGCGCCCTCCGGCGCATGGTTCTTACATAATCCGGCGCGACTCGGGACGAGTCGGTTCCGAGATCCGAAGCACGGGACGTGCTCGGCACGCGACCTACCAGTCGGTGGGGGGTGACCAGTAGTAGATCGGATAGTCGGTTATCGACGCGTCGTTGATCTGGTAGGGCGGGCAGACCAGGACCCTGTCGCCTTCGTTAGAGTCGGATGAGAGCTCGCAGCACAGGAAGGTCAGGTCTACTGCGCCCCCGCTCTCCTGCTCAAGAGTGTTGAGGCTGAGATCGAGGCGCACAGTCTGAGTACTTCCCGTCGTGAGTTTGCCCTGGACCTCCAGCCGACAATGCTCGGGGTCGCAGACGTCGAAGCCCGAATGGTCGATCACGATGTCGGCGCCGTACGTTTTCTCGTGCAGGTTCGTGTCCAGACCCCAGTCCTGGTAAACCCAGTTAAGAGTGGTGTCCATGGTGCTCGCGAAAATCTGATTCTGACTCTTCACATAGGTGGGCGGAGCGGTGCCGAGGTTGAGCTCATGGATGACGCCGCGAACAGGTGCAGGACCTCTTTCAAAAATGTAGAGGTGGTTATTCGTGAACGCCACGACCATGTCGAGAACGTCGATCTGCGCGCCCAGTTGAGCCGTCAGGTTCAGCGTGTGAGTGGACTCATATGTATAGTAAGGTCCGCCGGTGTCGTCGTCGAGGATGTATGTCCAGTGATGGAGCTGGTACTGATTCGATGAGGTGAGAACGAGTGCCCAGATGTCATCGTCCTCGTCGATGGCGACGCAGGGTATCTCCCTTGCGCCCAGGACATTGGTGAGCGTGACCATCGGCAGCGGGTCATCGAACGGGGGATTGTTCTGCGGGCAGGGCTCGTCCGCATCGAGAACGTAGACTCTGTCGTGATGGTGCGAAGTGACGATGACTATGCGGTTGTCGTCGTACCCGTCCGAGTCGTCCAGATCGGGGGACGTGTCGAGAGAGGTGACAACCCTCGGGCTGCACGGGATATGGGCGGGATCGCCGAAAAGCTCCCAGTTGGGGTCGTAGAACGACATACCCGGTATTCGCCATTTGTACTGAGTGGTCGGATTCTGGACACCATTGGTGGCATCGGCCGTGAAGTTCATCAGGACCGCGTTACCCACCTGCATGACGCCCTCGCCCGCGAAATCGCCCCTCGTCCAGAAGTCCATATCCATCCTGGGGAGCATGTAACTGTCAAGGACGATGGGGTCGGTGGGCCAGCCGCCGGGATAGTTCGGAGTGTATCCAAGATAGGAGTAGGTGCCCCACGTGCTATAGTCGCCGTAGTATTCATGCGCCCCGCCGGAGCAGGAGGAAAGACCCCTGACGATATCAAACACCGGGCTGGCGCCGTACGCGTAACCGTCGTACACACGGCACTGCATGTCGTACTGCCCGACCGGGTAATCGCACCAGTCGACAACCAGGCTGTTGCCCGAGCCGTTGGGCGACAGGCTGTAGTCGGCCGGCGACCCGTTCGGAACCAGCGACCACATGTAGGTGTAGGTCTGTCCGATGTCCGGGTCTGTCAGAGTGCCGTGATCGTACTGCTCGTCCGAATCGGTCTCATCGACCGGGGTCTTGCCGGAGATCGCTCCCAGAATCGGGTCTGTGTTGTCGAGAGTGACCGTGAGGAGCGTTCCCTCGACCGGCGGAGCGATCCCGTCATCGACCTGCAGATTTACGTCATATAAACCCACCTGATATGTCGACCAGTTTTGAGTGAGCGAATAGTCCGCGTTGGCTGCTTTGTTGTAGATGGGCGAATTGCCTGACTGGACAACGCTCCACAAGACCGTAAGGGTCTGTGGTGGAACATCGGGATCGGTTATCGGTGCGGAGTAGTTTGTATTGGTATCTGCGACCTTGACCGGCGTCTTCCCGACAACCTGACCGACAACGGGCGGGGTGTTGGGTGGGCAGTAACTGACTGTCAGAAGAGTGCCGTCCGTCGTGTCGAACCCATCGCTGACCTGCAGGTTGACGTCATAATCCTGATCTATGGTGTAAGTGGACCAGTCGATATCGATGGACAGGTCGGGGTTCGACGGAAGCGTAAAGCTCGGCGCGTTGCCCGTGGGCACGACGCTCCACAAAGCCGTGAGCGTCTGGCCCGTGTCGGGATCGCTGACAACCGCCCAGTAGTGCTGTGGACCCATCGTTGTGTCGACGTAATCGGGTCCCTGCACTTGTCCGACGGAGGGCGGTGTGTTGAACGAATGATCGGCGATCGGAGCCTGCCACAGGAAATAGGACGCCAGCTCCGGACCTTCGGGGTAGGGTGATCCGAAAGGATTCGAGTAGTCGGTCGGTTCCGCGCTCTTCACCGTGATCAGCAGGTACTGATTCTCGATATCGGTCGGTGTCACGTCGGAAATCTCGATTGACGCGACGCTGCTCGTGGTATTAGCTGACGGCAGAGCGCCGGCGAGGAATGTGTCGGTGAGATCGAGCGTGCCCCCGTAGCTCTCAAGCAGCGTGGGAGACTCAACCAGCACGCTTGCGATTTCCGCCGGGACACCCGAGAGATTATACGGAGCCTGCCAGTCGAAGAGTTCCAGGTCGAAGAGCAGATTGCCGCCCTTGGCTGTCTCGCTCTCGTAGTAGGCCGTGCTGCCCGTGTCCCTGCAGACGATCTTGTACACTTCCTCCATGTTGGCGGTGCTTGGGAATGAACCAACCGGATAGCTGGGATTGTCGGGAATCGGCTCGTCGTAGCTTGCGTCGATCACGTAGCTGAACCTGAACTGAACCGTGCTCCCGACCATGGCGAACTGGATGATGTAGCGGCGCGTGATGCCGCTGGACGTCGAAAAAGTCCCCCGCTTGACCGGATCGACATCGACTTCCTGCAACGACAGGCTCTTCGTGGAAGCCGGCAGGAAATCGTCGGAGAAATACTTGTATGGATTCAGCGTTGCTGTTGTGTTTGTGGCGGTGCCGAGCTTGGCGGGAATGTACTCGAAGAGACGCATGCCGCCGAGGGTGAACTCGCCGGGGTTGAACCAGCGCATGTAGCCGTCCGCGTTCAGCAGCCTGGCTTCGTTCGCCGCAGGATCCGGATCGGCGAGCATCGCCCCGGAATCGAAGGCGCTTTGGTAAGAGCCGTCCGCCAGGAACCCGCCTCTTACGTCAAACCCGCGAAACTGAGGAAGCGTGGGGAAGGGATGCCTCAGGGTCACATCAACCGCGAACAGTCCGTTCGCAGGATCGGAACCGGGAACATCGACCTTGATCGATAAGTTGGTCTTCGGATAGGGCGCCTGCATGAACTGGACAACGTTCGCATGCCATTGGATCCCGCGAAGAGGAATGATCTCGACCTCGTAGGTCACCGGGTCGATGATGACATCCCAAAGACCCCAGGTGGCATGGGAGTTGTACCGTGGAGCGCTCGCCTGGGAGCGATCGCCCGTGTCGTTTGAAGCCCCGGTCAGGGTCGTCAGGGAGTCCCCGAGGGCGTTGGGGACGGTGGGCAGATTACCGGAGCCCTTCTGGCAGCTCGTGGACAGCAGCCCGAAGACGACAAAGCAGATGGCTACAGCAGCCGCGTAACGATACATCGACATATCGCAGACCTCCTCGCCGAGAGGCAAGAGTGATTCGATACGAGCCTAGGGATACATAAGATAGCACAAAGTAAGCTAAAACAAAAGAACTCTCCGAATGACTGTTCAAAAAACCGCTGCGCGGTTCGCAAGTCCTCTCCGTGATTATTTGATGCAGGAAGAAAGGCGATTAGTAGAGCAACGTCACTTCCCTGACCCGTCAAGGTTGCGGGTAGGTCAGGCTGTCCCCGAGACTCTTCTGGGTCACCACGACCCATCGGGACGGAACCTTACCAGGAAGGCATCCCACAGACCCTCGGACTGGACAGTCTCTTCGCCCGGTCCCGGCTCGAAATCCACTGAGTTCTCGAAGTGTCCAACGACAAAGGGATTGCCGTCTGCATCGACAGCGACCTGAGCGGCCTCATCGTCGATATACACAGAGATAAAGCCCTCGCCTCCCCAGGTTCCGGCCCAGAGAAACTCCCCGAACGGATCCATTTTCACAAGAAAGGCGTCCATCCAGCCGTTCGACGAGTGAAGGTCGGTTCCCGGGCCGCCATCGAGGTCCGCGGTGCCATCGAAAAATCCCGAGACCAGTATGTTGCCGGAAGAATCGGCCGAAACTCCTGCCCCGACCGCGTTGTCTCCGAAACTCCCGAATGTGCGAACCCAGAGGAAGTCTCCGTTCGAGCTGAAGCGGCTCAGATAGCCGTTGAAAGTGCCGCCTGTCGACTTCTCTTGCACCCCGGAGCCGGGGTCGAAATCGACGATTCCCCTGAAATAGCCGGTGACGACTGACCCGTCGGGTCCGGCAGGCGCCACGTCGAACGCGGATGCTGAGTTGGAGCCTCCCCAGGTGCGGGTCCACAGGAGATTTCCCGAGGAGCTGAAGGCGCTGAGAAACGCATCCTCCAGGCCGACCGGGATTCGTTCAACGACTCCCGGTCCGGGATCGAAATCGCACTTGGTGTGGAAGTTCCCGACCGCGTAGACAGCGTCGGAGCTGCCGACGGCCAGGCCGAGTGATTCATCATCCTTGCCCGAGGAGACACCGCCGGGACCTCCCCATGTGCGGACCCATTCGAGATTCCCGTAGTAATCGAGTTTCGAGAGATACACGTCTTCAAAGCCGTTGGACGTGCGCTCCTCGACAGGGTCGCCGGGATCGAAGTCCACGGTCCCGGTGAAGTCTCCGGTGACGTAGACTGCGCCCATGTCGCCGCCGGTGATTGCCGTCAGGGAGTCGGCCCGATTAAGGGCGCCCCATGTCCTGACCCACTGGAATCCACCGGATGCGTCGAACCTGCTGAGGTAGTTGTCCGAGTACAGGCCTTCCGCAGTGCGCTCATCGACACCACTTCCGGGATCGAAGTCGACTGTGCCCAGGAATTGCCCGGCCGCGTAAATGTTCCCGGAGTCATCGAGCTCCAACGCGACGGCTGTGGCTTTCCCCCAGGTCTTTGCCCACTGGAAACCGATCGAGGGATCGAACATGCACGAGAAAGCGCCGGAGCCGTCCTGCTGGGAGTGGATGTCGACGCCGTCACCGGGATCGAAATCGACCGTGCCCTCGAATGTGCCGGCGACAAGAACATTCCCGGAACCGTCCACAGCGACGTCCCAGCATGCGTCACGGCCGATCCCGCCCCATGTGCGAGCCCAGCCGACCTTCTGGCCCACTCGGACCGATTTCACCTGCCAGGCGTCGACTAACCCGAGGTTCGGATCCTCGACTTTGTCCACGACCCGTACCAGCAGGGGGTACTCGCCGTCCGGAGCGCCCTTCTCGTTTGTCAGCGTCCCCGAGAACCGGTAGCATTCGTCCTCGCCGTAGCCGGCGAATATGAGGTATCTCTGGCCCTCAAAGAGGTCGGGGGCCTCAATGAAGACGTCGTCGATCCACTCGAGACCCTGGTGATCGAAAACCTCAACGATGATGGGTGCTGTGCTCCCGGCGGTAGATCCGAATCCGGACGCGACTTCGACATCGATTCTGTAAGGCTCGACGCAATTGGCGTCGTCCGGGAAATCCTCCGATGGATCCACCACTTCCCCCGGCGGCATCTTCCACGACGCATCGACTGCATAGCCGAAACTGAACGGACCCGGAGGGACACGCAGGACTACTGTGCGCGCGACCGTCTGACCGGGCAGGAACATGCCCCGCGGCTGGTCCTCGCAGTATGCAATGAATGGATTCAGCGTTGCGGAAATGTCGCCGTCGCTGGAGAATTTCCCGGGCGTGTACTTCAAAGCGGGCGGGACGGGTGATGTCGGTTCGAAGTCTGTGGGGTTGAAAAGGTTGGTGTATCCGTCCTGATTCAGAAGCATCGGGAAATCGGTGCCCCAGGCTATCTGCCTGGCATTGAACGGGAAGCTGAAATCCGAGCCGGTGATGAAAATCCCCCTGACATCGAAGCCGGTCAGTTTGAGGTTATCCTCGACAGGATGGGTCAGAAAGAGATCGGCGCGCAGTTGGTCCGGCGGGAGGACCAGTATCTTGCCGATGGAAAGGCAATCTGTGCATGGGGAAGTCTCAAGCATCCTGACAACGTTGAGGTGCATACCCGCCGACCTCAATGGGAGGACTGCGGTGGACGTATGATCCGCGCCGAAGGTAATTCTCCAGATTCCCCAGAGGTATCGATCTTGCCGGCCGTCGGCAGGGGTGCGGTCAATCGGGTGAGGGGGCTCGACCGGATTCCGGGTCGAGTGACCGGAGCAACCTGCCGAGGCGAGAAGGCAGAGGAGAACTATGCCGACTACTGCGGAAAGCCGCTCCATCAGCGGTACCCTGGAAAGCCCGACCCATAATGTGAGATTGCCGACTCGCACTCAGCCTGTACCTCCGGTGTTGGAATCGAGATTTATGCAAATACTAACTCATCCGGGGGCATTGTCAAGTGCGGGCTGGACGCTAGTTCGAGTCGATTTTCCAGAGGCCGTTTTCAAGGCGCGTGACGATGGTCATCTGGTCCGTCTCGTCGCCTCTCTGGACCTGGACATCGAATACGTAGAGGTCTTCCGCGAATTGACCGCTTCGCACGACGGTCATGCTGGCGCTTCGGTAGGGACGGATGAAGTTGTCGAGAATGACGAACTCAAGGACGCCCTGCTGCTTGTAGTAGTCGCGGGCCTCTGTAAGAAACTGGGCCATGTCCCTCGTGCTGACCTGTATAAGCGCGTCGAAGTCGCCGGCCCTGTAGGCCGCCCACCACGATTCGAGAGCTTTCTCAGGCGTGGACAGGTCGACCGTCACCCTCTGGACTTCCGCGGACAAGCCTCCCAGCTCGGCGCTCATCGCCGCGATCTCGGGCGAGAGAGTCTGCTGCCACGAGACTATCTCGGACGGGAGATCGGCGCCCAGGGAGTTGCGGTAAAGCTCGTATAGCTTCGCCGGGGGGATGAGCGCGTCCTGCCAGCTCGCGACCGCGCCCGGCTGCTCGAAGCGGGGGTTCAGGCGCATGATCTCAGTCAGCAGGGGAGGCTGCCATCTTGCCGTCGGATTCGCCCAGAGCAGCCGGTAAAACCTTTTGAGCTCCGCTATCTCGACCCCGCGGTCTTCGACAAGGTAGTGCACGAAGCTGGCGGACATCGCGGAATATTCTTCGCTGAACGTGTAGTCGTAGCTGAGCGGGAAAAGAAGCTCGTTGTCGGCGATGTTGCCGCCATAATAGTAGATCTCCTTCGCGGCCTCGGAATCGATCTCATCCCTGGAGGCCATGAAGTAGTGGCTGATTCCCGAGCGCAGGATTTCGAACACGGTGCCCTCGGGACGGGTGTTTACGCGCTGTGCGACGAGCCATCCTGTGAGGTGCGGTATCTCGTCGAGCTCGCCGGCGGCAAGATGGATTTCGGCGTCGCCTGGAAGGGTGAAGCCCCTGGGCTGCATGGTGTAGTCGAAGAGGTGGTCGGATGTTGCGTAGAGGAAGACGTCTGCCGTCTTCGTGGGCATGAGCCCCCACGTGCTTTCGGCGGACGCCAGCCCGTCACGGATCGCCGCAAGGCATCTGGTGTAGGTATCGCGGTCGACCCCGTCCTCGAAATACAAACGCACCGTCCCGTCGTCGATGAGAAACCATTTGCTCGAGTTCTGAATCCACTCGAGCCGTCCTTCGGTGTCGAGCTCCGGATTAGCGAAGGAAATCTCATCCCACAGCTTCCGGGCCTGGTCGTATTCGCCCAGCTTCTGGCGGCACTTGGCAAGCATCACTTTGACTTCCAGCTCCCGCGAGCCCAGTTCCTTTGAGAGGAACATGCTGTTCAGAAGCTCGCTCAAATGGGCCTGCGCCGCGCGATAATCCCTGAAACACCGATACTCGAGATGCGCCAGCGTGACCTTCGCGTCGGTGATCTCCGGATAGCTGGAGGGATGGTTGTTTATGAGCAGGGTCAGAAGATTGCGAGCGTGCTCGTAATCCGACACGCCCTGGAGGTATTCCATGTTAATGTAAGCGGAGGCGAAATAGGCATTGAACTGCCGGGAGTCATTGGGGAAATCCTGGATGATCTCTTCGTACTTGGCCGCGGCGCGCCTGATGGTCTCCTCGTTCATGGTCGTGAGCCCGTCATTGAACATGGTCTGCGCGGCGGCGAAGGTTTGGTTGATCGCATCCTCCCCGACCGCCGGGGGCGGCGGAATCACCGTGATGTCGGATTCCTGGGCCCCGGCCGGATGACTCAGCGACAGGAGCCAGACAAATGACACCAGCACTGCGAGAGCGCGAACGAAGACTGCTGTCTTTCGGATAGGCATCGCTATCATGGGTCTCAACACCTTACCTGGCGCTTGGCGCCGGACTTCTCTATACGCGCAATCTGACCGGGTGTCAACTGGTACAGACTGTACACCACGCGGTCGATCTCATCCAGCACCTTCTCCCTGTTTCTGATAGACCCGGAGTTGTGTGGAGGGGTTCGAAGAAGATCGTCGACCAGCTTCGCCAGGCTCTCCCCCTGCGAGTTCATGTGAGGAAGCGGCAGCTTCTCGACATTGACGGTCTTGACCTGGGGGAAGACGCGCTCAGTGTCGGGGAAAACGAGACGGTAGTAGTAGTTGAGAAGCTTCGAATTGTAGAGGGCGATAAGGCACCTGAGGTCCATTCCGCCGTTCAACGGCACCGTCACGTGCAGCGTGTTCAGCGCGTAGTAGCCCCGATCGTCCCATGCCGCGATGATCCTGTCCGCGGTCTGCCTCGTGAGGATTTTTGGCTTCTGCGTGAATATCCGCTCCTCCCTCAGGAAGAAATATTCCCCCTCCTCCCGGTTCGCGAATGTCCGATCGTACCTCACCCACATGTGATCCCAGCTGAGCTGGTACGCCGAGATGTCCTTGCCCCTCAAAACCGGTTTGAACGGCGGAAAAAGTCTTTCGACGGACTTGACGATGATCTTGTCCGACATGTTGGCCGGATTTATGCCGTCCCGGACCTCGAAGCACTCGCCCAGGGGGGTCCCGACCCGCTCGATCGCATCCACCACCTCCCTGTCCGCCGACCGGATGTGGATATTGAACATGGCGTAGGGAAGACGTTTGAACTCCTGCTGATCGGTCTCCTCCAGATCGTCCGGCGCCTTCCCCCTAGCGCTTTCCCAGAAGCCGGCCTTGAGCTTCCGGGGGAACGGGAGCGCGCGCTCGTCCTTCTTTTCAACCGCGAGCACGCAAGTCGGCACCTCCACCTCCGGAAACACCTTCAGGGAAAGGTCGACTACGGACTTGAGCCATCCGTGGTCGAGCAGGTATCGTCTCAGAGGCTCGTACGATTTCATTATCAGCACAGTGTTGGGGACGATAAAGCCCAGCACGCCCGATGGAGCGAGGAGATCGAAGGCGCGCTCGATGAACAGGCAGTAAGTGTTGATGCGCCCGCTGCCCATTCGATAGTTTGCCTTGTAGTACTCCCTGAGCTTGTTGGAAATGGAACCCGCGCGCTTCGCGTAGAAGCTCACGTACGGGGGGTTCCCCACGATGGCAGGTATTCCCGACGAGAGGATTCCTGCGAGCGGGCAAGCGCCGGTTTCGGCGCGCTTGTCCAGAAAATCGGCTTTGAACAGAGGGATCGAGAGGGGTCCGCCGGACAGTGCCTTGTCCAGATCGTCTCCCGCTTCCCGGACAAGCGCCGCCAGGGATACGAGAAGCGCGCCGGGATCGATATCGATGCCTGCGATCCGCTCGGAGAGAACGATTCGGAGAGAGTCATCGGGTTTGAAACCTGCCCGAATGTAGGAATCGCGGAGTCTTGCGAAAGCCGACAGCAGGAAATATCCGGACCCGCAGGCCGGCTCAAGAACCCGGAACCCGTCGGGGTAGGGATCGGTCTTCGTCTTGCGCGCGAACCTGGGATGCGGCAGGACCTCATCGAGGATGAACTCGACGACCTGGTGAGGCGTGT
Organism: uncultured Planctomycetota bacterium; assembly: GCA_964354375.1. Lineage (GTDB taxonomy): Bacteria > JAJVIF01 > JAJVIF01 > JAPKYR01 > JAPKYR01 > CAYGZQ01. The sequence goes on from CAYGZQ010000018.1 coordinate 33,092, forward strand.
AGTAGACACCTCTGCCGCGCCGATTCTTGCCCGGAATGAGGGCAAGGTAGCCGTCGGAAATGTCCCGGGCTCTCAAGCGGGCCATACCGAGCCTCGCCATGAGGGCGCGAATTCCCAGAAGGCGCTCGGAGTCCAGGACAAGCGGGGTGGTTCCGGGTTGACCGACGATCTCCTTGAGGCCGGATGTGAGCTTTTCCCAGGGCATACGCCACGGTCCTGCGAAACGCAGGCGATTGACATTGATAATATCGCATTGAGAGTGCCCGCCGTCGCACTTCTTAGACTGAACTGAATGAAGGCGGCTCGGCGGGAGCCTCGCCCTCCCGGGCTGGAGCAAGAGGCGGAAGGGGGAGGGCGAGGCTCCCGCCGAGCCGCGAATCCCTGCACGCAGCGCAAACCATTCCCCCGTCTTGATTTTGCCCCTGCATTCCTTAACATGTAGCCGTCCAGAGAGGTCCCGAGCATGAACATCGACCCCGAGCGCGAAGTGACGATCACACTGCCCTACGGAATGGTGCTGCAACTGAAGAGCATAACCCCGATACTGTCGATGTTTCGGGACGAGCGCGATGTTCGTGCGGTGATCGAGATTATCGAGGCGATCCACACGGGAGCGATCGAGTTCATTCGTCAGGAAGACGGCGACATCATGGATTACCTTGCCGAGGCGGAAGACACTGAGCGTTTCCTGAACCCTGACGATGACGATGACGACGATGATGACGAAGACAAGAGCGATGCCTGACCAACGGCCGATGAGATGGTGCATCCCGGGCGATCACGTCGCTCTTTATTTTTGATGGTGCCTCATGTAATCTTGCCGCGAATGTCACTCCCTCACGATCGGGAATCGCGCAGGAGACTTGGGGAGGAGCTCAAGGCTGCTCCGGAGTTCGCGACCGTCGAGAAACTGATAGAGGCGCTGCTGAGCGAGGGCGGATGTCCGTGGGACCGCGCAAGGAAGCTTGAGGACTGCCCGAAGTACCTCAGGGGCGAGCTTGAAGAGGTCCTCGCGGCGATAGAATCCGGCGACAATGAGAACGTCGAAGAAGAGCTCGGGGACCTTCTCTTCATGGTGGCTTTTGCGGCGAAGATCGGCGAGAAGGAGGGTCGGATGACGGTGAAGGGCATGTTTGAGCGAATACTAGGCAAGATGGTGCACCGGCATCCGCACGTTTTCGGGGGCGACATGAAGGCCGACACGCCCGGCGAGGTCCTGGCGAACTGGCAGGAGCTGAAGCGTCAGGAGAAACACAGCGAAGACGAAGGTGGCTGACGGTTGGAGCTGATCTGTCCGAAATGATGCGACCATATGCCGATACTGACGGGACGGCGTCCGGGGACTCGGAACCCGCAGCCGGGGAAACGACCTTCGAGCCTCAAAAGGAGACCGTGGATACGGGCAAGCCCGACGGCAATGCTGAGCCGGCAACCGGCCCGAGCGTGGAAGAGAGAACGGCTCGAAACAGGAGGCTGGTGGAGATCCTGGGATCGTATGGAAGCTGGCTGGTCCCTCTTATCGTTTATCTCTCAACCATAGCGCCGTGCGTTACCGCAGGCGACGCAGGCGAGTTCATCGTCGCGACCCATCGGTTCAGCCTCGTGCATCCCCCCGGCTATCCCCTGTACATGCTTCTTCTCAAGCTCTGGAGCGCGCTTCCGTTCTCTCTGGGTCCCGATCCCCTGGCGGTGAAGTGCAACCTGTTTTCCGCGATCGCGATGGCGCTGATGTGCGGCATTTTCTACCGTGTTCTGCGCACGCTGACCGGGTCGGTGTCCGCGAGCCTCGCGCCGACGCTTACGCTGGCATTTTCCCGGACCATCTGGAAATTCGCAGTGGTGACCGAGGTCTATGCGCTTCAACTTCTCCTTATGGTCATCGTGCTGGCAGGCCTTGTGATCGCTTCAGAGCGCAGGAAGCCATTCGGGCTTGTGATTTCCGCGCTGGGGATCGGGTTCGGGCTGGCGCATCATCACACGATCCTGCTCATGCTGCCGATGGTGGCTTTCCTGTGCCCCTGGAGAATGCTCAGGAAGCCGGGGCTCATCCTGGGTGTCATCGCGGCGATTATTCTCCCGCTTGTTTTGTACCTGTTCCTGCCGGTCTTTGCGAAGAACACCCCCGGGTATGCCGAGAAGGGGTTTACGACCGGGGACCTCATCGACACGATCACGCGCTCCGAATATCGAGAACGCACGGCTTACCAGGATTATCCACCCGAGGAGCTCGTGGGTCCGAAGGACATCCTCGATCGCTCGGTGAGATATCTCCCCAAACAGCTAGGCTGGATCGTCCTCGTGCTCTGTGTCGCGGGATGGTTCTTTGCCCCTGCAGGGAAACGCGTGTGGGCTTTCTGGAGCGGCGCGACGGCGGCTATCTGGATCCTGGCGGTCAGCTTCCTTTCGCGCGGAAGCCCTCTTGGCATGCCGTTCAATTTCCTCAGGTCCGTGGACGAGTTTCTCCTGCCGGTGAACATTTTCCTCGCGCTCGGGCTTGGATGGCTTCTCGCGCCCCCGTCCGATTCGCTCGAATCCAGGAGAGATTTGGGTACGTCCGAAGGCCAGAATTTTATCGCGCCCCAGTTCATACCTGTCGCCATCATGCTGCTGTTCTGCGTTATCCCCTTCTTCGTCGGCAGAAGCAACCTGCAGTACTCGAACATGACGCATCACACCTATTTCCAGGACCAGTCGAGGAATGTCCTCAACCAGGTCCCTCAGGGAGGAGTGGCGGTTGTGAGCGGGGACGAGTCGTTCATGTTTGAATACCTGGAGGAAGTGAGAGGGATAAGAACGGACGTCGAGATGGTGGTCTATCCGTTCATCGACGTGAGAGAGGGCCGGACTTATTCGCCGATCGAGTCGCTCACGATGTACCTCCAGACCGCTCTCGGCGACCGCGGCTGCGTATTCACGTTCGGCGACTCGGCCCCGGCTGTCGAGAAGCTTCAGCCGCCCAGGGGATTGAGACTGGACGGTGTAACCCTGGTGATGACCGACAGGATTGAAGGCATGCCCGTTGTCACCAAAGGGGATCCGAACATCTGGACCACCTATCAGCTCAGGAACTTCGACGGGCAGACTCTCAGCGGGCTTGTGTTCGACGATTTCGAGTACGAGACGATCAACAGGTACATAAGCGGCCTGAAAGCGTCGGTGTCCTGGCTCGACGAGCACGGTTACGGCAACAACGTAAGTCGCACCGATCTGAACGATTTCTCCGTTGTCCTGGAGTTTCTTCTGAAAAAAGTCGACTATCCTTTGGCCCCCAAGCCTGCAGAAGAGACCGGAGGGTGAGATGTCCTACTGGAAACAACTCGACAGAAAAACGCTTTGGCGCTCCGACTGGCTCAGTATCACGCTGGACAGGATCGAGCTTCCCGACGGACGGGTGATCGATAATTTCGAGCTGATGCACTATCCGCACGACACGGTGGGGATTGTCGCGGTCAACGACAAGAGTGACGTGCTGATGGTCAGGGCCTACAGGTATCTTCATGAATCGTTCGACTGGGAGATACCCGGCGGTCTTGTAGAGAAGGACGAAAATCATGTGGAGGCGGTGCGAAGGGAGCTTATGGAGGAGACGGGACACACCGCGGAGATCATAACTCCAATGATCGATTTCTACCCGCACAAGGCGACCTGCGACCAGAAATACTACCTGTATCTTGCGGAAGGGCTGAAGAAAACGGAATCCGAGATACAGAAGGTCGAGATCTCGGAGACAGGATTTCATTCACTCGGCACAATCAGGAGCATGATCGACGACGGTCGGATCAACGAGAGCCTGAGCCTTGTGGCGTTGTTGAGATACCTGCTGAAGAAGGGGAAGTGACGAGGGATACCGGCTTGGCAGGCAGTCGTCGTTTTTGTGTAGACATCAGGCCCGTGTTCAGATAGACTATGCCGATCAAGCTTTCCAGTGTATCGATCGGAATTGGAGGAGACCAATGTTCTGCAACAAATGCGGAGCTCAAGTGAGCGAGGACACGAAGTTCTGCCCGACCTGCGGCGAACCTGCGTCCGCGCCTGAAGCCCCCGCGGCTCCGTACGCCTCACAGCAGGCGCCGCCGCCGCCCCCGCCTCCACAGTATTCACAGCAGCCGCCGTCACCGCCCCCGCCTCAATATCAACCGCCGCCTCCACGACAGCAGCCGCCCGGCGGAGACATGATTTATCCCAAGGGCAATACCCCGGAACCCATACTGATGGGTCTCCTGAGCGGATGCTGCATCACCGGCCTGGGCCAGATAATCCTCGGTCAGGTGATGAAAGGGGTAGTGATACTGGTTGGCGGAATGATCATAGGCGGCGTCACAATGGGCATTGCCGCACCTTTCATCTGGATCGCGAGCGGTATCGATGCCTACATGATCGCCAAGAAGCTCAAAGATGGTAAGCCGGTCAAGCAGTGGGAGTTCTTCTAGGGCGGTCTGGATAGAGCTCGGGATCATAGCGTTCGCACTGGGAGTGCTCGCGGCGCTGCCGTCGCTTCCCGACTTTCCCCTCTGCGCGTACCGGATAATGACAGGTCACCCTTGTCCGACCTGCGGGACGACACATTCCGTATGGGCGATAATGCACGGCCGTTTCGTCGACGCGTGGTACTACAATCCCGCGGGCTTTGTCGTCGTTTTTGTCCTGCTCCGAAGGATCATGGTCCTGCTGGCCCCGAAGCTGGTCCTGTCGAGGGTCATCGACAACAACTACCTCAACCCGGTTCTCCTGGGCCTGTTTTTCGCAGCAGGGCTGTTCCATTACCTGTTGTAGTCATGCGCATCTTGCGCATGGTTCTTAATGGCAGGAGCACGAGGAACCATGCGCCGGAGGCGCATTGCTACACCGGAGGCGCCTGATTACATTCCGCTCATCTGCGGAGTCTGAGCATCGCAATCAGCAGGGCGACAACGTAAACCGCGACACCGACGAACAGCGTGAGCCGGTAACCGATCGCTATCGCTGTTGCGAGCGCGAGGGTGCTTCCCAGTACGCTCGCCGCACCGTTCACTCCCCATGCCCAGGGGATTACGCCGAGACGCTCGCGCTCGATGATCCTGAGACCGAGAGGAAACGGCTGCCCCATGAACCATCCAAGCGGCAGAACAAGCGCCATCGTGATGACTATCCTCGACCAGTCCGGAAGGACGATCAGTGACGTGAAAATCGGCGGCAGCGCGAAGATGTAGACGATCGAGACCGCGCAGATTCCCCCGATCGCGTTCCGTATGCCGACTTCCAGGTTCCGTTCCGAAACCCGTCCGCTGAAGCCCGCCCCGAGACCGCTGAAAAAGAGGAGGCTGGTCAGTACCGCCACGAGCGAGTAGATCGGGTAGCCCAGGAACAGCGTGAAATGCTGCATCAGGGCGATCTCGATGAGTATGTATGCCAGACCCAGGCAGACGAAATATCCCAGCAGCCTGACTTTCGGTCCGGCACGCTCCCGTATGTCGGCCCTGCGCAACAAAAGCAGCGGAAGCACGATGAAAATGAACGTCACCGCGATGCTGATGAACAGCAGCATCACGAGCGTGAAAATGGCGATCGAGTTATAGCCGGCGCGCTGCGACTTCCCGAAGCTGAGCGCCTTGAGGAATTCCCACGGGGGGAGGAGATAGAAGAAAAACGGACGGTCGTCGGTCGTGGGCCTGATGTCGAACTCGTACGTGGTCGTGAAGCGATCGAACGCCTTCGTCGTCAGCAGGTCGTTGTAAATATATTCCGCCTCGCTGGTTGAAGCCGGCTGACGATAGGGCATGTACAGGACATCGAACTTCAGCCTGTCTATTACGCCGTACATGTCGGACAGCGCATCTTCACGGAAGCCGTTGGGTCTCACCATCACATTTGCGATGTGTCCCTGTTTGATGATTATCACGCATTCCGACGCGTTCGCGATCCCTCGTTTCTCCAGAGCGGCACGCGCGAGTGCCGCCACCCTCAACGATTCTCTCGGAGGGTCGTCCGCAAAACGGGACATCGAGAAAATCCCGCCCGGAGCGAGATGATCGAAATATTCCTCGAATGCCTCGATGGTGTAGAGATTGTTCTCGGAGAGCGCGTACGCCCCGGTCGTGGCCGCGGCCCATGTGTCGATCAGGCTGATCTGGATGAGGTCGTATTTTTCGAGGCTTCTCGCGATGAAAGTCCGGCCTTCGCTGACGGTCACATGTATCGGGTCGAAATCGTACAACCCGCCGTCGAAATCGACGAAACGGTTACGCATGACGTCGCCGATGAGCGGGTTGATCTCGGCACCGTCCACCTTTGACGCACCGAATGCCAGCGCAGCCAGCAGGTCTTTCCCACCGCCCGGACCGACGACCAGAACACTCGGACGGTCGAGCAGGTAATGAGCCGCGGCGGTGACATCGTACTTCGCGATCTCGAGCTCGCGCACATCGCCGCTGAATTTCGTGATGGGAGTCCCGGCGGTGTTGTCGATCTCGAGCCAGAGCTGGTCGAGCATCGGGTGCTCATCGGCGTTCCAGGCCTCGGAGATTCCCCACTTGTGTATGCCGCCGAGATAGTACTCGTCCGGGTTCTGGCCCCTTATCACGATGATCCTCGAGAAGGCGTTCCAGCGGTCGTAGACAATCCGTTCCGGATCGATCGTGTAACCTTTCGCGTGCGTCACCTTCAGCATCGGGAATACTGGATTGATAAATCCGGCGATAACGAAGAGCAGGGCAACGGTGAGTGCTGAGCCAAACGCGGATGGGGCTTTGCGGTTTCCCTCATCGTGCGCCGACGCTCGATAGAAACCTGCAGATGCGAAAAACGCAAGGGAGGCGATGACAATGACCGCTCCCGGACCTCCTGTGACCTGCAGGATGGGCACCACCAGCAGCGCGCCCAGAGCGCTCCCCACCAGCGACAGAAGATAGAGCCTCGCGATGAAGGCGCTCAGCCTCTGAAAAATCAGTGCGATGGCGAGTCCTGCGAAAAAGAAAGGCACGCTCGTGCTGAGGTAGATGACGATCAGCTTGAGGGACTGGATTCCACCGAACTGTCCGTGCGGGTTGAAATTGATCGACAGCGCCACCCAGACCGATGCGACAGCGGTAATCCCGGCCCATATCGAGATACTCCCGAGGTATCGCCCGAGGCCGTGCCCGGAGAAGGCCCGTTTCCAGACGTAGAGAAGGACCCCCGATGCCCCGAAGCCGAACAGCGCCACCCCTATCGCGAGAAATGCGAAATGGTAGAACATCGTGACCGAGAAAATTCGCGTCAGGGCGATCTCGAGCGCGAGCACAAACGCGTTGAGGGCAAGTACGGCAATCTGCATGCTGCGATTCATGGCTCGACGCATCGTAGCATACGGCGGGTCGATCAGGCTATTCGATTCGCTTGCGGATCGAGCAGGCTCCACTTACGAGCTTGCGAGCGCTGGTGTATAGTATCCGCATTCTTTCGGAACGCAGGTGGAAAGAATGCTGAGCGGACATTACGGCGATATCGAGGCTGTCCCCCAGACCAAGGCGGGCACTAAGAAAACGGTCATGCGGACGCTTATCGGCAAGACAGAGAACGCGCCCGTGTTCTCCATGCGAGTGCTCACCATCGAGCCGGGCGGCCTTATCGGCATGCACGATCATCCCTGGGAGCACGAGATCTTCGTCACCAGCGGGTCGGGAATGGCCCTGACTGAAACCCAGAAAGTGGGGATGAGTCCCGGTGATTTCTTCTTTATCCCGGCGGGAGAGATCCACGGGTTCGACAATGTCGGGGATGAACCGCTCGAGTTCGTGTGCTGCATCCCGCTCAAGCGGGAGCGGGGATAACGGCGGCTTTTGTTCGGAGGAATCGAATGATTCAGCGTGCGCTGATTACAGGGGGCGCGGGATTCATCGGGAACCACATCGCGCGGCTCCTTCTGGAGAAGGGCTGGGACGTGGTCTGCTACGACGATCTGTCGGTCGGAAAGGCCGATTATGTCCCGGAAGGCGCGAGGCTGATAGTCGGGGACATACGCGATGAACAAAAACTCGGGGATGCGATGAAGGGCTGCAGGCATGTGTATCATCTTGCGGCCAGGGTGAGCATACGCAAGGCGGTGGACACGTTTGTCGATGATGCCGACGTGAACATGCTCGGGACGCTGAAGGTGCTGAGGGCGGCAGGCGGCGCGGGAATCGAGAGGTTTCTGTATGCGTCGAGCATGGCTGTGTACGGAACGGTCGCGTATTCGCCTCAGGACGAGGCGCATCCGATCAGTCCCACCAGCCCGTACGGCGTTGCGAAGTACGCGAGCGAGAGATACCTGCTCACCATGGGTCCGGAATGGGGGATCGAGCCCGTGATCTGCCGGTACTTCAACACCTACGGCGCCCGCCAGACCCCGAGCCCGTATGTCGGGGTGATAACCATTTTCTGCCGGAAGCTGTTCGCGGGCGAGACACCGCAGATTTTCGGGGACGGCGAACAGCTGAGGGACTTCGTGCACGTGGAGGACATCGCCCGCGGTTCGGTGACGGCGCTCGAAAGAGCCGAGGCGGGAAGCGTGATGAATCTCGGCACCGGGATCGGCACAAGCGTGAACCAGGTGGCGGAAATGCTGGTCAGGAAGATAAATCCCGCGATCAGGCCCGAACATGTGCCGCCCGTACCCGGCGAACCGGGCGACAGCATCGCCGACACCGGGCTTGTTGAGCGGACGCTGGGATGGAAGGCTCTCAGGAAGCTTGAGGAGGGGATAGACGACGCGATCGAATGGAACAGGAAGCAATTCGAGTCCGGGCGCTGAGAGCTTATGAGGAATTGAAGAAGGAATGCTCGCTGTCTTTTATATAGGGAAACGTACTCTGTTCGACATCCTGCGAACGGGCGTGTTCTGGATCGCCCTGGGTCTGACGGCGGCGCTCTGTTTCATTATCCTCTACTGGGGCTGGCACCAGGTTGAGCTTGAACAGAGAAGCTACGGGCACGGCAACTACACCGACATGGGTCCGCACGGGTCCAGGGGGTACCAGGAGGACAACTGGAATCCCCTGGCAAAAATCGAGGCCGAGACCTGGATCTCGTACTACGTGTACGGCGTGACCATAATGTTCGCGAACCTGTTATCGATCTTCGTCATGATGGGCCTGATAGGCCGCGAGATCGACAGGCGAACGGTGGAGCTGCTTCTGGCGAGACCCGTATCTCGGGGACAGATATACCTGGGCAAACTTTTCGCGGGGTGGACGTCCCTGGTTCTTTTCATGGTCCTGACGCTCCTTTGGACGATGTTCTGCCAGGTAATCGGCGGGATGGGCCTGCAGCCCGACTACATCAAGGCGTGGGGGGTGGGGGTCCTGTCGCCCATCATGATCGGCGCGATGACGTACGTGATGACGATCTGGATGAAGGGGTTCCTCGCCGGCCTCATCGGCACCGTGGTCATGATCGGGTCGAGTACCATTGGAAACCTGGTGATCAAGCTGCTCGGAAAGGAAGTCCTCAAGCTGAATCTCGGGGTGTACGTGCTTTACAGGATACTGCCTCCGCTGAATGTCATCGGGCAGAAAGCCGTGGAACATATCCAGACTGACGCGTGGTTCAATTTCGCGAAGGCATTCTTCGAGGGGATGCTTCCAACCGCCAAGGACGGGATCTACACGGAGATGTGGCAGGTCTGGGCGTATCTGGGCGTGGTTGTGCTGGTGGGATGGCTCTCATTCTTCAGAAAGCAATTCAGTTGACGAAACCTGGTCGGGGACGATCAGCTTACCCAGGCCTGGACGATTCCTCTCACCCTGTCGGAGAAGGGGACGTCGAGGTGGTTCGGGGCGATGGCATGCTTGTCGAGCAGGACCATGGAGACCTCCCGTATCGCCTGGCTGAACGGATGGTAGGGGAACATCACGATCGCGGGGACCTTGCTTCGCTCGGCCTGCCTCAGAAGACCGTGCACATACGGAACGCCGCCCAGGTATCGAAGGGGAAGCAAGGCCTGGCCTTCGGGCGTATAGAAAAATGTGCGCGCAACATCCAGTATCCGAAGGTAGACCCGCTTGGCTTCCCTTAGGTTATCGGCCTGGTTGACGACGAAATTGATCCGCAAAGGGCGCCTGTTCCCCGTCAGGGTTTTGTCCGGGAGTCGAGGATGTACCGTCTTCTTGTCGAAGTAGCGCATGTCTCCGAGACGCGTGTATCGTGCCCAGCAGGCCTTAAGGGCTGCGTACGCGGCGACAATGTCCTGCGGGGTCGCGACGATGATGCACTCGTCGCACACCAGGGCGAAATCGAGTACCCGGCTTCCGATCCCCGCGCCCAGGTCGAAGAAAATATCCGTGTAGCCTCCGGCTCGGACCACCCGATCGAAGCCTCTCAGCAGTCTCACCTTCTGTTGATGACCTAGATTGGCCAGCGCGAACTCGCCCGACTTGCCCGCTATGAAGTGCATCCCGAAATCGGTCGGGACAATGCAGTCGAGAATATCGGTCCGTTTCTCGTAGAAGTCGTGAAGTGTGACGGTGGGTCGGACACCGAGGCGAAGATCGGCGTTGGCGCTTCCCAGGTCGGTGTCGACAAGAAGGACGCGTCTGCCCTCCCTTGCGCACTGGATCGCAAGGTTGATCGCAAGGTGCGTCTTGCCGACGCCGCCCTTGTTCGATATGAAGGCTAGCGTTCGCGCAGAAAAATCGGCCACCCGCCGGCCCTCCTCGGTCGAGGATTTGTTGAATCTGAATCGACGCCAGTTTATCAAATCCGTTTAATACTAACAAGGAAGGAGCGGGGAGTGGGTACATCCGGCAACTGATTCTCCGCCTCACCCCCCGTTCCCCCCTCTCCATCCGCCGCGGCGGATGGAGAGGGGGGAAGGGGGGTGAGGTCTGACTGCAGAGTCAATCACAGACCCTGGGCAAGCCTGCGGAATATCACCGATGCGTCCTTGTGAGCCACCTTCATCGCCTGCACACTCGATGTGATCTTGGTCTTGAACTCGGGGTGGTCCCAGTTCTCGCATATCGTGGTCCTGTCGGTGTACATGCCCGAGGTCTGCGCAATGGTGTCATATCCCCCGATCACGACATCCAGCGCCTGTCTTGGAAGCCTCTTCCCCATGAATTCCCCGGCAAAACGAAGAAACCTCACCGCGCTTCCCGCTGTTCCATGAATACGAACCATCGTGCGCCAGGCGCAGTTGCAGCTTCTCTCGCCGCAGTCTTCGCAGAATATGTCGCGCTCCAGCCTCTTCAGAATGGCGTCATACAGCCTGCCGCCGTATTGAAATCCGGGCATCCGGAAGGTACCGTCGGCCACGTCGGCGCCGAACCTTATGGCCTCGGCTATCGCCTCCATCCTGGTGATCGACGCCGCGCATGGTGTCAGGATGTAGATGGTATCCAGATTACTCGGACGACAAATATCGCATCCGACCGAGACGGAGTTGATCTCCATCTTCTCGATGTCATCGTCCCATCGAGTGATGATGCTCCACAGGGGCCACGCGCCGATCATCACCACCTTCCCCTCAAGGACCGCCTCCTTGACCCGTTTCCAGAAGTCGGCGAGTTCTTCTGAAAGCTCGCCCTTCTTCTCGAAGTCCCGCACGGACATTGCGGGAGATTTCTTCGCAGTGAAGCCGAGAGCCTTTCCGAGGAATTCCATCCTCGAGTCGTTGCCGAACTCGGTCCACCATGCGGCGCAGCTCTCATCCTCGTGCCGGACCGGCGAGAAAGCGCTCCCCGACAGCCCCGCGATGTAGTCGTATTCGTAGTCGCGGCCCCAATAGATTATTGCGGCCCTGATGCAGGCGACGAACGAATCGACCTCCGCGTCATTTCCCTCCACTCTGATCTCAGAGAGGTCAGGACACATCCGGCACTCCTTTCGAGAAAACGGCGCCCCGAAAATGAACGATGGCGTCTCGATAGTCAAGCGGAAACGGTGGGTTTGAGCTCTTGCGCCAGGAAGGGAGAACGATGTCGAGTTCAGGATCATTCGGCAGTCTCAATCCCGAGGCGGTAAAGCGTCGGGCGATTCCCCGTGCGGTTTCCGCAGTCGAAAAGCCGAGCCTGTAGAGGCCGTACGAGATGACCGCGGGCGGAGGTGCCGAAGGATCGGCGCTCGCGAGCCGTTCGAGAGTCACCCCGAGGGCGTCCGGGTTGCTGTCGCAACAGATGAATCGTCTGTTGAGGGTCCTGCATGCGAGTGCCGTGGTGCCGCTTCCCGAGAAGACATCGCAGACAAGGGCGTTTTCGATGGAAAGCGCCCCGACAATCCGTTCGAGCAGCTTGAGCGGCTTCTGGGTGGGATACGCGGTGCGTTCAGAGGAGAGAGGATTCACGATGGAAACATCCCAGACATCGTCGGCGGGTTTGCCCGAGGGATGCGGCATGTACTTCTTGCCCTTCTTGCTGACAATCCCGCCCTTGGCGTAGCCGCTGGTCGGCTCGTAAGGCTCCCGGATCGAATCGATGTTGAAAACCCGACCGGGCCCCTTCGAGTACCAGAGCAGGACATCGTGCTTTCGACTGAACCTGGTCTTGCTTCTGCCGCCTCCGGTGTAGTGCCAGATGATCTCGTTCTCCCAGCGTGATGCCCCGAAGGTCTGGTCGCACCAAAGGCGGACGTGATGTATCGCCCTGGGGTCGAGGTGAATCACGAAGTTGCCGTTGTCGGAAAGAATCCGCCAGAGCTCCGCGAGCCTCGGCGCGAGCCATTCGACAAACGAGCGGGGGTCCTGCAATCGGTCGTCATAGCCTTCCGGACCCTCTGATCCCTCCGGGCCGATCCGACGTTTCCCCGTGCCGAAGGGTGGATCGATGTAGATGAGGTCCGCCGAAGCCGATGGAAGGAATCGCAGCAGCGTCAGATTGTCGGCGAGAACGATGTGGTCGCGGGAACCCAGCGTGTCGGGCGAGAAAATCATGCCGCCGCCCTCGCCCCATCGCTGCCAGGCCATAGGTCTCGACCCGGCGGTGTTCTTGGTAAGAACGGTAGGCAGAAAAAGTGTATCCGATGTGGAATCACCGGGCATGTCTTGTCGAGAGCTGCCCCGAGATTATACCTGAGCGCGGCGAAACCGGTGTTGTGAGAAGAGAAGAGTCTGGACCGTTAGGAAACCATCTTTGTGGGGCAGGCTTTCCAGCCTGCCGTATTAGAATGTTCTCAGTTCTGGTCGGAGATATCGCATTCGGTGTCGGTGCCGATGTCGAATTTGCTCAGGTCCGGCATCATGCAGCGTCGAGAGTTCTTCTTCGCGCCGGTGCTCCTCGATATCGCCTGCTCTCTCGTTTCCATGCCGAGTTCGGTCATGAGGCGATCCTTCTCGGGGTCTCGGGGTTGATGCGTTATCAGCCTCGGATCGATCGCCCTCAGGAGCGCGACATTAAAGGCTGCGCTGCCCTCGTGCTCTTTCCGTACCTGTTCCCACATCAGAATGCGCATTTTCGTGTTCCTTTTTTCATGAATTGGATCAGGGAAGCGGCGGCCTCGTCCGCACCGATCTCGCTGCACACTAGTGCCCGGTTGATGTCCTGGATGGGGCGGTAGAAGTCCCAGAGGTCGACCGAGTCGAGTCGGTGGGACAGGCGTGAGATATCGATGCGATCTCTCTGGTGATAGGACACAAGGAAGGCGTTGAGAAGATCGAGAGTGGAGCCGTGCTTCGAGTACTTGTCCAGGCGGTCGGTGATGCAGTCCTCGGGGCTGATCAACAGCAGGGGGACTTTCCGGTAGACCAGCTCGACGGCCTCCTCGTCGCCACGCAGGCATGTCGAGTGGATTTCGACGAGGGACGAAATGGAGCGGTTGACGAAGTGCCTTAGCTCGCTCGGACGCTCATAGCCAAGAGTCTTGAGAGCGTCCTCGCAGATCTCTTTGTCGGGCGCCACCAGGTCAAGGTCGCCGGTGGCGAACCGGATGCCGGTGTAGAACTCGATCGCACCGCCCCCGACCAGTATGGGTCTCTCGCCGCCCAGAAGCGTGACGCCCCTGGTGATGAGCCAGAGGAGGTAGATGTGACGCTCCGGGGTGGATTCGAGATCGCGGTAGTCCGGCAGTTTCACGATCACGCTCTGAAAGGCTTTTTCCGTTCGTGCATCCATGTTTTGTGTCTTCACAGCTCCTCGCTCTCAAGATCATCCGGCGTGTTTCCTGGGCTCGGGTACTGGACCTCCGGATATCGTTCGGGAAGCCCCAGCTGCCGCATCAGGTCGCGCTTCAGCGGATCGCGCGGCTTGCGTGTCAGGCAGTCCGGTTCGATCGCCTCGATAAGCGATCTTGAGAACGCTCCCCGTTCCAGTCGCGCTTCGCGACTCATCAGCTCAGTCCAGTCTGCCATTGCGGACCTCTGCGTCTGCGGCATTCCTCGACGATCCGTTGCGCCTGTTCCCGCGCCCCCAGGCTTTCGTTCACCGATTGCCGACGAAGATCGCGTACGAACCGGAAACTCTCGCGGACATCGCGGCGGATGACGCGATCCCTCAGCCTCTCATGGTCCAGGCTTTCGTAGTACGAATGATAAATGAGATATGCGTTGAGGAGATCGGTGCCGCCCCCCGACGCCTCGAACGTCTCGAGGCGGTCGACAATCAGGTCGGCGGGACTTATCACCAGACAGTTGACCCCGTCATGGTTGATCGTCACCGTCTCCTCTCCCGGTCGCAGACTCGCCGCCGGAAACTCGAACAGCATGCTGAAGCCGGGATGATAGAGATACCTTTGGTCCGTCGAACGCTGAAAGCCGATCTTCAGCAGGTTCGAGCTCAGCCTCGCGATGTCGGCTGTGATGATGTCCACGTCCCCGGTGGAAGTGCTCGCGTTGGTGTAAATCTCCACCGCCCCGCATCCGACCAGGATCGGGCTTTCGCAGCCGCAGGCGTGAGCGAAGCGGGTCAGCCACGCGAGCAGCCCGAGGTGCCTGTCTGACGGCTCGTCGTGCGGCGGCAGGGCAGCAAGCTCCTCTCGGAACTCGGTCAAGTCTATTGCAAGGTCCCCGCTCATTGCTTCGCCTTCAAACATGTTAACACACAGCATGATGAGTTGGCGACAGGTTTTCCTCTTTCTTTAGTCCGGTTGCCTGTACCCGGTCGTGCCGTTGATGGAATCCGGTACTCGAACGGGGGCAGGAAGCGATACTAAATTTGATTAAGGGGGAGAAGGTCGAGGGCGCCATGCTAAGCATTCCGTTCCTGAAAATGCCTACCAGGGTCAGGTCGAAGAGACGGGTTGAGGAATTGAAGCCCGACCCGTCGGAGATCGTCTCGCAGGCGTCAAGAGCCCTCGCCGACGGGGGGCCGTCGAGAGCTCTTCTCATGGTCGCGCCGTGGCGGAACGATCCGGAGGCCCCGGCGAAGATGAAGCTGATAGCCGCGCGTGCGCTGTCGGCGCTGGGACGGTATCCGGAGGCGATCGGGCGGTTTGTGGAGTATCTGGACTCCAACCCGGGGGATGCGGAGGGCCTTGTATGGGCTGGGCTCGCCGCCGCGAAGGCGCGAGAGACCGCGCGTGCGATGGAATGGTTCAACCGCGCGACCTACGCTCTGGACGGTCGCGCGCGGGCTATCCTGGAGGCATTCACGAGGAGTGAGGGAAGCGATCCGCTTGCGATCGAGGACATGGTGGCTGAGGCCGAGGCGCATCCTGAGGACAGGGATCGTGCTCTCGCACTGGCGTGCGCCCTGGGCAGGGGGGGGCATTTCAGGGCGGTGGAAGGATTCCTCGGCGTGCTCAACCGTCCCCGCCAAGTCGCCCCTGGGTCGACAAGCTTAACCTTGAAACCTTTTCCGGAAAAAGTGGAAAGCGAATAGACAAAGAGAAACGCCCACCAGCGAGGCGGGCGTCTGAGGATGGGAGGGGGTATTTGTTCTGCGTCTCTGACCGTCCGGAATGGTAGATACGATTCCTGTGCGTTTTCGTAGGAAACGGACGGTATTCGATCGTCAATCTGTCGGGAAAGATCAGAAGCTGAGATTATCGCCCGCGTCGGTGACCACGAGCACCAGGCCGTCCTCGAGCCCGTCGGGTGCGCCGTAGTAGAACTCGACGCCTTCGTCCACCGGCTCATAAGGGAAATAGGGGTTGTGCTCTCTGTCGCCTCCACCGAACACTTCGGGCACAAGCAGCGGGACATCCCAGATGAAGTTGTCGGCGCCCGGCTGGTGGACATAGTCTCCTGCACCAGTCAGTCTAATGATGTCCAGACCCTTGGTCAGATCGCTTCCGAAGCCCCCAAGGATGTAGCGGTCGAAGTTCTGGAATCGGAAGTCGCGGCGCGTAGGACTGGTTGAGGGCGTCGAGGTGAGCATGTCGAGCGGACCCTCGGAGCGATAGAAGAAGCTCCCCTGGATGATGTAGGTCGTGGGGTGTCCCGAAAGCGGAAGATAGCCGCCGTACACACCGTAATTGTCGATCTGGTAGGCGCCGTTGATGTTGATGGTCTCGGCAACGAGGGTGCCGCCCGTCGTGAACCACAGGGGATCATCGACCGAGTTCGGCATTATCGTGCCTTTCATGCCGAATCTTGGATCGCCGGAGCCGGGGGTGGTGAGATCGCCGCCGGTGGCCTTGAGGTACTCGGCGCCCTGCGTCTCATCCACGAATACATTCTTCGGGTAGCTGTCAAGGTAGTTGTACTCGATCAGTGGATCGAAAATATTGGTCAAGGTGGGGTTCCTGGCGTGCCACACCTCCCAGGCCTCCTGGTTGCCGCCGATGAGTACGCCCGGGTATTCCTTCTCGTTGACGTAGTATCTCTCGACAGCTTCCTGGATAATGTGGATGCCGGCTTTGACCTCCGCCTCCTTGGCTTTGATCCTCGCCCTGGTCATGTTGGGAATGACCAATGCGGCTAGAATGCCGATGATGGTGATAACCACCAGGAGTTCAACTAGGCTGAATCCGCGATGGGGCTTCATGAGCTCTCTCCTTGGCCTGCAGTATTGGCCTCTGGTCTGTTAACTACGACTCCATGGGGTGCGACTCAGGTTCATGCCGCACCTTGCGGCGGACTGCTTGTATTTTTTCAAGCATGGTGGGAATGAGAAGCGGGAAACGAAAACCAACCGCCGCAGACTGGGAGTCCGCAAGATAATTATCGCATGCATGGGCCGTTTCGTCAAGGTGCGTCCCCGGGAAGTGAGAATGATCAGCCCGCCGCGCCATCGCAGGGCGGAAACCCCAAAGCCGAGTGCTATCCAAATAAATTGTACGGCCCCGTATCAATAAAACCCGCATTTGCAGAACTGCCATCTTGCCGTCTTAGGTTGCCTGACTTCGGATGTGGTGCTAGAATGTGCCATCAAACCGGCGGTCGAGACGCCGGGGCAAACGCAGATATCACTGAAGGAGGGCCATAGAGGAATGGCCAACAAAGACAACGCGCAACCCGATAATGTCCCTGGGAAGTACTATGTGGACGACCAATGCATCGATTGCGACGTCTGCAGGCAGACCGCCCCGGACAATTTCGGGCACAACGAGGACGAGGGTCATGCCTACGTCCTGAAGCAGCCTGATAACCCGGACGAGGAGGGGCTGTGCAAGGAGGCGCAGGAATCGTGCCCGGTCGAGGCGATCGGTGACGACGGATAGGAAGCGTCCGGCAATGTGAGGCAATTGCATCGGTCCCCTGGCGGGGACCTTTTTGTTGCCCGGATTCGTCCCCGGCGCGGGCGGTGACTGCGGTTCCCTCCCGGGCGCGTGTTCGAAAATTAGGGAACCCCCGTCTGGCGACGGGGGTTTTTCAGGAGGTAGTGCAGGGAAAGGCCTAAGTTAGTTGGGGTCGTACAGAATCAGCCCCATGTGGCTTATACACCATTTTCTCAGTGATGTCAAGACCGACCGAAGTATGCGCAGACTTACCCCGAAAACCTCGTGAGATGCGGGTCCGAGCGATTCTTCAGCGACATTCCCGCGGCGTACCGAAAAAAAAGTCCCCCCGTCTGGCGACGGGGGTTATAGGAGGTAGTGCAGGGAAAGGCCTAAATTAATGAAACTTATCGGAACACTATCGGTTCCAAAGAAATTTATACACCAGAGACGTGGAGTTGTCAAGGCCACGCCGGATGAAACTTGAGTGAGCATCATCAGGCTGGTCTGCTCACCGGGTTT
The DNA here is from genome assembly GCA_964354375.1 of uncultured Planctomycetota bacterium. GTDB lineage: Bacteria > JAJVIF01 > JAJVIF01 > JAPKYR01 > JAPKYR01 > CAYGZQ01. Next base: position 51,137 of record CAYGZQ010000018.1, read on the forward strand.
CGGTCGTACGAGCCGAAAGGGGTCGTTGAAAAAGTCTCCTTGTGGGGCAGGCTTTCCAGCCTGCCGCCTCTGGATGTCCCATGAATGGCAGGCTGGAAAGCCTGCCCCACATGCGGATTATGGCTCTTGGACTTTTTCAACAGCCCCCGGAAGGGAGCATGTCAACCCTGGGATTTTCTTGACGGGGTCGTCCGCTCCGGCTGTACGTTGGCATTTCCCGGACGGATTCCGTCGAAGAGAACGCGCTTTGTCACCGCCAGCAGAGCATCTACGCTCACGCCGCGCTGTCCGTACAGGAAATGACTCACTGTCGAGTGGACATACGATCGCAGAAGAAGCGCGAGAAACTCAGGATCGAGGCCGGGGTCAACGACGCCGTCGCTGATGGCTTTACGGAAGATGTCGGAGAGAATCTCGAGGTAGCGGACGGTCCCCTTGTAGATGTACTCGCCGACCTCAGTGCGGACGCCCCATTCCACCCCGCGCGCCTCGGCCACGTAAATGCGGAAGAAATCCTGGTTGTCGACATAGATGTGCACCAGGGATTCGAGGGCGGACGAGATTTTCTCCCGTGAGGAGAGGCCTGTTTCATCCCTGATCCGCTCCACCTCGCCGAGAACGTGCTCAATGTGATACTCGAATATGGTCGCCAGGATTTCCTCTTTGTTCTTGAAGAAGGAATAAAGGCTGCCGACCGCGAACTCGCTTGCCTTGGCGATCTCCGCCATCGACGTGCCGAGGAAGCCGTTCTCCGCGAAAAGCGTCTGCGCCTTATCCAGGATGTACTTCCGCCTTTCCTCTCTCTCTCGTTCTCGGCGTGACGGCATTCGACTCACCTCGGAGGGTTCCCTAATCAGTAAACCCTAACATCATCCATAAGGCAAGAGCATGTAAATCCGGCACCCCGCGGCGCGGGTGATCCCCAACGCTGAAGCTCCAAAACCGGGCAAGCCAACCGGGTTTTCGGCGTTCAGTTGGCTCGGGAGTGCATATTTATGATTAAATGAGCCAGCGTGTTGTTCGCCTGAACGAGAGAGGATCGGTCGATTCCCTGCGACATCCGCTGAAACACTTTCCGATGGATGCCATCGAGCACTTCGGCTTTCTGCCTGCCGTTCTTGGTCAGGTAGAGATGGACCTGTCGCCTGTCCTTGGTTCCACGCTCCCGCCGAATCCAGCCCTTTTCCTCGAGACGGTTGGCAATCACCGTGATCGTCGGCGCTTTCATGTGGATCAGCCTCGCCAGCTCCGATAGCGTCTGCCCTTCTCTGTCCAGAAGCGGGATGAGGATTATGCCGGCGGACGGATGAACGTCGGTTATGCCCTCGCTCTCCATCAGCTCGTGCAGCTGATCCTCCAGCAGCCGGCTGAGCTTGTGGAGCGAGACCGATAGGTCATACATGATTTTCTGTGGGGACATACGGGACTCCCTGCAATCTGTACGGGATTTCGAGTGATAGTAGCCGTCCCGAGTCGAAAAATCAACCTCCGCCGAGAGCCGCCCCCAGCTGCTCGGCATGACATTTCCAGCGGCCTTGTGATACCATCGACCTTCCGGGGCGCGTCAATGATGCGTCCCTCGTGGCAGAGATGAAAACGATCTCCGTACTCGGCTCAACTGGATCGATCGGGACACAAGCGCTCGAAGTGGTTGAGAGAAACCCCGACCGTCTGCGGGTTGCAGCGCTTGCCGCCGGCTCCAGGGTCGAGCTCCTCGCCGATCAGGTTCGGAGATTTCACCCCCAGATCGTGTCGGTGAAAGGTCCCCGGGAGGAGGAGTCTCTGACGGCTCTTCTCAAGGGAACTCCCGATCGCCCGAAGATAGTCCATGGGCCGGACGGGATCAGACAGGCGGCTCTTCATCAGGATGTCACGTCCGTTCTGAACGGGCTTGTCGGGTCGGTGGGATTGAGTCCGACATTGGCCGCGCTTCGCTCGGATCGGGAAGTGCTCCTGGCGAACAAGGAGAGCATGGTCATGGCGGGGGAGCTGATCCGCCGGCTTCTGAAGGAGGGGAAGGGGCCGCTGGTCCCGGTCGACAGCGAGCATTCGGCAATCTACCAATGTCTTGGCGGGAGGCTCGATCATCCCGGCATTTCCAGAATCATCCTGACCGCATCCGGAGGTCCGTTCAGGGATCGGCGGATTGAGGATTTCGAGGACCTCACCGTGATCGAGGCTTTGGCGCATCCCACATGGAAGATGGGTCCGAAAATCACAATCGACTCGGCAACCCTCATGAACAAGGGGCTGGAGATTATCGAGGCGCATCACCTTTTCGGCCTGCCCCCCGAGAGAATCGACGTTGTCATTCATCCCGCGAGCATTGTCCATTCGCTGGTGGAATTCCTGGACGGCAGCGTGATGGCGCAGTTGAGCCATCCTACGATGGAGGTGCCGATCCAGTACGCGCTTCTCGGCGGAGAGCGTCGGGAAACCCGGGTTCGTCCTCTCGATCTGGCCGAAATGGGGAAACTTGAGTTTTACCCGCCGGACTCGAAGCGATTCCCCGCGCTTGACCTGGCGCGTCGGGCGCTGAAGATGGGGGGGACGGCTCCGGCGGTGCTGAACGGCGCGAACGAGGAAGCGGTGAGGCTCTTCTTGGAGGACAAGATCCGTTTTCCGATGATAGTAAGGCTGGTTGAGGAAGCGCTGGATGCCCACGATGTGGGAGAGGCGAGCGAGGAAGCAGTGATTAAAGCCGATAGATGGGCGCGCGAGAGGGTTCGTGGAAGCGCGATCGGGATTATTCCGGGCGGTCGAGAGGGCATCTAAGAGGTTGGGCTGGCTTTCGTGGGGTATAATAACGTTCAGGAAATCCCGGTCAGGGGATAAGCAGGAAACAAGTGGATTTTGCGGCCTACATCCTGGGACTGTTACACGGAGCGCTGAATGTAGCCGAGGTAGTGCTCATATTCAGCATTCTCGTAATAGGGCATGAGTATGGGCATTTCCTGGTGGCCAAAGCCTTCAGGATGCGAATAGACGAATTCGCGATCGGGTTCGGCAAGCGTCTTCTCTCCTGGAGGCGCGGAGAGACCGTTTACTCCGTCAACCTCATACCCGTCGGCGGGTACAACAAGATATACGGGATGGAAGTGATCGATCCCGAGGAAGAGGCCAGGAAAGCTGCGGAAGCCAGGTCCAAGGGGACGAAGATTGCCCTACCGGATTCCTCGATTGCGCCGAGGGACGATCCTCGCGCATTTGTCAACAGGCCCGTGTATCAGCGATTCTTCGTCGTGCTTGCGGGTTCCATCGCCAACATTCTGATCGCCGTTCTGGTTGTTTTTCTGATGGGCATAACGATCGGGTTCCCTGCCGCCGAACTGGGCGGCGTGATACCCGGGGGCCCCGCGGATGGATCGGGTCTCATGGCGGGGGACGTGATCACAGACCTCGACGGCGTGCGGCTTGCGTCCACCGCCGACCTTCACCAGGCGGTGGCGTTGTCGGACGGTCGCGCGCTCCATCTGAGAGGCACTCGAGGGAAGCAGGTTTTTTCCGCGACGGTCATCCCCCAGCCGATCCGTCTCGTCGACAGCCATTTCTGCAGACTGGGTTTTGTGTATCTGAACGACGGAACTGTGCTCTACATTATCCCGTCTTCTCCCGCTGAGCGCAGCGGGCTGATCCCGGGCGACATCATTATTTCCGTGGACGGCCTGAGGTTTCCGTCGCACCGTCTCGAGATCGAAAACGGCAGCGGAATGCTCAGGCTCAGGCTTTACCGTGGATACCAGAAAGTGAACGGTTTCGTCGACTACTTCGACGATGAGATCATACGGGACAGCTACTCGCCGTTCGGCTATTTCTACGATGGCGAACTTGTAGTCACCCGCGTGATACCGGGTGGCATCGCGGACGAAGCGGGTCTGAAGGCCGGCGACAGGATTCTCGGCGGCGGGATGGAGACCTGGACAAGCACGGTGGCCGATGAGCCGGCCCAGGCGCCCAAGGTGACGACACTCGAGTATGAAAGGTCCGGTAAAATCCGTCACGCAAGACTCGCGCCCGACCCGCCGTTCTCCCGGATCCAGGTTTACATGGATGACGCGGCGGATCCGGTTCTGGTGAGGCTCCCTTACGATCACAGGCTCTACCAGAGCGGCCTCAGGCCGGGCGACAGGATACTGTCGATCGCAGGAGTCCCGACCCCGAACGGGATATCGGCATTCCTGGAGTTCGAACGCCACATCGGCAAGAGGGTGAGCCTGGTGGCCATGTCCGGAGGGGAGGAGCGCGTCTTTGTCGTGCCGATACCCTCGGAAAAGGACACGGACGGCTTGAACGCCTTCTTCGGAGGGCTCAGGTTCGAGACTAAGTACTTCCGTGCCAATCCTCTGAGCAGCGTGGTCACGGGTCTGAAGAAGACTAAAGAGGTAACCGGGTTCATATTCGTGACGATACGGATGCTCACGACCGGGCAGGTGTCCGTGGGCGACCTTTCCGGGCCCGTCGGGATCGCAACATTCACCTACGAGGCGGCGTCCAGCGGTCTCGTCGACCTCATTAACATCATGGTGCTCCTGTCGGTCAACCTGGCGATCTTCAACCTGCTTCCGTTCCCCGCGCTGGACGGCGGACGGCTGCTGTTCATGTTCTTCGAGTTCATGTTCCGCCGACCCGTCGTCACCGTCCGGATGGAGAACCTGATTCATTTCGCTGGTTTCGCCCTGTTGATGCTCCTGGCTCTGTTTGTAACGTATCACGATATCGCCCGACTGATACTGGGCAGATAGAAGGCCAACTGCAATCTTGGGAGGATGAAGGGGATGCGTTGCGCAATTCCGGCGGCGGTTCTGCTTCTATTGACGGCCATAGTGGCGTGCGGGGGAGGGGCGCTCCCGGCCCGCATAAGCCAAATCTCCGGACCCCAGTCGGTCTGCGCATCGACGACCGTCGAGTACAAAGTGTCGGCCGGAGACGACCTCGGCGCAATATACCTCTGGACTGTTGCGCCTGTATCTGCGGGGAAAATCGCGGACCCCCATCTTGGAACTGTCATTTTCACGGCGATAGAGACGCCCTCGGATTTGAACGCCGTCATCCGCGCTACCGTGCAGCCCTCGATCGGTCTGTCCGAAGTCAGGGAGCTTCAGATCACTATCAACGCGGCCGGAGTCAACCGGCCTCCTTACGCATCGGCATTCGCCGACCCTGAAAAAATACTCCCCGGGGCCAAAGCGCGTTTCTACAACGACTCGACCGATCCCGACTGCTGGGAGGATATCGCCGAATGGGAGTGGGACCTCTCGTACGACCCGAGGGAGGGTTTCGTTCCGACGGATGAAATATGGGAACCCGCGCTCGAGTTCCCCCTGACCGGGACCTACATGGTGCAATTGCGGGTGACCGACTCGACCGGGAAATCGGACATGCTCGACGAGCCGCTGGTGGTGGAAGTGGCTGCGGGTCAGGCGCTGCCGGTTGCGGTAGCTGTGGCGCAAGGTTTCGAGCAGACCGTCGGCGATGCAATGCTCTTCGACGGTCGAAATTCGTACGATCCGGACGGCGGCGCGATCGTCAAGTATGAATGGGACTGGGAGAACGACGGGATATTCGATGATGAGGGTGAGACTTTCGAGCACGCATGGGTCAACCCGGGAATCTACACGGTGCACTTCAGGGTTACTGACGATGAGGGCGATACGGATACATTGCCGCGGCCGCTGCGCATTGCCGTCAGAGAGACAGGTTGGGCGCATGTGAGATCGGATATCGAGGACGCGGAGGGACAGGCCGTGGATGTGTGCGAGTCCGGGGACTTGGCTTATGCAGGGCACTTCAGTTATGACATGACCTGGTTCGTGCTCGTTGGGACGCTTGACCCGACAGGGGAGGAGGTCTGGGAGCAAACCTGGTGGGACACGGAAACGGGGCATCCCGCGTTCAGCACGGACCTTGCGATTGATAATGAGGAGAGAGTTTTCTGCGCGGGATACTTCGCTTTCGGGGAACAAAGGCAGGCATTTGTGATCGAGTATGACGCTTCCGGTGAGTTGCTGAGGACGCCGACGTGGGAGTCGGGCATGTGCGAGGGTATAGAAATCTGTTCGGAGGGCGGTTCGTATTTCGTTGGGACCTTCTCAGGGACGATGGATTTCGATCTGGGCGAGGGTACCGATGAGAGAATCGCACTTGGGGGTACCGATGCATTTTTGGCGAAGCTGGATCCGGAAGGTGGGCTTGTGTGGGCACGGACATGGGGCGGAGAATCGTGGGACGACTGCACGGACCTTGCAGTCGGCCCGTCAGGGGACATTTTCGTGACGGGGAGCTTTGTAGGCTTGGCCGACCTTAACCCGGGAGAGGGAGTCGATCCGCACTTCTCCAGCGGCGAATCGGATGTCTACCTGAGCAGGTTCGATCCCTGGGGCAATCTCGTCTGGGCTCGAACCTGGGGAGGCGATGCGACCGACAAGAGTTCGTCGATCGCGATCGACCAAAACGGCGATGCATACGTGACCGGCTATTTCCAGGGAGCCGTGGATTTCGATCCCGGTGCCGGGGTGCGCCTGAAAGAGTCGGTCGGCTGGCGGGACGCTTACGTCACCAAGATAGACTCATCCGGCGAATTCGAGTGGGCGAGAACCTGGGGCACGTCCGGCGAGGATCAATGGAACCAGGGATGCGGCGTTGCGGCGGGACCGGACGGGAAAGTGTATGTCACGGGCGAATTCTACAAGACGGTCGATTTCGATCCCGGACCCGGCGGCTGCGAGCGCACATCGAATGGACAGGGGGATGCGTTTCTCAGTGCGTTCGATTCGTCGGGGGATTTCATCTGGGTGACGACATGGGGGGGACTGTACTGGGACACGGCAGAGGACGTTGCAGTGGACGAGGAGGGATACTGCTTCGTCACGGGAGGTTTTTCGCATCTGGTCGATTTCGACCTCGGGACCGGGATCAACGAGCATTGGTCAGCGGGGCTGAGGGACATCTACGTGCTGAAAATCGCCGGTGCCGAATGCGTCTCGCATTTCGGGAATCGGAGATAGCGCGTCCCGCGCTTTGCGACTCGAGACGAGTCGGCTCCCGGGTCCGAAGCACGAGACGTGCTCGGCACGGATCTGTCTGGTCGATTTCGATCTCGGGACGTCGCCGGTGCTGAATGCGTCCCGCATTTCGGGAATCGGAGATAGCGCGTCCCGCGCTTTGCGACTCGAGACGAGTC
>CAYGZQ010000018.1:58416-60346 GCA_964354375.1 uncultured Planctomycetota bacterium
GGCTCCCGGGTCCGAAGCACGAGACGTGCTCGGCACGTAGTCTAGCTCGGAGGCAGCGCACGCCTGAGAAAATCGGGCTGGTCGGTGACGATCCCGTCGACTCCCAAAGCTATGTAGTCTTCGAAATCATCATTCACAGTCCACACCCAGACCGCCTTTCCGGCCGCGTGGATCTTTTTCACGTTTTCCTCCGAGCAGCTTGAAGCAGAAAGCCCGATCACATCGTTAGGACCGCTCAGCGCATAGTCGTCGACCTGCACGGTCAGGTAGACGGTCCGCCTGTGAGACGAATCCGTCGAGCGCCAGGCATCGAGCGCAGAGGTGTGGAAGCTCATCACGACCGACGATGTGTCTCGATGTTGGTCCAGCGCCGCGACAAGCGCTGCGATGCGGTCGGTAGAGATTTCCGGCTCCTTCAGCTCGATCGCGAGGGGCGCCGGATTCACGCAGTCGAGCATTCGCTCGAACCCGGGGAGCGGCTCGCCGGTATAGGTCGAAGATAACCAGCCACCCGCATCGGCGCCGCTGATCTCCGCCCAGGTCTTGTCGGAGATATTCCCGGAGAGGTCGGTCGTTCGGTCGAGGTTGGGATCGTGGAGGCAGACCGCGACACCATCAAGTGTGTGGCGAATGTCGACCTCGTAGAAGTCGGGACGGTGGAAGCTGGACTGGACCAGCGCGGCGCAGGTGTTCTCGGGACCAAGCCCCGCTCCGCATCGGTGCGCGATGAGAAGCGGACGCAGCGCGCCGGACGGAGTCTTCACGGCGGTGAGGGGTATCGGCGAGCTGGGTGGTGTGGGCGTGGTGCTGGGCATACATCCCCCTCCAATCAAGATGGCTACAGCGAGAAGAGTCGGAATGCGGCGCATGGCGGCTCGCAGGTTAACCTGTAACGGGCGGGAAGGCAAGATGGGGTGCGGGGGAAAGAGCGAAGGGGGGTTAAGTTTCAAACGCGGGGGTCGAAATGAAGCGTAGAAGTTAGAGATGAACCGATCTTCGGGAGCGCTCACGGATTGGGTATAGGCTCTATACAAAGCGGCATTGGCGCAATGCAAGATGTGGTCGAGATGTTCGCGAGGGCGGAAGCGCTCGCGCTGAGGGCGACCGAATCGGTGGCCGAAGGCGATATTGTCGATGCTGCGATCAGCCTCAAGGAGGCGAAGTTGGTCGCGGCAGCTGGGGGGAAGATAGCGAGGGTGGGCGAAGAAGTAAGTGGGTACTTACTTGACGTGATCGTTTGACCGGCAGGGACAGGCACCCCACAGCCATCTAACCCATTTCAGGACCGGTCCGCCGTAGTTCACGGCGGACCACTTTTTCCGGGCGGTTATATTACTCCCGGGTCTTGCATACAATACTATAGTGTGGTATAATGCCGTTGTGTCGGACCGGTGTCCGACGGAAAAAGGCACACCCGTCGCGAGACGGGGCCGCAAAGCCAGGAGTCTCTTCGAGACGGTCCGGCTGCCCATCAGGACTAAAGGACCCGGCTAGGTCTTAGAGGGCTTCTGGCTTGGAACAGCCTGGGCCCTTTGGTTTTTTTAGAGCGAAGGGCCGGGATGAAAGAAGAACGAAGTACGGAGGACTACAATGAAAGCCGTATTAACGATAAAACGAAAACTGGGACATTGCCGGCAAAGAGGGCAGAGCGTCGTTGAGTTCGCTCTGCTCGCTCCGGTACTGATCCTCCTCTTCATGGGGATGTTCGATTTCGGCTGGATTCTGCACCAGCAGATCCAGATGGACAACGCGACCAGGCAGGGCGCCAGGCGCGGCGCGGTCGGCGAAACGAACAGCGGCATCATAGCCCGAATTCAGGACGGCTGCACTTTCCCGGTGAGCGTCGAGGACATCACGATTGAGGTCAGGACGCCGGACGGGACACCCATGGCCGACAACACCGATCGGACTCCGGACAACCTGATCTACG
>CAYGZQ010000019.1:0-43499 GCA_964354375.1 uncultured Planctomycetota bacterium
GGGGGGACTACAGGGGGGCTCTTAGTCGTCCCCCCCTTGGGGGGGACTACAGGGGGGGCATCAATATCGAGTACCAACCCACATCCAGCCCGTACCCCCAGAACCTCGGTCCCCGCTCCTGACGCCATTCCGAGTTGTCGGCGAACGGAATCCGAACCAGCGCAGCCGCAGCTTCCGCATCGGCGGGATCTCTCTCGCCATATGAATCGAGGCCTCCCGTGTCGAGGAAAACGCCCACGCAGGCCATCATGTCCCGAAACGTATAGAAGCGCTCGTAATAGGTCGTTGAGTCGCCGAACGAGAACGCGGTCGCGCTCGGCGGGTTTCGGTCGGCGATGTACGTGTCGTCGCCCAGCCTGTCCCAGAAGAGCGTAAGGCAGTTCAGATCGGAAGAGCCCGCGGCCAGGTTGGGAAGGAAGTACTCATCGTTCCCGGACCCGTCGATGAAGACGGCCAGGGACGCGTCGCGCGCATGTCCCTGGATCTGTCGTTCGACATCCTCGTTCCCGACGTTGTACTTGTCGTCACCTGCGAAATCGACGAGGCTCCCGATCGCGAAATGGGGCGCGGACCCGCATGAATACTGCTCATTGCGGTATGTGTCGTTGCCGGCGCGATCCTCAAGGCAGCCGAGCGACCACCAGTAACCCGCGCCCTGGCTGTAAACGCTTCCCGTGTAGCTGTCGTCGCCTCCACCCTCGATCAAAAGCCCCACTCCGCCGCCCAGCGAGTGTCCGTCCCCGAAATCCGCCCGCCGTCCGAATCCGGTCCCCTGTGCGAAATTGCAGGTCCGCCCCTCGAATACCTCGGAAACGTGCCCCTCCGGATCGGCGAAATAGATGTCATCCCCCGTCACATCGAGCAGAATCCCCATGCCGTATGTCGAGCCGAAAGCCTGTGACTGCTCGATGCAGTCGTATCGGTCGTTCCCTTCAAGATCGATCAGCATTCCCACCCCTGCGTGGGCAGCACCCTGCGACCAGATGCGGGACTTGTAGGTGTCATCGCCCATGTAATCGACGACGATGCCGGTGCCGTACCATGCGGACGCGATGCCGGATTCGTCGCAAATATACTTGTCGTTTCCTCCAAGATCGAAAATCGCGCCGATCCCGTGATTCCCGCACCCAAGCGACGCGACAAGATCGCCGGAGTCGTACGTGTCATCGCCCCCGAGGTCGACGACAATCCCGATCGGCTCGTCCATTGAGCGCGGAACGGCAGTTTTCCCCAGATACGTATCATCGCCCCCCAGATTGACCACAAACGAGAAATTGCCCTCGACCCTGTCGTTTCCGGGACCGAAAATGCCGGCCTTTCCCAGGGGAGTCCTGATTTCACAGTATGAGAAGTTGCCGAATTCGGGCTGTGCTGCGGATGTCGCCGACTGGTATTCGACGATCGCGCCGTGGACCATGCGCATGAATTCGTTCGAGCCGGTCGCGAAATATTGCATGTCGAACTTGTCAAGGGCCTCGAAAGACTCGCGCGGCGAGATGGTCAGCTCCTCCTCGTCGTCGCCCTGCCAGGGCGCGCTTGCGAACGCGTAAAGGTCCTCCATCGGTATATCGCCGATGTCGCCGACATTGAAGTAATCCTTGTAGAAGCCTTCGTCGAAGGACTCCCGCAGCCACGGCGACGCCTCGATCCCGGCGATCATGATCCGCACCGCAAGCTTCCTCGCCGGTTCCGGAAGGGTTTTCCACATTATGAGGTCGCGGTCGTTTATGGGTGATGCGATGCCGCTCTCCGCGCATTTCGCCAACACCGCATCAAAAGCGGCATCGGTACCGGCATCCTGGGGAATCCAGTCCGTCTCCCAGCCCGTCAGCCCGCCGTACTCCATTACCCTCGCCCCGTAGGCATCCAGCGTCCTGTATGCCGCGAATGTCGATGCGGCGAAATTCGCTGGATCGGCAAGCATCTCGTCGCTGATGCGCCCGCTGAACTGGGGCACGGACGTGATGTCGCGGAAGAGCATCTCGACGACTCGAAGGACGCAATCGGATCCCCGGAAATGCTCCATCTCTTCAGCGGTGTATCCGAGAGGCTTTCCAGCGTAGCCCACATTCTCCCTCACACGATCCCAGATTTCGGCCGGGACGACAAGATCGGCCCGCGACGGCAGCGCCTGTTGCGGACTCTCCGAGGAGCTCCCCTGTGCCAGGACCCCGCCCGGCGCGGAAATGACGACAAGAATAAGTACCACCATGAACGGAACCAGGTTTTTCATCGGTTTCCCCTTTCTGAGGACCGCTATATTAGCACAGATGAGGGCCGTCGCAGGTGAGAACGGGCTGGTGCGCTCGGCGCAGATATCTACCCGGTGTCAGGTGGAGCTGTCGCGGTATTTCCTCAGGACGGTGCCGGCGAGAATGGCCTTCGACGCCTCGCGCCTGACGCCCAGCTCCGGGTCGCCCTGGCTCAATGCCCCCAGGCACAGCCGCGCGCGAAGGCCCCCGATCTGGCCGATGGCCCAGACGATATCGCGTCGCAGGAACTCGTCGCTTACCTCGATGAGCGCCGTCAGTGGGCCCACTCCCCGCTCGTCGCCCATTTTCCCAAGCGCCCAAACGCAGGCGGACCTGATCATGTCCTCATCCACCGTCAGCCCGGCGACCAGCCCTCGAAACGCCTCTTCGCCGCCGATCTGCGCCAGCGCTCCCGCCGCGGAGAGTGCGATGGGCGGATCGACTCTCATCATTTCGATCAGGGGGCGGACGCTCACCGGGGAACCGATCATCCCGATCGCCTGCACTGCCACCATTTGCAGCTCGGAATCGTGAGAGTTGGCGACGATGTCCAGAAGGGAATCCACCGCAGCAGGGGCTCTCAGCAGCCCCAGCGAATGGACCGCCTCAAGGCGGATGGCTGCTCGGTCCGAGTGCCCGAACCATTTTCCCGGCTCATCCACAAGCGTTATGAGCAGGTCGGCGGCGGGCTCAAGCTCAAGCAGTCCCACGGCCCGCGCTACGCCCAGCGCCAGGTCCGGAGGGGGATCGTCCAGAAACGTCTCGAAAGCCTCGCGAAGATCGCCAGGGGGGACACTCCTGAGAAGTTCCAGAGTGCGGTCGAAATCGCCTCCCTCGGGACACCTCAACCCTTCGGTAACCGACCGAAGAAACTCATCCTGCTTTATGTCGGGCATAGGACTGAGGGAAATCATTGCACAAGGAAGGTCCGCGGGCAAGAGGCCTGCTCCGTGGCTCAGACAAAAGAAGAGGGGCCGCTTGCACGGCCCCCGGTGATCCTTCGATCTCGCATTTATTGAAGTGTGACCTGTCTGTCAGTAAACAAGGACCGCCACTTCGTCGATCGCGACAACCATGGCGTCAGGATGGTCTCCGGCGAGTGCAATCGCAGGTATGTTCTCCTTGTCATCGCCGACAATCGCGGACATATCGAATCCTGAAAGGTACCAGCCTACCCAGGTTGAGTTGCCGGACCGGAAATTGTTGTCCTGCGACGTCGTGATGCTGTACTCGGTTCGAAGAGCGGAGCTGTCGTCGTCGGGATAACCGTGACCGTACGCTACGGAGACTTTCGGATGGTATCCCTCAGCTTTGGCGGTTGCGTCGGGCGGCAGAGAATCGAACCAACCGACCTGGTAGCCGTTGTAAGTGTTCATGCCCATGTACTTGTGCAGGAACTCAATGTAAACCTCTGAGGCCCCGGAAATCTCCGGGATTGCCGGCGTCGTCATGATGACCCACAAGCTGGAGTAGGGCGGGACCAGCCCATAAGTCTTGACACCCCAGACTCCGGCATAGGAGGCATCCACAGTCGACCGCACGAACCTGAGGCTGTAGGAGTTCTCGGCCAGCAGATTCCACTTCCCCAGGCCTTTCTCGAATCCCTGGTAGTACAGGAATCCGGACCGACTCGGCAACGATTCGTACTCATAGCTTCCGTCCTCGGCGTACGATGTTATCCAGGTCTCGATGGCGCCCCCGTCGGGCAGAATGCTCGTCACCGGTATCTTGTATTGCGTGTCGATACACATCGTCAGAAACAATGATTCCACCAGCTTCCCATATATGTCATAGACCTTGGCATACACCTTGTAGTACTGCGCGTCGTCGACAGCGCTCCAGGAAACGTACAGGCTGTCGACCGGGGCCGCCTCCGCAGTGGTTCGACCCGTTGAGAGTTCTATGGAAACCGGTGGCGGCGGTAGCACCAGGATATCGGCGTTCTTGTTGTATGAGTAGTTCTCGGCGGGAGTGGTGACCGTTCCGCACCCATTTACACAGCCGATCCCGTAGTTGCCGATGGGAGCGTCGGCAAGATCGAAGTCGGCGGTGATCGTGTTCGTGTCGACGTAGGTTACGTTCGTGCCGTAAATCTTGAAGTTCTCGTCTCCCGAGGCCTCCCCGCCCGCGTCTGCCTGTTCGAGCCACACTCCAAGCTCGGTTCCGTCAATGAAATCCTCGCCGCTGATCACCACGTCCACGATGACGGAGTTTTTGCCCGCCTGGTTGGTGCTCATCCCGCTCAGGAATGCCTTGGGACAATTCGCCACGAATACCGGCACCCGCACGTACGAGGCAAGCGGGTCTTCCGGCACCTCCGCATCGAATCCCTGGTCATAGCTCGAAGGATTCGCGCTTTCGATCTCGATCCAGACCGTCGCATCTCCGGACGTGCTCGGTACGGCGCCGGGGATCTCAATGGTCGCTACCGAAGTGGAGGCCAGGAAACCCGAGTTCCATTCCACCTCCGTTGACAGGAACTCCACCGCGCCTCCGGGAACAAGCGGCTCGTCGCTCCAGATAGTGAATTTGGTCACCTCGCCCGGCACGCCCTTGGGATTAGTCAGGAATCCCCAGTCGAACACATCTATGTCGAACGACAGGGTTCCGCCCGCATCATCCGCAGTATGGTATACGCGCGAGTTATCGGTGACGAAGATGTGCTGGGGATATTGCGCGTTGGCTTCACGAGGGAAGTCCTTGAGCGGGTCCGACGGGGGCTGCACATCGGGCGCTGCCCAGTTTGCCAGCACTGCGTAATTGAACATGAAAACGATCTGGCCCTGGACCTTCGGGAAAAGCAGTTCGTAGTCGCGAGCGCAGGTCGCCCCGGCCGGGAACAATCCTCGGCCATGTGCGTAGTCCGAGTCCTCCAGCCAGTCGTGGAGCGATTCGGCCGGGCCGAGCCCCAGCGCGAAGTACTTGTCGGGATTTAATGTGGCGCCGGCCACGAAACCGGAGTTCTCGCTCGATTCGCTGGTTCCCCAGAAACCGGGCTCATAGCCGAAGACATTCCCGGTGAGGAACTCGGAGGGATTCATCCATCGCGTGTAGCCGTCCGGATTGCACAGAGTGGGATCGACTGCCGGGTTGGCGTACGTGAGATGGTGGTTCGCCGGAGATGTCATCGATGCCTCGGTCAGCAGAATCCCGCAGACATCGAATCCATCATACATATCCTGTCCCGGGAAGGGATGATGGAGGATCACCCTCACATCTACGCGACCCGTGTCGAGAAGCTGGGAATCGTCGAGAACCTTGACGCTCATGTTCGATATCGAGCCGGCCGGCGGCTGCAGGAACGTGACGACGTTCCATGCAAACGCAGGGCCGCGCAGGGGCATCGCGTCGATTGTGTGACTGCCCCCGTCATACACGACCTTGTAGTAGCCCCATAGGCAGGGCGGCGAGCCGGTCATCTGCCCTGACGGGCGCTTGACCGTCTCGTCCGTCAGAGTCTGCTCCGCCCCAGGTATCGGTTGGGGGGTCACCGGACTCTTCCCTTCCTCATGGCACCCAAGGAACAGGAGGAATATCTCGAAAAGTATGATAGCCGCGATGGCGATTCGAATTCGCATGATGGATCGCTCCAGGATGGACAGCACTCAAAGCTGCTCAGAATATTGTCTTGAAGACCGGGTCGGCGGTTATATATGCACTGCAAAGGGGCTTTATATCGGGGCAGTTTCGTGGAAAAGCCTCGCTCGCGTGAAACGTCGACGAGAACGGGAGAGACCCTTAAGGAGTCTTCAGTCTCGCTGGGGGCGGGGGGGGATACCGAATGTCAGATTCCGGATTCGGGTTGGTCAGATTCCGGATTCGGGTTGGTCAGCTCCTGGATTCGGGCTGATCGGTTTGCCTGGCGACGATGCGCGTGATCCTGTGCCGTAGCACATGTGTTGCGGTCAGGGTCCAGCCGTCAAGGGCGACGCTTTCGCCGGGCTGGGGCACATGTCCCAGGAGGTGCAAGAGCAGACCCGCGGCAGTGTCGTACTCGCCCTCGGGCAGTTTCACTTTGAGCCGGTCTGCGAGTTTCGCGGCAGGATAGATGCCGAACAGGACGAGGCTCCCCTTGACCCATTCCGCGTCGGGAGTGTCGCGATCGTATTCGTCGTAGATCTCGCCAAGAATCTCCTCAAGCAGGTCCTCGAGAGTGACAAGCCCGGTGATCGTGCCGAACTCGTTCACGGCCAGGGCGATCTGATCTCCCGTGGATCGGAATTCGCTGAGAAGGTCCAGGATTCGCTTGGTCTCGGGCACGAACACTATCGGACGAAGGTGGGCGTCCACCGGCTCGTCGAGACGCCCTTCCTGCTGCAGCCTGAGGATGTCTTTGACCGCAAGGAAACCGGGTGAATCGTCCCCCGCCCGGCTTACCACGGGAACTCTCGAGTAACCCGTGGCGTTCGCCACTGAAAGGGCTTTTCTGAGCGTGTCTCCTGAAATGAGAGTTGCGATATCGGCGCGCGGGGTCATGACATCTCCCACCGTCATGTCGGCGAATTTGAAGACCTTCACTGCGCGCTCTCCCTCCGATGTGCGGATGCCGCCCTGGCGTGCGCTCAGGTCGATCATGTGGATAAGCTGGCTCTCGGTGATGACATCGCCTTTCCCCGAGTGAAATATGTGATCGATGTTAAGGATTTTTGAGGGGAGGAAAGTGAGGAGCCAGATCGCAGGCGCAAGAATCCGGGCCGAAATCTCAAGGAGCCCGGCGGCTCGGAGGCTGTTGCGAGTCGGGTTTGAGAGGGAGAGGGTTTTGGGCGTGATCTCGGCCGTGACGAGAACGATGATGTCGACCAGTATGGTGGCAACGGCAAGGTTCACGCCCCAGGCGCTGTGGAACATCGCGTGTGCGCCGACGGCCGAAAGAGTTATGATGCAGATATTGGTGCCGATCAGGGTGGTTCCAAAAAATCTGCGGGGATTTTCGCGGAAGGCTTCCACCAGTTTGGCTCGCCGGTCGCCTTCGCGGCTGAGATGATGCAGAAGCACGCGCTGAGCGGCGATGGTCGCGCTTTCGGCGAACGCGAAGAAATACGCCGCAGCGAGGAAGACGATAAAAATGGCAATCAGGGCCGAGCTGTAGGCTATCTCGACGATGTCGATCTCCCGTTACCGCTTGCGGTCGATTTCTCGCCCGCCGCACTTTCGCTCCGACCGCCCCGCTCCAGACGCACATGCACCCTGCCGATCCGGTTGTCCTCAAGTTCGAGAATCTTGAACTTTACGAGCGCGACCGAAGACGGATCCTCCAGGTGCTCCCCGTTTGTCTCCCGAGACACCGCCTTGATCGGTATGGTCTCGCCGATCCTGGGCACTCGTCCCAGCACCTGGTACAGAAGCCCGCCCAGGGTCTCCACCCCGTCGAATTCGGGAAGCTCCACCCCCACTTCGTCATCGAAATCGTGAAGCCCCAGCTTGGCATGCACGACGAAGGTGCCGTCGTCATTCTTGGTGACGAGGCGCTCCAGCGGTTTGTCGTATTCGTCCTGGATGTCCCCGACGATCTCCTCCAGGATGTCCTCGATGGTGACCAGTCCGGCGGTGCCCCCGTATTCATCCATGACTATGGCGAGGTGGGCCTTGAGAGCCTGCATTTCCTCGAGCAGGCTTGACAGGTCCTTGGTTCCCGGCACGAAGAAGACATTGGGTCGGATCAGCTCGGCAAGGGTCATTTTTTCCAGGTCGCCTTTCTCGACATGCCCCAGCAGGTCCTTGGCGTAGAGGAGACCCTTGATATGGTCCTTGGAGCCCTCGAAGACCGGAATCCGGGAATGACCGTGCTCGACAATCAGTCTGAGAGCGTCCCTGATGCTGTCGCTGATCTCCAGCGCCACTATGTCAACACGCGGCACCATTACCTCGCGGGCTGAAAGGTCCCCGAACTCGAAGATCGAGTGGATCATCTCCTTTTCCTGCTCCTCGATTATGCCTTCGTCTTCCCCAACCGACACCATCGTCATCAGGTCCTTCTCTGTGACCGTGGTGCTCCGGGGCTTTACCCATTCCCCCGTGAAGACCCGAATCACAAAGCGCGCCAGCCATTCCATGATCGCTGCGAACGGGTGGATTATCCTCACAAGAGCATAGGCCACGGGAGCCAGGCCCATGGCATATCGCTCCGCGTTGGAAGCGAACAGGGCCTTGGGGACTATCTCGCAGAACATCACGAGGATGAGAACAAGCAGGGCTTCCCATGCGACCAGCGCCCACGGCGAAAGACGAAACGCCTCGTGACCGACCAGGGTCCAGAGAACCGCAAGCACCACGCTCGATGAGGTCTCCACCGTGAGCATGACCGCGATCAGCCTGGAGGGGACTCTGAGCAGCTCCTGCAGAAGGACCGCGCGGCGGTTGCCCTCGGATGCCTTCTCGCTCAGCCAGATCCGATTGAGGCTCAGCAACCCGGCTTCGAGCCCCGAGAACAAAAACACCAGACCGAAGCACAGCAGCATGCCCAAGAGATGAGGTACAAACGCCGTGAGGGGTATGCTATCCATCTTGTCCAGGGAGGGTCTCACCTCCCATGTCGGTTGGTGAGACGGCCGACACGTCATCGGCGTATAACCCCGTTGCGCGATCTTCCGCGCGTTTCGATATCATGTATGTGGGGTCCCCGAAACTACGGTGACTTGAGTCACTTTCCTCGTCGCCAGACATCTAGGTATCCTGAGCATATTCTAAAGGCATTATCGACAATTGTCACCCCCGCCGGTCTCAAAACCCGTCCGCACCATTGTCCAAGAGGATTGTCGCAACCTGCGGGGCAAGGACATCTTCCCTGTCCTCCATTTTGATGCGATCAGCCTCCTTTTCGTGATCGTAGCCAAGCAGATGCAGAATCCCGTGCGTGAGACACTCGGCGAATCGTTCCGCGAACCCAAGACCCCTTTCATCCGCCTGATGAGCGATGGTTTCCGAATCGAGAACGATATCGCCGAGAAGAACCGGGGGACCATCCGGGATTGAATTCCCCAGGTCCTCGAGCGAATCCAGGAGGGGGAAACTCAGGACATCGGTCGCTCCGTCGGTGCCCAGTTGCCTCAGATTCATGGCCCGCATCTCCGAATCGTTCAGCACCGTGACCCCAAGCTCGATGGGCTCCGGAAGGCATTTCGGACCGAGCTCATTCAGGACAAGTCGAACCGATCGCGAGATACACGATTCCAGATCTTCTCCCACGGGGAAATTCGACGGAAGGGGACCGGAGATGCGAAGTTCGACGACCGGATTGGTCATTCTCGGTTTCATTTCAGGGGCGTTCCGCGAGATCCGTCATCCATCATTGTCGGGTCCCGGCTCGGTTTTCGACGGCTTCTCGGCCTCGGCCCGCTTCAACTGAAGCTGCCGCCTAAGCTCCTCCTCCTCGGGGTAGTCTATCCTTGCGTGGTAGGCGCCGATCAGTCTCTCGGTGATGATGTCCTTGATGGTCTCGAGCTGGTTCAGGGCCAGGCCGCATTCATTGTACTGGCCGTCCAGCAGACGCTCCTCGTAGATCCGGTTGACGAGGGACTCGATGCGATGCGGGGTCGGTTCCTCGAGGGTTCTCGTGGCCGATTCCGCGGCGTCCGCCAGGTTGATGCAGGCGGCCTCGAGGGTCTGGGGCTTGGGGCCGGGATAGCGGTAGTCGTACTCGTTCACGAACCCGTCCTCCGACATCGCCAGCGCCTTTCTGAAAAAATAGGCGATGAGGGACGTGCCGTGATGCTGGGGAATCATGTCCACAAGCTCCTGGGGCAATCCGTGCGCCTTGGCCATTGCGATGCCGTCCTTGACGTGGCTCTCGACGATGATCTTCGACAGCCAGGGGGAGTATTTGTCGTGCACATTCGCTCCGCCCCGCTGGTTTTCGATGAAGAACTCGGGACGTCGCAGTTTCCCGATGTCGTGATACATGCAGGCGACCCTGACGAGATGTGCATTGCCGGCGACGGCCTGGCAGGCCGCCTCGGCGATCAGGCCGGTCATCATGCAGTGATGCCAGGTCCCCGGCGCATCCAATTGAAGCTTCCTCAGGAGGGGATGATCCTGGTTGTCGAATTCGGCGAGTCGGCTCGAGGTCGGTATGTTGAATGCCGCGTCAAGAACGTAGTTGGCGAAGACCATCGCCGCCGGTGCGGGAGCCAGTCCGGCCAGAAGGTACCAGGGATTGGCCTCCAGGATGGACAGATCCATGCCGGTTGAGTACGCTCCGGCCAGAAGGGTGCCGGCCCAGATCAGGGGCAGGAAAACGATCGCCCTGATCATGAAAGGCTTCGGGCAGTCCCGTTTGATGATGAGACTGGCCGCAAGCGACGTGAACTGGGCCGGAATCAGGACCGACGCATCGCCTGCTGCGAGCGTGACTACAACTGCAAGAAAGCCGGAGACAGTCACCGCCAGCATCCTTGTGAAGTAATGAGAGAAAAGCACTGCGGCAGCGACAACCGGCAGCGAGGCCAGCGACAGAAGGATCTCATTCGGGGTCCCGGACGAGCGGGAGGAGAATGTCTGGACAAGGAAAAAGCTCGAGAGATAGGACACGGCCACTATCGAGTAAAACAGGAGATAGTACCGGGCGTCGCTGAGCTGCGGAACAGTTCGACCGGACAGATGGATCGATCCCAGAACAAATGCGCTTGCGAGGACGAGCGCGAAGAGAAGGGTCAGAACCCAGGAGGGTGGGCCCGTGGCCCCGCTGGTCATTCCCAGGGCCTCCATGATGTCGATGTCCTCCTGATCGACCACTTCGCCCGCCCTAAGGAAGATCTGGCCTGCCCTGACCTCTTTCTGCTCGGGCGGAGTGGCGTCTCGGGACTGCTGCCGTGCGCGTTCGGTGGCGTCCAGGTCGAGAATCGCGTTGGATCGCATGAAATAGGTCGAAAGCTGGGCGGCCAGCCTGCCGTTTTCCTGCGAAAGTCCGAATTCCTCGGCCTTGCCGATGATCTCGCTTTTCAGGTTGTTGAGCTCCTGGGAGAGATTATCCTCGAAAATCAGGTTCATTATTTTCGTCCGGATTGCATCTTTGAGCAGTTCGTAGAGACTCTCCCGCGTAGAGGCGTCCGCGTTCAAGAGACCCTTGATGCCCTCCGCACTGACCGGATCTACCAGGTTAACCTGGATCTGGATGGAATCGTCCAGGTTTCCCTGAAGCTCGCTGACCGCTGCGTCCTCGGTCTCTTCGGGAGTTCTGAGTGGCATCTCAGGGCCTGCCGTGGAATCATCCGGTGGTTCGACCTGCTCGTCCGGGGGCTCAGCGCCCATCTCCCTGACAAGCTTAAGCTCCCCGACAAGCTCGTCGAGCCTCAGAAAGAACCTGTCCAGGTTTCCCGTTATGCTGTCGTTTGAGGGGGTGTCGATGCTGTAGACGGGACGCACATCTCTGGCGGCCGCCTCCCTGGCTTCCTTTGTTGTCTCGGTGTCGGTGTAGAGAGTGGCAAACCTCGCGACCAGGTCGGTGCGGGACACTTCGCCCACCATGAGCCTGGACGATCTGGGATGCGCCAGCCGGTTTCCCGTGACCCCGAAAACCAGAAGGAAGCAGGCGGTCGCGACCGCGATTCGCGGCGTCGCAGGGCTCGTGAGGAGCCTGCGCCAGATAGGGAGGAGGGAACTCGGGCCCTCATTGCGGGCGGATGACATGGGATCTCAACCGATCCGGGAAGGCGACCTCGCGCACTTTGCTCCGCGCGAAGGGTGCCTTCAAGCAAACAGCCTACAATGTATTATCGCCAAATCCAATCCAAACCAAACCGTTCCGCCGCATGACGGACACCGCTGGAGGAGTCCGGGCGGGCTAGTCGGGGTTTTCGCTATTGTTGGGTAGACCCAGTTTGGGGCTCTTCCGGCTCCCCTTGTTTTCTGAAGCCTCGTAGGCCTCTACGATAAGCTGGACGAGAGAATGTCGAACAATGTCGCCTTCGTGCAGCCACACGAAGCCGATGCCGCCGATGCGTCCCAGTATGTCAAGTGCATGCGCCAGACCCGATTTCTCCCCTTGGGGCAGGTCCATCTGCGTGGGGTCGCCGGTAATGACCATCCGCGACCTCGGCCCCATGCGCGTAAGGAACATCTTCATCTGCCGGGCGGTTGTGTTCTGGGCTTCGTCCAAAATGATAAAGCTCCTGTTGAGGGTCCGGCCCCTCATGTAGGCGAGGGGGGCTATCTCGATTACTTCGCGGTCGATGAGCCTGCGCGTCTTCTCGACCCCCAGCATTTCGTACAGAGCGTCGTACAGGGGTCGGAAATACGGGTCCACCTTATCCTGGAAAGTGCCCGGGAGGTAACCCAGGCTCTCGCCCGCTTCCACCGCCGGGCGGGTGAGAATTATCCTCTGCACCGTGCCCCTGCTCAGATGGTTGACCGCCATCGCAACTGCGAGATAGGTCTTGCCTGTGCCGGCGGGTCCGGCGCAGAACGTGATGGCGTTTTCCTTCATGGCCCGGACATAATCCGCCTGCCCCTCGGTCCGGGGGCGAATTTTGAGCAGCCCCCCGTCTATCACCAGCCCGTCAAACGCGTGGTCAGGGACCTTCTCCGTGAAATCCTCGTCCGTGCCCGCCTCGAGAGCCTGGGTCGCCTCCGCCTCGCGACTTCGTTCCTGGTGATAAAACCGCTCGATGTCGTCCTCGGTCAGCTCGTCGCCCGACTGAGCCCGCTTGACCAGTTGCCCCAGAAGCTGCTGTACGATCGCCACCTCCGCTTTCGGCCCCGTGATCCTTACCGATGAGCCCCTCGGCACAACCCGGGCGGAGGTGTTCTGCTGTATCACCCGGAGATTGCGGTCCGCCACTCCAAGAACCTGGACGGCCTCAACATCGTTCCTGAAATGAAATGTCAGTGTCGTGACTTCGTCGTCCTTCAGACGCTTTGCCAATGTCGATCATCCTCCGGCCTGAAATTCGGCCTATGGCAATCTGGATTCTACCATATTAGATGCGTTCCGGTCGTGTTTTTTCGGTCTATCGTCTAGGACCCCTCCGTTCCGCAGGGGGGGGATTCTGTGGCGCCCGTACGTCCGCCCCGAGCTTGACGAGGGGCGGATGGACGGGTGTCTCGCCCCATGAGATGAGGCACCCATCTGTCCGCCAGGGCGGACATATGGGCGCCACAAAGACTGAGCAAGAGCTATTCACCATTAGACTTGCGCCATTTTGGGATTATGGGGCGATATCAACTTCCCTCGACTCTTGAATACACCCATGACGGCACCAATGCTCCCGCAAGCTCAGCCCGGAGAGTCCACGGACCAAGGCTCGCGATCAAAAGCCCCTTTTCCCGGGCCAGCGCGACCTCTTCCCTCTCCAGCCCCCCTTCCGGACCCACAAATGCGATCACATCGCTCCCGGCCTTGAACATTGGATCTTTTTCCCCCGGTCGGGCCTCCTCATCAAAAAGAATCCCGCGATCGTAACCTCTGATGTCGTCCTGCTCAAAGCGAATCGGACTCTCGATCGCGGGCAGGAAAGCCCCCTCACCAAGAGCTACCTCGCTTATGCAGAGCTTCTTCCAGCGGTCCAGACGCTTGTCGAGACCCGAATCGTCGAGCGGCACCTCCGACCGGCTGAAAATCACCGGGAGGAGGGAGACTGCCTCCATTGCGGCGGCCATACGTATCGCGAACTCCTCATTGCCGCCCTTCAGCGGGTTGAGTGCGAAGGTGAGTTTCACCGGGGACTTCCTCGGGACAATCGCGGAATCGACTCGGGCAAGGCGGACGGTCCGCTTTTCGATTGAGGCGATTTGCCAGTCATGCACATTCCCCTTGCCGTCGAAAGTCTGGATGGTTTGACCGGTTTTTGCCCTGACGACGTTGGACAGATAGTGAAAATCCTCCCCGGAAAGGACTAGGGATTCGCTCACGTCCTGGGAACAGTATAGTCGCGGGATACGGATGGGGTTGCTCCTCTAGCTGTAGCGGAAAGTGAGCTCGCGGGAGATGAGGACGCTCGACACGAGGTCTGAGACGGATCGCACGAGCGCAAGCTGACGAGGGTAGGGCATTCTCAGGGGTCCCAGGACACCGAGACGTCCGCGCGCGCGAGCGTGAAGGTGATAACTCGCCACCACAAGCGCAAGACCGTCCAGCGCGGGTTCCGACGCGGTCGGCATGTCGCCGCCGATGACGACTTTCACACCCTCGGGGCTGGAAACAGTGGCAAGGGTTCGCTCGATGTTGCTCCGGTCGTCCAGAAACGCCACTGCCCTCGCGAGAGCGTCGGGGTCCTCGCCGCTGGCCTTCAGCAGACCCGCCGCACCGTGAAGAACGGTGATCGGACCCTCTCCGAGCCGCGCGTCCGTGATCAGGTCGTGCAGCGGATGAATGAAGAGGTCGTACATGCGTCCCCACTGCGCCGCATGACTGACCAGCGCCCCAAGCTCCGCCTCGCTTACATCCGCCAGCCGCCGTCCCGACAATCTCTCCGTGAGAAGCCCCGCGAGCGCTTCGAGGCGAAAACTCTGCACCGGGATCGGCAGTTTCACAAGATGGTGGTAACTGCGACCGCTTTCGAGCTCGAGCCTGAGCAGGAGCACTTCCGCCTCTATCGGGTCCAGTTTGAAATTCGCGATCCGTGCGTCGGCGAGCGACGGGCTGGTGACAAAGCCCAGGCATCCGGACTCCTCCGCGAGAACCTCGCCCGCGTAATCCAGAAGGCGTCTCAGCTCGCCCGACAGCGCCCTGCATGCCTCCAGCACTCTTCTCGAGAACTCCGCGTCGGGAGGAGCGGGCGACAATGAATCGACATAGACTCGATACGCCGACGCGGTGGGGATTCGTCCGCCGGATGAATGCGGCTTGGTGAGATAGCCCTGTTCCTCGAGACGGGCGAGTTCGAGCCTGATGGTCGACGGCGGCACGTGCTCGCCTGACTGGGCCATCAGCGCATCGCTCAGTGCGTTGCTCGACACCGGCTCGGCAGTGCCGATGTACAACCCGACCAGCGTCACCAATATGCTTCGGGCGCGCTCCGAGAAACTGTTAGCCGTAACAGCCATCGCACCAATATTATAGCGCCAATAGGCGTCAGGTGAAGTCAATCTCTGCCGGTAGCTGCCATCCTTGCCGTTGCCGGTAGCTGCTATCCTTGCCGTCTTCGGCAAGGTAGCTGCTACCGGCGGTACCCAAACACAACATCCAGCATCCGATCGATCTCGTCGCGGTTGTTGTAGAAATGCGGGCTTACGCGGATAAGTCCCATTCTGAGAGAGACAATGATCGACGCCTTCTCGAGAGCGTCGAGAAGCGCCTGTCCGTCGCTCCATCCGGCGGACTTTGCATCAAATGTGACTATCGCCGCGCGTCTTGCATTGTCGCGGGGGGTGATGACATGCACGCCACGGGCGGTGAGGGCATCATGGATCTCGCCGGTGAGATCGAGCAGATACCTCTCGATGTTCTCGGGACCGAGGTCGAGGAACATCTCGAGATTGGGTTTCATGCCGTAGTGAGCGAGGTGTGCGGAGCATCCGCATTCGAACCGCATGCAGTCCGGGATGAACGACTGATCGTAATCGAAGAAATTCCACGGATCGGGCACGGACGACATGCTCACCTGCACCGTCTTCAACTTCGGTATCTCGTCATAATCGACATACATCGTGCCGACACCCATCGGTCCGAACATCCACTTGGGGCTTCCGAAGCACAGGGCGTGGCATCCGAGCGCCTTGACATCGATCTTTGTTGGACCCGCCGCCTGGATCGCGTCGACAACCAGAAAAACCCCCGCGTCCCTGCACCCTTTCGATAAGCGAGGGATGTCGAGCCTCTGGCCGGTGAGGAAATCCACCAGCGAGACGATCATCATCCTCGTGCGGCCGTCGATCGCGCCCAGGAGTCTCTCTTCGTCCGCAAGTCCGTCGACCGTCGGCACGACCCTCGGCTCGACCCCGTCCTGCGCGAGCAGCTTGGCGGGCATAACGATGGAGGGGAAGGATCTGTCCGGCGCGATGATGTTGTCGCCCGGACGCCATCCGATGGAATGCGAGAGCATCGAAAGACAGAGCGATGTCGTAAAATTGAAACCGATCTCTCCGGGACGCGCATTGAGGAGTTCGGACAGGAGTTCGCGAGTTCTCTCTCTCATCGCATTCCAGTCGTCATAGGGACGCATGGGACCGTAGACAAACGAGCGGGTGAATTCGTCCATGGCCTTCATCGAGGAAACCGACCACGGCGCGTGCCCCGCATGGTTAAGCCATGTGCAGGTCTCGAGGAACGGGAATTCCGTCTTGCGATAGTGGTGCCTTTTCTCGTCGAAATTCATGCTTGACTCCAATTGATTTCGGACTGGGGCAATCATGCGGGGGGAGCCGGTTCCATCGATTCCTGCGGGGGGAGTTTCTCCCTTACGAAATCATGGAGCGCCTTCAGACGTGTGAGCAGACCCTCGATCATGTCGAGGGGAATCTGGTTTGTCCTGTCGGATTTCGCCTCGGAAACATCCGGGTGCGTTTCGAGGAACAGACCGTCAACTCCCGCCCCGATCGCGGCCCTCGCCAGGGGCTCGATAAATTCGCGCTGTCCGCCGGTGGCATGACCAAGTCCACCCGGAAGCTGCACCGAATGCGTGCAGTCGAAGACAACCGGGTAGCCGTACGAGCGCATGACCGGAAACGCCTTCATGTCCACGACAAGATTCTGATAACCGAACGATGCGCCGCGCTCGGTCAGGCTCAGATTGACGGTTTTGTTGGCGGACGTGCACGCCTCCTCGACCTTCTCCACGATGTTCTTCGCGTCCCACGGGCTCAGGAACTGCCCCTTCTTCACATTGAGTGCGTTCCCGAATCTCGCGGCCGCATGCACGAGCGATGTCTGCCTGCAGAGAAAGGCCGGAATCTGCAGGATGTCCACAACATCGGCCGCGTACGCAGCCTCCTCAACATCGTGCACGTCCGTGAGCACCGGCACCCCGACCTCGCTTTTTACTTTCTCCAGTATCTCTATGCCCGCTTCGAGGCCGGGTCCCCGAAACGACTTGAACGACGATCGATTCGCCTTGTCGTATGAAGCCTTGAAAACAAAGAGGATGCCGAGCTTGTCGCAGATCTTCTTCATCTTGTCCGCGACAAACAGGCAAAGCTCAAGGTCTTCGATCACGCACGGACCGCAAAAGATGAAGAGCGGATCGCCGGGATTCCATGTCCTGGTGCCCAGTTGGAGGGGATGAATGACGGTCATGTCGGGGGGAATTATAGCAGAGCCCAAGCCCGCCGGTACCTCACCGGTAGCTAACCGGTAGCTGCTATCCTTGACGCGAGCGAAGCGAGCGTTAAGGTAGCTGCTACCGGGGACTGGGTCCCCGGTTCCTTCTACCAGCACCCGTCGCTGAGGTATTTCAGCAGGAACATCTCCGTTTCGCCCTCCGAGGTGAGCTCGAAGGGGTCTTCATAACAGGGATCGCCCGTGGGAGCGAAATCGGCAGTGCCCACGAAGACTCCTGTGACGCCTACGTTCCCATCTCCGACCATGTTGACGGAGTAAGCCCAGGTGCTCGTGCTCTCGCCCCAGTCGCGTCCCCACTGGTACACGCCCTGATCATCGAACTCGCTCAGAAACGCCCCGCTGGTGCCTCGCGAATCATCACCGGGACCCGGATCGAAGTCGACAGTCCCGGTGAACCCTCCGACCGCGAAGATCTGGTCCCCGCCACATATAAGCCCATTGCAGAAATCGCTGCCGCTCCCGCCCCAGGTTGCGGCCCAACGGAAGTCGCCGGCCGAAGTGAAACTGCTCAGGAAGGCGTCCGTACCTCCGGCGGATGAATGCAGGTCTGTGCCGCCTGAGGGATCGAAATCGACATCCGTGCCCATGAATCTACCCGAGATATACACGTTGCCCAAAGAGTCGAGCGGCACTTCGCACGATGAGTCGTTTTCCGGCCCTCCCCAGGTTCTGGCCCACTGGAATGAACCGCTGGAGTCGAGTTTGCTCACGCAGACATCCAGGGCGGAGGCACTATGGATATCGGTCCCCGGACCCGGATCGAAGTCCGCATCCGTGCTCCTGAACTTGCCGCACACATACACATCCCCCTTATTTCCGGTCACGCCGCTCGTCTCTTCCATATCGCTCCCGCCCCATGTCTGCGCCCACTTGAAACTCCCGTCCGGACCGAACTTGCTTAGGTATGCGTCCTCAGACTCCGCCCCGGCAGATGTGTGAAGGTCCTGCCCGATTTCGCTCGGATCGAAGTCCACGTCGGTTCCGGACCAGGACCCCGAGACATATATATCGCCGTTTGTGCTGTCATAGCTGACGTCAGTGGCTGCACAGATCAGGTTTCCGCCCCACGTTACCGTCCATTGGTGCTCGAGCATCGAGTTGAACTTGCTCAGGAACGAGTTGTTGTCGCCGCTGGCGGTATGCAGGTCCGATCCGCCCACGCTGGGGTCAAAATCGACAGTGCCCTGGAAGTACCCGCAGACATAAATATCGTTTGCTGTGTCAATCGCAATCCCGGTGCTGTTCGTGGCATCCTCAATGGCTGCGGCTCCCCACGACACATTCCCGCTCTCCCCGCATATTCCCTGTTTGCTCACGAATGTGTCCGTGTACGGGTTGTACTGGTTCACCCTGTTGCCGGTTACGTAGATATTGCCGTCGGAATCGGTGACCAGGTCGATCCCTCGGTCGGCGTCGGGCATGCCGCTCTTGCGAGCCCATCCGCCCTCCGGTACCAGTATGCTCAGATAGTCGTCAGTCAGGTCGAACACCGCCGTGTTGAGAATCGATGTGACCCTCATGCGGACCGTGTCCGAATCCATGCACGGGATGTCCTCCCACAAGTGGTTCCCGTCATTCTCAGTGTCGGCGGCTACCAGTGATGTCGTGAGGAAGTTGTTCACCGAGTAATCGATCCTGATGTTGCCGTCTATGCCCTCCGACGCCCACGTGATCTCCTGGTCGCTTCCCACGTCCCAGACCTCACCGCCGTTCGGAAAAGTGAGCTGTATCCAGGGCATCACAATGGAGAAATCGGCGTCGGATGTGTCGAAGACCTCCGGGTCTTCGGTCGAGCTCACTTTCACCCTCACAGTGGTCGCGAAATCGTCCGGAACCGGGCTCCAGATGAAGCTGCCGTCGTCCGGCTCATCTGTCGCTATCGTGTGAATGTCGGACACGAAATAGTCCTTGGAGTACTGGAGGAACACCGTGCCGGTCAGATTCTCGGACGTCCAGGCAATCTCGTGATCGTATCCTGCCCCCCACACCTCGTCTCCGTTCGGACAGCTCACCTGAATGGCCGGAAACAACGGCGGCTCGCTTGCCACCGTGACGTCCGACCGGAACAGCGCAGCAAGGGGATCGCCCTGGGCGTCGTTCGGTATGCCGAACGGGTTCGAATAGTCAATGTCGGGATACTGGACAATCAGCCACATCTCGTTGCCCTGCGTTCCCTGGATGCTGTCTCCCGGGACGGAGACATGATACGTGTACCAATGATCCCCACTGGATTGAGGAGTCATTTCCGACGAGTTCAGCGTGTAGGGGGTGGACAGGACCGTGCTCTCAATGATCATCGCGTAGTCTTCCATCACGCCGCCGGTCGGCTCGGACGCCCAGTCGAAGACGGAGATATCCAGCTTGAGCTTGCCGCCCTTGTTTGTCTCGTCGACAAAATAGAGAGTGCTGTCATCGGCGACGCTGACCGCGACCGCCTCTTTTGCGTGGGCAGGATGATATTCCGGTGCGCCTCCCGCCCAGCTTGCCACCACCGCGTACCCGTACTTGATGCCCGGAACCGGGATCGGAAAATGCACCAGGTAGTTGCGCGTGTTAGACGTCCCATGCAGGAAATATCCCGCGTTCGGCTCGCCCGACACGAGGTAGTCGAAAACGGGGTCGGTCGGACCCAGACCCTCCCCGAAATATTTGTACGGGTTCAAAGTGGCCGTGGGAGAGTAATTTTTCGGCGCAAGGTTTCCCTTCACATACCCGAAAATCGTCGGGGACCCGAATTCCACCGCGTTGTACCATCGAGTGTACCCGTCGGCGTTGAGAAGCTGCTGGTCGATGCCCGATGCCGGGTACTTGAGATCGCCGCTGTACTCCAGTGTCCCCGACCCTCTGCCCATGAATACCCCCCTCACGTCGTAACCATCGAACTTCTCGTTATCCATCGGATGCTTGATGGTTATGTCCATGTCGATGTCGATGTAGCCCATGCCCGGCGTCGATCCGTTGAACTTGACCGCGATCCCCGCCGGATCGTTGTTGAGGAACTTGACCACATTGATCGCGTACATGACCGACCGATTCAAAACCGGCTCGATCTTCCCGTTCTCCGGGTCGAAATGGAAATCGTAGTAGCCCCACAGCAGGGTCTGAGACTTCTGTGCTCCGGCTATGTCCGCGAGTGCGAACTGTTCCTGTGATGGGGAGGTCGTGATGGGGCTGTTGCTGCGATCGCCCGAGCATCCCACCATGACCAGTGCAGTCAGAAGCACAGCTGCAGACATCAGTGTGTGTCGAGCCATGTCGACCTCCTTATGTCCGGAACGAAAGAGGGTTCCCCGGACGCCCAATTGACCTGTCGCTGTTTCAATATTAGAAATCGGATCGCGAAAATGCAAACGCCCGACCGCGATCCCGATTCGGCTGCGGTCTCACCAGGACCATTCCTGGCGAAGCCTGATCAGATAGGCGTCCGTGCCGTTTGCCGTCTGCTCGTCGATTTCGTCGGTGGGATCCAGATCCGCTGTCCCCTTAAATGATCCAGCGCAGTAAATTCTGTCCAGCGATTGAACGGCCACTGCAGAAGCCCGATCGGTGCTCGTGCCTCCCCAGCCCCGTGCCCAGATGAATGTGCCCGACGGATCGAACATGCTCAGAAATGAGTCGGCATTGTCTGCGGTCAGCATCGAGACCCCGTCTCCGGGATCCATGTCGGCGCTCGCCTCGATATAACCTGCGATGTAGACGTTGCCGATCCTGTCGGTCCCGATGTCTTTGCCGCTGTCGCTGTATATTCCCCCCCATGTGCGCGCCCATTTGAAGTTGCCGGACGAATCGAACACGCTCACAAAGGCGTCCCAGCTCGGAACATCGCCCATGACACCTTCGTGCCCGAATGTGGACGTTCGAAGGAACTTCCCGGGTCCCGGATCGAAATCACCGGTTCCGGCGAAACTTCCTGCAACATAGACATTTCCCTGGGCGCTCGAAGCTACTCTGTAGCCACTCAGCTTGCAGGTGCTGTGGCCGCACCACGTTCGCGACCAATCGTATTCCAGCAAGCCGGAATACTTGACGAGAAAAGCGTCGGGCAGCTTCGGGCCGCTGGCATGATGCCACTCCTCGATGTCGACTGCCGGGTTGAAGTCCACGTCGTTCTGGAAAGAGCCTGTCACATAGACGCTCCCGGATCCGTCCAGCGCTGTCCCCTCGCCGATATCCGATCGCGGACCTCCCCAGGCGACCGCGTGAACGAAGCCACCGTCGGAGTTGAGTCTGGTGACAAAAATGTCCTCAAAGCCGTGCGAGGTGTACTCGAACACTGAAGGACCGGGATCGAAATCGGCATCTCCCCGGAAGAGGCCGGTGACCCAGATATTTCCGGACGAATCGATCACGAGGTCCTTCCCTTCGTCATATCCCACTCCCCAGACTTCCGCCCACATGAAATTGCCCGACGGGTCGAACCTGGTGACAAAAGCGCCGCCGCCAATGTGCAAGTCCTCACCCGGCCCCGGATCGAAGTCGCATTCCCCCGTGAAACAGCCGGTCACATAGACATTCCCGAGCGCGTCCGTGGCCACCGCATTCGCGAAATCGTAGGATGTGTCGCCCCAGGTCCGCGACCATTGCCACCAGCCGTTCGAATCGAACTTCGTAAGATACATGCCTCCGTACCATTCCTCATCGAAGCCGGGGCCCGGATCGAAATCCGCCGGCGGGGTGAATTCGCCGGTTGCGTAAATGTTGCCCTGACCGTCGATGGCGATATCGTTGCAGGTTTCCCCGTGATCGCCGCCCCACGAAACGCCCCAGTCCCGCGTCAGATCGTACACCGCCACCCTGAGCGGTTTGGCAAGCGTTGCGGTCGCGCCCTCGTCGTCCGTCACCCTCATCTGCACTTCGTATACGCCCGCCTGGTAGAATGAATGAGAGACCTGGGCGCCATCCTCATCGAACACGCTGTCGTTTCCCCAGTCCCACTCGAATTTCGATATCGCTCCCCCATCGGGATCGTATGATCCGTTGTCGCGGAAGGATATCGGCTTGCCCACAACCTGCGCGCGCGGGTAGCAGGCGGCCTGGGCCACCGGCGACGGGAGCACTCCCGGGTTCACCACGATAGTCAGCGGCGTGTCCAGCATGTCCGTAAGGCCGCCCGAATCCGTGACCCGCAACTGCACATTGAATGTCCCCGGCTCGGTGAAGCCGATCTTCGGCTCACGGGCCTCGGATTCCGTCTGGAATGTCTCGACCGGATCGTACGAAAAATCCCATTCCCACTTGACGATATCGCCGACGCCGTCGGGATCCGTCGAATCATCGTAAAACTGTACCTCCCCTCCTGCATCGACCTCCGTGGGGTCGGCGTGCGCGGCGGCAACCGGCGCATGATTCACCGTGGCGACATTCTTTATCTCGATCTGCCGGGACCTCACCACCGGGCTTGCATGGTCGGACGCAACCCAGACTTCAAGCTTGGCCGAAATATCCGAAGCCACTGTGCTCGCAGTGAAATCCGTTGTTGATGCGTTGCCGAGGGAGAAGGAACCTGCGGACGAAGGCTCGATGGCCCACTGGTAAGCGATGCCGGTGTCTCCGGTCGCCGTGATCGTGTATTGCGCGGTCGTGCCCTCGTTCACAGTCGCGGGCCCCTGGATGTCGCCCACAACGAGGCTGACCTCACTCCGACCCGCGCATCCGATGAGCAGAAGGAGAAGGACCAAGGTTGCACTGCAGATCGCTCGTCTCATAGTGGCATCATCAATCCGTTTCCTGGTGAAGCTTGATCAAATATGCGTCGGATGAGCCGCTTGAAGTGTGCTCGTCGATCCCGTTGGTGGGATCGAGGTCGGCCGTAGACCAGTACAAGCCTGCCGAATAGATGTCCTCCGATGATCCCAAAGCTACTGCGTTTGCCCGATCAAAGTCGGGACCTCCCCAGCCCAAGGCCCAGAAGAAGCTGCCTGACGCATCGAACATGCTGAGGAATGAGTCGACCGAGTCGCTCGCGCTGAGCATCAACACACCGTCGCCGGGGTCCATATCCGGGTTCCCCTGGAACGCACCCGCAATGTAGAGGTTATCAAGGCTGTCGACTGCGATATCGTTGGCCTCATCATGGTACTCCCCGCCCCAAGTGAGGGCCCATTTGAATTCCCCGGATGGTCCGAAAGCCGAGAGAAATGCGTCCGAGCCTTTCGCAGAATGCACGTCCGTCCCCGGACCGGGATCGAGGTCGCCGGTGCCGGAGAATCTGCCGGTCACGTAGAGATTCCCCCCCGTGTCCGTCGCAAGAGCGTAGGGGTTCAGCTGACAGTTGGCATCGCCGCACCAGGTTTTTGTCCACTGGTATTCGAACGAGGAATTGAAGCACGTAAGAAAAGCGTCGGGTTGATCGTCCGAGCCCGCATGATGCCAATCCTCGATCCCTGCCGGAGGATTGAAGTCTGCATCGCCCTTGAAGGACCCGGTGACGTAAACATTACCCGCGCCGTCAACAGCGACCCCCTCCCCTTGGTCGGTGTAGGGTCCGCCCCACGTGCGCGCCTGGATGAAACCGCCTGCGGTGTTGAACCTGGTCAGGAAAATATCGTTTTCACCGTTCGACTTGTGGTTGTGGTGACTGGCACTGGGATCGAAATCCGTGCTCCCCGAGAAATACCCGGTGATCCAGAGATCTCCTGTCGGGCTGATCGCCATGTCCCTGCCGTAATTCGCGTAGATCTCCCCCCAGGACCGCACCCATCTGAGGTCGCCAGATGCGCTATACGAGTTCAGGATTGCGCCGCCGGTGCCGTAAGCAGGCCAGGCGTAGAAGCCCGTCGCATAAGCATTCCCTTCGGCGTCAACTACAACTGCACTGGAGTAGTCGTCGTCACTGTCGCCCCATGTCCGTATCCACTGGAACTCGCCTGCGCTGTCGAATTTCGAGAGGAACGCGCCCGGATGTTTTCCCACTGCAAAGATATTGCCCTCTTTGTCGACCGCAATGTCCATAAAGGAGTCTTCCCCTGATTCGCCCCACGAAACGCCCCAATCCTGTTTCAGGTCGCATACAACGATCTCCAGAGGTTCCTCCAGCACAGCCCTCGACCACTCGTCGTCCGTCACCCTCATCTGGACTTCGTACACGCCGACCAGGCCCCATGCGTGACTGACCTCTGAGCCCTGTTCATCGAATATCCCATCGTTATCCCAATCCCACTCGTATCTCATGATCACACCGCCGTCCGGATCGTAGGAGCCGTCGTCCCGGAATGTTATCGGCTCGTCAACGATCTGCCGGAGTGGATAGGCTGCAGCCCTGGCTACCGGCGACACTCCCTGGTGGACCACAATCGTGAGGGGCGTGTCCAGAGTATCCCTCAGCCCTCCGGAATCGGTGACCCTCAATTGCACGCTGAATGTCCCCGGCTCGGCAAACTGAACAATCGGCTCGCGGTCCTGAGATTCAGTGTTGAAACCCGCAACTGCGTCATATGAGAAATCCCATTCCCACTTCACAATGTCGGTGTTGCCGTCCGGATCGGTCGAGTCGTCGTAGAATTGGACCTTACCGCCCGCATCCAGCTCGGTCGGATCGGCGTGAGCCGCTGCGAGAGGCGGATTGTCGGAAGTGACATCAACGATTCTGATCGTCACGAACCTGACCTCCGGCTCGCAGGCAGCGGATGTCACGGTGACCACGATCTCAGCCGGAGTATCCGCCTCGAAATAGCCCGCTGTGAAAGTCGTCGTGGACTTGTCCTTCGGAGAGAAAGAACCTGCGTCCGATGGGTCGACGGCCCATTGGCAGGCGACAGCTGCGCTACCCATAGCGGTGGCGAAGACCGAATACTGGGCGGCCGAGCCTTCCTTCACGGTCTCAGGTCCCACCACTCCGCTCACTGCCAGCCTGGTTTGACCGCCCTCGCCCGCGCAGCCGACAGCACCCAGGAGCATCACGGTCGGGATCACGGCGAGGAAAAAGCCTTTCATTCGGAGCCCTCCTCTACGGGACTTGATACCACCATCAAGATAAATGCATTGAAGCCCCCCGTCAAGGGGCCGGCTGCGGAATGCCCGGAACAGTCGGAAAAAAAAGAACCTCCTTGACGGAGGTCTTTCCCGAACGTATCTCTTTTGCCCTGAAATCGTTCGGCTCTTAAAGGTGCGGTTACCTGATTAAGTCAATTATATACTACCTATGTACCACATTCTGACGATTCTGCAAAGGGGGAAAATGGATTATCTACGATTTGGGCGCAGGTTTGCGGATCACCTCACCCCTAACCCCTCTCCATCCGCCGCGGCGGAGAGAGGGGACGGGGGTGAGGGAAAAAAACAAAATGGTTCGGATCAAATCCGAACCAGTTGAGGGTGAAACCGTTTATCTTGCGCAAAAACGCGTAATCGAAATCAACCGAACATGCGCTTCTGGAACCTGGGCGCCATCTCGTCCGGCTCCTCCGATTCCTCCATCTCGCCCGGACAAATCAGGCCCACCTCGCTGGGGGTGAAGACATATATCGTGTCGGTCACCTTCTGCAGCGACCCGTCGATCGCGTACGTGATTCCCGAGAGGAAAAAGCGAGCGTTGTCGGCCACCTTCTTGTCAAGGCCGTGGAAATTGACCAGCACCGCCCGTCCCGACTTCAGAAAATCCGCCGGGACCTGCGACGCGTTCAAGCTGGTCGGCGTCACCACCGCGATCTGGGTCTTGGTGTCGGTCGGGAAATGAAGCACCTTCGGATTCTTGCCTGGCAGAATTATCCCTTCATCGCGCTCGTCTTCAAAGGGGTCGGGCGGATACGCTAGATTGAGCCTGATCATCAGGCGCTGCCACCATGTAAGCTTTACTCCGTTGTCGGTCATGTCAAATACCTCGAATCGGCTTAATTCACCTTAGTATCTTTTAAACAGGTTGAATTTGTTACTGCGGGGGAGACCTAATCATTCGATTTCGTACGGGCACTCGGCAAGAGCATTCCTCCGGGTCCGCCGCTTTTCCAAGCGGCATTCAGCGCGCCCTCACTTACGTTCGGGCCTTGGATACAAATGCCGATTCGAACCTGTGCATCAGTGAGTGACTTTTCTGCTTCCGGGACAGCCCCCTACTCGAACAGGGCACGTCCGATGCGCACCAGCGTGGCGCCTTCCTGGATCGCCACCCTGAAGTCGGCGCTCATGCCCATGGAGATCGTGTCGAACAGCGACGGGTTGGGGGAGTTCGGGCGGCTTCCGTCAAACAATGCCTTCAGGCTTCGGTAGCAGGGTCGGGACGTCTCCGGATTCGGATCCCACGGTCCCATGCCCATCAAACCCCTGACCCCAAGACGCGGACAGTGTTCCCACAGATGATCCAGCAGAGCCGGCAACTCTGCGGGCGAACATCCCGCCTTGGTCTCCTCCCCGGTGAGCTTGACCTCGATGAATACCGGGAGGATGCCGTCCACGCTCGTCAGTCTTACTTCGAGAGCGTCGGCAAGCGGGACACGATCGACCGTCTCGATGACATTGAACAGCCTCAGGGCATGGTTCACCTTGTTGGTCTGCAGTTGACCGATCATGTGGAGCCTGCAATCGGGGAATTCGTCGCGGATATCATCCTGCTTGCCGTCCGCGGTCGGACCAAGCTTGGCAAGGGTTTCCTGCACCCGGTTTTCACCGATGAGCTGAATGCCCGCACCGAGAAGTTCGATCACACCGGCGCGGTCGGTGTATTTCGTGGCTGCGAGTATGCTGACTTCAGACGGATCGCGACCCGCCTCGATCGCGGCCCGCGCGACCTCCTCTTGTATTCTCCGGGCATTTTCGCCGATCTTGCTCATTGTCGAATCACGGTTTCGGACGCCTGATGAAGCTCCAGGGAAGGCTCGTTCCCATCGGTCGTTCCTCAAGAACCCTGATCCTGGGCGAATCCCCGACCTCCCTCAGAGCCTCATCCCAGCTCGCGATAATCGAGCCGAGCGTCCGCGAGATATAATCGAGATGCAGCGCGACGCTCCGGTCGGCGATTGAGAGCGTGCCCTGTATTATAGACGAGCGAGGGCTCTCGGTCTCGACATCCACGCGGGGCAGGGTGCTAAGTGGACCGGTGATGCGCTTTATCTTGCGTTTCAGTGTGCGCTCATCCTGCATGGCTCGACGCTGAAACGGTGTCGTCGGCTTCGGCACAAACGGAGCGATCCCGATGGAAAGACGGTTATCGGCCGGGCGATTCGCAAGGCCGATGTCCTGGATCAATGATCGGATGAGCGCCCCGGTCTCGTCGACCTCGGCGTCGCCTTCCTCCTGAAAGCCGGTGAGAAAATACAGCTTCACTACCGACATGCCCGCGTCGAACGCCCACGTCACCTTATCCCGGACCTCATCGTAAGTGACGGGTTTGCACACGAGTTTCCTGATGGATTCGCTCCCGTGCTCGGGGGCGAGAGTGACGGTTCTGGAGCCTGCGCGGGCGAGTGAATCCAGCATCCGTCGCGTTGTCGTCGGCATCCTTAGGCTGCTGACGCTCACCTGGTAACCGTCTTCGGCCAGCGCGTCGATGATCTCGACGATGTCCGGATGGTCGCTTACGCGGCTCGATATCAAGCCGATCGACGCCTCATCGGGTCTGAAACGCCTCGCGTTCTCAAGGATATTCGCCTTTGAGCGTTCACGTCGCGCAGGCTCCACATAGCTCAGCAGGCAGAATCTGCAGCCGGCGGGACATCCGGCGCTTATCTCCACCAGGTTCTTCGATCCGTAGACCCCCTCGGGAGAAATGATGGGTGTGAATGACGGATATTCGTCCGGGCTATCAACGGAAACCTGCGCGAGGGTTCTCCCGTGGCGATCCGAGAACTCTCCATCGCCTGCCTCCCACAGCGCAGGCACATATACCCCCTCTCTCCGATCCCAAAGCTCGTAAAGCCGATCCCGTCCCTCGGCGAAGCGTGATCCCTGAAGAAGCGGGTGAGTTTCGAGAAGATCGTCAAGCAGACCCGGGAGCATCTTCTCCGCATCGCCGACTGCGATCGCGTCCGCGACCAGCGCGAGCGGTTCGGGATTTGCGGTCGGAGCGATACCGCCGACCAGAATCAGGGGAAGCGATCCACGCTCTCTCCTGAGCGCCGGCACACCCGCCGCATGCAGAATCCGAACAAGATGCAGGTAGTCGAGCTCGAACGAACAGGAAACAAGCAGCGCGGCGAGGGACCTTATCTCGAGGCGTTCCTCCAACGTGCGCGACGGGTATGTTTTGCCCGACGGGTTTTCCAGAACGATGCGATGGGTCACGACGCCGGGATGTGTGTGAGCGACGAGATGAACCGTCTGGTATCCAAGGCTGGAAACCGCGACCTGGTAGGTGTTCGGATAGACGATCCCGATGTGCACCGGGTCGCTCCCCGGTTCGCCGGGTGGGAAGCGTCTTATCTCTCTTGACAGGTCGGGCATGTCGGCTCCATCGGGAACGGGACTTGGGCTCTCACTGGAAAAGGCTTATCTGGTCGGTGTTATCCGGTCGAGGAATCCTCGGCGGCGGGAGCGCGTCCGGAAGAATCTCGCGCAGCAGGTGCACAAACTCGTTCGCATTGATCGCCGCGTTTCCCAGGGGATGGTTGTTGAAAAAAACCATCACTTCCTCCGTTGTTAGAACGAGTTTCTTGACCTTTTCGAGGACCTCCTGAAGCTCGCTTCTATTATATTTATAGGTATACCTTTCATCGCGACCCTCGTACCAGCTTTTTTCGTTCCGACCGTGCAGGCGTACGTACCCCGGCTCGCTCGTGAACGTAGCGCCCGTCGGCGGAAGACCGGGCAGACTCGGAAGATCGACGGTGCACATCGATATGCCCAGGTCCTTCAGAAACTCCAGGACATCCTTCCGCCACCAGCTCTTGTGCCGGAACTCGAATACCAGCTTCGCCCCGGGAAGCAGGCGCCTGAGCTTCTCGATATACTCCCGCGCCTCGCTCGTGTGATGGAATCTCTGCGGGAACTGCGCCAGGAAACCCGCGAACTGCCCGGACTCGACAATCGGCTTGATCGCCTCGCTGAATCTCTCCGCATCGGCTTTCTCCGCGCTCATGTCGTGCGTGAACGCGCCGTGCAGCTTGACTACCACCTTGATATGTCCCCCCGTGCGCTCGGGGTAGTTCCTGAACATGTCTTTCTTGGGGGGGTTGTAAAAGGTGGAGTTGATCTCGAGCGCTTCGAACATGCCTGAGAACAATTCGAGCATCTTGCCCGTGGGTGTGCCCTCGGGATAAACGGGCCCGACCCATTCCTTGTAGTAGTAACCCGATGTGCCGACGTAGACAGGCATGGTGATTGAATAGCGTCATTGTAATAGATAACCACCAAGACACAAAGCGATGCCGCTCGACGCCGGTAGCTGCTGCCTTTTCGTCCTCGGCAAGTAGCTGTTACCGGCTATCCCGGCGTCTTAGTGGACAAACGCCCCCGTGTGCTACAATCAGCCCGAGATGAAGATAATCCGCGAACCGAAAATCTATCTTCTGGCCAGACAGGTCATTGATGAGAACGCGATTGCGGAATTCCTCGACGACGAGGGGATGTCCTGGGAGACCGACACCGATGTCCCGGCCGAGAAGATCGCGGAGTTCGCCGGACGGCTGTGTTATCTCAGCTTCGGCAAGGGCCGGAAATCGAACAGGGAGTACATCGAGCACATCCTCGATGTGAGGCACGGCTCGGTCACCGAGCATGCCGTATTCACCCTCCTTTTCACCGGGATCAGCAGGAGCCTCAGTCACGAGCTTGTGAGACATCGGGCCGGATGGGCCTACTCGCAGCTATCGCAGCGTTACGTGGACGAATCGGATTGTAATTTCGTCGAGCCGGATTTCGTGGCGGAGGACCCCCAGCTTCATCGGAAATTCGTCGAGATACTCGACACGATCCGTCCTGCGTATGAGGAGATGACAAACCGTCTCTCGGATCTGATCGGGGAGAAATATCCCGAAATCCGGGACAAGGTGACGCTCCGCAAGATGGCGCGTCAGGCGGCGAGATGCATCCTGCCCAACGCGACCGAAACGAAAATCTGCGTCACGGCGAACGTCAGGGCTCTCAGGCACTTCATCGAGCTGAGGGCGAATCCCGCCGCGGACCTGGAAATCCGCAGGCTCGCGGTGATGTTGTGCAGGCTCATGCAGAAA
The DNA here is from genome assembly GCA_964354375.1 of uncultured Planctomycetota bacterium. Taxonomy (GTDB): domain Bacteria; phylum JAJVIF01; class JAJVIF01; order JAPKYR01; family JAPKYR01; genus CAYGZQ01. The sequence continues at coordinate 30,564 of CAYGZQ010000019.1, forward strand.
GAAGCGCCGAATCTCTTCGGCGATTACGAAATATACAAGCTTCCCGACGGCACCGAGGCGTGCCGCACCAGGTTTGTGAAGGTGTAGGGTGCATCCCGGTAGCAGCCCGGTAGCTGCTATCTTTTTCGTCTTCGAAAAAGTAGCTGCTGCCGGGATGACCGGAATGATGAGCGGTAGCTGCTATCCGCGAAAGACATCTCCTTTGAGGAATAGACCGGAGGTCTGTCATGCCGAGACTGTCATTCGAAACCGACGGAGAGAAGAAAATGTACGACCGGGGGCGCAAGGACTCGCTCCAGGAGCTTATGAGAGCGTGGTTTGATGATCTGAAAGAGCGCGACGCGTTCCCGGACAAGAATCCGAAAGCCTTCGCGCAGTGGGGTAACGATGTCCTGCTTCCCGAGATCAATAAGTACCGGGGCCAGGACGACCTCTTCAGCACCCTGATGAATGTCTGAAATCAGAGAAGTCGCACGATATTGCTTGGGATACTAGCCATACCCGCCCTCATTGTGGCACCCGCGGCTCTCCTTCTCTACTATTTCTGGATACGAGACCGGTGGGAGAAGGAACCGCGGTCGTTGATCTGGTGGCTGTTCGGACTGGGCTGCCTGAGCGTAATTCCCGCCGCCCTTATCGAAATCCTCATCATCGGGATCAACAACCAGGTCGACACCGTCGGCCAGGCCTTCTTCGCCGCCTTCGTCGGAGTGGCCCTTGTCGAGGAAGGCATCAAATTCGGATTTATCTATCTCGTGACCTGTAGAAGCAGGCACTTCAGCGAGGAATACGACGGGATAGTCTACGCGGTCGCGCTGAGTCTGGGGTTCGCGTTTTTCGAGAACGCCATGTACGTGATCATCGCGTTCGCCGAGGGTCCAGGCGGATTCAGCACCGCCATCGCGCGCGCCTTCACAGCGGTCCCGTCGCACGCTCTCGACGGCGTGATCCTGGGATACTTCCTCGGCCGCTCCAGGTTCATGACCAATCAGTCCGACCGCATGAAGTCGAACGCGCTCGGGCTGACGTACGCAGTCCTTTTCCACGGTCTTTACGATTTCTTTGTGTTCCTCATCCTCGTGCTCCCCGAAAGCGTGCAGGGATGGTGCATTGTGGGATTGGTCTGGACCCTGGTCGTGCAATGGGGCGTCGCGCACAGGCTCGTGCGAAGCGCTCAGGATGAATCGGCCCTGAGATTCGCCGCGGTCAACGTTCCCCCGACAGCGGGACTTGAGCAGCGGTCGGTGTACTCGCACAGCAGGGGCTCGGGCTACCCCCTCAGCCCCGGGACCCAGTATTCAGAGTCGGCTTCATCCAATCCCGATGCGCAAACTGCGATCAGGTTCTGCAGACATTGCGGGTCGAGCCTGGATCAGGGCGCGAGATACTGCCGCCAGTGCGGAACAAGGATCGAGTAGGAACCACGAAGCCTCATCTTTTTCTTTAGCCCACTACGGCTCTTCGGGATGCCTACGGCCGCAAAACCAGGCGGGTGGCGTCTACATGCGAGTCTTCGAGCATGTGGACGTTACACAAGAGGCATAATAAGCGCGTCGAAGCTGTAGCATGCCGGTGGACATCCACGGCTTGACCTTTACTTGGTAGAGGTCCCGAGAGTTCCTTCTATTCGGACGTATCCGGGAATCGTCCACATGCTCGAAGACTCGCATGTAGACGCCACCGGCCGGATTTCTGGAACGCCCTCCCTTACGGTCAGGCCCCTGAATGTAGATGTCGACGGGGGATTATGTGCACATTCAAGACACCCACAAGCACGCTCGGGGACTCGCTCAGCCTGTGCCCCGCACCCGTCTTTGTCGGATGTACGAAAGGCAGAAGGTTGAAAGCTAGCCCACCTGAAAACCCGTGGGCATGTGCCAGAAGCGGGGGCAAATCTGGATCACGAGATCGTCCGGGACCGTCCGACCCTTCAGGCTGATTCGGAACGCCCTGATGGTCACCGTCTCCGTGATTCCCGGAATCTCACTTTCCGTCGCCGATGGCGGCGGATCGGGCGGACTGGGCGGGGTTGTGGGCTGGATGATCCGGCCGCGTTTGTCGAACGGGCTGCGCTTCATCAGGGACGGGGGCGTATCCTTGAACTCGGTGGCGTGAATCGCAAACATGCCGTCGTCGGTAAAACGATCCATCAGGAATCCGAGAATGCCATACTCTTCATCGTCTTTGAAAAATAATGCTCTCGGGACCTGTACGGCGATCGTGCCCTTCCCCGGCGGGCTGTAGCACACTTCCACCGATTCGCCGCCCGGAGCGAAATCGAACCAGATCTCGGACGCGTACGTGCCCGCTGCATCGAGAAGAAACTCCCTCATCACCTTGACGCCCACAGGGATGCCCTCGCTCCCCGGATCGCCGTCGGCGGGGATAATCGGCAGCTCCTGAATGTTGTAGATGTTCAGAAGCCAGTCCCAATCGGTCTTGTACTGAGGGATTCGGGACGCGCTGGTTTGCTCCGCGAGCGGATCGTCATGGTCCGGAATGTCGGGCATCGCACTGACATTGTACCAGACTTTCCGGACTCCCTTCCATGTGGCATCCGGAAAGGCAGGCTGGAAAGCCTGCCCCACAAGAACGGTCTCTGTGTGCCTCTCATTATCGACTTCTGTCTGCAAACAACCCCGTCAAGGCCATGAGAAGGCCGGACGCAGCGATCAGAACGCCGTGAAGCGCGATCGGGTCCGATAGTATCGAGCTTGCCGCGGCCCCGATCCCGAACCAGATGAGTGGTACCCTTGAGGGCTTTCGCGACCCGGCAAGGATGAGTCCGCCCAGAAACAAGAGAACCGGCGTGAGCGTGACCCCGAACGGTGTCGGAAATCCCCACGCGAAAGTCGAGAGCCCCGGTCTCACGGGACTCGGGATGAACGGCGACCAGAGCGCGTACAGCGCAGCGATCAGTCCGAACCACTGTATCGGGGTGGGGCGAGTGCGACTCCAGTCCTCGGGGCTGAAATGCGGGAAGGTCACCCGTTTCTCCCGGCGATCCAGGATCAGAAACGCGATGAAGGTGAGACACAGGATGAGACCGCTTATGCCGGACCGCACCATGAACGCGCGCATCTCGTGCGACGGTGACGACGAGATCAGCGTAAAAACGAGCCACTGCGCGTACCGGATTATCGCCAGCAGCGCAAGATGAGCTGTCACGAGCCATCGCGCGACTCGCCACGCGCGATCCTGATTCCACCACAGGGCGATGAAAAGGAAAAGCCCCAGAACCTGGCACATCAGTCCCAGGAACTTGACACGCTCGAGGTCCCATCCCCAGTAGAACGCTATGTTGAATGTGGTCATCGCGCCCGCCGGGAGAATTCTATCGCATCGCACAGCCGATCGGTACCCGATCCCGGTCGATCCCCGGTAGCAGCTACTTTTTCAAAGACGAAATAGATAGCAGCTACCGGGCAGCTACCGGGCAGCTACCGGGCAGCTACCGGGCAGCTACCGGGCAGGCCGCATGTATCATTGCCAAGCTGGGTCTTTTGGCGACCCGGTCGGTGTGGTAACATACGTCTCCTGAAGGAAGGTTGAAGCCGACATGAAAATCCTTATAGAACTATACGACCATAGATACGAATTATGGAACTACCCGGATTGGGCCCTGGGGGAAACCCGGGCGCTTGCTTTCGAGCACGAGGTGATCGCGGTTGCGTCCGACGAGCAGGTTCTCGGCAACCTTCCCGATGCCGAGGTCTTTTTCGGATGGGTCATTCCCAAGGAACGCTTCGCGCTGGCGAAGAATCTCAAGTGGTTCCATTCGGCGTCGGACGATGTCAGGCAGCAGCTTTTCCCCGCGTTCATCGAGAGCGATGTCACCCTGACGATGTCGCGGGGAACAAGGGCGATGGCGATCGCCGAACACGTGCTCGGGATGATGCTCTACTTCGCGAGGCAATTCCACATCTGCGTAAGGAACCAGATGCGCGCCCACTGGGCAAGGGCGACTGCGTGGGACCATTTCCCGAACTTCCAGGAGCTTGGCGGAAGCACCCTGGGGATAATCGGACTGGGGCGCATCGGACGTGAGCTTGCCAGGCGCGGAAAAGCGCTGGGGATGACGGTCATAGCCACCACCAAGCGCGATCCCAGCGTGAAACCCGACTATGTCGACCATCTCGGCCCCCCCGAGGACCTCCCGCTGCTTCTCGAAGAAGCCGATTTTCTCGTCTGCTGCGTCCCCGAAACAGGCGACGCCGAGTACATCATGGGCTACGAAGAGTTCAGGAGGATGAAGAAGACTGCGTATTTCTTCAATGTCGGCAGGGGTAGCGCGGTCAACGAGGATGAGCTTGTCGAAGCCCTCATGGATAACAAGCTGGCGGGCGCGGGGCTCGATCGGTTCCAGCGCGAGCCCCTCCCCGAGGAAAGCTATCTCTGGCGGCTCGAGGGCACGCTTATCACGCCGAGAATCTCGGGAATCAGCCCGCATTTCTGGACACGAACGCATGAGGGTTTTCTGACCAACCTCCGCCATTATCTTGCAGGCGAGCCCCTCGAGAATCTGATCGACAAGAATGCCTGGGCGACAAGCGCCAGGGTCGAACGACTCCATGAGGGTCCGGACGAGGCGATCGACCCGAGAAGCTGATGTCCTGGCGCGGAAACACGGAAGGGGAGAGGTAACCCGGGAAAGGATCCCTTTTCTCAGGTGTTGACTGGGGCTGATTTGCGGCTCGGAAGGCCCCGGGGTTCCGGTGCATAATGCTCCGGTGAGATGCCCGGATTGTAGCAAAATGCGCCTACGACGACGGGGAGTCGTGCAGACCCACCGGGAATTGTGAGCTTGCCGGACAGCTCCCACTGTGCGCAGGTGTCACTGGATGCCGGTTTCCCGTGCCGAGTCCCGCATCGACTCTGTTGGCATCGGCCTCAAGGCGGTTTTGGCATGGAATGTGTTATTAAATCCCACGGATCGCGTAGTTGGGTTGTGTTAACCATTGAGCAGCCCGAGTTAACACTCAGAGCACTGTCCAAAAATGAGCCTATATCTCCTACGTCCGTTCCGGCTGCGGCTTCCCTGTTTCCGCAGCCGGCTATTATGAAAGACCGTCTATCGATATACACCACAGATCCTCCTTAGTACCTTTTCCCGCAACCAGCCCACCGCCACAGGGTGGGCTTCTTGATAGCCGACCGGATGCCCGAGACTTGCGCACCTTGCACTGCTGCCGATATCATGGCCCAGAGTGCCTGTGGAATACAGCCCTGACATCCTTCCCGCGCTTGTCGATCTCTACGACCGATACGCTTCCGTCGGCGTCGGGCTGACCTCGCTCCCCAGAGGACACTGGGAATCCCTGTTCATCAAGTTCGAAATCGACCCGAGACGCGATGTCATCATCGCCTCGTGCGCGACTGCCGATTCCGGGGAAATCCCGAGAGGTTTCTGCTGGCTCTACACCAAGCCTGCGCCATCGCATGTCTACATGCGCGGACCCTATGTGCCCCCTGAAGATCCCGATCTCAAAGACCTGCTCGATCAACTAATGGAAAAATCGATCGTACGGGCCGGGGAGTGCAACGCGCGGCATCTGGAGGGAAGATCGCTCCATCCGTCCTGGGCGGAGGCTTATGCGCGGTCCGGTTTCAGACGGATGGGCGCGTATGAGCGATGGAGAGCGTTTCCTCTGAAAGGCGCCGCCCTTCTGTACGACCCGCCCGGTCGGGGGATGATCCGCGACTGGCGGGGCGTCGAGGACCTGCCGATTCTTATGGGCCTCTTCAACCTGGCGTTCGCCGATCACTGGGACTTCCTCCGTCCCGAGCGCGAGGATTGGGAAGAGGTGACCAGCGGCAGGCAATTCAGATCCCGACTGCTCCAGATCGCGTATACTGAGGACGAGCCGTCCGGGTATGTCTTCGGGCAATTGATGCAGGACTACGCATCGGCGACCGTCGAGAGCTGCTACCTGGTTTCGATCGGCGTTCATCCTCGTCTGCGGGGCAGGGGATGGGGAAAGGCCCTCATGAGTCGGTGGCTGAGAGCCTGTTACGATTCGGGTCTGAGAGCAGTGGAGCTCGATGTCGACGAAAAGAACGACGTGGCCAGATCCATGTACGGCCGCTTCGGGTTCCGCCGGCTCCGTACGGAAGAGGTCTGGAGGAAATATTTGTCTTAGCTGGACAGACCGGAAGGGTTCATGCAGACAAGTGCTGTCGGTAGGTAGACTGATTTGGGCTGGCCGGAACCTAAACCTTAGAGGACCTGAGGCTGGTCACCGTCACAAGGCCGGACCTGAACATTGGCTTTGTGTCCTTTTCTGCTGTGACGAGTTCCTCAGCTCCGGCTTGCGCTGCCGAGACCAAGTGAAGGGCATCCATGGCTTTCGCCCCGATCCTTTTCGCTTCCTCGAGCGCTCGTCTGGCCAATTCCTCGGATGTCTCAGCCCAAACATCAACACGGTCAAAGAAGAGTTCGAAAAACTTCCGCTCTATCTCCTGTTTGAAGAAACTGGGCTTTGGCAGGAGTTCCAGTTCAAGATATACGCTAGCGGCGAACGACCGGGTCGGATCGTCGATAATCTTCATCGCCTCAATCGATATGTCTTGGTTGCCAGTGAAAGCAGCAATGAGCACACACGAATCGAGATAGGTCAGCTTTCCCTTCTTTGCCATCACAATTCACCGCGCCGGGCAGCTTTTTCCTGCTCTATCTCTTCCCAGGAAAGGAGCTGGGCCCCGTCCGCGATATTCTCAAGCCGAAGCTGCCACAGCCGTCTGCCGAGATCCGTCTTGGGCTGATACTGAACTAATGACCGATAGTGCGCCTCAGCTTCTTCCGCAGGCCCAGAATCAAGTCCGGTAATCGACCGAGATTCATTCCCGCGTAGGGGTTTCTGCGCATAGCTGAGATCAGGAGCGCTTGGATACACGATTGGGCTCAGCCCGGATGCAGGCGGCAGCGACGCCAACGGATAATAGGCAACGAAGCTCCTCAAGCGACGTAGGCTTACTGCTGTCTCGATGGTGTGCACTGGTCGCCTCGTTTCATCCTCTCGTAGAGATCCGGGTTCACCGAAGATACGAAGGCTTCAAGAACCTTATCGTGGGCTGCATCGAGGAGAGCATCCAAAGATAGACCAGTCTCTACTGTGCCGATATTCCGCATTCCGATATCCAAGTCCAGCATTATGGCTCGCTTGCCATCGTACCGATCCAATGCCGTCTGATGGACCAGGATCCTATCCGGAGATGACATAACCACTTCATATCTCTGGTAGAATGAAGCAAAGGGATACTTAGTGAGCCACTCGCTGCTGCAGCCCATGTTCAGGTAGTCCTCTATTTGGAAGTCGCCTTCAGGAACGTCCATTCGGTTAATATAGCGAAGCCCAACGCGGTCCAGAGCTGTGGGCTCAGCGACCGTCGAGTACTCACCGTAGATCTGAATTATCAGAGACTTGAACGACTCCCATGTCGGATAAGGCTTGAGGCAGTTGACTGAGAGAAGGCGCTGACCGATTTGGACAATGGCGCTTCCATCCCGCCGGCTGAGTCGCACCAACAGAGGGACTGCCACCGTCTGGACGATATTCGCACCTTGATCATCGGCTTGACGTGGTTGCGCGAACCCGAGTTCCGATCTGTCTGGAAAATCCTCTTTAATCCTCTCGAAGAGCTGCCCTGGTATCGTCCAGTCCCATGGCGATGTTTCGACCCAGCGGAACTCGCAGACCGCTTCGATTAGAGGTGGGTTCTTCAGCTTCTCTCCCATAAGGGTCATATGAGAATTATACTCTTCCTAACGCAGCTTTCAAATGAAAGAGGTTCACGGGGTGCCTTCAGTGGAGTTATATTGCACCCGCATGCTCGACCTATCGGTCTCGCATGAAGGTGCCCCCCGGACCTCCCATGAGTTCGAAAATCGACTCCAGGATTCACCGACAGAGATTCTGCGTTGCATTGCCGGTGCCGACGCGATAGAATCTACGCTCACCGTCCCAGAGGGAGTATTCATATGAAGCTCTTTATTGATACCGCGAATGTCGAGCAGATACGTACCGCGATGAGCTGGGGAGTGCTGGACGGGGTCACGACCAACCCGAGCCTGATCGCGCTGGAGAAGCGGGACTACAAGGCGACGGTGAAGGAGATCTGCGCCATAGTCCCGGGACCGGTCTCCGCCGAAGTTCTGGCGACGGATTTCGCAGGCATGGTCAAGGAAGCGCGAGAATGGGCGGCGGTGGCTGAGAATGTCGTGGTGAAAATCCCGGTGACGCCCGACGGGATCAAGGCAGTGAGGACTCTCGCCCAGGAAGATATCAAGACCAATGTCACCCTGGTTTTCAGCGTGAACCAGGCGCTGCTTGCTGCAAAGGCCGGGGCGACCTACTTGAGCCCCTTCGTGGGCAGGATCGATGATATCGGTGGAGACGGAATGGCGGTCGTGGAAGAGATAGTCCAGATGTTCGATAACTACGCTTTCGAGACGGAGGTAATTGTGGCCAGCGTCAGGCACGCGCGTCATGTTGTCGAGTCACTGATGCTGGGGGCGGACATAGCGACGGTCCCGTTCGGCATCCTGAAAGGCCTTTTCAATCATCCCCTGACGGATGTCGGGATCGAGAGGTTCCTGGCGGATTACAGGGCCGCGCTAGGGGGTTAGAGCGCTTTTCCCTGACCGGATCGGACTGAAAAAAGGATTCGGCACGCAAGTCGACTCCCTGAGCCCGAGGGCCAAACAAGGTGTTTTGCCCAATCAATGAGAGTATTCTTCTAACAAAATGAATTAGAGGCTTGGATTTTGACGGAAAACGATCAGAGCGAAGAAATCGTCGGCACCGAGGGCGCGGCGACGACCTCCGGGAGGATGCAGCCCTTCGAGAATCCCATCGGCGGGCTTGTGAGGTTCACCATGGTGAAGGACCTCATCGAGCCGCCCGCCGACCTCCCGCTGCCTTTCGGGTATCGTGTCGAGCCGTGGACAGACCCTATGCTCCCGGCGTACGCGGCGGCGATGGCTGTTGCATTCTCGGATTCACTCGAGCTGGAAGCCTACCCCAAGCTCGGATCCAAAGAGGGCTGCGTGAGCATAGTCAAGGATATCGCAGCCATGCCCGACTTTCTGGCGGGAGCGTCGCTCTTGGCTTTCTTCGACAGGGAACCCTGTGCATTCATCCTCAACGGCTTCTCCAAGGAGGAAGCGGAAGGAAGAATACACGTGCTCGGTGTCGGGCCTCGTCACAGGGGCATTCACATCGGAACCCATCTGGTCAACATGGCGCTTTGGGCGTTTCGAGACCGCAGATTTGTGCGCGCAGTGGTGAGAGTGAACCGCCTTAACAGGGGAGGCATCCGATTCTTCCGAACGCTCGGATTCCACGTAAGCTCGTCGCAGGAGTTCCTGTAGCCCGACCCGACACGCTTCAGCTTCCCGGTTCCGACACGGACTCCAGGTAGCCGCACTTCTTTTCAGATTCGGTCGTGTAGCAATCCTTCGGGTCGAAAGCCCCGCAATGCAGGCAGATACCGGCTCTGACCGGAACACTGTCCACAACGTGCCTCGCGAACAGACGCATCTGCTCGCCAAGAGCGATTGCTCTATCCTTCCCGAAGCTGTTGATGACCTGCTGTATCTGCTCCCGCTTCAGCTGGGCATACTTTTCGACAAGTCTCTTGCCGGTGGAAGTGAGGTGGAGGTGTGCGATCCGGCGATCGTTGGGGTCTTCGCGCCTTCGGAGCAGCCCCAGCCTGACCAGCTTGTCGACGGTCTTGGTGGCCGCGGGATAACTGACGTTCATGAACCTGGCGATGTCACCGACCGTTCTGCCGGGGTGTTCATCCAGAATCCTCAAGAGGTTTATGTGCACGAAGCTGATCGGTTTGTCTGTGACATCGTCGACGAATCTTGCCTCAATGTAGTGGCGGGTAAGGAAGGCGAGCAGTTGAAGATTTCGAACAAACTCGTCAATCTCATAGGATCCGTTTCCGTCCATCAGACCTCCCGGACAATACGTAACACGGTTAACATTTAACGCTGATAATATAAATTGTTGCCCAGCCGGTGTCAAGTCGAATTCCGCATCTGGGTTGCGGGAAACGCAATGCCGCTTCGTCTGCCGGAACCGGAATTCAAAAGCCCCCGGTCTCCCGGGGGCTTAGCATCTCGAATCTCAAGAGCAACTACCAATCCAGAGGTGCGAACCAGAAGCCGAGTTTCGATGTCCCGGGCAGAACAAGGTCGCGGTCTTCCGGCATAGTCTCCGGGTTGATGGTGAATGTCGGCCACACGTCGCCATTATAGACTGAGAGCCCAAGTGGGGACATATACTGATCGAACTTCTGAAGCAATGCGTAGGTCCCCGCGACTCTCGCGTAGACGAGGATGTGGCAGGTCTCATCGGACCCGACGTGATCGATGTCGATGTCGGCGAAGCCGGCCACGCCGAACTCCTCGTTGCAAGAGTAGTAAATTACCTGGTCGAAAATGCCGTCGGCCGTCATGGAAACCGAAGGACTGAGCGGGTTCGAGATGTCGAAAACGGTAACGCGGCCGCGCTGCTCGGTGCCGGCGTCGAAGATATACAGCTTGCCGGCGGCCCAGTTGACCGCGATGTCGAACACGTCGGTTTCGGTGCCGATGATCGAGCCGATGGACGTCGCGTGCCATGTCTCATAGAACACGGGGTCGCCGACGTACGCGGAGTACATGAGATCGATTCCGGATGCAGCCGGTCTTTGCACGACCGCCCAGATGTCGCCGCTCTCGCTGAAATCGACGGCCATGATCTTGTAGCCTGCTCCAAAGGAGTGAGAGTAGGGGAAGAACATGCCTGCGATCACGCTGGTGTCGAGCAGCCTGAGTTCATTCGGCTTGTCGCTGGTCACAACCGAGACCATGCTGTCGTAAGGAGCGCCGTCAAGGTTGGTGACAAGGACTGTGCCCTTTGCGCCGCCGGTCGGTTTCACAAAAATGCCGTCGTTGATCGGGTCGTCGGCGTCGACATCCGGGTCAAAAGTCACGAGCGAGTTCTGACCGCCCTGGACAATCCCCAGTCCGGCCATTGAACCGGCTTCGATGAAGGCGATGTCTGCGCGCGGCAGCACTGAGAAAGCGAATGAGGAGTAGCCATGGGACAGCCCGCGTCGGGACGCAGGGTCAAGTATGTCGAAGTAGTGAATCCCCACGGGACAGGAGGGTACTGTCACAGTGACTACAAGCGGGTTGCCGAGGAGGTTGGTGGCGCCCTCGTTGTCCGTGACTCTCAGCATGATCTGGTAGATGCCGGGAGTGTCGTAGGCGTGACTCACGGTCTTTCCGTGATCATCCAGATTGAACGTCCCGTCGTAGTCGAAATCCCATTCCCATGCTGTGATGGCCTCACCGTCGCAGTCGTTGTCATGGGAGCCGGAGCCGTCGAAGTAAAACAGCTCACCGATCTCAGCCATGGTCTTGTCCACGGTCGCGTACGCACTCGGGAGAGCGTTCGTGATGTGGATCTCGAGAGGTGAATCGAGGGTATCGGTGGCGCCCTCATCATCGGTCACGCGCATCTGCACGTAGTATGTGCCTGGGACGTCCCAGGCGTTGAAGATCTCGGAGCCGGTGTACTCGTACGTTCCGTCGTTGTCGATGTCCCATTCCCAGCCCGCGATCAGTCCGCCGTCGGGATCGTACGACCCGTCGTCGTACAGATGGACCTGCTCGCAGACGGTCTGCGGATTCGGGTCAGCGTCAGCAAAGGCTATGGGGTCGAATTTATGCTCGGTGATGCTTATGCTGAGCGTAGCATCCAGCAAGTCGGTGCCGCCTTCATTGTCAGTGACCCTGAGCTGGACCTGGTACACTCCGGGGAGGAAGTACGTATGCGATGGGTACTCGCCGGAGCCTTCGAAAATTCCATCGTTAGTCCAGTCCCACTCCCAGGTGACAATGCTCTGTCCGTCGCAGTCATTGTCGTATGAGCCCGATCCGTCGAAATCGATGGACTCGCCAATGTAGGCTTCGTACTTGCTGGCTGAGGCGACCGCTGTCGGAAGCGCATTCTCGATCATTATCTCGAGCGGTGTGTCGAGCATGTCCGTCGCACCTTCATCGTCGGTCACGCGCATCTGCACGTAGTAGGTTCCCGGAACGGTCCAGGCGTAATAGATATCGGAGCCGGTGTACTCGTACGTTCCGTCGTTGTCGATGTCCCACTCGAAAAGCTGGATGGAGCCGCCGTCGGGGTCGTACGAGCCGTCATCGTACAGATGCACCTGCTCGCAGACTATCTGCGGATTCGGGGATGCGTCGGCGAACGCGATAGGATCCTCATACGCTACCGACACATGAATCGTGATCGGATTATCCAGGGTGTCCGTACCGCCTTCATCATCCGTCACGCGAAGCTGCACGTAGTACGTGCCGGGTGCGGAGTACGAATGCGATGCGTACTCGCCGGAGCCTTCAAAAACACCGTCGTTCGTCCAGTCCCATTCCCAGGCGACAATGTCCTGTCCGTCGCAGTCATTGTCATAGGAATCGGAACCGTCGAAATCGATCAGTTCGTTCACGAGCACTTCAGTCTTGCTCGCGTAAGCGACGGCTGTCGGGAGGGCATTCTCGATCATTACCTCGAGCGGCGTGTCGAGAGTATCGGTTTCGCCCTCATCGTCGGTAACGCGCATCTGCACGTAGTAGGTTCCCGGAACGGTCCAGGCAAAGTAGATGTCGGAGCCGGTGTACTCGTACGTCCCGTCGGTGTCGATGTCCCACTCAAAGAGCTGGATCGAGCCGCCGTCGGGATCGTACGAGCCGTCATCGTACAGATGGACGTTCTCGCAGACGATCTGCGGATTCGGAGAAGCGGCCGCAAACGCGATGGGATCGAACTTCTCCTCAGTGACGTTTATGCTGAGCGGCACGTCAAGCGTGTCTATGCCGCCCTCATTGTCGGTGACCCTGAGCTGGACCTGGTACTGTCCGGGTGCGGA
>CAYGZQ010000019.1:43599-58920 GCA_964354375.1 uncultured Planctomycetota bacterium
GCGGCACGTCAAGCGTGTCTGTGCCGCCCTCATTGTCGGTGACCCTGAGCTGGACGGGGTAGATGCCCGGAGCTGAGTACGAATGCGATGCGTACTCGCCCGAGCCTTCAAAGACCCCGTCGTTCTCCCAGTCCCACTCCCAGTACGCGATGTATTGCCCGTCGCAGTCATTGTCGTAAGAGCCGGAGCCGTCGAAATCGATGAGCTCGCCGACATAGGCCTCGTACTTACTGGCAGAGCCGACCGCGGTCGGGAGAGCGTTCTCGACGAGAATCTGGATAAGCGTATCGAGGGTGTCCGTTGCCCCTTCGTCGTCCGTCACCCGGAACTGGACCTCATAGTTGCCCGGAGTGTCGAAGCTGTGATAAACGTCCTTCCCGGACTCGTCGAATGTCCCGTCATTGTTCCAGTCCCACTCATAGAGCTGAATGTCCCCGCCGTCGGGGTCGTACGACCCGTCATCCTGGAAGAAGATGGAATAGCACACGGTCGTCTGGTTGGTGTCCGCCTTGGCGTACGCGATCGGGTCGAAGTACTCGATGGAAACGGTAATCTGGAGCGGTTCGTCGAGCGTATCGGTCCCACCCTCATCGTCGGTGACCCTCAACATGACGGGATAGATGCCGGGCTCAGTGAAAGCATGCTCCACTACCGCGCCTGATGCATCGTAGGTGCCGTCGTTATCCCAGTCCCATTCCCAGAGGACGATCTCGCTGCCCTCGCAGTCGTTGTCATAGGAATCGGAGCCATCGAACGTGACCGTCTCGTTGACATACACGTTCTGGGAGCTGGCGTAGGCTACTGCGGTAGGCAGCGCATTCTCGATGGTGATTGCAAGGGGTGCGTCGAGAGTGTCAGTAGCGCCTTCGTCGTCCGTTACGCGGAACTGCACATCGTAGTCACCGGGCTCGGTGAATGTGTGGTAGAGCGCCGGACCTGATTCATCAAACGTTCCGTCGCCGTTCCAGTCCCATTCATAGAGCTGGATGTCGCCGCCGTCCGGATCGTATGAACCGTCGTCCTGGAAGTAAATCGAATAGCAGACGGTTGTAGAGTTCGTGCCGGCCTTGGCATAGGCGATCGGATCGAAAAGCTCGAGCGATACCACGATCTCGAGCGGCTGATCGAGAGTATCAGTGCCGTTCTCGTTGTCCATGACCCTCAACTGCACGTAATAGGTGCCTGGTTCGGTATACGAGTGCTCCGCGATCTCGCCTGAGCCCTCGAAAGTGCCGTCATTGTTCCAGTCCCACTCCCACTTCACGATCTCCTGCATGTCGCAGTCGTTATCGTGCGAATCGGAGCCGTCGAAGTTGATGACCTCGTCCGGCGCTGCTGTGTACTTGTCTGCAATAGCAACAGCGGTCGGGAGCGCATTCTGGACAATGATATGGATCGGCTCATCGAGGGTGTCTGTCTGTCCTTCGTCGTCGGTGACTCTGAACTGGACGAACCAGTCGCCGGGGGTAGTGAAGGAATGGTAGATATCATCCCCGACATTTTCGTACACGCCGTCGCCGTTCCAATCCCATTCGTAGCTCACGATCAGTCCGCCGTCCGGGTCGTAAGAGCCGTCATCGAAGAAATGCACGGGCTCGCAGACTGTCTGAGTCTTCGGATCGGCGTCGGCGATCGCAATGGGCGCCTCGTGCTGGGCCAGGATCGTTATCTCCGGCCAGGTCCCCTCGTCCAGTCTGTCCGTACCGCCCTCATCGTCGGTCACCCTCACATCGACCTTGTACACGCCGGGCGTGTCGTAGGCATGGGTCGCTGTGCAATTCGGGCTTCCGACCGGCTCGCCGTCCTTGTCCCAGTAGAATTCCCATCCGATGATCTCCTCACCCGCGCAGTCGTTGTCGTGAGAGTCGCAGGCGTCGAAGGCGATATCCTCGCCCACGTAAGCCTCCGTTTTGTCGACCGTAAGGACCGCCGTCGGGAGAGCATTGACCACCGTGACCGTATCCTGCGCCTGGTCCTCCAGACCCGAGTCGTCCGTGACCGTGAGTATGACGTTATAGTCGCCGGGAACACCTGCCGGGACCTCCACAATGGGATCCTCGGTCTCCAGGTCCACTTCCCCGTCCCCGTCGAAATCCCAGGAGTACTTGACGATCTCGCCGTCCTCATCCGATGAGCAACTGGCGTCGAATGTCACGAGCTCGCACGGAACGGGGCTCTCGGGGTCGTAGGTGAAGCATGCGTTTGGCGGGATCGGAGCAGGTTTGATCAAAATCTCCAGAGGCTCATCCAGCGTGTCGGTCTGGACCTCGTCGTCGGTGACCCTGAGCTGCACGTAATAGGTCCCCGGTGTGGAATAGGAGTGATCGACTACTCCTCCAAGAGAGTCGTAAGTGCCGTCATTATCCCAGTCCCATTCGTGGAGCACGATGTCGCCGCCGTCCGGATCGTAGGAATCCGTGCCGGTGAACGTGATGTTTTCCGCCACATAGGCCTCGTACTTCGAAGCCGAGGCGATAGCCACGGGCGGCACTGGAGGCGGCGTTACGGTCACCTCGATCAGCTGGTCGCCGGGATCGTCCGTGAGATCGTCCTTGGCGCCCTCGTCGTCGGTGACCCTCAGGTTGATGTAATAGACCCCCGGCGTGTAGTAGATGGTGTCCGCGGACGGGCCCGTCGCGTCGAATGTGCCGTCGTTGTCGAAGTCCCATTCGTACAGCGTGATGGTGCCCCCGTCGGGATCGTACGAGCCGTTGTCCTGAACGTGCACGTTTTCCCCGACCGCAACAACCGGAGTGGTTGTCACGCCTTTGGCGACCGGGTCGAAGTACTCGGGTCCGACGCCCTTCTCGACCTTGAACGCCCCGGCCTTCGCATCGAAGATCACCACAGTTATCCAGCCGCCCCAGAACTGGAACCCGACACGCACCCTCGTGTAATAAATGCCGTTGGCGAGTGTCGGCTCTACGATCCAGTTATCGAACAGGCTCAGGCCGCTCACCGGTATGGTGACATTGGTCCAGATATTCTGGGCCGCGTCTCCCAGCTTGTTGTTGAACATGTCGACCTGGGTCGCGATGACGGTCTGGTCCTTGATCTTGAACTTGATCTTGTTCTGGATGTCCACCCGGTAATCCATGAGCTCGCCGGGTTCATAAGTGGCAAGGTCGGGCGGAATCGGGAGCGGTTTGTTCGTGTAGCTGACGCCCACGTTGATGAGCTTCAGCCAGGTCAGGTCGACCACCGCCTGGGCTTCGCGAGTGACCTCGCTCTGACGCAAAGCGCGGAGCTTGGGCGCAAGGTAGTCGATCCTATAGTTCCATCCGTCCTGATTGATGAGCACCGTGCCCCACGCAAGTGTTTCCCCGTTATTTGAGTAGTAGTAGAAGTTGCCCAGGATTCTCTCCTCGGGCTCTGATGTAATGATGTTCGGGGTCAGGCCGACGGCCGACCCTGCTGGTGCGAGACCTCCGGGCTGGTTTTGCGTATCCACCGGCGGAGCGGTCGGGCCGCCTCCGCTGGAGCAACCGATAAGCAAAAGCACAACCGCGACAGAAATGATACGCGCCAGATGCTGATGCATAGCTGACCTCCACCTAGTGTTTGGCTATGAAAAGATGTGTGATGTCTTAATCCGGCATCCAGAGTAAACCGATTAGAACCGGTAAAGCGTATCAAGGAGGCAAAATCGTGTCAAGGCTGCCCGCTATGAAGAGAGAGTTTACTTCGCGTTTTTCACGAGGGCGGGCGCTTAAGACATCGATATTAATCGCTATTGAATCGGATAAAGCGCCTGCGTTATCGCGTGATCCGGGCGGGTATCCTGAGAGCCTGCACGTGTGCGAATATCATATTTCACAGTCGGAAACTCCGAGTGTAAACATTATCCCTCCCTCCCCTCGACATCATCCTCCCCCGTATTTCTGCTTCGCCGCAGTGTCCGATGAAAGCACGCTCAAGTACCTGGTCAGATAATCCAGGTCCTCGTCGCTAGGATTGTGAGGCGGCATGGTCGCATTGGGGTTCACCGACCGGGGATCCCGGATCAACGCCCTGAGCTGCTCCCCGGTGAGACGGTCGCCGATGCCGGTCAGGGCCGGACCCTTGTCTCCCCCTGGATCGTCCCCGATCCTGTGGCACTGAGTGCAGTCGGCGGCTTTCCACACCTGCAGGCCGCGGGATATGTCCGCAAGCGTCACCACATCCTCGGGCTTTCCCGCTGAATCGATCTCCTGCCCCGTCCCGCCATTGCCTGCACCCTGAGTATCTCCGCCCTCCCGGTCCCTGTCCGCAGGGACTCCTCTCCCTTGCTTGTCCCCGGTGCATGACCCCAGACACACGAGCAGAAGTGCAAGGATTATGTAGCAGACTCTTCTTGTGATTGTCATGTTTCCTCTCCGCATTCAAACCGGCAATATACTACTGTTGAAGTCTCGATGCCAGTGGGAACTGCATTCGGACCGGCGTCGAATTGTTGACATCCTGCCGGCGATATTATTATGTCCGGGATAAGAGCCGGGACTGAGGAGAGACGATGCCTGACGAATGTCGCTATCCCGAGAGTTTGAAGACCGTGCAGGATGTTGTCTGCTGGGGCCTGGGACAACTTGCCCGTCCGTTCGATTCCTCTGCGCTTATCAGAGCTCTTTTGACGGGATTAAGGGGCACGACCGGAAGCCTCCGCGCGGATCTGCTCCTTTTCCAGTCGGACATGAACATCCTGTTCTTCTCGGAGAGCGTCTCAGCGGATTCCGATGGCGTCGGCAAAGACAACATCAGCCTTGCCGACAGCAAGAGGTCCGCAGCGGTGGAAGCGCTGGCGGGAGGGCATACCGTGCTCGTGGAGGACGTCCGGGAGTCCGGGCTGCTGAGCTTCTCTCCGGGATCGCGGACGCTTCTGTCGGCGCCGGTGATCTACGGGGAGCGTCTCCACGGTGTGCTCAACCTTGAACATTCCGAAAGGGACGCATACGATGCCCTGATCGTCTCCTGGATCGAGGCCCTCGGCAGCCTCCTGTCCGTTATCCTGGAGCAGAGCTACCTTGCGGAACAGGTCTTTCGCCTGAACCAGCGTCTGATCGATCAGATGACCGATGACGCATCGGAGGCCGATCCGGGGTACAGGGCGCACGCGTCGAGGGTCTCCGCGATCGCCGAAGCGATCGCCAGGGGGCTCGACCTTGACGCCTCGCTGGTACGAGCCGTGCGCGATTCCGGCTTCCTGCACGACATCGGCAAGTCGGGAGTGAGCCAGAGCATCCTGGTCAAGCCCGGCAACCTGACCGACGACGAATTCCGGGAGATCAGGAGGCATCCCGTCCTCGGACGGTTCATACTGAAGCCGCTGGGATTCCAGCCCGCTGTGATTGAGGGAGTGGCCAGTCATCACGAACGCTGGGACGGGAAGGGCTATCCGCGCGGTCTCGAAGGGGAGCATATCCCTATGACCGGGAGGATACTCGCGGTGGCCGAGGCGTATGATGTCATGACGAGCGATCAGCCGTATCGAGCGAAGATGACCTCCCAGCAGGCTATCGCGGATATCAGGAACCAGGCGGGATCGCAGTTCGACCCGCAGGTCGTGCAGGCGCTCCTGAATCTCGATCTGGGCGTATTCTGATTACCGTGCCGAACACATCTTGTGTTCGGACCTTCGTGCCGCCCCCCATCCTGCACACGGCGGGGAACCTCTCAATACGGACCCACTGTGTTCAGAGCGTTGAACGTGGCTATGCCGGTGACTTCCCATGTGTCCGGGTCATAGTTCTCGTCACCCTCGAAGTTTATCGCGGCGGTAATCGCGACAACCGTCCCGTCGTCAAGCAGCCATTCATACACCAGGGCGCTGCCGGTCAGCGATGTGCTCACTATCGCCGCCTCGTATTTGACCACGACGCAGTCGGCATCAGTCAGTCCGTTGTACGGCACGCTCACCTTGCCTTCGCCCCATCCGATCAGCCTGTACGTAAACTCGAACACCGGCGGGAAGCCGAATGAATAGTCGACGGACGAGAAAATCCAGATCGGGTAGTCCTGCTCCATTGGCGGTATCAGATTGACGCTTCCGAGGTCCACGTCCTCGTGAATCCCGACCCATGCGAGACGGTCCGGGGCTGTCTGGTACCACTCAGCCGCGTAGACCGCGCCCGAGACCATGTTGTAGATCCCTTCCGTCTTGTAGAAATGGTCGATCGCCGAGACAAAATCATCCTTGAACGGGGCTACTTCCGGATGGTCCGTACCGAGGATGGCCCTGTAGTTCCCGACATCCTCAAGAGTCAGAAGCGTGAAATCCCAGGGCCCGGCAGGATTGTCGAGCGGGACGGCAAACTGCGCTCCCTGCAGCGTCAGGTCGGTGCTGACATAACTGTACCTGGTCCCGATTGTCTTGTAGGCTGAGTCTTCAGGCTGCGTGACGCCGACATGGACGTCGATTTCCGCCTGCTCGGTGTCC
Source organism: uncultured Planctomycetota bacterium (assembly GCA_964354375.1). Taxonomy (GTDB): domain Bacteria; phylum JAJVIF01; class JAJVIF01; order JAPKYR01; family JAPKYR01; genus CAYGZQ01. The sequence goes on from CAYGZQ010000019.1 coordinate 50,012, forward strand.
TCAAGCTCGCAACTGTCGACCGTCTTCAGACCAACGACGTGCTTTCCGATCTGGTCGAAGCTCACGACAGCCTCATCGCCGGAGAATTCGTAGATTCCATCATTGTCGAGGTCCCACGAGTTCTCAAGCGAGCAGTCGATGCCGTCGGGATCGTACGATCCGCTTGTCAGCGTCAATTGCTCGTCCGTGACCACGGGTTTGGCGCCGTCGATCACCGCGACCGGCGGATTCGCACAGCATTTGTCGTTGACGGTGATATGCAGGAGCTCATCGGGCTCGAGGTCATCGGACAGGGATCCCTGGTCGGTCACCTGGTGATCGACGAAGTAGCTTCCCGGCTCATCGTAGGACCACTGGGGATTGACATCTATCGAATCCCACGTGCCGTCGTTCTGAAGATCCCAAAGCCACAGAACGATATCCCCCGGTCCGTCCGGATCGTCCGACAGCGACAGAAACTGGATGGTCTCGCCCACGGCAACCGAGTACTGGTCGGCCTCGGCGGCCGCATGGGGGGGATGATTCCCCACGTCCGCGACCGTGATGTCGTAAAAGGTGTACGTCGTCCAATCCCAGGGAGGCGTTGCGGTGGAGGAATCGGTCGCGGCGACCAATGACCTGTAAGCACCCGGCGGCGCTCCTTTCTCGTTTTGAACGGTGACAAAGAAAGTCTGGTATTCGGTACCCGCGACACTGGTTGTTGACTGTTTGATGCCGTCAAAAAGATCGGGGCATTCCACCCAGGCGCTTGCCGCGTCCATCTGCCAGTCCCAGACATTCACCGATAAGCTGACTTCAGATTCGACCTCAGTGTCGAGAGGACCATCCTGCTCGACATTGACGCGGTACGGCTCAGGCATGTTCGGGGTGCCGGGGAAATCGGGCGGCTCCCATGATGCATCGACGGCATAACCGATCGCGAACGGCTTACCCGAAGGAAATCTCATCACCCATGTTCTCATTGCAGCCTGACTTGCCTGGAAATAATGGTGCCAGATATCGGTGTAGTAGTCCTTATACGGGTTCAGCGTACTGTTCGGGAACGTGGCCGTCGCCATTTTTCCCTTGGAGTAACTGAATATCGGAGCCGACCATCCGGGGGGGAAATCAGTCGGATTGAAAATCGTCGTGTAGCCGTCCGCATTGAGCACATAGCCGTCCGTGCTGTCCGGGTCCTGGGTTCTCAGACCGCTCGTCGGCCACACTTCCGACCCGTTGAACATTGCGATTCCTCGGACATCGTACCCGTTGAACTGGTCCAGCCCCGGCCAGGGATGGTAAATGTAAATATCCAGGTTCTTTGTGCCGTCCGGGTTCGGGGTAATGTTGACGATTCTCAGGCACTGCGAACACGGCACCCCGTCTTCGAGGAACTTCCGCACATTCACGTGCATCAGAGGCTCGCGGGCCGGGACGATCTCCGAACTGAGGTCCTCCGGGTCTATGTATATCCACCAGAATCCCAGGATCGAATGCCGGTCGGAGGAATTCGATTCCGCTCTCGGGGAAGCCTTGGGGGCCGACAGGTCGGGACTGACCGGAGTCTGCCGGTCGACCGGGTTACCGCTCCCGGCGCATCCCGCAATTACCAGCGCGGCTATCAGGACGGCCGGGATATGCGTACGGACCTGGTTGTGAAACATTGGCGAAGCCTCCAATATCGATGCATTAACAACATACCACCTGCCAGGGCAACATGGCAACGGAAACCGGTCAGTTTCCCACGTCCCTTCAACGAGCGGAGGGTTGATATGCGCTTCCTTGCCATTCTTGCGGTGACCTTCACTCTCCTGGCCGTCGGATGCGAGCCCGTGGACCCGTTCTTCTCCTGGCCCGACGCCGACGGCTATTACGAGGGTCACGTGTATATCGATCGGCCCGGGATGGGTTTCGATCATTCCTTCTGCGCAAGCCTCCGTATCTACAACGACTGCTACTGCGCGGTCTTGGTCGACGATTGCGGGAAATCGTACGACGCCGACAGTGTGGACTACGATTCCTGGAGCGATAACCTCGAAGTCCGTTTCCATGTTTGGGAAAAGCGCTGGAGCTATGAGTGCGGGGAGGAGCTTTACAAGTGGGAGATACGGATGAAGGGGAGGCTTGACTATTGCGACGAGTTCCGGGGCGAGATGATCTCCGACCTGGATCCCTGGACCTATCGGTCCGACCACTGCCGGCTCGATCACGATCCTCCGCCAAGGAGCATCGGGACCTTCGACTTCGACTACGAAAGCAACCCCTGGTGATACCGATCCCTCTTCTTGGTGTTCCTTTGTGCTCTTGGTGCCTTAGTGGTTACTCTTTTTCATTCTAGTGCCCAAGTGCCCACTATCGGGGCTTCCATGTGGTAAAATCAGGGTGAACCTCTCTCTTTTACCCCCTACGGAGGAACCCCAAGTGCGTCCATTTCCGACTTTCTGCATTTTCTTTATCGCCGTGATGTTGATCTCAGGATGCTCGGGTGAACGCGGACCCGTTGATCCCGCCAAACCCGATCCTGTCCGCTATCCCGTGTCGGCTCGTTCGGATCGAATACTGCTGGGCCTCTGGGAGGTGCGGGTCGCCGAGGATCACAAGTCGGCCGAGGTCGTGCTCCTGCGGGCCGCGCAGATGCATCTCAACATCGTGCGACTTCTGGAGATCGCGCCGTGTACCGACTGCCTGTCGATCGGCAATCTCCAGCCCGTTCCGCACAAACCCATGCAGCTGACCGCCGATCTCACCCTGAGACACCCGTACGCCAATCTTATGAAACTGACCGCGTTCGATGTTCGCGGCATTTTCATCACCGGGTCCGACTATACGTTCGCGTCCTCGGGGAGAAAGGTCGCCTGGGGCGACACCGTCCCGCGACTTCTGAATCCGGACGGCTACACTTCCCTTTTCAACCCGACCGAATTTCCGGAGAGCAACCCTGGACCGCCCTGGCAGAAATACATCCCCGGCAAATTTGCCCCCGGCGGCGATCTGAACGCCACGCTGAACCCGTTCGTCTCGTATGCCACCGAGGTCCCGAGGCGCATGTTCGAATCGGGAGCGCAGGAAAGCCGGATGGTCCATCTTCGCCTTCCGGCGGGACCGATCGAGTTCGGCTACGCGGTCGACGCGAGCTGGGTTGATGTGGACGGCACTGTGACCGATCCGTTGGTGGATTTTCCTCCCGAGGCGAACTGCTCCGAAGCCTACAAGGTGAATGTCCCGTATGTGGACGACTTAATGCCCGAAGTCGGCAGCTCCGCGCCCATAAGCGTAACGGTCTGCGATCATCAGGGGTTTGACACGATCTCTTCCGTGACGGTCGAGGCGCCGGCGCTTTTCAACGGAGTGGTTGAGCTCGATTTCTCCGAGGAAACCGGCGATGAAAGCTATCTCTTCACCGGCATAGTGGCGAATGCCCTCGGAGCGCCTCTCGGGCACTATCCGATGCTGGTGCGGGTTATCGACACTCAATCCGATCCGAACCTCGGCTCTGTTGATGCCTGGATGCTGACCGATGTCCAGGTCGGCAAGTACGGCTGGGCGCGCACGTGGGGAGGCTGGTGGGACGATACCAGCGAAGGTGTAGCGGTCGACGATTCCGGAAACATCTACGTCGTGGGCAATTTCAAGTGCAAGGTGGACTTCGATTCCGGTTCCGGGATCGATGAACTGGGCTGGCCCTGTTACTGGCCCGGTGGGGAGCCGGAATGGTCGGGCAACTGCCTGGTCAAGTACGATCCTGACGGCGATTACATCTGGGGTGCGGCTTGGTACGATGAGCTAGGCGGGACCTTTAACCATAAGGCTGTCTACGGAGTGGCAGTCAGTGATTTCGGCGATGTCTATGTCCTCGGCTATTACTGGGGCGGAGCAGATTTCGATCCGGATGGTGATCCCGACGATGAGCTATACACCTATATTTCGCATGGGTGGACGGACGTCTACCTCAGCAAGTTCGACTCCAACGGGAACTGGAAATGGGTAAGGGCGTGGGGGGGTATCGATCACGACGAGGGCTGCGGACTTCTCGTAAACAGCGCCGGGGATGTCACCGTGAGCGGGTTGTTCAGGGACACCGTGGATTTTGACCCAGGTCCCTCCATCGTTGAGCGCACTGCTCAGCCCGGGGACTCGAGCGCCTTCCTGAGCAGGTTCAACTCGAACGGTGACTTTCTCTGGGTAAAAACATGGGATGCGTCCCGCGGACACATGATGGCTTCCGATGCCGCGGAGAACATGTATGTCTCCGGGAGCTTCCAGGGCAACGTGGATTTCGATCCGGGTCCGGGTCTCGAAATGCGCAAGTCGAACGGCCAGTATGATGCGAGCTTGAGCAAGTTGACGCCTCAGGGCGATCTGATATGGGTCCGCACCTGGGGAGGACTGGCGTACGATGAATGCTACGACGTGGCGGTCAACTCCCTCGGCTCGGTGTACGCGACGGGCTACTACCGGAGCGTAGTCGATTTCGATCCCGGTCCGGGTGACGAGGTCTACACAGCGATTGGTCTTGAGGACGTTTATCTGAGCAAGTTCAACTCGGCCGGCGATTTCAAATGGGCACGGGTGTGGGGCAGCGGAACGCTCGAGATCGGCTTCGAGGTCCTCACGAACGAGTCGGATGAGGCATACGTGACCGGCACTTTCACCACCACGGTCGATTTCGACCCCGATGAACACGAGGATTGGAGAACACCGGATTACATCAGCATTTTTCTCATCAAATTCAAGGGAACCGGAGAATATCAGTTCGTGCAGACCTGGAGCGCGAACTACGCCTACGGGCTCGAGTGGGACCCGTGGGGGAATCTCGTGCTGGCAGGCTCCTTCGCCAACCCCGTGGATTTCGATCCCGGCCCCGGCGTCGAGATGCACGACACCCACGGATTATCTGACGCATACCTCCTGAAAACCGACGCCAACGGCATGTGGTGAGCGCGTGCCGAATGCGTCCCGCCTGTGCCGAATGCGTCCCGCATTTCGGATTTTTGGAGCGCAATTAGTCCCGCGTTTGTCGGCCATGACTCGGGACGAGTCGTCTCCGATACCCGAAGCACGGGACGTGCTCGGCACGCAACGGCCCCTTGCGCACACGAAAACCCGTCGTATAATTGCATCCTCATCTATCCCAGGAGACAGGAGTGAGGACCATGTACCTTTTCACCGGAGGAACGACATATCTTGAGGACGGGTTCAAGACAGGGGTTGACGTGCTCACGAAGGGCAGGAGGATCGAGCAGGTTGGGGCCAACCTGAAATCGCCGAGAGGCGCGAAAGTGGTGAAACTGAAGGGCGGGCAGTTTCTTGTGCCCGGTTTTATCGATTCGCACACGCACATCGGGCTGTACGAGGACGGGGTGGGGCAGGTGGGCATCCACGGCAATGAGTTCGGCGATCCCAACACGGCCTATGTTCGTGCGATGGACGCGATTTTTCCAAAAGACATGGCGTTCGAGGACGCGCGAAGAGGCGGAGTGATCGCCGCGGGAGCGTTTCCCGGCTCCGCCAACCTCTTCGGCGGAGTCTGCTCGGTGGTAAGGACCTACGGCGAAACGCTGGAGGAGATGTTGATCGACGGCTACCACGGAATGAAAATGGCCCTGGGGGAAAATCCGTTCAGGGTGTATGCCGCGCTCAGTAAATCCCCGGTCACCCGCATGGCCAACGCGGGTATCATCAGGAAGACCCTTGTCGAGGTCCAGAACTACATCCAGAAACGCGATGCGTCGAGCAAGCCCGCGAAGAAAACCGCAGGAGGGAGAGCGCGAAAGAAGGAGGAGCCGAAAACATTCGAACGCGACCTCGGCAAGGAGCATCTCGCCATGCTCCTCGAAAAGAAATTCCCCGCCAGATTCCACGTTCATCGTCGCGACGATATCGAGACCGCGATACGTCTCTCCGAGGAATTCGGCTTCAAACTCGTGCTCGATCACTGCACGGAAGGATGGCTGGTGCCCGAGCTTATCGCGAAGCGCGGCCTGACCGCGATCATAGGCCCTATGGACACGGCCAGGGTGAAGTACGAGTTGAAACATCGGGACGAGAAAGCGCCCTACGTTCTCAGCAAGGCCGGAGTCAACGTGTGCCTGATGACCGATCATCCGGTCATGCCGATTCAGCATCTGAGGCTTTGCGGCGCGATGGCGGTCCGGGGCGGGTGCACGGATGAGCAGGCGATCTCGATGATGACCTCGAAACCCGCGAAGCTCCTGAAAATCGACAAGGACTACGGAGCTATTGCGAAAGGCCGGCTCGCGTGCATGTCGATCTTCTCCGGTCATCCGCTGGACCTGAGAAGCCGCGTCGAGCATGTATGGATCGAGGGCGAGCAGTACTGCTGATCCAGTCGCCTCGGTCGCCCGATATGTGATATCATACTTACTGAAGGCGATATGTCCTGAAGGGCTGGGACAATGGGGCGTCCGCTCAGAACAGGTTTTTTCTCAGGGAGGTTTGCGATGCGCAGATCCGAAATCCTGCTTATTGGGGTGTTGTGTATCCTCATCGCGGGCTGCGGGAGTCAAGCCGATGTCGGCAACTCGGCGATGCCCGCTGTGAGGGAGCCTGTCCGGGACATTGGCAGCGTAAGCTCCCGCGTGCTCTGGGGAATGTGGCAGGTGGCCTTCAACCCAACGGGTCCCGACAGCGCCGATGTCGAGCTGATCCCGCTCAGGGGCGCTTCGTTTAACGCGAACGTTCAAAGGTTCCTTGTCCCACCGAGTTCCCCCGTGAATCTCATAACGTTCAACTTTCTTCCCGAGACGGATTTCCTGTCGGGATACGTGAAGGTGCGGGTCGGGCTGGTGCATCCGTTCCCGGGTATCCCGACTTTCAGAGGGTTCGACACTCGGTGCATCTTCATGGCGGACGCTTTCGCTTACGGCGAGTACGATCCTGACATCCTGTTCACCAGACCCTTGCCGAACGGCGGTCCGACCAGCGGCGCTTATGTCCTGAATCCGGACGGCTATACACGGTGGTGGAATCGTCCGGAATTCATCGATCCCATGCCTCTACTCTCGTACAAGCCTTCACCCCTGGGAACCGATCCCGATCCCCTGGCCACCCTTAATCCGTATAAGTACTACGCCGATGATCTTGACCAAGACGATCCTGTCTCCGCTCTCAACCTGCAGAACAGGGGGACCTTCGCGGCAACCGGGCAGTCCAATGTCCGCATTTTCGAAATTCAGTTTCCGGTGAGCCCTGTGAATTTCAGGTTCAACCTGGCCGTGGACGCAAGCTGGGCCTTGCCCGATCCGTCCGGAGCGCCCGACTACCCGATCGAGAGCTTCCCTCCCGAAGCGCAGACTCAGGAACCGTATCTGGTCGAGGGGGTTCAGACCGGCGGCGATGCGTTCTATTACGATGGGGTGAGCGGCGGATCGATGCAGATTTCGGTCACCGTCTCCGACTGGCAGGCGATCGGAAGTCCGTCCGGCGTGCTGGACGAAATCACGTCGATCCGGCTCGAGGGCGATCCACTCGCCGCGCCCATCGATATCCTTCCCATCGCGAGTGTCGGACCGGGCTCGAACGGGGCGTCCAGCGTCTTCACCGTCGAGCTTGGCGGCTCGGACCTCGACATCAACGGAGCCGGTGATTTTGTTCTGCTCGGCACCGTCGAGTCGGCGGACCCCAGCACCTACATGCCTCAGATCGACGGCGGCGAGAATTTCATCTACCCCACCGCGCCGCTCGCGGCGTATTTCATGACCGTAGTCAATGTCAGCGGCACGCCTCCGCAGTTCCAAATCGAGGTCCCGAACGGCGGTGAGGTCTGGAGCGTGGGATCGGACCAGACCATCGTCTGGACCGGCGGCGAGGCTTTCGATACCGTGAAAATCGAGTACTCCAAGGATGATTTCGTCGCCGACATCATCGAAATCATCGATGCAGCGCCCAACGGCGGATCGTTTCTCTGGCAGAGCATTCCCGACGACGTGAGCGACACCGTCAAAGTCAGAGTGAGCGCCGCCGACTTCCCCGGATTTTGGGACATCTCCGACGACTATTTCTCGATTGTGGCCGAGCTGCTCGACCGCATCGTGTACCGGGGAGACGGTCCGTCTCCGGGCATGAACATCTACTCAATCGACCCGGAGGGTCTTACCGAGCCCGAGCAATGGACCAGCGGCGTCACGTATGCGTTCAGGGAGTGCGCGAAATTGTCGCCGTCCGGACAGTACATCATGTACACCTTCTGCGACCTCAGCGTCGGGAACATCGTTCTCATAGATGTCGCGACCGGCGCCGAAGAGGTGATAAATCCACCGGGCATGCAGGGAGTCTATTCCGATTTCTCTCATGACGGCACTCGGATAGTGGCTGCCCTGGGCGATCAATGGTATGCGCCGCTGGAACTCTGGACGATGGACTACGACGGCGGCAACGCCCAGCAGTTGACGACCGGAGCGAACGCATGGGCGCCGGAGTACAACTTCGACGACACCCTGATTTTCTACTCGAATTTCTCCGACTCTCAAGTTTATATCTATGACGTCGCCACGGGAGCCTCAACCCAATATACGAATAACGGGACCTGGAACGACGATCCGAAGGGCAGTCCCGACGGAACGAAGATAACCTGGGCGACGTATTACGGAAACAGCTGCCGATGGGCGTACATCTCCCCCATCGAATCATGGACCCCGCCGGACCTGATTATTGACTTCGATGCCTGCGTGCGAGGACCGTGCTTCAATCCCGAAGGCACCAAGCTGGTGGTCGATCACGGGGCCTATGACGGATCGGAACTTGCGATCTACGACCTCTCCGACAACACCTGGAAAGATATCACCGCCAACTCCTGGGGAGAGTACATGGCCGACTGGGGCGTCATGATCCCGCATTGATCTCTGGTGGATGTCTGACCGCTCGCTGACGCTCGCGGCTCGGAAAGGCTTCGTAATTTAACCGCTCGCTGA
>CAYGZQ010000020.1:0-57461 GCA_964354375.1 uncultured Planctomycetota bacterium
GGGGGAGGGCGAGGCTCCCGCCGAGCCGCGGACCAGCTCGGCGGCATGAACCTTCGAGTGAGCCCGATTCTCGTAATATTTGAAAGACCCGCGCCCCCGGCTTGAGGCGGGCCCGGGCCTTACCGATCCGGTCTTTCCTCCCGATCTCCCCAATCTGAACCGACCTCCTCGTGCGCGCATTATCCGGTCGCGCACAATGGGTTAGTTCATAACCGGATTACGAAAATGGAAACCATTTATAAATTCATTTTATCATACTTTCCCGCGTCTCTCGCGGGAAAAGGAGGTCAGTCACATGAAGATCGGAGCAAAGGGATTCACTCTGATCGAGCTCCTGGTGGTCATTACCATCATCGGTATTCTGGCCGCCATTGCGCTCCCCAACTACATCCGGGCCAAGGAAAAGGCCAAGGAAGCGGAAGTGAAGGCCGGCCTTCACAACATCCAGGTCTCGCTCGAAAGGTACGTGACGGACAACAACGAATACCCGCATTATCTCCTGGGAGGGGATATCGACGGGTGGCTCAACTGGCACTCGAAGTGGGACGGGGTGAACGATCTCGGCATGCCGGGCGGACGGGTCGCGTCGAACGACCGAGTCCAGGATCCGCTCATCGAGTACGACTACATCACAAGCTACCCCGCAAACCCGTTCGTGGGCGACGGCCAGATAATCATCAGGCAGACGAATGCGAAGGGCAAGGACAATCAGGGCGACGGGGATCCGCGGTTCGGTTATCGCGGTAACGTCATGGGAATGGGCCTGGACGACCCGAATGTCTTCAAGGGCGCGGTCCAGCCCGGACCGTACTTCTGGAGCGAGATCGAGACGCGAAGGACGCTCGACCGCGGGGACTGGATGAACGTGCCCGCGGCCTTTCAAAGCTCGGACCCGTTCAATACGGACCTGTATTATGTTTTCGGCGGGTTTGCGTATCCGCCCGATTCCGGGGGACCGGAGAAGGGCAGGGGGGATGTCATCTACACGTACTGGCCCGGCAACTTCTTCTACAAGGCCACGACCGACCAGGTGATGAACCGGAGCGGTTTCACAACGCCCGTTCCGAACACGAACATCGGCGGCCACTACAACCGATACATTCTGGGCGCGTATGGGTCGAGCCGCAACAGGGGGATGGACCTGATCCGCACGATATGGTGGAATCCGGACGGGGCCAGGCTCAACTGGCGCTCGCCGGCGCCTTTCAAGATCGACAGCTTCCACGTGGGTTACGAGAGTTTCACGAGCGGCTTCGGGCAGCCCGGGGGGTTACCGGAGGTGTTCGGCGGGGGAAACGAATGGCAGGGACCGTGGTATCCGTACGACAAGAGCGATACGAATCCGGGCGAGGTCATTTACGGCGCTCCCGACGGGGTTCCCGACGGCGTGATCCTCGTGCTCACCAGCGGAGCTGAAGCATACGAGTTCATCTGGTAGATGTTATTCGCGCATTAATCAGTCCGCACCGTTTCCGGGCGGAAACCGAAGGGATCGGAGAGCGGTGGGAAAAGGTTTCCGTCCGGGAGTATCACTTCACCCCCTCAACGAGGGGGTGTTTTTGCCGCCGGAACCATCGGCGGGACCGCTCCATGACTGTCGCGGCTCAGACAGATTGCGCTTTTTCGAAGTCGTACGAGTGGTTGTAGCGGAGGGTCGGGTCCTTAATCAGGCAGGCGTTGCAGATTTCGACGAGGTGGTCGGGGGCTTTTGCGTTCAGGTCCTTGACGGGGGTGGGCTCCTCCTCGCGGATCAGTCGAATGAGCTCGTGCTCGTTGCCCGCGTTGAACGGCAGGCGACCGGTGAGCATCCTGTAGAGGATCACGCCCGCGGCCCAGACATCGCTCGCGGGCTCGGGTTTGCCGTCGAGCTGCTCCGGGGGCATGTAGTAGAGAGTGCCCGCGCGAAGGGTCTTCGGGTCGAGCTTGTCGATATAATTGGCGAAGCCGAAGTCGGTGAGCGTCGCGCGACCGGTCTCGTTGTGCACGACGAAGTTGGCGGCCTTGATGTCGCGGTGGACGATGTTTCTTTCTTTGAAATACTTGAGCACCGCCAGGATCTGAGAGATGAGACGTTCGGTGTTCTTCGGGGGGAGCGGCTGGAAGCATGCGAGATCGATGATCTCCTCGAGGCTCTTCCCTTCGAGAATCTCCATCACGAAGAAGAATATGTTATGCAGGCGGTTGAACTCGATGGAGTAAACCTTGACGATGCCGGGATGGTCGAGGGCCATAAGGAACTCGGCCTCGGCCATCTGCTTTTTGTAGGACTTCTTCTGGTCAATGGGTATTTTCAGAGCGACCAGTTTGTTCTTCTGACCGCATATTCCCTGAAGGTCCTCCGCAGCGTAAACGACGGCATAGGCGCCCCTCCCGAGCTGATACTTCACCCCGAACTCGTTGAGCTTCTGATTGAGATACGAATGCGGCTGCATCTATGAAACAAGACTCCTTGTACTAAAATTCCCGGTTCGAACCGGGGTGCTAGTATAGCAGGGGCGTGATTCCGTCACAACATCTGCGCGCGGGAAAGCGCGGAAATCCCTCAAAGATCACAGGTATAGATATCAATTAATAATTGCTCATTGTGACGGCGCTAGTTGCCCGGCGAGTCGTCCTTTTTCTCCTTCAGGTCCTCGTAAATGGCCCTTATCAGGTCGTTCCTGGGGTCCAGGCGGACGGCGATCTCGAGCTCGCGGAGTGCGGAGTCCGTATCGCCTCTGGTCAGGTGGATCTCCGCCATGGCCGCGTGATAGAGGCTGTTGGAGGGTTCCTGCCTGAGCAGATCGGTCAGGATCTCGGTGGCGCGGGGGAGGTCGCCGGCCTTGTAGAGATTGGCGACAAGCAGCTCGATGGGGGACCGCATCCTGGGACCCGGGGAGTAGTCGGGGACGAACTGGAGGCACAGTCCGGTGAACTCGATCGCGCGGTCCGGCATATCTTCGCGCGTGAAATAGACCGCCAGGTTGTAGCACGCCGCCGCGTACCGGTTGTATATCTCCTCTTCGAAAGGCGCAAGGCCGACGCGGCTGACTCCAAGAAGGCTGCGGAACAGGTATACGTTCTCGGGAGCGCTTGCCCTGGGATAGTCGGTCATGTTGCCCTCGGAATCGCGCTCGAGCTCGAGCACCGGACCGTCCAGCACCATGTGCCACGGACCGTCGTAGATGACTGGATCGAAGACCGGGTCCCACGAGGTCATCCAGAACCTGTAGGTCCCGCGATTCTCGCGCATGAGAGTCTCCAGCAGCTTGTTGCGGAGCTCGTCGCCGGAATATGTCCTGTCCAGGCCGGAGTCGCAGGGGAGGACGAGGTCGGGCTGATCGCGCTTAAGATCGTCCCAGAACCAGCTATGGCACGTGCCAAGCGCGTCCATGCCGATCACCCCGACATCCTTGTCCGTGCCCTCGACCCATTTCCAGTACCAGAAGAGGAAAATTTCATCTCCGCCGGTGATGAGGACGTTCCTTTGGGGGGGCGACGGCAGCGTCGCGATAACGTCGTGCGAGTAGACGTAGCCCGCGATGTTGTCGCGCATGTCGCATGTCTTGAAGTTCCCTTGGAATCCGAGCAGGGCTTCTACGAGAACAAGGAGGCAAGCTCCGACTGCCCAGATGCTGCCGCGAACACGGGACCTGCTCTCAGCGAAGGACGCGATCAATTCCGCTCCAACGGTAACCAGCACTCCCAGCGCGATGTACCAGGGGATGAAGTACACTTCAAGGAAGAACATGCTGGACCGGTCGATGCCGGCGAAGTAAACGATGAATGCCGCGCTCAAGAGGAAAATCGAGAGTGCAGTCGCAATGAGCACGGGCCGATGGGGGGATCGTTTGAAAATGGACCCGAACCCGGGGATCGCGAGAACGAGAAGCGGCGAGAGATACTGCACACGTGTCCAATGCCGGAAACCGAGAAAGATATCCCGAGACGTTACGAGGTCTCCCTTGATTAGTGCTTTCACATGTCTGTATTCCGCGCGGGTGAGGACCTTGATGAAATTGGGGAGGTTCGACGGGTCGCCCCAGTTCAGCGGCGGATGCATGGAGGCGGCGATCGGGAGGTAGAGATAGGGGAGGAGTCCGAGCCCGAGGAACAGGACGGCGTCGAGGATGATTCTCACATGGGGAAGAGCAGGTCGTCTCTTCTCGATTGAAGGCAGAAGCGCGAGATACAGCATCGTGAGCCACAAGGGGAAGAAGAACGCGGACTCGTGGTGGTTCGACAGCATCAGGCCCCACACGAGGCTTCCCAGTCGGAGGAAGACGATCCGTCCCATTGATCCTGCGGGCTTTTCGCTCTGAACGACAGCCAGAAGAACCATCAGCGCCGATAAGAACGCGTTGAGCGTGTAGACCTCTGCGATGCCGGTCTGGGACCAGAGTGTGCGGCCGGTGGCGACAAGGAGCGCGGCGGCGAGCGCAAGAAAGGGCTTGCGGACGAGTCGCAGGACAATCAGGTAGACGATCCAGATCGTGAGCGCTCCGAAGACGGCCGAGAGGAAATTGGCCTGCCAGGCGATCGGTTGAAGGAATTGTCCACGTGGCGCAAGCCAGGAAAGCGGAAGGCGCAGAAAAATGGCGAGGGAGATGATGTAGGCGGGATATCCGGGAGGGTGTGCGACGCCCCATCGGTAGGCGGCCGCAGTAAGCTCCCCCGCGTCCCCGAAGTACACGACCGGGCAGGTGGTGATGTAGTAAAGGACCAGGGGGAGGACGAGCGAGAAGGCTCCAAGAAGGCGGTCGAGGAACGGACGTCGGGAGAAAGCCGATGGGACAGGGGCGGGGGACGTCTCCGCGTCGGCGACCGGAATCGCCTGAGAGTCGTTGCCGTCTTGCCTCGTCTCTTCCGTCATGAGTCTACTGAGCCGGTCCGACCGTTTGGCTGTCGATCGACATTCTAGCGGGGCTACACACAGCACGCAATCAGCGACCCTTGAGAATACTTCAGACGAGCATCATCTGAGTGTGGGGCAGGCTTTCCAGCCTGCCATTCACCCCACATTTCAGAGCGGCAGGCTGGAAAGCCTGCCCCACAAGAAGCTGGTTCAGTGCCCGCAATCGTGCATAGCACCAAGTTCCCACAGCATGTATACTAGTGGCGGCATTGGCAGGAAACAAGGAAATCGCCCGTCCGGATGCGGGCGCTGAGCTCCAGGGCAGAATCGAAGGTTATCAGAGCTTCCTCGATGAGCTTCTGCACGACAGGGGTTTGTGGTTCATCATCTATTTCGGTGTGGTTCTCGCCTACCTTCTTTTGAACCAGGGTGGCAGCATCGATCTGGCGAAGGCTCCGCAATGGGCGTTCCGCTCGTTTGTCTTCGGGGGCCTGGCGATTTTCTGCATACTCGACTACTCGACGATCAGATCGAAGTTTGCGCTTATCAATCTTCGGGCCGTTTTGCCGATCTCGCTGGTTCTGCTGCTGATAGATGCGAACATTGTCACGATCCGGCGATCGGAGACGATCGAGGAAGCCATGAATTTCCTCGCATACGCGGCCGTGGCTTTTCTCTGCTATACGTACATCGACTCCCTGAAAAGGCTGAGGCAGTTTGTTGAACTGGTGCTTGTGTTCGGATTCCTGATAGCATTCTATGGCCTCTTCATTTTCTACGGCGCTCTCTGGAGCAGGGGCGAGATGATCCCGCTCTCGTATCCGTTCTACTGGCATAATCCGTGTGCCGGTTTTCTGCTTCTCGTCTGGCCGATCATGCTCGCGCAGTTCTATTCGCTGAGGCGCGGCTGGCATACGTTTCTCATCCTCTACATTTTCTACATCACGTTTACCGGGTTCGTCCTGACCCTCTCTCGCGCGGGGTGGCTTGCCGCGATGATCCCATTTTTCTGGATTCCGTTCGTGCTGTCCAGGCGAAAGATCATGGTGTCGTGGAGGCCGGGCGTCCTCTTCGTCCTGTACTTCCTTTCCGCTCTTCCGTTCGTGCTCAGGCACCGCGGACACTTCTTCCAGCCGATCATCGACAGGATCAACCAGATCAGGTGGGACGATTATTCGGTCGTGGGGCGCATGGAGTTCTGGTCGATCGCATGGCGCGTTTTCCTCAAGCACCCGTGGTTCGGGATCGGGTTCAACACCTTCGGCTACTACTATGTTCACTACCAGACTAATCCCTTCTATTACAGCAAGGATGTTCACAACCTCTACCTGAGGTTCATGGTCGAGGGCGGTGTGATAGGGATAGCGGTCATATTGTCGATCCTGGCCATTGTTTTCAGCCTTGTGCGCAAGACACTCATAGAAGGCCCGCACAAGATGCTCACCGTTTACCGGGTGGGTCTTCTCGCCGGGATCATGGGCGAACTCCTGCACCTCGCTTTCGATTTCGACGAGACTTTCCCGGTCATACCGATGCTTCTTCTGTGCCAGATGGCGATAGTGGCGAGGACGTTCACGTATTCGAGAGCGGAGCAGGAGCAGACGATCGACCAATGGGAGCCCGTTTCGGGCGGGAAGACGGATGTTGTGGAGGAAGCGTCGGGAAAAACGGGTCGGCGAGGATGGTTCATCAGACCCGTGATCGTGTGGCTGGCCCTCGCCCTGGTGCTGTTCTCGGTCAACATATTAGGATACGTCTCGATGTCGCTGTATGAGACCGGGAAGGGAATGATCGACAACCAGGCCGAGCTCACCGAGGCCCGCACTCAGGAGAAAATGACGCAGCTCGAGCGTGAGCGGGTGATGAGCCAAACCCAGGAAACCCCGACGTTCAGCCAGGTTCACAGCGAAGTGCGCTCCGAGATCGTTCAGGAGGGCATGAAGTACTGGCAGAAGAGCCTCAATTTCAATCCCTGGAACTGGTACGCGCTGAAGGACCTTTTGACGGCACACTACTATGGAGTTATGGACCTGGCGAAATCGGGAGCGCGGGTCGACCTCGACAGGATCATCAACCCCGGCCTGGAGTACGGATATCGCCTGCTGAGAGTCACACCGTACAGGCCTGCGAGCTACTATTACGTTGGTCAGCTTGAGATTCTCGCCGGACGTCTCAGGGGCGACAACGCCCTGAAGGAGAAGGGAATAGCGAAATTTCTGCACTCGATCGAGCTGGATCCCAAGAACATCCCCGTCTACTACCTCGGGATAGCGCAGTATTACGCCGACGAAGGCAATGATGACGAGGCCATGAAGTACCTGTCGACGCTCGAGGAGAAGTTCGTGCCGTTCGACGACGCGGGGCAGGTCGATTTCCGCGCTCTCAAGGAAAAATCGCGCGCTCGGCAGGATTGGGTCGATATCACCGAGACCATGAGACAGGCATGGTGGCTGAAGGCGGATATCCTCATCAGGTCCGGTGAGAAAACGGAAGCCCTGATCCCGCTGTACAACGGTTTCAATACGCCGGTGGGCGGGGGCGAGATGGTGGAGCAGTACTACAATCTCGGCAGGCTGCAGCTTCCGTTTCTGCTTAAGATAGCGCAGATCTCCTCCGAGCTTGGGGACTGGGTGACGGTGAGCATACGGGCAAACCAGGCGATCGACATTCTGAAAGCGGAGGACCTGCTCGGGACGCCCGAGAGCAGGCAGGCGCACGATCTTCTGTACGAGGCCCAGAACCATCTGGACGCGGGGGAGAGTCAGACCGGGGAATCCGGCTCGGGCACGGAATCGCCCGAACAGCCACCCTCATGACATCGTCAGGCGAAAGCGCATGTCGGTTTTTGCGTTCCCTCGGGATCGATAAGCTTGCGGGCGCGATCTCTACGGGGAGCGGGCAGGCTCTTCAGCTGGACGGGCTGAAAGTCGGGCTGGAACTTGACTTCGACGAAATCCCGGGTCTGAGCGACCCGAGCGTTCCGGGACACGCGGGGAGGCTCAGGGTGGTCGAGGGAAGGGAAGGATATTGGGCGATATGGATCGGGAGGAGGCATTTCTACCAGGGGTACAGCTACGAGGAAATCGGTTTATATATTGACATTTCGGGCGGGCTTGGCGCCGATCGTCTGATCTGCGTCAACGCGGCAGGAGGACTTGACCCGTCGCTCAGAGTCGGGGACCTTGTCGTTGTCGAGCGTTATCGATGCTTCATTCCGATTCCGGGCAGGCCCGGGACATTCGACGGCGGACCGTGGACCGAGACCTCGAAGGACCTTGCGGACCGGTTGGGAAGCATTTCCGGTGAGTGCGGAATCCGTTTGCTGAGAGGCAATTACATCGGTGTGCCCGGACCAACGTACGAAACCGCGGCGGAAGTCGCGTGGCTGAGAAGCCTGGGGTGTCACGTTGTCGGGATGAGCACCGTGCCCGAGCTGCTGCGCGCGAAAGAGCTTGGTATGGAATCCACGGCACTGAGCGCGGTCGCGAACGTGCATGGGTCCGACCGCGTTTTGAGGCATGAGGAAGTGGTCGAGGCGGGTAGGAGAAGCGTGGCCGAGATCGACCGTTTGATGTCCGCTCTCATCCTGGGAGAGTAAGGAATCTTAATGACTCGCGTGTGCTATAATCGCATGCCGCTTCAGGACTGATAATCCATCGGTTCGTTGATTCGCCCGATTCGAGGTACGCGAAAGATGAGCGAAGGAGTAACCCTGTACGATGTAGCGATAATCGGGGGAGGTCCGGGGGGGATGACAGCGGGCATCTATGCGGGTCGGGGCCTGCTGAAAACCCTTATTATCGATAAGGGAGCGCTCGGGGGAGCGGTCCTTCTGTCGTCCCAGTATGACAATTTCCCCGGATTTCCCGGCGGCGTTACGGGATTCGAGCTCGCGGAGCGCATCGAGACTCAGCTCAGGGAGCACGACGTGGAGATCGTGATGGACGATGTGAAGTCGCTGGAGGTGCTGGACGGGGGTCCGTTGTTCAGGGTTGTCGGCGGCTCGAAGGAGTACCGGGCCAAGGCGGTCATAGTAGCGACAGGCAGCAATCCGAGGCCTCTTGCGGTTAAGGGCGCGAAGGGGAAACTCGGGAGAGGCATCTCCACGTGTGCGGTGTGCGATGCAGGATTTTATCGGGGAAAGGACGTCGGAGTAGTGGGGGGAGGCGACAGCGCGGTCGAGGAGGGCATCTATCTCACGAAATTCGCGAGCTCGGTGACCATCATACATCGCCGCGATCAGCTCAGGGCCAAACAGGAGCTCGCCAAGGTGGCTCTCGGAAACCCGAAGATCAGGTTCGCGTGGGACAGCGTAGTTGAGGAGGTTCTGGGGGAGGACAGGGTGGCGGGCGTCAAGATAAGGAACCTGAAGACGGGTGAGATCAGCCTATTGAACATCTCAGGCTTGTTCGTCTACATAGGCGCCACGGGAAACACCGAGTTCATCCACCTTCCACTGGAGATGGATGAGTGGGGATACATAAAGGCGGGCCGCACGTGTGAAACGAGCATCCCTGGATTGTTCGCCGTAGGAGATGTGAGGTGGGAGCCGTTCAAACAGGCGATCATCGCATGCGGCCAGGGCGCACACGCCGCACTGATGGCGGACAAGTACATCAAGACGATACCGTCTGAGGTGCTGGCCGGGTACGTGTAGGTATCTACCCCTTGATGACGGCGAGCGGCAGGAGCCGGGCCACCTTGGTACTCAGACCGCTCTGGTGAGTTACCTCCACCACTTCATCCACATCCTTGTACGCCTCCGGCGCTTCCTCCACGAGGCCCTTCTCGCTTCCTGCGCGCACCAGGATTCCGCGACTGTTCATTTCCTTCATCAGGTCATTGTAGTCGATCTTCCGCTTGGCTTCATTTCTGCCCATCGCGCGACCGGCTCCGTGACAGGTTGAGCCGAAGGTCGCCTCCATGGCCTTCGGCTGCGCCCGAAGGACCCATGAGGCTGTGCCCATGTCGCCGGGGATGAGCACGGGCTGGCCGACCTTGCGGTAGGCGTCGGGGACGTCCGGATGTCCGGCGGCAAACGCGCGGGTCGCGCCCTTCCGATGGACGAGGAGCTTTCTCTTCTGCCCGTCGACAGTGTGATGCTCCCATTTGGCGATATTGTGGGCCACGTCGTAGACGATGTCGAGCCCGAGATTTTCGGCGGAATCCGAGAGGACCCGCTCGAAGGCTGCGCGCACGAGGTGTACAAGTATGGACCGGTTTGCCCATGCAAAGTTAGCCGCACATGCCATCGCAGAGACATAGTCCCGGCCTTCCCTGCTCTCCAGAGGCGCACACGCAAGCTGGCGATCGGGCAGGTCGATGCCGTATTTTCCCACCGCGTCGCGCATGACTCGAAGCTGGTCGTCGCAGGTTTGATGTCCAAGACCGCGCGAGCCGGTATGGATCATGACGGTCAACATGTTCTCGGCAAGTCCGTACGTGTTGGCAGCCTCCCGGTCGAAGATTTTCTCCACACGCTGGATTTCGAGGAAATGATTTCCGGCTCCGAGACTGCCGCACTGCCTTTTGCCGCGCTCGAGCGCCCGGGGGGTGAGGACGGAGGGATCGGCGCCGTCAAGGCACCCGCCCTCCTCGATGAACTGGAGGTCCTGCGGCCATGACATGCCCTCATCGACAATCGCAGCAGCGCCGTCGGTGAGAAGCTTCTGCATTTTCTTCCCTTCGAAAACGAAATCGCCGCCCTTGCCGACGCCAACCGGCACGTCGCGGAAAATCTGATTAATGAGAGCCTCGATCTGCCCCGACACCTCGCCGGCGTCCAGGTTGGTGCGCAGGAGACGCACTCCGCAGTTGATGTCGTAACCCACGCCGCCCGGGCTCACGATGCCGTTTTTCTTTGGATCGAACGCCGCGACTCCCCCGATGACGAACCCGTAACCCCAGTGTATGTCGGGCATGGCGAGCGATCCCGCGACAATTCCCGGCAGGGTCGCGACATTCGCCACCTGGCTTAGGGCATTGTCCTTGAGCGCGAGCTGCAGGAGTCTTGGGGATACGTACAGGTAGCCGGGCACGCGCATGCCCTGCATGAAGCCTTTGTCAAGGCAATAGAGATTGTCGTCCAGCTTCGTGATATTCCGTTCCGACTTCTCTTCCGACATGGTCTCGTCTCACTGTTTCCCAGATACCTTTTACCACGAACTTCTACGTGTCGAAAACGATCCTGGCCTGAAATCGTCCTTCGACCTGCCTCACTTCGAGGTCGGAGTAGGTGGCGGCTTTGATGTGACCGATCTCTTTTGTCTCGTTCGCAGCCACGGGTCGACAGCGCAGCACGGCGTCGAGCGTCTTCCCATCGTACTTCAGCGATTGCAGGCTGATCGGCACGAGCTCTTCGACCTCCATGAGATAGATGCACTCGTTCAGGAAATCTACGAGGGCGGGCTCTATTG
The DNA here is from genome assembly GCA_964354375.1 of uncultured Planctomycetota bacterium. Taxonomy (GTDB): domain Bacteria; phylum JAJVIF01; class JAJVIF01; order JAPKYR01; family JAPKYR01; genus CAYGZQ01. Next base: position 11,251 of record CAYGZQ010000020.1, read on the forward strand.
CGCAACCCGAGAGATGAAGATGATATTCGGTGATTTCTACTCCCGATGGAGCGGACTTGTCGAATTCGAGAGTGCCGAGGAGGCCGTCGAGCGCGGCGTAGAAGAGGCCGACGGGTTCCGACGCGGACACGGCAATCGCGAGGTCGGCGGTATGCGGTGCAGGCTCCCAGGTGTAGCTCGGTTCGGGCATGAGATTATCCTAACCCCCCCTGTAGTTCGAGAGCGGGGACAGGCACCCCGATTTCGCCCCGCCGCGGCGGACGAAATCGGCGTGCCAGTCCCCTTTCGCCGGTCCGATTCTACGAAAGGAAGGGGACGGAATCAATCTTGACTAGGAGTTTGTCCGGTCGAGCATCCTGTACTGAATGGCCTCTGCGACATGCGCGGTGGTGATTCTCTCCACGCCGTCGAGGTCGGCGATCGTGCGGGAGATCTTGAACACCCTGTTGTAGGCTCTCGCGGACAGCCCGAGCGAATCGACCGCCCGCTTCAGAAGCGCGTGAGCCTCGTCCGGTATCCTGCAATGCTCGCGGATGTCTCTCTCGCTCATCTGGCCGTTTGCCCAGATTCCCTGGCCCTTGAAGCGCGCTTCCTGCCTGTGCCTCGCTTCGTCGACCCTATGGCGGATGTCATCCGACGGCTCGCCTTCGGTCGGCACTCTCAGCTTGTCGAACGGAACGCGCGGAACGGTGATGTGGAGGTCGATGCGGTCGAGAAGCGGTCCGGAGATTCTCTGCCGGTACTGATGGATTTTGGCCTGGGAGCAGGTGCATTCCTTGATGGAGTCGCCGTAGTATCCGCACGGGCACGGATTCATGGCGCATACCAGCATGAAGTTCGCGGGGAAGGTGAGAGTACCGCTCGCGCGGGAGATGGTGACCTTGCGATCCTCGAGCGGCTGACGCATGACCTCGAGAACGTCGCGCCTGAACTCCGGGAGCTCGTCGAGGAAAAGCACGCCCAGGTGCGCGAGCGAGACCTCGCCGGGGGAAGGTGTGGTGCCGCCTCCGACAAGTCCCGCAGCCGAAATGGTGTGATGCGGGGAGCGGAAGGGGCGGCGCTTGACAAGCCCGTTGCCGTCGCCGACCAGCCCCATGATCGAGTGGATTTTCGTGATATCGAGGGCCTCTTCGAAGGAGAGCTCCGGGAGGATCGTGCCGAGACGCTTGGCGATCATGCTCTTTCCGCTGCCCGGCGGACCCATCATGAGGAGGTTGTGGTGACCGGCTGCGGCGATCTCGCAGGCCCGTTTCGCCGCTTCCTGTCCCCTGACCTCGAAGAAATCGATTGACTGAGCGTACTCCGCCTTTTGCGGAACGTGACCGTTCTTGAACGGCGACAGGCGCGTGTATCCGCCAAGGTGGTCGATGATCTCGCGGAGGTGTCCGATGGGGAAGACATCGATTTTCGACACGAGCGCCGCTTCATAGCGGTTGGCGTGGGGACATACGAGCCCGGTACGCTGTTCCTCGCCTGCGCGGATGGCGGTGGGGAGGACGCCCGGGACCGATCGCACGTTGCCGTCGAGCGCGAGCTCTCCGACGACATGAAGGCCCCCGAGTTCCTCGATGTCGATCTGCCCGGTGGCCCCGAGCACGCCGAGGGCGATGGGGAGGTCGTACATCGCCCCTGCCTTGCGGATGTCGGCGGGCGCGAGGTTCACTACTATACGTTTCAGCGGGAATGCGTAGCCGGAGTTCTGGATTGCCGCCCTCACCCTCTCGCGCGACTCCATCACCGCAGCGTCCGGAAGTCCCACCAGGTCGAACCTGGTGAGCCCCGACGAAATATCGACCTCCACCTCCACCGGCACAGCGTCGATGCCCAGTAGGGTGGAAGAATGAACGGTTGCCAGCATTGCGATCACCCGGCCTTCAGAGACATTCCCGACGGGATCGGACCGCCCGAACCCGCCGTTCCCTTTTGACAGCGACCGATGAACAGTCGTAGCATTTCGACCGTGAAAGAGCAGGAGTTGGAGGCGAATCTCATCGAGGCTCTCACCCGTCTCGGGGTGAAGATCCGCAGGGAGCGTCTGGAGGACGGCTCGGGCGGATTCTGTCGGCTTGACAGGGAGCCTCTCATTGTTCTCTCGAACGACCTCCCTCGGTCGAAACGCATAGAACTGTTTCTCGGCGCACTCAAACGACTCGATACGTCAGGAATTTATCTCCCCCCCGCAATCAGAGATCGTCTCGAGGGAGAGGATGACACCCCTGACAATGGATAAACGGGGACGCAACCCGAAAGCTGACATCCTGCACCGAGGAATCCGGACTGTGGCGCCCACAAGCGACTCCGCGAGCTTGTGGGCGTTTCGAATTATTGGGGCAACCCGGGAACCGATTTCGGCAAGGTGCGTCGGGAATTCTCGGCATGAATCGAAATGGGTTCCCGGGCTACGTGCTATCGGCGGGCAGCTTGTTGACCGGTCCCTCTTCGTAGGGAAGGCACCAACCGGTGACGTCCGGAAGGTCGGGCAGGGACACATCGTCGGTCGCGGGGAGGTGGACTCTGTAGATGCGAAGCCCGCCGCCGGGTCCGGATCGAAACTCCTCCGTCAGAAGCCCGGCATTGATGAATCTCAGCAGGGTCCGGGCCATCTGCCAGTCGCGTCCCCATGACTGGAACATCACCATTTTTTCGCGCGTGAGAAGATGACGGCCTTCGCGAGCGCCGTCCTGCACGATCGGCAGACCGGCGAGCGCGCTCATGCGAAGAAATTCCTCGTCGGAGAGGATGTCCCCGATGCCGAATTCATCCGCGCCTGCGCGAGTGGTGGTTATGTCGAGCCAGACCGCGTCGCGATCGTCGAGCACCGCCGAGAAAAATGCGATCCCGAAGCCGTGCCTGACCGATATGAGCGTCGTGTCAAGGATAAAATACGTGACGCCGAGATCGCGCCAGTTCGAGATGATCTGGGTCGGCTGAGAGTCCCACGGTACGATCAATGACGATTCGATGCCGGGCTTGGCGATGATCGCGGGAGCCTCAATGTAATAGATTTTCGGATCGATCGAGAGAATGACGTCGGAGCGGGGATTGAGGTGTCCATTGGCCCAGACGAACGTCTCGTACCCGGGGACAGATTCGCTGACCGCGCGCTCGCCTGCGTCCGGGGAGGAGTATTGCGGGATCACCTCGATCGCTCGCTTTCCGGCCATGCAGAGGACGATAACGAAAGGCAGAGCGAGGACGATCGGCACGAGAATTCGTCCCATGGCGGGCCAGAGTCTTCGCGTCTCACTCAGCGCCCACGCGGACGACAGCGACAGGCACAGCCATGTGGGGAAGAGATATCGCGGGTACGCAGGCGCGAGGAAGAAATTGATCGCCATTGTCAGGAAAGCGAGAACGAGGATGATCCTCAGACTGAGAATCTGAGCCGAGCGGCGCGTTTCTCTTGGCGGCGCGATCACCCAGACAATCGCGGGCGGAAGCAGCGCGAGCCATGCGGGATGGACGGCCCAGTACCAGGGCCTGAGGTCCCAGTAATCCATGGTCAGATGCCAGAGATAGAAAAGGAATCCGACAAGACTGCGCGGATAATCGGTCCGGGCGAACGACTCGATGGAAAAGCTTCCCCAGCGATCACCGGTGAGATTGAGGAGACTGCCCAGGAAGGGATAGAGCGGGTCGCCGGTCAGGACGTAGCTGCGGATGTACCAGGGAAGCGGGATGAGCAGCGAGAGGAAAATCATCAGCATCGCAGGGCCAAGGGAATTGGAGAACTTGCCGGTGTCGCGGACCATTTTCCAGAGGAAGACCGGGATGAACGCGGCAAGAAACAGAAGGCCGAGATGTTTTGTCGCCGACGCGCATCCGATCAGGAGCCCGATCAACACAACACGGCCCCACGAGATCCCGCGCTGGGGTTCGAGAAGCAGTGCAAGCGCGAGTATACAGAACGTGAAGAAGGGGAGATCGATCACTCCGGGAAAAGGCGTCTCGAACGTCAGAGGAGCGCCCAGGAAAATGATGGCCGACCAGAGCCCGATGCGCGGACTGCCAATGCTCTTCCCCAGGGAGATCAGGGCCGCTGCGAGAGGAATAAGAAAGACCCATGTCGTCGCGCCTGCAGCAAAAACGCCTCCCACCTTAAGTCCCAGTGTGAAGAGCATCTCGACGAGCGACGGGTAGTAGCTGAATGGAATCGCCGGAACGTCGACCAGTCCGCCCGCCCGAAGAAGCGCCTTTGGGAAAGCGTAATGGTGTACGGCTGCGTCCCAGCCGACCGCGGCGTTGCCTGCATTGATGAGGTCGAGGAGCGCGAGAAGCCCGATCAAGGCCCAAAGGAAACGGTCCCAGGGCAGAGGGAATGCCGACGCCCATTGTGCCCAGCGCGCAGGAAGCCCCCTCAGTCGTCTAAGGGTAAGCGGGATAGTCAGGAGGAAAGGCAGCGCAATCGTCAGCCAGAACGTAAGGTCGGTGTAGCTGTCCAGGAATCCCTCGACCATCACGACATAACTGAGGACGGCGGATCCGATGCATAGAGACAGGCCCGTCCTCAGGTCGGGATCGAGATCGTGCGCAAGAGAGCCGACGATGAACCGTCCCAGGTGATACAAAGGAGGAACGATCAATATCATTGCGAGAAGGCCCAGGTCAGACTCCTTTCTGCCCGCTCAGGAAATTCGCGATCAGGTTGAAGAGGAAAAGCGCATAGACGATCGCGACCCAAATCGCGATGAGGATACCGACCAGGAGGGCGGGTCGTTTGCCCGATGTGTTTCCGACAGGTGTCTCATCCATAACTCATTGATGATACCAGACGTGGTCGAGCGAAGTATAGGCTCCGGTGGATCGAGCTCCGGTAGCAGCTACCTTGATGCTCGCTACGCTCGCATCAACGGTAGCAGCTACCGGATGAGCTACCGGATGAGGATAGCAGCTACCGGATGAGGATAGCAGCTACCGGACGGCGTTTCCCATTCGAGTTTGGGCCTTTGACTTGCAGGTTCGCGGATTCCTATACTGCTCATTCCGTATGGAACTTGCATTTCTTGGCGCAACGCGGACAGTGACGGGATCGTGCTTCCTGGTCTCGGTGGGAGATCGTCGAGTGATGATCGACTGCGGTCTCTACCAGGGGTTTCCGGAACTAGAGGAGCGGAACTACACGCATCCGTCCGTCGACTGGGCGGAGGTTGATGCGATTCTTCTGACTCACGCGCACATCGATCATTGCGGGTTGGTCCCCAGGGCGGTCAAGCTCGGGTTTAAAGGGCCGATCTACGCGCACTCAGCGACGGTCGATCTTGCTGAAATCATGTTGAGGGACTCGTCGGAGCTGCACGAGAAGGAAGCCGAGTGGATGAGCCGTAAGCGTATTCGGGCCGGCAAAGCGCCTGTCGAGCCGCTCTACACAAAAGCCGATGTCGACGAGTGCCTGAAGCGATTCAGCGGTGTCGAGTATGAGAAGAAGCTTCAGGTATTTCCGGGCGTCGATGCCGAGTTCAGGGACGAGGGTCATATTCTGGGCTCGGCTGCGATTGCGCTGGACTGTGTCGAGGGCGACCTGGGGCGAAGGATTGTCTTCTCCGGCGATGTGGGCCATCACCAGGCGCCGATTCTCAGAGAGCCACAGGGATTCGAGCGGGCCGATGCGGCGCTTCTGGAGACGACGTACGGAAACAGAGTCCATGAGACGCCCGCGGACAGATGGACCAAGCTCAGGAAGATCATCGTCCAGGCGCAGTCGGACCAGGGCAAGGTGGTGATCCCGGCATTCACCGTCGGCCGGACCCAGGAGCTTCTCTACATCCTCGGCGACATGCTGAAGAAAGACGAGATTCCGCGCATTCCGATTTTTCTCGACAGCCCGATGGCGATCGCCGCGACGAACGTCCACGAGAGACATCCCGAGTGTTTCGATCGTGAGACGCTTGACCGGATCAAGCAAGGCGACAATCCCTTTCATCCGGAGACGGTCAGGTTCAGCCAGACGGTCGAGGAGTCGATGAAGATCAACGCGTTGAAGGGCAGCGCGGTGATAATAGCGGGCGGAGGCATGTGCGAGGGCGGTCGTATCGTGCATCACCTGAAGCACACGATTTTCGATCGACGGAACCAGCTTGTGTTTGTGGGGTACCAGGTGGAGGGTACGCTGGGACGGCTGATCTTGAACGGGGTGAAGAAGATAAAGCTGTTCGGGGAGGAGATCGCGGTGAACGCGCGGATATCGGCGATCGGGGCGTTCAGCGCTCATGCCGACAAGAACGGGCTGGTGGACTGGCTGAGGCATTTCGCCCAGCCGCCGAAGGTCGTGTTCCTGGTTCACGGCGAGGAGCGTGTGGCCGAGCAGTTTGCGTCGACGGTCAGGGAGGAGCTCGGATACGTTCCCTACATGCCCAGGCTCGGTCAGCGGGTGGATCTGGACAGGCTCGATGACCTTGCGCTCGGAAAGAGGAGGTTCGTGCAACCCGCGACGCCCAAGCCGGGGGATGTAAGAGAGATCGTCGCGCGTGTGGGTATGCTTGGGAGCGAATTCCAGTCCGCTGTCGAGAGCTACGTCGGCGAGCTCGGGAGGCGGGTCAAGGTCGCCCAGACCGGCGGCCAGGAGCCTCATTGGCGTACGGAGGATGCGGCCGAAATCCTGACCCACATGGCGGAGGCCGTCGGCGGCGACATCGACAAGCTCGAGAAGCTGATAGAATCCTCGAAGCCGCCGGACGACTGAGGGCCACCCGTGCCGACCACGTCTCGTGTTTCGGGATTTGGAGAGCAACTCGTCTCGAGTTGCGGGCTGCGGCGGAATGCGGGACGCATTCGGCTCCGAGGTCCGAAGCACGGGACGTGCTCGGCACGGTCCGAAGCACGAGACGTGCTCGGCACGGGTCCGAAGCACGGGACGTGCTCGGCACAGAAAAAAAAGGGCTCGGAGGCCCTTTTCTTCGTGTCCGGACGGAAGGGTTGAGGCGCTAGAAGCTTGCGATGGCGTCGTTTTCGGCCTCGAAAATCTGGAAGACCTTGTTGAGGCGCGTCAGCTCGAAGATGTTACGCACATCGGGCTGCAGGCCCCAGAGCCTGAGGTCTCCGTTCTGACGGTTGGTGTTCTTGAGGCCGGAAACCAGGACTCCGAGTCCGGCGGAATCCATGTAGGGGACCTCGGACAGATTCACGAGAATCCAGACCTTGCCGCCCTCGATTTTCTCGTTGAGGGTCAGTTTCAAGTCTCCCGCACTGCGAGCATCAAGGTCTCCGGCAACGTCGACCACGAGCACGTCACTACCTTCTTCACGGCACTTGATCTCCATAGGAGACTCCTTGGTCATGCCGGCAGGGCCGGCAGATGTAAGCTGTATTAATATCGACGGTTCCGGGCGAAAGTTTCGCCCGGTCACTCTTAATCAAAGCTAATACGAAAAGGCGATAGATGCAAGCCCGTGAGGGAGTGGGAGGGCCCGGATCGCTAGTGCGTGCCGTACATGAGCGACTGGAAGTCGAGCCTCATGGGCTCGCCGAGAATCTGGGTCGCGGCGCCTGAGGGCTCGACCGAGAAAAGCTCCATGTCGATGGTCGCGGGGCCGCTGTGGGCATTCCAGTTCCCCGTCAGCATGACGCAGGGGAGGATCGGAGTCTTGTCGGTGTAGAACACTGAGCCTGTCTGTCCGTCCTCGGCGCTCGACGTGAACGTGTAAAGCCATCCGTTGAACGTGCCGGCCTCGACGGTCGTCTGGCTCGGACCGTTCTCGGTGTTGTAGAGGACGGGATTCTCGACAAAGGTCACGCCGAGGTTGCGTCCGGTGACGAAATCCTCAGGGAGGTCGTCACCGACGGCGTAGCTGGCGAATATGGGGAGGATGAATCCGCCAACGAGCGCCGGATCGACATCGTAGGGCACCCAACGGTTGTACTGGAAAACGAGTGATTGGATGAACGCGGGATCAGTGATGTCGTAGTAGAACTTCGACGGGTCGACCGCAGCCCGGACGAGATCGTAGTACGGGACGAGCATCTTCATGCGGATCGCGCTCGGGAGCTCCCCGTAGTTCTGGATGAAAATCTCCTGCGCATCGGCCGGAAGACCGGTTATCCCTGTGATGTCGAATTCGATGCTGTAAAGATCGGTACTGCCGGACTTCTGGGTGCCGAGAACGGCGACGCGGAGGTCGAACGTGGTCGAGTCCGCTCCCTGGTTGAGGACGCAATGGTAGTTGACGGCCCTGCCGACCTTCCAGGGCGATTCCGGCCAGTCGGGCTGAGGGGGAATCGAATAGCTCGCGGCGCCGGCGGAAACGGCGAGGATCGCGAGCGCGAACACGGCCAAGGCTGAAACACTGAGAATTCTCTTCATGTGCAAACTCCTCGAACTGATAACTTAAGAGGTCATTTATCTGCAGACACCCTGGAAACAGGACGCCGCTACGGCAACGATTGTATCCGCCCGGCACTGTCCGATGCAACATCTGTCCCGATAGTCTTGCGTTTAGATGTGAACCGACGCTCGGAGGTTCAATCCTTCGGCTTCTCCGCGGACTTGTGAAGGCGCTTGACCATGGTGACTTCGTTCCCGACATCGTTGAAGCTGACCTCATCCATCATCTTGAGGGTGAGGAACACGCCTCTGCCGCCGGGGTGCATGAGATTCTCCATGAGAGTGGGGTCGGGGATCATGCCGAAATCGAAGCCCGGACCCTGGTCGCGGACCTTGAGGATCAGCTTGTCGGCTTCCACGAGGTAGCTGATGGTGATCTGCCTTCTCTCGTCGCCGCGATGCCCGTGACGGAAGGCGTTGGTCACGCACTCGTCCAGGGACAGTCTCACCTTGAAAAGCGCGTCCTCGTCCACGCCTCGCAGTCGAAGCTCGTCGAGCAGGTTCTCCATGACCTCGGTGAACGTGTACGGGGGAATGGCCATGGCGGTCCAGCTGTCGGGAACGACCGTAAGCAGGGCAAGCGCGATGTCGTCAAGCTGCTCGCGGCTTCCCTGGAACTCCTTGACCTCGTTCTCAATGACCTTGATGAGGTTTTTCGAGCCGAGGGAGCTGCTTTTCCGGAAGAGCTCCACGAGGCGGTCGTGACCGAACCTCTCGCCTGCCGGACTGGTTGCGTCGATGAGGCCGTCGGTATAGAAAAGAAGCCTGTCGCCTTCGCCGAGATCGATCTGCAAGGTGACGTAGCGACTGTCGGGGAAGATCCCGAGCGGGAGGCCTTCGCCCTCAAGAAAGGTCACCTGTCCGGTTTCCTTGTGCCACCACAGGGGAAGCTCGTGTCCGGCGCGCGAGAACGTCATGCGCAACTGCGTTACGTGTATCTTGGCATAGAAGCAGGTGGCGTACCAGTATTCGCCCTTTACCTGCTGGTAGAGCGCTTCATTTACCCGCTCGAGCACCTTCATGGGGGGAGTAAGGGCGCCGGCCTGGTTCGCGAGCATCCCGTGCACGCTCATCGCCATTAGGCTGCCCGGAATTCCCTTGCCCACGACATCCCCGACTATCAGGCCTATCGTGTTGGGACCGAGATCGAAGATGTCGAAGAAGTCGCCGGCGAGCTCCCGGGCCGCGATGAGCCTTGTGGCGATCCTGATCCTTTTTTTCTGGTAGTTCGAAGGGAAGAAATTCTGCTGGAGTCGGCTTGCGAGCTCGATCTCCTGGCTGTGCCTGCGTTCGCGTCGATTGGCCTCCCTGCGTGACAGCACGTCCCGGGTGACATCGTCGGCGAGCAGCAGCATGCCTGCGGGGGGGGTGGTATCCTCGGGGTATGCCGATCCCCTCAAGCGCAGGAATTTCCCCTCGATGGTCTCAGCGCCGGAAATGTCTTCGTCGTCCTGCGAGTCTCCGGCCCCGAGCCTCGCGATGACCTCGAACGGCTGGCCGCTTTCGAGAAGCCTGGCGACGAGGTAGTCGCAGTCGGTTCCGAGGATTGGCTGGTCCTTGAGGTTGCGGCCCGTCAGGGACTCCGGGGGTATTCCTGTCAGAGTCGAAAATGCGTCGTTGGATTCGATCACGATCCCGTTGCCGTCGGCCATCAGCAGGCCCTCGGGAAGCCTTCGCAACGCTTCCTGGTGTATCCCCTGCTCCCCGTTATTGGCGACATGGCTTACGAGCGCCGAAAGCCCTATCGAGGCTATCTGCGCAAGCCCCTCCACCTTCTGTCCGACCGAATCCCGAAGCCCGGAGAGGTCGGCGGGAGGTATGCTGCCGAGCGCGCATGCGATCCCGAGAAGCCTGGTTCCGTCCTTCAGCGGGACGCAGACGATGACATCGAACAGGCGCGTGTCGAAATGCTGTGAGATCTCCGCGTATTTTCGTTCGGACGGGATCGTGTCCTTGTGGAGGACGCAGTACTGCGGCTTGATCTGAACATACTGCCTCAGGGAGGCCATGAGGCTTCGCCAGTCGATGTCGGGCAGGGGATCCTTCTGAGAGGCGAAGACATATCGTTCCCGGCCGATGCTTGTGTCGACAAAAGCGGCGTAGCTGCACTGTGTCGCATCCAGAAGCTGCGCCAGGAAAGAGTCGATCAGCACTCGCCAGGTTCGATTCTCCACCATGCTCCCTTGAGTCATTGCCCCCCGACCTTCCGTATCCTTGACCGTATTCACTTCAGATTCGTGCAGTCTCCGTACGAGACGATTATATCATTCAAAAAGTATGTGGTTTCGAGCAATGTCCAGCCGCATCATGTCGGGCTGGGCTTTTTCGAGTTGCGGTCCGAGCCCTTGACGCTTCTGAAATCGGAAAGCAGTGCGAGGGCGTCGTTCTTTCCTGCGCGGCGAAGGACGCCTTCAAGCCTGGTCCAGCGGGTGGGGAGATCGGGCGGATTTGTCTCGCCCAGCACGCGTATCGCATCGCGCACCTGGCTGATAAGGTTCTCGCGGTCCGGCGTGATGAGGGCCAGCTCCACGCACACCTGGGCGATCTCGCACAGGAGACGCCCGTCCTTCATTCTCTCCGCTTCCCGCCTGGCTTCGTGGAGCAGGCGCCTGGCCTCCTCGATCGCCCTGAGTCGGATGTTGATCTCGGCCGCGTTGACGAGCTGCTTGAGGCGATTGTTGAGATATCCCGCCTGGCCGTAGAGATCGGAGGACCGCAGGAACATGGTCCTTGCCTGCCGATAGAGCTCTTCCTGCCTAGAAGGATTGAAGACTTCCTCCTGTCCGAGCTCGGCATGAATCATGGCAAGATTCGCGTTGAGCCATGCCTCGCGCTCGGTCTCGCTTCCGTTGGCGGTTTTGTCGTGACCGGCCTCCAGAGCCTGCGCGAGCTCGTCTCGAGCGCGCTCCGGCTCGCCGAAGCGGACGAAGAAGAGCGCTCTGTTGTTATAGAGCTTTACGGTCAGGTTGGGAGCCAGCTCGCCGGTATGCTCGAGCGCCAGTTTCAGCGCCTCGTCGAAGGCGTCCAGACCCTTTGCGTATTGCTTGCGCCTGCTGTACAGAAGCCCGAGGTTGGAGAGAATTCCAGTCCGCATCGGGATGGTCTCGTCGCCGAGCTTCACGGCTATTTTCAGAGCTTCCTCGAGGTGTCCGGTGGCCTCTTCGAAGCGACCGCAGTTCTTCTGCACGATTCCGAGGTTGTTGAAAATCTTCACCAGCCCATGCAGGCGCTCCTGCTCGGAGATACCGATGGTCTCCGCGGGTTTGCTGAACTCCGCCCTGAGGGCAGCGAGGATGGCGAGTGCACGGTCGTGCGAGCCTGCTCGCACCTCCTCCATTGCTCTCACCAGTTCTTTGTCGAGGTCAACCATTGGACGAGAAAGAAATATCCTTTTACCGGAACCCTGGTTCCATAATAGTGTCGCGATTGCGCGGGATGGTTTTCCCGGCTACAATGGCTCGAAGCCTGCCGGCAAGGGCCGAGGAAAGAGAGAAGGGCTTTGGAACCGCATCGAAGACAAGCATTGGGGGAATTACCGGGCCTTTTCGCGATCTGGATCATCCTGGCGGCGCTGTTTGTGGCATGCGCCGTTGTTTCGTTCACCGTGACAACCGAGGATGCGTACATCAGCTTCCGGTACGCTCAGAACATAGCGGGGGGCTACGGACTGGTGTTCAACAGAGGGGAGGGAGCGGTGGAGGGGTATTCGAACCCGACCTGGGTGTTCCTTCTGACAATCGCTGACATTTTGAGGCTAAATACGGTCAATGCCGCAAGATGTCTGGGCTTGTTTTTTGGAGCATTGACGCTTCTTGAGCTGATACTGCTGTTCAGGACGCTTGGGGAGGATCGGACGGCTTTGGGTGTGATGGCGGCGCTGGCTGTCGCGACAGCGCCGTGCTATCTCTTCTGGTCGCAGACCGGGCTTGAAAACGGGCTTTTCATCTATCTACTCGTCCTGGGACTTCGCCTGGCGATCCAGGAGGAGAGGAATCCCAGGAGGTTTCCGTGTTCGGCGATCGCCTACCTCCTTCTGGCTCTGACACGTCCCGAGGGGATTTTGTATTTTGTCATTATTGGAGCATGGAAACTTGTAAAATCAAGGTCTGAAAAGCAAGGAAAGACATTGGGACGATTCCTGCTCTGGGCCGGGCTTGTGATCGCTCTCTTTATCGCTTTCCTCCTCTGGCGGTATTCGGTCTTCCACGAATGGGTGCCGAACACTTTCTTCGCCAAGGTCAACAACGGCCTTCGCTGGAACCTGAGAGTTGGGGCACGCTACCTCATCGGTTTCCTGAACCATTCCCTCTGGTCGCCTATGATCGTCCCGACCCTTGCCGCGCTGTGGTCGAGAAGGTCTCCCGCATCGGATCTGGGCCGCAGGCTGCTTTGGGCCGTGCTCCTGCAGGCGATGGCGTTGGTGCTTTTCGTGCTCTATGTGGGCGGCGACATTCACCCGAACGATCGATTCGGCGTACCCCTGATCGTGTTCGCGTCGATCTCCGCCTTCGTCCTGTTGTCCGCGCTTCCGGACCAGTGCTTAAGGTGGTGGAAGAGCCCGGTCTTGTGGATTTCGACGCTTTTCGTCCTTGCGAATCTCGGATATTCGTTTCCGCCTGCGTACGGGATCGAGCCGCCGATAGGCCGACCCCCGAATTTTCTCGCCGCGAATCTCGCCGGACTTGTCGCAGGGAGAGTCAACCCGAACGACATCCTGAGTCGATTTGCCGATCCGCCGGTCGACGCGCTGGAGTTCGTGGGGCGGGACCTTGCCGCGGAGCCTGGGCTGGACGGGCTGATCGCGGCGGAGCAGTGCGGGAAAATCCCTTATTTCTACGGGGGACCGGTGCTCGACCTTCTCGGGCTGAACGATCCGAAGATCGCCCATATCGTTCATTCGGTCGGAACTTGGGATTTATACGCAAACGAAGTTTTGTCGCATTCCCCCGAGTCTTTCGTGATGGTTTACCGGGGCGGGCATTTCATCTCGCGGTACTACATCGAGAACACCGTCCTGAGCGAGCCGTTTCGACGCCGCTACAGGCTGGACGCGATCTATCACGTCGAGTATTACTTCAGGGATATCGCAGGGGTCGAGCATAAGTTCAACTTCGAGCTCGTGAGATACCGTCCGGTCTCGGAGGACTCACTGACTCCTCTCACGGACGATGAGATCAGATGGTTTTCCGAGCACAATCCGAGCGTGGAGACCCCCGACGCGCTCGCGGAGGAGGTCGAGAGGTTCAGGAGGCTTAACGAGCAGGACGAAGAGAGAGTGATCCGTTTTCGTGTGGATCTGAATTAGCGGCGGTTCGCAATGGCTCACCATGAGCCATTTGGCTTCACCTTGATCAGGAAGCCGTAGCCGAAATAGTCCTTCGGTTCCATTTCCTGCACTGTGCCCTCAAATGCAGCAGGATCGTCGAATAGCCCGGTGATGTAGATATTGTTCCAACGGTCTGTGGCCGCACCGAAGGCCCAGTCATCGTGTTGGCCGCCAAAAGTGTCGGCCCACTTGAAATTCAGTTCGCCGTCGAAACAAGCAAGCAAAATATCAATGTAACCGTCAGGGGAGGAGATTTCGCGAATATCTGAGCCCGGGTCTATGTCAAAGCTGCCGATGAAATTCGCCAGGAGGAGAAGATTCCCATTCTCAGCGAAGATGAGGTCCATGTCCGAGCGAACTTGCGAGACTCTCATCCCTGGCCACGTCACCATGTTGTACCTGCCTGCAGCCTCATCTACTGTGCAGAGAAACAAGCCTGCATTGTCGGAGGCCTCATTGCCTTTCAGGCGCTCGTCATGAAAACGCAGGGTCCGTTCATAATCCCCGGCTATATATAACTCTCCGTCTTGAGCCAATGCGATTGCATCTGCACTAGCGCACCCGACGTTCCGAGCGAAAGAGGGATGAGCTCCACCCCAGCCATATGCCGAGACAAAATCGCCGTATTTCGTGAACCTGCAGAGGCAGGCGGAGCGGGAATTCGTCGTCAGGGTGCCATAATCACTATCGCTGTCGAATACTGCGTCGTCTATGAATGATCCTACTGCATAGATGTCCCCGTTGCGTGTCGCGACCATGTCGCTGAATTCGGCGTTCCAGGCACAGGCCCATCTGAATTCGCCATTCGCGGCAAAACTACTGATAAATGCGCTCCCGTAGTCATCTTGGGCGGTGTACTCCACGGCACCTGGACCGGGATCGAAATCAACAGTCCGGTTGAACAGCCCAGCGACATAAACGTTACCGGCATCGTCAAGGTCCAGAGTACACCTAAGGTCTAGGGCAAACTCAACGCCATACCATTCATCCAGATAATCGATTCCCGGCCAGGTCTGAAGCCAGAGAATTTCGCCTCTCGGAGTCATTTTGAAGAGGAAATAATCCCATGTGAACAGAGATTGACGTTGCTCTTGCTCCGAGCCGCGCTGAAATGAGATTGTCCTGCCGAAAGTGCCTGTGACAAATATGTTTCCGTTGCGGTCGACCGCAAGATCGTATCCTTCCGTGGACTTCGAATCCAGCGGGTGGCCCAAATCGATCAGGCGCTTGGTCTTCGTCCAGCCAGTCAAGATCAGTTCATTGGACCGGGTGGTTCCCGTCACGTAAATGTTCCCTTTGTCGTCGCAATACACCGAATGCGCCAACCCGTCCCAATGCTGTACCCAACTGCCTCTATGGGGATTCGCCGACATGCAGGCGGTATGCACAGGACAGCACAAAAGGAGCACTATGGCCAGAAATGAGGCGTTAAGCCTGGAGACTCGCATATTCGCTCGAAGTGCCATATGGTTTCAGCACCAAAGCAAAGGACAAAGACCCTCGACTTATTCTAATTGTACCATCTTTACTTGCTGTGCCGAATGCGTCTCGCATTTCGGATTTGGAGCAGAACGTGTCCCGCGTTCGTTCGGCGACACTCGGGACGAGTCGGCTTTGGGATCCGAAGCACGGGACGTGCTCGGCACGTGCTCGGCACATGGAACCTTGATTAGAACAACGGCTGCTTGACGATACTCTCGTTGCCCAGGACGTTTGACATGAAGACGGTGAGAAGTCCCCACGAGGCCAAAGCGGTGAGGACCGGGACCGTGAGATTGTCGCTGCCTTTCGTGCTGAGGGCTTCGACGACTGTCGCGATGGTCGCGATAAGGAAGCTGGTCGCGAACAGGGACAGGACCGTTATGCTGATCCCCATCTCGTGCCCTTTGAAAACCAGCACCGCCAGCGCGACCATGAACGTCACGACGAACATCGTGACGCTCCCCGCGTAGCTTCTCACTTCGCCGTCGACCGCATACTTCGTCTTGCCCAGTGCTCTCCCGATGATGCTTGCGCCCGCGTCGCCGAGCGCCATGGTGAGAATCCCGATCACCGCGAGCCCCCACCATTTCGTATGGAAGAAAATCGACATGAGAATTATGTAGCTGATGGGGTAGAGCACGGTCCCGACGTTGCCCTGGTCCTCGCCCTGTATCTGGGAGAACCATCCGAACTTGTAGTCGATAAGGTTGATCGCGGTGAAGAGAATGGGCGGGATGAGAGCGATCCAGAGGTGCGTGAAATACGGGATGAAAAGTATCACGAGGCCCATGCCGGTATGAACGAACTTGCGGGACGCGTCCTTGCGCATTCCCATCCCGGCAAGCCCCCTTGAAATCACAAGGAGCAGGAAAGGGTACATGAAGAAAACCACCGCAAGGATCGCATCTTTCAGGTAATCGCCCATACTCGAGCCTCCGCGAAAAATCCGAATCGATTCTAATCCGCCCGCGCGCCGATGTAAAGCGCCTCGACGCGACCCTCGGCTGTCACGGGTTCCCCAGCAGGTCCGAGCCCGAGGGAGAGTCGGGCCGGACAGAAGGGCTCCCGGTTGCCGGACGATATATAAACCATCTTCTACGCATGTATCTGTCCCATCTGGCGTACAGGTCGATCGCGTCGGGATCCAGTTCGTAGTTCTCCGAGATGGCCCGCTCCATTTCGGGGGTGAACCGGTCCCATCCCGCATTGACCCCGACGCCGGGACGGTCGTCGTGGTTGGGATCATCGACCCAGAACCTGAGCATGATGAGGTCGAACTCCTTGTCCTGAATCGACTGGAGGAGCGGAGTCTGATCCCACAGCCCTTCGTCCGCAAGCTCGCTCATTATGAAGGGATTGAAGAGGACCTCGTGGCCGGAAAGCAGGCAGTAACCTTCGTCCTCGCAGAGAATCGGTCCCTTTGCCGACGAAAGGACCTCGACGACGCGCGCGGAATAATTGCAGGCGTTTCTGTCGGGTGTGAACGAGTTGAACCTGTCGCCTTCCAGGAAACCCGACTGAATGAGGGCGGCCGGTATAAGGAGCATGGCCGGTCCGATCAATTTCGAAGCTGCCCGGGGCGAGCGCGCCGCTCGGAAGAGGTCGGACGCGAAAAATCCGGCCAGGCACGACGCAGCAACCGTGAGATTGAGGAAATAGTTCATGTCGCTGCCCACCTTGCCCGAGAGGAGAGCGGTAGCGAAGGAGGCGAGAAAGAAGATCCCGATTATTCTTCTGCGGGAGTCCGTCAGGGCGTTCGGGAGCGCGAAAAGCGCGATGACAAACAGAACTGCATGGAGCTTGAAGATGGTGACGAAATTGGAGACGGCTCGATCCCAGTAGAACTCGGTGCGCGTATATGTAACCGTATGAAGCCAGTACTGTCCGTTGCTCCAGTTCTGCAGCAGGAGGAGGATCAGGACGAGCCCGACGATCCAGCAAGCGATCAGCAGGTACGCGTACTTTCGATCTTTGGACCGTTGGAGGGAATCCGGCTCGCGGCTCAGGAAAAGCCCGAGCGCGATGGCGACGGCGGCTTCGATGGATGATTGTCGTGTGAAAACGGCCGCGAGCAAAAGAGAAAAGGACCACAGGACAGCGGGTCCCTTCGACCTCATGGCGATCCAGAGAGCGATCACTCCCAAAGCGCACGCGAGGAAATCGACTCTCAGAAGCGCCGCCCAGAAATAGACGATCGGGCTGGCAGCGACCATGAGTCCGGCGATCCAGGCTGCACGCGAGTCGCCGGTGGCGATACGTACGCATCCGGCCGATGCAAGACAGATGGCTATGGCGGAGACGACCGACAGGAATCGTCCCGCGAAAAAGGAGACCCTCTGAGGATCGGTGAAAACGCTCAACAGGGCAGGAAACAAGGGAGGATAGTTCGTGACTATGTAGGGCGAAGGACCGACAGGAGGGTAAAGGGCTTGGCCTCCGGCGATCCTGACAGCCTGGTTGAGGCAGAACCCCTCGCCGTCGTCGAGCGGGAAGGGGAAGCTCAGATACCTGAGGCTGTGCTCGGTGAGTGCGAGAACGACAGCGATGCCAAGTCCAACCGACAGGGGCACAATGAAGGCGGAGGGGAGCCTGCCGGTCTGCGATAAGGACCGCCGGCCCTCGATGAGCAGGATGGCGGATCCGCTGAGGGTGAGACACACTGCGAACCACAGGACAGCGGGAGGGGCTGCGAGCGTTCCGCCGTTAAGCAGCCAGAGTCCGATACCCAGCGAGATGGAGCCTGCCCAGGCCAGTGGGGGTGTCCTGTCCCAGAGATCCCCCTTTTCAGTTTTGGGATTTTTTGTCATTGAATGCTACAAATGGCGGCCGGGACATGGTAGATTAAAGAGCAGTTGGGTCCTGAATCGCAGTTCAGATTCGCCGAATAACAGATTATACGGCCTGACGGACCGGCGGGCAATGATTGACTTTGTTCTGCACGTGGGCTACGATAGTTCGTTGCCTTCCTGGGTGATAGGACGCCCAGGCATGGCTGTTTAACGATTGGAAGGGCTGAAAAAGCACTAGATGGCGCCTCTAGATCAGAAGAGGGAGAAGATCGGCCAGATCCTCATTCGAGCTGGGGCTGTTACCCAGGAGGAACTCGACCGGGGATTGGAGATCCAGAAGTCCAACCCCGAGGAGAAGATCGGCCAGATCCTTGTTCGTCAGGGATTCTGCACGAAAGACGATGTCGCGCTTGCCTATGAGAAGCAGACCGGCATCAAGTTCAAAAGCCTCGCGGACTACACATACACCAAGGAGCTCGAAGCCCTTGTCTCGCCTGAGCAGATGAACAAGCTCATGGTGCTTCCGATCAGGGTGGTTGACGACGCCCTTGAGGTGGCGATGGCGGACCCCCTCGACTTTGTGCTGAGGGAGACGCTTCGCATGATGACCGGGATGAAAATCATCCCGTACATCGCCCACGAGGATCAGATTCGCGAAATCATATTCCAGAAGGTCGGCAAGAAGTTCGCTACGGACGAATTCATCACCGCAGCGATGGACCAGTACGCGGAGGAAGACGATTCCGTCAACCTGTCGAAGAGCCTGCAGGCGGACGGTCTGGACGCGGTGAACGCCGGCCCGGTTGTCAGGCTTGTCACCACGATCATAACCGAAGCGGTGGAATCGGGCGCCTCGGATATTCATGTGGAGCCGACCGAGGATGAGGTCGTCGTGCGGTACCGTATTGACGGTATCCTTCACAAGATCATGACGATCCCGACCAAGATCAAAAACCCGACCATATCCCGTCTCAAGATTCTATCGTCGATGGACATCGCGGAGAGACGAAGGCCGCAGGACGGCCGCATGAGCTCGAAGATCTCCGGAAAAGAGCTTGACTTCCGCGTAAGCTGCCTTCCGACTGTGTACGGCGAGAAGCTGGTGCTCCGAATTCTCGACAAGGGCAACGCTATGGTCGGCCTGGAGAAGCTGGGGCTCGAGGAACATGACGACAAGTTTGTGAAAGAGATGGCGGAGAGCCCGTGGGGGATCATGATCGTGAGCGGTCCGACCGGCTCGGGCAAGTCCACGACGCTCTACTCGATACTCAACCTCCTGAACAACAACAAGGTCAACATTATCACGATCGAGGATCCTGTGGAGTACACGCTTCCGGGGATCAACCAGGTCGAGGTGAACGTAAAGGCCGGCCTCAATTTCGATGTTGCAATCAGGAGCTTCCTCCGCCAGGACCCCGACATCATCCTCGTCGGAGAGGTCCGCGACCGGGAGACGCTGGGCGCGGCGGTCGAGGCGTCCCTCACCGGTCATCTCGTGTTCACAACGCTTCACACGAATGACGCACCGTCGAGCGTTGTCCGAATGGTGCAGATGGGCGCGCCGAACTACCTTGTTGCGGCATCAGCGATCGGTGTGCTCGCACAGCGCCTCGTCAGGACCGTCTGCTCCGTCTGCAAGGAGCCGCTTGCCGTCACTGAGGAGTTCCGCAAAACGTTCGGCAGGTACTTCGGCACTTCGAATGCGCAGATCAATGTGGAGGAGGCGCTGGCGAAGGCGCGATTGTTCAAGGGCCGCGGATGTACCATCTGCCGCGGTACCGGCTACAAGGGCCGGTCCGGAATCTTCGAGTCCATGAGGGTAAGTCCCAAAATCCGCGAGCTGATTCTCCGGGATTCATCGACCGACGAGCTTCGAAAGCAGGCCATCAAGGAGGGTATGGTTACTCTCGAGCAGGCCGCACTGCTGAAAGTGCTGCGTGGCATGACGACCCTCGACGAGTCGATCCGCATAACCACCCTGCGCAAGGAAGAGGAGCCCGCGTACGAGACCGGTCACCTGCTCGACGAGGTGCCCGAGGGTCACGAGGTCCCGGTCGCTCCGGGCGACGGGCACCTGGACGAGATGCAGGATCAGAACCTTCTCGACGAGGCGAGTCCGGAGATGCTGGACGAGGAGTTGTAGTCTGGGTATCCCCAATGCGATTCCAGAACGGTAGGCGGCTGCGGTCAGCCGTTTTTTTTTGTTTCCCGATGATTCTTTGGGCATTTGTATCCAAGGCCCGAACGTCAGTGAGGGCGTGATCTTCAGATTTTCGGATGTACTTTTCCCGGGACGGCGCCCTCACTTACGTTCGGGCCTTGGATTCGGCTGCGTTGCGGCACCCGGCCTTGCCAGATGGCATGGGATGGCAGTACGATTAGGCTATCGAGCGAAGCTGGAGGGGATCGACATGCGCGTCGGGATAATCGGACTTGGTAAGAGCGGGAAATCGAGCCTGTTCTATGCTCTCACGGGGCAGCCCCCGGAGCCGCCGTCAGGAAAGCCGAAGAGACGGCTGGGGAGCGCGAAGGTGCCGGAACCCAGGGTCGAGCTGATAGCGAAGCACGACGGGTCGAAGAGGACCACCTATCCGGAGATCGCGTTCATAGACCCGGAGGGGTTTCCGCCCGAGACGGGAAAGGGCCTCGGGTCGGAGATGCTTGGCATGGTTCGGGAGAGCGAGCTTCTGGCGCTCGTTATCAGAGCGTTCAGGGATCCATCGATAATGCACCCGTCGGGCAGCTTGAACGGGATGCGGGATTTGGGGAACTGCTGGGGCGACATGATTATCCAGGACCTCGCGGTGCTCGAGGGTTGTCTCACGCGTCTGAGGAGGGATTACGGCAGGGGAAAAAAGGAGCTGAAGCGCGAGCTTGAGGCTGTGGAGAACGCGGTTGCGGTCCTTGAGGGCGGGAAGTTCCTGATAAACCCGGTCCTCAGCGATGCGGACAGGGGGCAGCTCGGTTCATACGAGCTTCTAACGCTCAAGCAGGGGATAGTGGTGTGGAATGTGGACGAGGACGCCGAGTTCGGGAGCGGCGGTCGAGGGGTGCCGGAAGAGCTGAAGGGGAAATGCGACGAGAGGGGATGGGGAGTGGGTGCGGCGAGCCTTGCGATCGAGACCGAGATCATGGAGATGGACGAGTCGGACAGGACGGATTTTCTGGACGATCTGGGAATAGAAAAGACGATACAGGATCGGTTTCTGACCGCGGTGTACAAGCGTCTGGGGCTGATAACATTTTTCACCGGCGGAACGGTCGAGGCTGCCGCGAGATCGATCCCGGCCGGGCTGTCCGCGTACGAAGCCGCCGGAAAGGTGCACAACGACATCCAGAAGGGATTCATCCGGGCAGAGGTGATGAGCTTCAGGGACCTGCAGGAACTCGGCACGGTTGACGCCGTCAGAAAAGCGGGCAGATACCGTCTCGAAAGGAAAGAATACATCGTGCAGGACGGGGATATCATCCACTTCAGGTTCGGGATCTGAGGTCGAGCCGCGGTGCGGGGAGGTTCAGCGGAGATTCAGGAACAATTCGTGCAGCCTTGTGTCGCCGGAGAGCTCCGGATGGAAAGTCGCGCAGAGGATATTCCCCTGGCGCACCAGCACAGGGTCGCTCTTCAGGGTCGACAATATCTCCACCTTATCTCCTGCACGGAGGATTCGCGGGGCGCGTATGAACACTCCGTGAAAGGTCCGGTCGCCGAAGATCGGGATTTCAAGCTCGGTCTCGAAGCTGTCGACCTGTCGACCGTACGAATTCCTTTCGACGGTGATGTCAAGGAGCCCAAGCGATCTCTGGGGAGGGTTGGTCACGTCTTTCGCGAGCAGAATGGCGCCGGCGCAAGTGGCGAGGATCGGTTTTCCTCTCCTGGCGTGGTCGCGCACGGGCCCGGCCAGACGGCAGAATTCGAGCAGCCTGAGCATGGTGGACGATTCTCCCCCCGGAAGAACGAGGTGAGTGCACGTCTGGAATTCGTCCGGAGTTCTCACTTCCCGGGTCGGGACGCCGATATTGCGAAACGCGGCTGAGTGGGCGGCAAAGGCTCCCTGGAAAGCGAGCAGGCCGACCAGCACGGGAGAGCGGGCGGTGGTGGATGTGATCGATTCGGTCATTCCGGCGGAAATCATGGTTGCCGCCTCGTCTGTCTGCCTTGACAGGGGCGGGGGGCAATTATATATTGTGAGTGAGGGATGTCAACAATCCCTGGCCGAAGAAGGGGGCTGAGATGGAAACTGCGGGAATCGGTCTGCCGGCGGACGCAGAGCAAAGTATGATTTTGGTGCAGCAACTCAAGAGGCTTTTGGAACTTCAAGGCGAGTTGGTAGTCAAATTGATCGAGAGCTCCGGAGTGCCCGGACCTTCAGACACGTCGGTCGTGCCTGGCATGGGCGCCGGGATTGATGTCCATGTATAGAAAGAGGCTGTTGCGGCTCGAAGAGGACCCGATAGCCCCCGGGCTGAGAAGCGAAGCCAGGCTTCGAGAGAAGTCTGGCATTTTTAATATCCCACGAATCCGTCGAACGCCGTGCGAAAGGAGCGCCGCAAATGGAAATAGCCATCCGCGGAAAGAACATTGAGTTGACTCCGGCCCTCAAGGATTACATTGAGGACAAGATCGGGAGGCTCGAGAAGTATTTCGAAAGCATCATCTCCGTCGATGTTACGCTCACGGTGGAGAAGAACCGTTCGATCGAGAGGACTCAGCGAGCCGAGGTTACCATGCACGTAAACGGCAACATCATCAGGGCCGAGGAATCCTCCGTCAGCATGTACTCGTCGGTCGACATCGTAGTGGAGAAACTCGAGAGGCAGCTCAAGAAGTATAAGTCGAAGATTTACAGCTCAATGAAATATCGGGGTCGTGCCAGGAAGTCGAAAGGGATACCGGCCGAGGTCGGAGCAGAGGCTGAAGGCGGGAACGGGGAGATCGAGGAGGCGTACATCGCCAGGACCAAGCAGGTCATGCTGAGGCCGATGACGCCTTCGGAAGCCGCTTTGCAGATGGAGCTTCTGGGACATGATTTCCATCTGTTCCTCAATCCGGAATCGGGCGGCGTGAATCTGGTGTACCGCCGAAAGGACGGTAACTACGGTCTGATAGTCCCGGAAGCGTCCGAGTGACATTGATTGTCTCAGGGATGATGAGAATCAACCCTCCGCGAGTCGGAGGGTTTTTTACACGGGCGAGCGGGCTGGATTGTGGGCGAACCCATTGAAAATGGGGGAGGCGGGGGGGTAATATGTTGCGATTGTGGTCGAAATAGGTAACTGAGGGGGGCGGCCCCGCAACAAACGTGTGCAGAGTTGGGGCCGTTAAATTATACAGGCTTGGACAGGCATCAGGAGTGAACCTGAGAAGTCAATGTTGTCATGGGTTTTAAATAGATTCAGCTACGACCTGGGTATCGATCTCGGGACTGCGAATACGCTGGTATACCTTCGGGGAGTGGGCGTGGTCATTCGCGAGCCGTCGGTGGTCGCGATCGACAAGGACTCCGGTCGCCTTGTCGCGGTGGGCGACGAAGCGAAGAAGATGATCGGTCGCACGCCCGCCAACATAGTGGCGATAAGGCCGCTCAAGGACGGAGTGATCGCCGACTTCGAGACGACTCAGAGGATGCTGGAGTATTTCATCCGCAAGGCGAGGCCGCCGGGGCGTTTCGTGCCGCCGCGCCTTGTCATCGGTATCCCGTCCGGGATTACGGAAGTGGAGCGTCGCGCGGTATACGATTCCGCAAAGAACGCGGGGGCGAGGGAGATTTACCAGATAGAGGAGCCCATGGCGGCCGCGATCGGTGCGGGCCTGCCGGTGGACGAGGCGTTCGGAAGCATCATCGTCGATGTCGGTGGGGGCACGACCGAGGTGGCCGTCATCTCCCTGGGCGGCATCGTCGAATCGGTCTCCCTCCGGATTGCCGGCGACGAATTCGACGAATCGATCATCAACTTCGCGAAGCTGAAATACAACTTGTTGATAGGCGAGCGCCAGGCGGAGCGCATCAAGATGGAGATTGGAAGCGGGTTCCCACTGACCGAGGAGCTGAGCACGCTGATGCAGGGACGCGACCTTGTGACCGGGCTTCCAAAGACCGTGCGAGTGACGTCGCCCGAGATACGCGAGGCGCTTGCGGGTCGCGTCAACCAGATCGTGAAGGCCGTCAAGGACGCTCTGGAGAAGACGAGTCCGGAGCTGTCTGCGGACGTATACGAGAGAGGCATCATGCTGGCCGGCGGCGGATCTCTTCTCAAGAACCTGGACAAGAGGATCGCGCAGGCCACCGGAATCCCGACTTTTCTCGCGGACGATCCGCTGACGGCGGTGGTGCACGGGACTGAGCGGGTGCTCGAGAACATCGAGCGACTGCGTCACGTCCTCGTGACGCAGATCAGACGATAGGGAGCCGAGATGAGCATCCCTCGATTGCTCGGAATTATCGCCCTTCTGCTTTTTGTCGTTTTCGTGGCGACGTTTTTCGCCGTGCTCGTCCGCCTTTCCAGGATAGGGGTCACAACCGAGAGACTGGCGGTGATCGAGGGTGACGGTGCGGTGTCGCCCCTCCCGGTGTTCACCCGCTTCGACCTTCTGGGCCAGGACCCTTTGAGCGGACGTCTCAAATTCGTGGTCACGTCGCGGATCGACATACGGGTGCCCCCGTTCAGCGCCCTGACTGACGGGCAGGAGGTGCGGCTGAGGATCGAGAACATGGTGCCCGAGCTCGAGCGCAACATCGACCTGACGGCGGTATTCGAGGCTCCCCCGCTCGGCGACAATTTCGTCAACCTCGATTTCGGGGAGTACGAGATGGATGTGGTCGATCGGAGGGATTTTTATCCGTTCGACGGGTACGAGGCGGCTTTCAATTTCGCGTACTACATCCCCGGGGACTGGGTGTCGTCGACCGGGACCTGGCTGGAGCCGAAACAGGTGTCGATCAGGAGTCTCACCAACCTGATTCTTCTGAATCCCCGCTACGCGACGACAATATCGGGCGACAAGGCGTTCAGGCTGAGGGTCGCGAGGCTGAGGATTCTGCAGTACCTTACGGCGACCCTGGTTCTGATAGAGATACTTTTTGTAATATATCTCCTTACTATAGTGAACCTGCAGGAGCTCCTTGGAAAGGGATTGGGCTACCTTGTGGGCCTGTACATCGTTCGGAACATCCTGGCCACAAACGCTCCCCAGTTCCCGACGTTCATCGACTACGCGACGCTGTTTCTGATTTGCGTGGTCTTCTTCCTGATGCTGTTCAAGTTCCTCGGGGGAGCGGAGGAACACGCCCTGATCACTCTCCCCGCCGCGTGGCGCGATGCCATTCTGGGTAGTCGCGAGCCCCAAAGGGGCAAAGGGGGGCACGAGGAAGAGAGCGATGAGGGGCCGGAAGACGCCTGACGCGTCTCCGATTCCTGCAAGGCCCCGCCGGTTTCCGAAGCCCAGGGGGCAAGGCTGACCCTCCAATGTACTCTCGGAAGCGCATCCATCCGGCAGTAAGAATCATCGGCGTCATAGCCGCGCTCGCCCTGCTGATCCTGCTCCTCGGACGCCTCGATTTTCCCGGATGGGTGCTCCGCGTCGTCGGCGACCTTATCCCGTCAGGCAGAGAGCCGGCATACACGCCCGAGGAAGTGAAAGAGCTCAGGCAGAAAGTGGGCAGCCTCGAAAGCGAGAACTCGCTTCTGAGGGAGATGGTGGTGAACCTTCAGCAGGGGAAGGAACTGGAGTCGATCGAATCGTTGTTCGGGGCTGAGATGCTTGTCGCGCAGGTTGTCTACCGGGACCATTCACGGATATTCGCGACGGCGATAATCGACAAGGGTGAGTCGGACGGAGTGAAGGCCGGAATGCCCGTAGTGGACTCGCATGGGCTTGTCGGCAGGATTGTATCAACCAGGGCTGCGGTGTCGCGGATCGAGCTGATCACCAGTCCCGAGTGCTCGTTCGGAGTCATCGATCAGCGTTCGCGCGAGCTGGGGATTGTCAGGGGGAGCGAGGCGGTGAGATGGCGGAAGGGGATGGGGACCGGAGCGGAAGGGGAATCGGTGGAGCCGAACCTTCTCGAAATGGAGTACCTGAGCCCCTCCGCCGACATCAGCGTCAAGGACCCGCTCGTGACGAGCGGGCTGTCGGGGATAACGCCTGAGGGGATAAGGGTCGGGGAGGTGGTGGAGATCATAACGAGCGAAGAACAGGGATGGTTCGACATCGGCGTGAAGCCGTACGCCGACCTGGAGCACCTCGAAACCGTAGCGGTGGTCTTATTCCAGGAGGAGGAGCGTGCCCAGATAGAGGGGTTGCTGGAAGAGGAGACCGCAGAGTCGGGGGCGCCGGTGAACTGACTCTCGTGCGGACGGACCTTTCGTCAGGCTGTGGTAGAATAGGCGACGGATGAAACTGAGTGGGGAACCCGGGTATCCGCCTGAACGGCGGTTTTGTTTATCATGGTCGTACGAAGGCTCATAGTCGCGATTTCCGGGGTATGGGATCGGATAAGGCCGGCGGTTGCCGCGCTGCTCATCATGCCGATCGCGCCGCTTCTGGGCTGGGGCCCCATCGCCCATATATACCTCAACAAGCGAGCGCTGGATCGGGTCAAGCCGGAGGATGCGCAGGACGAGAGGGTGCGCGCGATTCTTTCCGATGAGAACCTGAGAAAGGCGTTCATTAATGCGGGGAACTCGGTCGATCTGATCAAGGCCAACAACCTGAGGAACCGGGAGCGATTTTTCGAATACGCGCACAACACGGTTCCGAACTTCTTCACCGGCGACCCGGTGATGGGACGTTACCTCTGGGAGGAGACCGGCAAGACGGCGGACGACGTCGCAGGTCCGGTCAGCGGGGCATGGGCCCTGGGATGGCTTGCGCACCAGGTGTGCGACGGTTTCGCGCACAAGATACCGCACGCGGGGTGCGAGGGATGGGTGAACTCGAGGCGCGTCCTGGCCGGCTGCTGTCGTCCGGAGCGCGAGGATGAGTCCGTGACCATCGCTCAGGCGCGAATCCAGCTCTACACGGCAGATCACTGGCTCGCAGAGATGCTTGCGGACTGCCTGTGCTATTCCAGGGAGAGAGGGTTCATCGATTCCGTCGATATCGACCTCAGCGTTCCCACGAACGGGGAGGTTCTAAGGTCAAGCAAGAGAATCCTGATGGAATTCGAGCGACAGCTCGGCCCGGGCTTCGTGTATTTCGAGCCCCTGGGCGATGACAAGCTGAAGGCCATCGTGGATTACTACGAGCTCATAGTCCGGTGCTCGCTCTACGTGTATCGTGCGATCCTGCGGTCCTACCCGGATGGTGAATTCGAGAAATACATCGGGGCGAGTCCGCGGATGTCGCGGCTCGACGAGCTTCTGGAGAGCTCCGTGGAGGCCATCGCGTTCATGCTCAGGAATCCTCAGAAGCCGTGGCAGCCGAGGCGATGGCTTCCGGGCGGATCGAACGAGTTCGTGCACTCGGTGTATGAATACGAGCGGGTGTGGCGTCCCGGACGCTACAAGTTCGGGCGCAAGGAAGGGCTGCTTGGCGCAGTTTACTACAACAGGCTCACGGACAGACTGATTTCGTGGGCGAGCGATGTCGCGGCAAGGCACGATCTGTGGCCGCTTATACGCATGGGGATCTCCACCCTGTACAGCCGCGGCAGGAGTCAATGGCCGATATCGAGCGCCTTCATCAGAATTCTTGTAAGCGAGAAGCCGTCGAGCGTGCAGGACACTGTCGCGCGCGTCGCGCGTCGCTGCAGGCTCCAGCGATACGAGGAGATCATACCGGACTAGGTGCTAAAGCGGGGGAAGAGTGTCGTCGCTGCGGCCGCCGATCACAAGACCGCTCTCGGATTTCAGGACATGATGGGGAGTATAGACCTCGGCGTGTCCCCGGACGCGTATCCCGTCGCCCTTGTCCGGGGAGGCGATGATCAGCACCTCACCCCTGTCGAGTCGCTGTGTGGGCAGGCATGGGGAGTTCTCCTGCGATGTGAAGATCACGCTTACTCCGTCTTCGAGCGCCTTGATTGTGAGGACGGTGTTCATATGACGGTCACCCCCCGAGAGAATGTGGCTGAACGGTATCACACGGTTTTTTGTGGTGTCAATCGCGAGGACTCGACAGCCCGGGCGAATCGAGTGATGCTCCGATAGTGGGTCGATTTCGGTTATAATATATATTGAAAGCCGATGGTCTGATGATAGACGGAGATGCTGATTCAGTTTGAACAATCGGGAGCGATGCTGGCCCTCACGTTCTTTGAGTTCGTGATGGTGTGCGTGGGGCTTTTCTACACGATACTCGAATCGGGCCGCCAGAGAAAAGGCGAGTACTCGATCCTGGCCTGGGGTCTCGCCGGGTATTTTGTCGCCCTGACGATCAGGATTCTTGGGAACCCGTCGCTCGTGGCAACGACCGTTCTCGCGTCGCCGTTCTGGGTCGTGCTCAGCAACACGCTGATGGTCGGGGGAGTGCTGGTGCTGACGAACGGCCTGGTGACCCGTCGCCTGATCGAACGGAAGCAGTTCGCAGGCGTACTGCGGTACCTGTGGGCTGCCCTGGCCTCAAGTTTCGCTGCGATCGGTCTGATGTCGCTTTTGATTCCCGGTGCCCAGTCCGGTGTGTGGAAACTGGTGGACACAGGAACCGGCATGAGCGGTATCCTGCTGGGAGAGTGGATCTTCGCTCTGCAGGAAGCTTTCGTCCTTGTGTACGCGCTCGTGGTGCTCATCACGCAGATGAAAGAGAGATCGGTGTACGCGCAGGGATTTTTCCTGTTCCTGGCGTTCGGACGACTTGCCTACATGGGTTATCTCGCCACGGACGCTTCCGGGACGATACAGTCGATCCTGCCCAAGATACTGCAAAGCCTGATCGATCCCCTCGGTTTCCTCTTCCTTGTCATGGCAGTCAATCAGCTTATCGCAGAGGATGTTCAGAAACTCAACCTGCAACTGATGAGACGTACGGAGCTTCTCGAGGAGGCGACCAGATCGCTAACCAAGCTGAACCAGCTTTCGACCAACCTGCTCAAGACCACTCACATACCCGACATCGTCGAAACGATCCTTGCCGGACTGGCGGACGAATTCGGCCTGACGCACACGTTCCTTCTGCTCCTGGACAGGCAGGCCAGGATGCTCAGGGGTATGCGGCTCGATTCCAACAACCGAACTTATCATTTCATGGACGTGGACTTGCGTCATGAACACTTCCTCAAGGACGCGATGCTGCGCGGCAAGAGCCTGTTCTTCGGGGACGGCACCAGGACGCCGGACCGCGATTTCATGAGAAACTATAACCTCTCGAAGAACCTGGTAACCGTGCCCCTCCTGACAAAAAAGGAAAAGACCTGTTTCGAGATGTACGATTGCGACAAGATGAGCTGCCCGGTTCAGGCTTTCGGATGGAATGCCTGCTGGCTTTGCAGGGAGGAGTGCCCGTACTACAACAAGGAGGAGGCGCAGGATCTCACGAACTGCGTTCAGTGCAAGGCATTCAACCTTGTCGGGCTTCTCGTGGTGGACAATCGGAATCCGAAACAGCGGGTTGACGAGAAGAACATCGCGTTCCTGGAGACATTCGCGAATCAGGCCGGGATGGCGCTGCACAACGCGATGCTTGTGGAGGACCTGTCAAGGGAGGTCACCTTCCGCGAGAGAACATTCAAGAGCCTTCCGAACGGGGTGCTGGTGCTGGATGAGCGCGGACTGATCCAGTCCATCAATCCATCGCTGCTGGAGATTCTCTCTCTGAAAGACAAGGACGTGACGGGAATACCGTTCGAGGCAGTGAGACTGGTGAACGACGAGGAGAGGTTCCAGTCGATTGTGAACCACGCGCTCGAGGAGGGCAGAATCTACGAGGGGATCGGGGAAAGCTGGACCCTTACGCTTCCGGGACGCACGCTGAAGCTGAACATCAAGGTAAGTCCGCTTCCCGGCGCCGGCAACCGTCACGGCGCCGTGATTCTCTTCGAGGACATCACTGACGTGACGGCGCTGCAGGAGCAGCTTTTCAGGAGCGAGAAGCTGGCGACATTGGGGCAGATGGCTGCGGGGATCGCGCACGAGGTGAATAACCCGCTGGCGGGAGTGTCGGGGTTTCTGCAGGTGATGGCGGGCAGGCTTCCGGTCGACAGCCCGGAGAGGTCGGCCATGCAGGTGGCGCTGAACAACATCAACCGGGCAAGCGGCACGATAAAGGACCTTCTCAAGTTCGCGCGGCTGGGTCCGGCGGACAAACGTCCCACCAGGCTGAACGAAGTGCTTGAGGACAGCCTTCTGTTCGTGCAGTTTCATGAGGAGCACAAGGGGGTCGACATCGTGAGGGACTTCGGGAAGGACCTGCCGCAGGTGGTGATCGATCCCGACCAGCTGCGCCAGGTTTTCACGAATCTCATCCTCAATGGTCTGCAGGCGATGGGGGACGAGGGAACACTGACGGTGAGCACGGTCGCGCAAAACGGTGTGGTGCGCACCTTCATCGAGGATACCGGTTGCGGAATCGCGCAGGAGAACCTGGAATTGCTGTTCGAGCCCTGGTTCACTACAAAGCAGGCGAAAGGAACGGGGCTGGGGCTTGTCAACAGCGACAGGATTGTCGCCGACCACTCAGGCGTGCTGGCCTTCTCATCGATCGAGGGTCAGGGCACAACCTTCATTGTCGATATCCCGCTTGAGGAACCCAAGTCAAAGCAGGACTAGTCCGAATCCAGGCGATCAAGAGCCGAGGCGACGGCCCTTATGTGCTGCGGAGTGGTGCCGCAACATCCGCCGATGATCCTCGCTCCGGCCTCCACAAGAGAACCGGCTCTCGACGCCACGAACTGCGGGGTCTCGGGATATGTGAGCGTTCCGCTCTCCTCGATCGCGGGCATTCCGGCGTTCGGCTGTGCAATGATCGGGAGATCTTTCTCAACGAGTCGGAGCCCTCTCACAATCTCGATCATGTCCTCGATGCCGGTGCCGCAGTTTGCGCCGATCACATCGATCCCTTCCTGCCTCATCGCGGCTGCGACATCGGCGACCGAGTGCCCCATGATCGTGCGATATTCCCCCAGCGGGGTTTTTGTGAAAGTGAAAGTGCAGATGATCTCGATGCCGGTTGCGTCCTTTGCGGCTCTGACGGCGATACGTGCTTCGTCGGTGGCGGACATTGTCTCGATACAGATCGCGTCCGCGCCGCCTTCCTTCAACGCCGCGGCCTGTTCCCGGAAGGAATCGTACAATTCCTCTTCCGTGACATCTCCAGTGAGAAGGATCTTTCCGGACGGGCCGATAGAGCCCAGCACTATCTTCTCATTGCCTGCGGCCTCGCGTGATATCTCTGCTGCAGCGTGGTTCAACTCATAGACGCGCTCATGGAGCCCATAGCAGGCGAGTTTGATACGATTGCCGCCGAAGCTGTTCGTTTCGATGAGATCGCATCCCGAATCGACATAGGCCCTCGCGATTTCGAGAACGTCCCGCCGTCGCTGAAGGTTCCACAGCTCCGGACACTCACCTGCCGCAAGGCCCTTCGCCTGGAGCATGGTCCCCCATGCGCCGTCCGAGAGGAGGACTCGTTTCAGTTTCAGCAATTCCGCAATCGGTTTCATTGGTCGCGATGCCCAAGCGCAAGATCAGTAATGGCCGTGCTTGTGGAAAAGCTCCAGCGCGTACTCGTAGGTTTTCGGCGTGACGGTTTTCGGGATCGAATGATCGGAGTGGAAGACGTAGGGAATTCGATTTTCCCTCACCGCGTCGAGTTTCGGAATGATCTCCTTGTCCAGCTGGGGCGGATCGTTCGTTTCGAAGGCGAGGATGTTCAGGTTCCCCATGAACGCCATCCTGTTGTCGACCGCGGCTGCCATCTCGGCGACGTGCTGTCCCGCCTTGGCCTCGAGCACCTGGAGGCAGTCGACCCCTGACTCGAAAATGGTCCTGAGGAACGGCCGGATTTTTCCGCACGAATGCAATATGACCGGAATATTATAGCTGTGAACGAAATCGACCAGCCTCTTGTGGTACGGGAAAATCAGCTCCCTCTGGAGGGCGGGAGACATGATGGCCCCGTACGTGTAGCCCATGTCCTCGTAAAAGAACATCCCGTCCGGCACGCCCACTTCGCGAAAAACGTATTCGTAGTGCGTGATAAGCATGTTTGTGACGACGTCGCAGAAATCGTGAATCCACTTCGGGTTCAGGTAGGCGCTCTCGAGCATCGTGATGTCGCCCATCGACGCGCGCATCATCTCCACGACCACCAGGTTCGTGTAGCAGCACCATTTGTCGCCCGACATGTGCTTTCTGTAATTCGCCTTCGCCGTTTGGATGTCGATGATGCGCCTTGTGTCGAGGTCGAGCAGGTGCGGACGGTATTTCTCCCGCCAGATGTCCTCGTTGGCAAGATCGAACCCGATATGCTCGGGGGTTCCGGCCTTGTGCTTCCAGTGTCGCAACTTCGCGCCCCAGCCGTTGATGGTGACTATCGTGTCGTCGGTCTCCTCGACCACTATCTTCTGTCCGACGATCGCCTCGGTCTGGTTGAAGCCGCCGGTAAGCGGACGAATATCGTGATTGAAGTAATCGACGACATCGACGCCCTTCGGAAAGCCCTGCCTCTCCCAGTCCTGGAGAGTGTCCTCCCACCAGTGCTCGAAGAGCCCCATGCGATCGGGGCATCTTTTGTCCCGGACGATTGCGTTGATGATCTCTCTTGCGTTCAAGGGTCAGCCACCTGGGAATGGATCGTCTAGGCCGCGCTGTTGAGATAATTCACGGCGCCCTGCGGATCGGGCGAGTACGCGTCGGCTCCTATCTTCCGGGCATAGTCCCGGTTTATCGGCGCGCCGCCGATGATGATGCGGGTATTGGGGAATCTCGATTTTATCCCCTCGACAATGCTCTTCATGTTCGACATTGTTGTTGTGAGAAGCGCGCTCAGGCCGACCGCGCATCCCGGATTGCTCGCGACCGCCTCGATGAATTTATCGACCGGGACATTGACGCCAAGATCGATCACGCGCCATCCTCCGCCCTTGACGACCATCCCGACGAGATTCTTGCCGATGTCGTGGAGGTCGCCTGTGACCGTCCCTATGACGAAAACGCCTCGCGGTTTGACGACCCCGGAATCGAAGTAGGGTTTGAGATGCTCCATCGCGGCGTTCATGGCCTTCGCGCTCATGAGAATGTCCGGGATGAACGCTTCGCCGGCGCTGAACTTCTCGCCGATCGCCCTCATGCCCAGAACGAGCGCGTCCGACATGATCCTGTCGGGCGGCACCCCCTGATCGAGCGCGGACCGGGTCAGCTCGTCCGCACCGTCCTGACCCAGCATGTCGGGAGGGTAGGGGGACGATACGTTGATCTTTCCTCGTTCGATACAGTTTGCGATTCTCGCAAGAATGTCGGTCATGTGAAAAAGCCTCCGGCAAAAAGAGCCGATCAATCGATCAATCAGTCGGTTGAATCAAGCGGTCGCAGCCATTCATCGAATACTGCGGCGATGTTCTCGAACGGGTCGTCGATCCCCCATTCGCACTGAGCGATCACCCCTCCCGAGCCTTTGTCGAGCGCCCGTCTCACCCGCCTGACGGCCGACCTCACTTCATCGACCGTCCCGAACGGAAGGATTCGCTGCCGATCGATCTCCCCCCAGAATGTTACCCGACCGCAATGCTTCTCGCCAAGCTCCTCGATGTTCATACAGAAGAGCTGGGAATTGAGCGCGTCGATCCCCACATCGATCAGGTCGCCGATTATGGCCGAGATATTTCCGTCCGAGTGAAAGAAGGCGTACTTGCCGCTTTCGTGAAGGACGGCGCAATAGTCCTTGTAGAGCGGCTTGAAAATGTCGCGCCACAGGTCGGGCGAGATGAGAAGCGAGTGCTGTGAACCCCAGTCGTCCATGAACGAGACACCGTCCACGTCGGTCCGGGCCCACATGTTCAAATCCCTGAGGTGGAAATCGTGCAGCATGTCGACGAGCGTGAAAATTTCCTTCGATCCATACGCAAGGTCTATGTATGTGGCCTCCGATCCGCGAAGGAACTGCATTCTCTCGAACGGTCGGACCTTTGAGCCCGCGAGAACGAAGCGCGAAGTCTCGGCGCAGCTCTGGTCGACGCCGCCGAGATCGGATTTTTCGAGGATTTCGTAGGGCGGCGTGTATCGAGCCAGCGCTGACCAGTCGGCAAGAGGATACTGCTTCACTTCGCCGATGACTCCCGATCTTGCGACGTGCCAGACACATCCCCAGGCGTCGGTGTACTCGCCCTCGACATTCGGGGTTCCCTTTTCTCTGTCTCCGGCGGCATAGGCGAATTTCGGGGGCGTGAAATCGGACGGGAATTTCTGAAGCATCCGCTCGACCTCGTCGCGGTGAAACATGGCTGTGCCGGGAAGCGTCCACAGGTCTCGCGGGACCCGTTCCACTTCGCGATGCTGCAAGGTTCGTATGACGAGGTCTCTCGATGTCATTTGTCCGACAGTAAACGCCCGACCGAGTCAGCGACTCTCTCAGGGGTGAAGCCGAACTGCTGCGCGAGGACGTTTCCGGGAGCCGATGCGCCGAAGTGATCGATGCCGATCGCCAGGCCCGAATCGCCGACCCATCGCGCCCATCCCATCGTCGCGCCCGCCTCGATGGAAACCCGCGCCTTGATGTCGGAGGGCAGCACCGATTCCCTGTATTCTTCGGTCTGTTCCTCGAAAAGCTCCCAGCAGGGCATGGAGACGACCCTGACGCGAATTCCGTCGACGGCCAGAAGCTTCTGCGCGTCGAGAGCGACGTGAACTTCCGATCCGGTCGAGATCACGATTGCCTGGGGCTTGGCGTTTTGTGGATCCGAGATC
Source organism: uncultured Planctomycetota bacterium (assembly GCA_964354375.1). Taxonomy (GTDB): domain Bacteria; phylum JAJVIF01; class JAJVIF01; order JAPKYR01; family JAPKYR01; genus CAYGZQ01. The sequence continues at coordinate 46,001 of CAYGZQ010000020.1, forward strand.
ACGTACGCGCCCCTTCTCAAACCTGACGGATCGCCGAAAAGCGAGCGGTCGAGCACCGGCAGATTCTGTCTGCTCAGCACGAGGGCGATCGGACGGTCGCTCGTTTCCATCGCCCACCGCCACGCTTCGAGAGTCTCGGCGGCGTCCGCAGGACGGACAACCGCAAGATTCGGGATCGACCTGAGCGAGCTTAAGTGTTCGATGGGCTGATGCGTGGGACCGTCCTCGCCGACGAAAATCGAGTCATGCGTCCACACATAGATAATCGGCAGCCCGCTCATCGCCGCAAGCCTGACCGACGGGCGCATGTAGTCCGAAAAAACGAAAAAGGTGGAGGTGAACGGGCGGCAGCCTCCGTGCCATGCGATGCCGTTCGCGATGCCGGCCATCGCGTGCTCGCGGACCCCGCAGCACACGTTTCGCCCCTCGCCCGTCGCGCCGTTGAAGGCCCCTGAGCCCTTGATTTCCGCGTTGGTGGATGAAGAGAGGTCCGCGTCGCAGCCGATGAGCCATCCCACTCGACCGCTTATCGCGTTGAGGACTTGTCCGCTCGCGACCCGCGTGGCGATTTTCTCGCCCGCTTTCCATGAGGGGAGATCTGCGTCCCATGCGTCGGGGAGCTTTCCCTGAAGGGCATCACTCCATTCGCGTGCGAGATCGGGATATTGCCTTGCCCATGATTCGAATTTCTCCAGCCAGAGAGCTCTGTTTCTTTCTCCGTGATCGATCGCAGCGCGCGTGTGGGCGAGAGCGTCGTCGGGAACGTGGAAAGCCTCGTTCGGCCATGGCCATCCGAGGTGTTCTTTCGTACGGACGACCTCATCTTCGCCCAGCGGAGAGCCGTGAGCCTTGCTCGATCCCTGTTTGTTCGGAGAGCCGTAGCCGATTGTTGTCTTGATCTCGATTATGGAGGGACGCGAAGTATCGGCCCTTGCGGCGGCAATCGCGCTGTCGGTCGCGGCGAGGTCGTCGTTTCCGTTCTCGACCCGAATGGTCTGCCAGCCGTACGCCTCGTATCGTTTCAGCACATTTTCGCCGGAGAAAGTCAGCGACGTGGGTCCGTTCAGGGAAATATCGTTGGAATCGTACAGGAAGATGAGTTTGCCGAGCTTGAGGTGACCCGCGAGCGAGCTCGCCTCGGCGCTGATGCCCTCCATGAGATCCCCGTCGGAGACGAGAGCGTAGGTGTAGTGATCGACGATTGCCTGGCCGTCGCGATTGTACCGATTCGCAAGGAATCTTTCGGCGATAGCCATGCCGACCGCGTTCGCAGCGCCCTGACCGAGCGGGCCGGTGGTCGTCTCAACTCCTGGCGTCATGAAAGACTCAGGATGTCCGGGGGTACTCGAGTTCCATTGCCTAAACGATTTGAGATCGTCCATGGAGACGTCGTACCCGGTGAGAAACAGAAGGCTGTAGACAAGAGCGCTGCCGTGACCCGCCGAAAGGATGAAACGGTCGCGATCGGGCCATTTGGGGCAGTGAGGATCATGCTTCAGGTGTCGCTGCCAGAGGACATAGGCCATTGGGGCTGCGCCGAGCGGCAGGCCGGGATGCCCGGAGGCGGCCTTCTGGACGATGTCGATGGAGAGAGTGCGGATCGTGTTGACGGCGAATGTGTCGAGTTGTCCAAAGGGGGCGCTCATCGGCTTGTGGCATCCTTTCTTGAGACGGCCTCTGATGAGCGCCTATCCTATGCATTTTCCGCCCGGATTGCCAGTGCAGGGGGCTGTGCTCCATCTTCGGTTGGCGGCGCCTATTCTTCCGCTTCTTCTTCGTATTCGTTCAGGACGCTGTCGGAAAGATACGGCAGGTGAGACAGGGCAGCGATTTCTTGGATGCTGTCGTAAGAAAGGAATGTGCAACTCTCATACAGTGGACCCCTTTCCAGCAGCGAGAAAACTGGGCGTCTCAATTCTTGAAACACTTTATCCCTCCGGCTTTGAGGAGCAACGATATGCAGGCGTATGTCCATGTTAGGCTGCAGCGCTAGTAGATCAGCCATGCGGAGAATGCCGGAGTACACGGACGTTGTGTGCTCGATCTCGAATGCCCGCTTTATAGATCTGCCCTTCAGCCACAGAATGTCTATCTGCTCGATTGTCTTCAATGTCACGTCGTCATAGTTCAGGGGGAGGCGTTCAAGGAAAACGAGAGAGTCGTCTTGGCATTCAGCCTTGACTCTGCTTCTGTCTGCGCGGGGCACCCATAACCTAATGTCCATTTGAGAGCCGATTTGAGCCACTAATGCCTGTATTCTGACAGATTCCCTGACATCTCTTGGCTCCTCCTCAGGCCCCTGCATTTCGTCGTCAGTGTCTTGAGGAACGGTAACAAGGACGTCTTTGTCCACTCGCTTTACGCGATGAGATGCGAATCTCCTGTATTCCTCAACATCGTATGGGTAAGTATCACCGTCACTGACCTGACGGGTAAGCAGGGATTCCAGAAAACCCCCATCCTCGTCAGTCAGCTGCACAAGACTCCCTCTGACTTTGCCAGTCCAGGTCGAGGAGCTCTTCGACACGCCTTTTGTGAATGAGAGCGTCTCCCAAACGAAATCCTCATGAATCGGCACTGCCCTGTCAACCGTCAGCCAGACCAGCGGCTCAACCTTGAACCTGACTATGAACGGGTCGTTCTCTGCGGCAAAAATCGGGGTCTCGTCAATGTACGGTGCGCTCTTAACCTTCAGCAACCCAATCCAGCGGGACAGCTTAGTCAGGTAGCACAACAGCTTATCGCCGGCCTTGACGCGTTGGGCAATCCCCCTATGGCGCATTCTAAAGCCGGTTACAGACTTATCGGATCCGCTGAAGGCCTCGTAGGTCTCAGGTGAAAAAAGGTCGATGTAGTAAGCCATGATCTCTCCCTGACGGTAGAATAGGCCCCGCCTCGTCTTCCAAAGTTTTCATTATACAACATTGGGAATATTGGTCAAAGTCCATTGCCTTTCGCAGCCGGACTGGCCCCTGGGCGGCAAGCTGTCGGAGTCTCATCGTGCACGGCCACGGACACGCTCGACTTCGAGTCACTCAGTCTGTGCCCGGCACCGGCTACATGCTTTCCCCGGTTAGACGGGAACCCCTCCAGACCCTATGCGCTAGCGCACGTAGCGGAATGGCGGCCAAGGCCGCTTCCCGGTCTTATCCAGCACAAACTCTCGAACAGCATTGCTCGTCTCGACGCCCAACCGGTTAATGAATCCCTCGTGGTCCGCAACATGGTCCTTGTGCACAGCTTTGGAAGCCTTGACACGATGAGCGATTTCGCCCCGGAGATTCACCAGTTTGGCGAGCTTTTTCTTGGCTCGCGCCGCTGACATCCCTTGCCAACGCCAATTCGCAGAAACGGAGCGCATTCCAAGTAGTTGTTGGTATAGCTTGTCGATACGGTCGGGTCGAGGGGTGTGAAATGCATCTAGGAGCCGCTCCTTGCGACCATTCAGAACCTCCTTCCATCCGGCGCCAGCGAGCTTCCACACTTCACGGTCATCTTTGCACTCCTTCAAGTCCTTGGCGGCTTGCGCTAGCACCTTTGAATCGAACAACTGCGGAGTCTTGGCGTTTCGCAAGATGTGGGTGAATGCCCGTTCTGCAAGATCCTCAATGAAAGACTCCCAACAGGCCACGAGTAACACGATCGCACTCTTGTTTAGTACTTCCACGTTGTGCCTGTGGCCCGGTCCCTGACCGCTAACAGCCTCATGGATGTCCATGAGTCTCTTTACTTCGTCGAGGTTATCCCACATCGTCCGATGCGGCCTAATACTAGACGATCTCACCATGTTCCCTATCCTCCTTGGGCGTATGGCAGCCCGGCTAGTGGCACCTACGACCGCAATGTCATCGCACGTCGTAGGCGTCTTCAATTATTCTCACACATGAGTCAGAGGAAAGCAATCTGGTGAGTATGAGACGCTCGATATTGGGGCCCCGCAATCGATTTGGCGAGTGTCCTCAATGCAGGGCGGTGATGGAACCAATGCGAGGCTTGCACACTTTCGTAGGTCGTGGTATCATCCTTTACCGCCTCGACGGGCGCGTTTTTTTGTGTGCCCGTCAGAGGATGGTGAACATAAATGAAACGTACGTACCAGCCCAAGAAACGTAAGCGCGCCCGGACGCACGGGTTCCTCGAGAGAATGGACTCCCCGGGCGGTCGCAATGTCATCAAGAGCAGGCGCGCGAAGGGAAGAAAGCGCCTGACGGTGCAGTCGAAAGCCAAGTAACCGCCGGAGGCATACGGGCCGGCGTTTACCCGTGTTTCGATCACGGGTTTTTTTGTGCCCTTGAGGGTCCTGCCGGATGGTATGATTGAAGGGAAGGACATGGTTTCAACAGCGACCGGGAATCGACTGCCGCCGAGGCTGACGAGGAAATCGGAGTTCCGACGCGTAACGCGTTCGGGGGAGCGTTACAGGCTGTCCTTTCTGCAGATGTACGTCCATCCCGCGATTCCGTGGGGTGCGCAGGGGAAGAATGTGACCGGCGGAAGGGTGGGATTTGTCGTGCCGGACCGGGATGTGAAGGGTGCGGTGAGGCGGAACCGGGTCAGGCGGCTGATGCGGGAGGCCGTGCGTCACTGGTGGAAGCACGTCCGTGGGGGCTGCGACATCGTCCTCAGGGCGAACGGCGAGCCCGCGCATGACAGCGCGTTTTTTGTGGAGCGCATTTTCCTGACGCTCGCGATCAGGGCCGGCGTTCTGACCGAGGAGGGTCGGGCGCTCGGCAGGGAGAGGGTCGCTCAGCTGGAACGCGACGGGGCAGGGGTCGAGAAATGAACCGCGTGTTCGGCAAGCTTGCATCCTACCTGGTGGCGGCCTATCAGCGATTCATAAGTCCCCTGATGCCTCCCTCGTGCAGGTTCTTCCCTACTTGCAGCGAGTACTCCCGTGTATCTCTGGTCAGGCACGGATTCCTGATGGGGATGTGGCTGACGGTGAGGCGGATATGCCGGTGCAACCCGTGGAGTCCGGGGGGTTGGGACCCTGTGCCGCCTTTGCGGGGGCAGCCCGAGGACTCGGCGGAGCTCTATGTCAGGTCGGTACGAAAGCTGAGAAAGTGACAACCCGTTAAGAGAATTTTATAAGACAGTATAGACACGGGGCCGTACGTGAGTTATTATTGCGGTCATGTTGGCGAGGAGGCCAACGGGGCGCGAGATTTCAGGGCACTGCGCCCGATGCTGATTTCAAGCAGGGGCCAAGATATGGCGGCTTAGGGCTGTCCTTTTCCCAAACGATCAGCGACCGGAGGTTGAGCCGGGTCTCTCATGATTGAGCTCATCGCGAATGTTCTGCTCTGGATTATGAACCTCACCCACTACGTCACGCGTACGTGGGCCATCGACATCATCCTGCTCACGATCCTGGTGAGGCTCGCGCTGTTTCCCCTGAATCGCCAGATGAACAGGAACATGAAGCTGATGCAGAAGGTTCAGCCGGAGATGAAGGCGATACAGGAGAAGTACAAGGAGAAGCCCGAGGAGCTTCAGAAGGAGACCATGGAGCTGTACCGCAAGTACAAGATCAATCCTCTGACCTCGTGCTGGCCCTTATTGATCCAGATGCCCATTTTTTTCGCGCTGTTCACGATCCTGAGGTACCCGCTATTCTATCTCAGGCTCCCGGGATTCGAAGATGCTACGCTGTTCGGGATGAACATGACACTCCCACCGCAGGTTACGCACCCGTTCCCCGAAATGGCGTTGAAGGCGGGGATGTTCGACCTGTACGGCCTGATAAACAACGCGTGGTTCGCTGATCGCTTTCTGTACCTACCCACCCTCTGGTTGCTGGCCGCCTACATGGTGACCACAATCATTCAATCTCGCCAGATGCAGGCTCAATCGCAGGCAGCGTCGGCAGGTCAGCCTAACACAATGGCGCTGATGATGCCGATGTTTCTGTTCTTCGGCCTGTTCTTCCCCACCGGGCTGCTTGCTTATTTTATTACTTCTAATGTGCTTCAGATGGGGCAGTACTGGCGGATTCAGCGGGAGATCGCGCTCGAGGAGGGTCCGCGCGAGGAAGCATCCTCGGAGGCCAAAAAGGGTTTCTTCCTGTCCAACAAGACGAGGCTTTTCGACTGGGGCAAAGCCCCGGTTGCGAAGCAGGAGACCCGAAAGCCTAACAAGGGCAAGCCTTCGACAGGGAGCAAGAAGAAGAAGAAGTAGCGGTAGCCCGCCTGCAGGAGCATTTGCTGCAGGCCGGGTCCGAAAGGACGGTGGGTTAGCGATGCTTTACTTGGACCAGGTCGCTTCAAGCGAGGCGGAAGCGCTGGAGATCGCCTCGAAAAAGATGCGGATAGACGCAAGCGATTTGGCTGTCAGAAGCGTCACGGAAATCCCGGGCGGCGTGAAAGTCAGGATTGAGGCCACACGGAGCAGAGGAGACGAGGCCCTCGAGTTGCTTGAGGAGATTCTGAGGAGATTCCGTATCGATGTCGATCTTTTCTACATCGAGTCATTCGACAAGATCCTCATAAACGTCAAGGGACCCAATCTCGGCCTGATAATCGGGAAGGCTGGAAGCACGCTGGAGGCGCTTGAGACTATCGTCAGCGCCATGCATAACAGCGATTTCTCGATGTACAAGCCGGTAGTCATCAATCCCGGGGGTTATCGGGACAACAAGAAGAAGGCCCTTCAAACCCTCGTCAAGCGCGCCGTCGAGGAGGCCGGGGACGGCGAGAAAGTCTCGTTGCCGGCGATGCGGCAGCGTGACCGGAAAGCCGTTCACCAGATCATCAAGGATTTCCCGGGTTTCCGCTCCAAGTCCGTGGGCGAAGGCAAGGACCGTCGCGTCTACGTCTACCAGGCCGGCGAAGACGACACGGAATCCGAACTCGATGGCGAGGAATCGGAATTCCTGCCGCCCAAAGACACGATGCATACTGGAGTCGACACGGACAGCCGGTCGATGAGTCTGTGATCCAGGGCGTAGCAACCTGATTTTTCGCGACAGATCCCGCGACCGGGGTCTCCCGATCGCGAAAGTCTGTGCTGAACAGGAGGAGCAGGATGCATGCTTCACGTGTTCTCGCGGCTCTGATTGCCGCAGGGTTTGTACTCACCTTGACGGCTGCAGCAGGTTGCGAAGGCGCTCTGTCCCCCGAGCTGAACCCCCAGAGAGTAGTGATCGGTTTCCTCAAGGATGTCGGTCGGGGAAGTCCGGACGCAACAAAATGGGTAACGCCTGACGCCGCGCGCCAGATCGAGTCATGGAAAGGGCTTTTGATCTTCCCCGATCACGCGACTCCGCCCAGTCCCTCAGAAGAGGAACAGATCGATCGATTCATCTCGCTCTGCTACAGGGTCACTATGATGGACGAGGGGGAGACCGAGGCGACGGTGCATCTGGTCTTTGCGGGCACGGACGCCATCGTCGGGTTCCCGTCGGTCGCGAACAACCCTTCGGTTCCCAATGTTGCGCCGTTTCAGCTGACTCTTGTCAGAACAAAGGAAGGGGAGGGGAAAAAGGCCAGGTACGGGGACTGGCGGATCTCGGCTTTCCAGACGATCACGTCATCGAGGTGATCGTCTCGACTTATTGCTCGCTTCTCCCTGAGGATTGAATCTCGTGCTTGAGCCGCTCGGCTTCGAGGCGAAGCCATCGCGGCGGAAACTGACTGAGCGCCTGGTCGAGCTCGTTCAGGGCGCGGGTCTCGTCCTTCACCAGCCACCATGCCTTGGCGAGCTCGAACTCGGCCCAGTAGGTCTTGGTCGAATTTCTCACCTTGATTGCCTGCTCGAATATCGGGATCGATGTGCGCACCTGGTCCATGTGCCCCGGCTGGTAGTCCCTGTAGATGATGCCCTGGTACACGAGGGCAGTGTAATCGGTGGGCATGAGGTCGACCGCCTTATCGATCGCGATCTTGGCGGTCGGCTTTCGGTTCCGTCCCCATTCAGACCTCGCGAGCTCGATGTACATCAGAAAAACACGCTCATCGTCCTCGTGGGCATCGATCCATCGCGTGGCGACGTCCTTTGCCGTGTTGAAATGATCGTCCTTTTTCAGCGACTCACCGAGATCGTTCTGACTCCTGGCGTACGCGGCGGCGAAGACGACATTGTCCGGCATGGCCTCGTACGCGCCCTTGTAGGAACTGGAAGCCCCGCCCGTGTCGCCGGTCATCTCAAGTCCCCTGCCGCAGAGGTAACCCCAATAGCCGTCCCTGATGTCGGCGGGGATAAGAAATGCGATCACGGCAAGGACGACAAGCACTATCAAGAGATTTCGAAGGACTTTCATGTGGAGTTCCTCGATCCCGACCCCCTATCATTATAGCCCATACAACCTATTTCGGGAGAGCGTATACCGCCGCGAATCCCAACTGGGTGGCTATCATGAGAAGGTACATGTGCTTCCAGGACGGATGGTTGCCTTCGAGCGCGAGGGAGTCGGGGTCTCTGACGATCAGCCAGGCGGTGTATGCGCCCCAGAGGGCGAGGATGGTGAGCCAGTCTGATCCGAGTCTAAGGTTACCCGGTCCCGCGAGCCAGGCGATCAGGGGTATTGCCAGGTACGGGATTACGAAGAAGGGCGCGATTATCCACGCGGCCCGCCTGTACCCGAACGCAACGACGACGGTACGAGCGCCGCCCGCCTCGTCGCCCTTTGCGTCCGCGAAATCCTTCGTGCTCGCGGCTCCGACCACGAACAGGAAAATGACCAGGCCTATGAGCCAGGGGGTTGGATCATTCCACGCTTCGGGCCTGACAGCCACCCATCCGCCGACGATCATGAGGAATCCGCGGGGGACAGCCATCGCGATGTTCGCCAGGAATCCGTTGTTCTTGAGTCTGACCGGCGGCGCCGAATAGCCCCACGTGAACGCGGCACAGATGAGAACGACCCCCAGAAACTGCCGGCTGACCAGAAAACCCAGAACGATGCACAAGGCATAGAGGATCCACGCGAAGGTCATCGCCTGCGCGATGGTCATCCGTCCCGAAGGCAGGGGACGGCCGGGTTTGTTGATGCGATCGATGTCCAGATCGTAGTACTGGTTGATCGCATTGGATGCCGCATTCAGAAGCGAAGCGGTAAGGCCCGCAAGCACGCCTGTCCAAACCAGTGAATATCCTTCCCCCTTGTCCCCCATTGCTATCAGGGATCCGGAGAAAGTGCCCAGAGAAGGGGCAAGCATCGTGAATGGTCGGGCCAGATCGACATAATCCTTGATTGACGGCGCGGGTCGGGCCTGGGGTGACGCAGTCTGCGCTGATACTTCGGAACTCATTGCTGATTCGCCTCGGGAACGGTCTTTGCGGCAGCTACATTGTGTGAATCCGATTCGGTTGATGAACGGATGAAGCCATCATAGACAAGACGTGACCAGTTTTCAAGACGGTTGAACGCGGCCCCGATCTTGTCGGGAGCCAGGTATTCGCCGTGCATTTTGTCGGTCTCCCGGATATAAACAGGTTGCGGGACATCCCACCTGAGGACCAGTCCCAGGTGAACGCGGCTGACCTCGTCGCCGTCGTCGCATATCAGCCCCAGCGGCTCGAGATCGTCCCAGCCCGGCGGATCGTCCACCGCCAGCTCCTCCGATATCTCTCGTTTCATTGCCGCGTCCAGGTAGTTCTCCTCTTCGGTGTCGACGGGATTGATGTGTCCTCCGATGCCGACGCTCATCTTGTCATGGAGACGCGGCTCGCCCTGGGTTCTGTGGCGGGTCACGGTGAGATACTTCCCCTCATTGCGGACAAGAACGTACGGGATCACCTGGCGGTATGCGCAATCGGCCTCGGCGGTCGGGCGGTCAATGAAAAAGGCACGGCGGGGGAGGTCGCGGAGGAAATCGGGGTGGATGTCGCTGAGAAACCCCCTCGTGGAGTGAAGGGAATGAATCCAGTCGGCCCTGACCACGAGCACGCGTTCTACGGGCGCAGGCATCAGCGAATCATAGCACAAAAGGTCCTGTTAGGCGGTCCGGGCGATCAAGGCCGGCTTGACAGAATTGTGGGGGAGTGTTAGAGTCTCTTCTCGGCCTCCACGGCACAAGGTGGTGGAATACTGCTTGACCGAAGAGAAAGAAACGAACGCTGAACAGACGATTTTGACCGAAACGCTCCCCGAAACAGGGGATTCTCCCGCTGGTTCGACGCCGGAGGCGGAGGCGCCCAAAGTCGAAGAAGCGGAGAAGGAAATAGCTCCGGAGATTCCTCCCGGCGATGCTCCGGCCGAGAAGGTCGTGACGCCGGCTGAGGGATCCGGCGAGTTAGAGAAGCCTGGCGAGGGTCAGCAGGCACCGGACAGGGGCAGGAGAGATGCGCATCGCAGGACCGGCGGCCCGGGGGGTCGCAGGGGCGATCGCCCGTTCAGCAACGAGGACAAACTGCGCATGTACAAGAAGCAGTCTGAGGAGCGTCTTCTGGACATCAAGCGCAGCCGCGAGGAGAAGGTCGGCAAGAAAAGGAAGAGATAGCCTGCGCCCTGAAGTTTCGCTCCTGATCAAACTTCGCCCCACAATATCCGATATTGAGATGGCTGTGCCCGAGTGGTGGAATGGAAGACACTGGGGACTTAAAATCCCCTGCCGAGTGATCGGCGTGCCGGTTCGAGTCCGGCCTCGGGCACCAGATCGGGCTTGCCTCCGTTCAAGCGGATCCGTGGCGCCAACAGGCGAGTCCCCGAGTTTGCAGGCGTCTCGGATTATTTTCTCTGCAAGATGTTTCATATTACCAATGATGCAATTGGGAATAATGTGAGACTCCCACAAGCTCTGAAGACTCCGCTTGTGGGAGCCACCGCGCCTCTCTGCACCAGCAGCATGCGAGCCATTCTTCGGCTGGTCAAATGATAGCATTCTATAGTAAAGCATCGGGGTAACTCCTTCGGGTTCACGTGCCCGCGCCGCCTGCCGAAACTATTAATGCATCTTAGCGTGACTGAAACCCGCTTCGAAAGGAGCGACGTTTAGTTGAGTGCCGCCCGGGGGAGCAAAGCGAATAAGGAGAAGGGCAAGAAGTCCTCTCGATCCAGGCGGGTTCGCGAGGAGCAAGCCGATGCGTTCCGACGTGGGGTCAGCGCAGTTCTGGGACTGGTTCTGGTCCTGATTTTCGGGTTCGTGCTCTACGTGACCTGGGTTTTTCTTGACCGACCGGGCCTCCCGAAGCAGCCGTCCGGACGGTCGACGCAGTGCCTGGAGCTCTATTTCTATGATACCGCGGTGACATATCTGGTCCCGGTTCACAGGAATGTGACTCTGTCCCGAAACGAAAACCGCACCGCGCGAGCGGTCCAGGAGTTTGCGGCCGGACCCAGGGACCCTCGACTGGCAAGGGTATATTCCCCTGTCGCCGCTCCGACCGTCACCGTGAGGGACAATGTGGCGATACTCGATCTGCCGCAGGAAATCTTCAGCCGGCTCGGTGGAACCACCAGGGAGCGAGCCCTTCTGGACGCTCTCACGCTGACTGAAGATTTCCTGCGGCAGATCGAGTATCG
>CAYGZQ010000021.1:0-20074 GCA_964354375.1 uncultured Planctomycetota bacterium
GGGCATATCAGGCGTGGCACCCTCAGGCGAGTCTTCGAGCCTGGGGGTGCTGAGCGGACGACCTGAATGCCGCATGAATAAAGGGATTAATAGATCGAGCACCCCCAGGCAGAAAGCCTGCTTACGCAGCCTTTCTGCCTGAGGGTGCCACGCGATTCAGCATCGAAATAGGTTTTTCAACAGCCACATCTTGCACATGGTTCTTATGGCGGACAGCAATCAAAGAACCATGCGCCGGAGGCGCATGTTACTTCTCACCACGGAAGCTCGTCGGGGAAATAGACGCTCATGAAGTAACCGTCGGTGTCGTTACCGTGCAGGACGATGAGGTAGTTTCCGTAGGTGGGATCGACATAGTCGCCGCACTCGACCCTCAGGCCCTTGCCGATGATCTCGTCGAGGCCCAGTCCGCCGATGGAAGTGCCGGGCGAGGAGGTCACGCTGAAGCCTTTCAGCCTGGTGGTGCCGTCCGCGAGCTCGTCCAGCACAATGTAATGGTTCAGTGAATCGCGAGTGAGGTCTTTCGGGCTGTAGAAGCCGCTGTCGCCAGCGGTCTGCGAGCCTGTGCCGAAATACGCGTTGTTGTAGATGATCCCGTTGTCATTGAGACCGCTTGGACCCAGCTCCCATCTCGCGGCGTAATAGTCCGGGGTTTTCTCGAGCGCCCAGAAACGGATATCGTCCTTATCGACTTCCGTGCCGACGACATAACCCGAGACGAGCTTGTCGTAACCGACTTGAACGCCCGACGCGTAGTAGAGTCTCCAGTAGTTGAGGGTCAGGTATGTCGAGCTCGCCGACGCCTTCGAGACGTAAGAGCGATAGCCGGGAACCGAATTGCCCCACATCTGTGCCAGGTCATTCGCATAGGGTCCGGAGTTACCCCAGGCAAGGACTTCCTGAGACGGATACGACCAAGGCCATTCGGCTTTCGGTGAATGCCGGACCACCAGGTTTCCTGAGAGATCGACCGCATCGAGCCACGAGCGGTCGACCCAGGTGCCCGGATTCCAGGAGAAATCGACGCCCGCGTAGCCGTTGTCGGCGATCTCCACCCAGCCTCTATCGACATAGAACGTGTGTCCGGGCCACGGGTCCATGTCCTCCCAATTGGTGTCATAGAATTCGGAATTGGGATTGGGGACCTGGTAGTAGTCGGCAACGAGATAGCGCCAGACCGTGACATCGCTGTAGAGAATAAGCACTCTTCCCGTCGTCGGGTCGATGGCGAGGTCCCACGGTTTCACGTCCTCCCTGAGCGGTATGTTCTTGGACGGAGAAGCCTTGATGTCGACGTCCACGCAGCATTCCGACTGTCCGCTGGTGCCGGTAACCCTGACGCAAACCTGGTCCTGGTTGACGAAGTCGAAGAACTTGACGGGTTTCTCGTCGGTGCCGCCCTCGAAGGGATCGCCGAACGTGCCGTCATTGTCGAAGTCCCACTCGTAGGTCAGGCTTCCCCCAAGGGGATCGTACGAGCCCGATGCGTCGAAGATGAAATCGGTGGCCCAGCCGACATAGGGCATCGCGGGAGAAGCAGGATCGACTGCGATGTCGCAGACGGGCTCGTTCCCCGGGGGCTGGTCGGATACATCGAGATCGTACCGGAAAAACGCGGCGAGCGGATCGTCCCACGCGTCGTTGATAATGCCGTATTCGTTCGAATAGTCGACATCCGAGCACTCCGCTATGACCCACATCTCATTGCCGTCGAGGTGCGCGACATTGTCGGCGGGAATCTCGACATGGTAGGTGGACCAACAGTCGCCCCCGTCGATGGGTGTCATCTCGGATGGGTCGAGTTGATAGGGAGCACTGAGGACGGTAGATTCGACGTAGACGGAATAGTCCTCCATGACGCCTGCAGAGATGGTGGAATCCCAGTCCCAGAGGCTGATGTCGAGCACGAGCATTCCTCCGTTCTGGGCTTCATCCACATAATAGACCGTGCTGGAATCATCGACTTTGCACGCGACAGCTTCGGGAGCGTTGGCCGGATGGTTCTCGGGCTCGGGTCCCTTCCAGTTCGCAACGACCGCATAGCCGTATCTGACGGCGGGACTCGGAGTTGGGAACCTCAGGTAGTAATTGCGATCGTTGGTGGCGCCGGAGGAAAAACGGCCGTCCTCGTCCGAATGAGTCAGGAACCAGCTCCAGAGGTCCTCGTTGGTGTCGAGTCCGTCGGCGAAGTACCTGTATGGGCACAATGTGGCGGTGCCCTTGTATCCCGGAGACGCGAGCTTGCCCGGGGTGTAGCCGAAGATCGGCATGGCAGGATTGCCGAACTCGGAGGCGTTGAACCATCGCGTGTAACCGTCCGGGCCCCCAAACCCATCCACGGGGTCGGGGAACATGGTCTGATCGACGCCGCTCACGGGATAGATCAGCTCGGGATTGTAGCCCATCGTCGCCGAGCCGTTGCCCATGAAAACACCGCGGACATCGTACCCGTTGTATTGCTGCAGTCCCGGGAAAGGATGCGTCAGGATCACGTCGATGTCGACATCGATGTAGTCCGGCGTGACCGGGGTGCCGTTGATTTTGAATTTCAGGGAGAGCGGACTGGAGTTGAGAAACATGACGCAGTTCGCGGTGAACATCGCGTTTCTGTTGAGGACCGCATTGGCCTTCTGGTTGGCTATGTCGACATAGACATCCCAGTAACCCCACAGATGAGTCGCCGCATCCTGCGACGAGTTCCGGGCGGCTGCGACAGGAGTTGCATTGTCCCCCGGAACCAGCGGGTCGACAGCGGATTTCGAGCAGCCGACAAACAGGACTGTACCCGCAAGAACAGCCAACAGACCTGCGACAAGGCTTTTCATTTCGGACCTCCCCGAGACTGCAAGCATGACCCCCTTAGATCAAGGGCGATGAAATGATATAGCATGATCGGGGACATTGCAAGCGAAGCGGCGCATCCGCGCAGGACAGGCTTTTGTGAAAACGCCATTTCATGCGCTAGTTGGTCGACGGTTGGCGGCGCAATTCGAGAAGCTCCCTGGCCTTGTTGCAGTCTCGACCGATCTGCGCCCTCAATTCGTCGATCGAATCGAATCGCTGCTCCGGTCGGATGAAATCGGTGAACTCGACGGTGAAAACCATATTCAGGGGAAACTCAGACAACTCAGCTATGCGAGGGGGAATCTTGTCAAGTATGTGCACCTCGAGGATGGGTTCGCGGCTGGGGGGATCGATGGTGGGCTGGAAACCGAAATTCGCGACGCCGTCCATGAACGAATGGGACCCGGATACTGCGTCAATTCTGAGTGCTTCAGAGCCAATTCGCACCGCATATATCCCCGGCAGCAGCTTGACCTTCAGGTCCGGCCAGGGGAAATTGACGGTCGGGAAGCCGATTTCCCGCCCCAGGCCTCTGCCGCGGACCGGATGCACTCTCACAGAATAAGGGCGTCCCAGCAGAGCGTTCGCGCGATCGACATCCCCGTCTCTCAGAAGCTCCCTGATTCTCGTCGCCTTCACTATCTCTCCGCCCTCGACGAAAGGACTGACGATCTCAATCTTGACGCCGAGGTCTTTCCCTGCGCTGAGGAGATAGTCTGTGTCCCCCTGCCGGTCCTTGCCGAAATGGAAATCGTAGCCCGCCACAACGATCCGGGCTCGCCAACGCTCGAACAGCATAGAATGGAGAAAATCATGGGCCGACATGTCGATCAGAGGAGACTCGAATCGCGGGTGCAGAAGGACCTCCATGCCGATCCGCTCGAGTAACTCGACCTTCTCGTCATCGGTGGTGAGCTGGCCGAGACCGTTGGATCGGGGATAGGTGCTTTCCTGGAAGCTGAAGCAGACGGGCGTAAGCTTATGGGTGCGCGCGAGCTCGACGGCTCGAGCGAGGAGGGAGCGATGTCCGAGATGCACCCCGTCGAATCTACCCAGGGCGATCGTGCAGCCCGCTTGAGGGGCGGTCCACTCGTATATGTCGCGATATTCCTTCATTGCCGCAGCCAGGGCTTGAAGGGCACGATTTCGCCGGGATTTTCAGTGACTCTCCCCAGCGCAAGGAATCCACCCTTCGAATCGACGAACCGCAAAACTTCCGACTCGACCGGCGAATCGGGGAAATCGCCCGCGATATCCTCTCGGGTGACGATTCCCCCATGAAGGAGCCTGGGGATTCGATCGTCGCGGATCATGCACGGTCTCAGGTGTTCAAGAATCTGATCCACCGGTCTGAGGTGATGCATCATGACCGTCGACCCGCCGACCTCAAACGCCTTCATGGGAATCGCCTCCTCGACGGGAAATCGTCCGGAAGCGATCCGCTCCAGGCCCAGAAGATGCCCGACAGTCCCTAGCGCCTTCGCGATGTCGCGACCCAGCGCCCTGATATATGTGCCCCCGGAAACCGTCGCGGTGAAATCGACCCAGTTCTCCGCAATTCCGGTGAACTCAAGAGAGTAAATCTCCACTTCCACAGGTTCGAGATCGATCGGAGCACCGGCTCTCGCAGCTCTGTAGCTTCGCTTTCCGTCCACTTGCTTCGCTGAGAAGGCAGGCGGAGCTTGTTCGATAATGCCGATGAACTTGCACGATATATCCGGCAGCCGATCCGGCCAATCAGGCGGTACGGGCGCGGACGCGATAACGGTGCCGGTCGGATCGAGCGTGTCCGTCTCGTCTCCGAGCCACAGACGTGCGCGGTATTTCTTGGCGGACTCAAGCGCGAAACTCGCGTAGCGCGTAGCCTGGCCCAAAGCTATCAACAGGACACCCGACGCAAACGGGTCGAGCGTTCCAAGATGTCCGATCTTCCATTTTGCCCCAAGTCGGCAGGTCCGCTTCAGGAATCGAATGCAATCATAGGAGGTGGGACCGGGCGGCTTGTCGAACACAAGAAGTCCGTGCGGACGGACTTCCTGATCCGATGGTTCTGGGTGGATTTCGCAAGGCTCGGTCATGAACGCTAAGGCGTTTTCTCCAGGGCGCGGCCTGAGTTGACGGCCTCCTCGGCTTTCGAGACGAAGATGCGTATTGCGTCATTGAGCGGTGCGCCGATGCGGCAACCGGCAGCGCGAGGATGTCCGCCTCCGCCGAAAATCGCCATGAGGGCGCTCGCGTCTATGGGGGGATGCGCCCTGACGCTGATGCGGATGTCCCCGTAGGACACTTCCTTCAGGAAAGCAACGACGAGGAAATCTTTCAGTGTGCGGATGGTGTCGATGAAACCCTCTGTATCGTCGAGATTCGTGGCCGTGCTCGCGAGCATGTCCTGGTCGACCCAGAAGTAGCATCCCCTGTCGTCGAGGAACCGGGTCAGGGTCTGGAAGCTGAGGGCCTGCAGGTGAAAGCTGGCGAGGGTACGGTTGGCGTAGACGTTTCTGAATGCGGTTATCGGTCTGGCGCCGAGGGTGACAAACTCGGCGGCATACTTGAGCGACCGCTCAGTGGTGTTCGAGAATGAGAAACGTCCCGTGTCCGTGTAGACCGAGACGAACAGGTTCTGAGCCATGTCCGGATCGATCGGGACCCCGAGGTCCCCAAGGATTTCGTAGACCATCTCGCCAACGGACGAATAGCCTGGGTCGACCCAGTTGATGGTGCCGAAAAGAGAGTTGGAGACGTGATGGTCGATGTTCGCCACTTCCAGGCCGTCATGCAGCCTGAACCAATGATCGAACGCCGCGCCCGTGCGTTCGAGGTCCCCTGAATCGACGATGAGCAGTACCGGATCGGACGCCTCGGATCCCAGGCGCTTAAGGGCGTCCGGCAGGCGCGTGTTTATATGATCCACGCCCGGCATCCATTCGTACATCTTTGGAATGGGTCCCTCTATGAAGGAGGCGGCGCTCTTTCTGAGCTTTCGAAGGCCCTCTGCGAGCGCGAGAACGCTTCCCATGTTGTCACCGTCGGGAAAGACATGGGTCGAGATAAGGAAACGGTCACGGGCCCTTATGAAATCTGCAATCTTCGACGCTGATGACATGAGCTGGAATCCGAGTTTCTATGAATCCTCGCCGGCATCCGATTCGTCCGGCTCCTCAGGGGGGATGTCGAGCATGTCGAGAATCCGGTCGATACGTGAGGCGTTCTCTATAGTGTGATCCTCGTGGAACGTGAAGACAGGAGTGCGCCTCAGGTCGCTGACGTTCATTATTTCCCTGCGGATCACCGGCTGGGCATCGTTGAGAGCCTCGACGATAACCGACACGTCGCTGCCCTCGCCGAAAACGCTGACCGCGACATGCGCGACGGAAAGGTCGCGGCTGACCTTGATCCCCGGGAAGGAGATGACCCTGTTCTGGAAGACAGGGTCCTTAAGTTCGCGGGAGACTATCCGAGCCAGTTCCTGCAGGAAGAAAGCCTCGATGCGTTTCAATCTGATTTCGTCCGGCATAAAAAATCACCCGGCCAGTACGCAAGAGCGGTCACAGGGGGTGAGGTTAATCAAAACCACTCGATATCGCAAGCGGAGACCATCAGACCGTCCCCGTTGGCAAACAGTTCCTCGACCCTGGCAAGCACCTGCTCGATGATCAGTCGCTCGCCTGAGACCATTGCCACTGCGACGACCGCGTCCTGATGCGCGTCCTGCATACCGATCTCGGCTGCCGAGACGTTGAATTTCGAGCGCACTCTCTCGACGACACCTTTAAGGCGATGCCGCTTCTCCTTGAGCGTATCGCAGCCCGGCAAACGAAGTTCGAGAGTCATAAGACCCAGATTCATAGCAGGTCTCCGAGGATCGGGACGATATAACGGGAACAGGCTTGTTCGGGACCCCGGTGCCGCGGGTTCTAACTCAAAGACAAGGACGATACGCCGCGAGTTCTACGAGTCCGCAGCATGGGCGGCGGCGACATCGGCTGCGGCCTCCTTCCTGGCGCTGTCAAGAGTCCGGAGGACTTTGATGGTCTCGAAGGCTACGATCTGGTCGCCCTCCCTGAGATCGTTGAAGCCGTCAATCATAACACCGCACTCCAGACCGTTCTCGACCTCCTTGACATCATCCTTGAAGCGCTTGAGGCTCGTGAGCTGGACCTCGGCAACTTTCTCGCCTTCGCGGAAGACGCGAATGTCGGCGCCGCGGACAAGTCTCCCTTCGTTGACGAGCGCGCCCGCAACGATCAACCTGCCCGTGCGCTTGAATATCTGGCGGACCTCGGCCCGACCCATGACATGCTCCTGGAACTCCGGTTCGAGCATTCCTTCCAGGGCGGCATGGATGTCCTCGACGGCCTTATAGATGATGTTATAGGTCATGATGTCGATGCCTTCCATAGCGGCCTGCTTACGTATCTCCGGGCTTGCGACCACGTTGAAGCCCAGGATCACGGCCTTGGAAGCCATCGCGAGCATGATGTCGCTGTCGGTGATGTTCCCGACCGCGGTGTGGATGAATCTCACGCCGACCTCGTCAATCGAGAGCTGGTCGAGCTGACCACGGAGCGCCTCGATGGAGCCTTGCAGGTCGGCCTTGAGGATGATGTTGAGTTCCTTGGTCTCGCCCTTGGCAAGCTGCTGGTAGAAATCCTCGAGCGAAATGGTGTTGACCATTCTGAGCCGACCCTGGCGATGGTCCATCTCGCGTTTCTCGAATATCTCGCGGGCGGTTTTCTCGTCCTTGACCTGGTACAGCTTGTCGCCCGCCGCGGGAACCTGATTGAGACCTGAGATGAGGGCAGGGATCGACGGGCCGGCGGTTTCGAGGTCGGTGCCGTCCTCGTCCGTCATCTGCCTGATTCGTCCCCACGAGACTCCGGCCACCACGTAATCGCCGACGCAGAGGGTGCCGCGTTTCACGAGAGCCGTGCCGAGAGCGCCGCGACCCTTATCGAGCCGCGCTTCAACAATGGAGCCCTCAGCCATCGCCTTCGGATTGGCCTTGAGCTCGAGGATATCGGCGACAGTGATAATCTGTTCGAGAAGGTCCTGTATGTTGAGTTTCTTCTTGGCGCTCACGGGGACCATGATTATCTGGCCGCCCCACTCCTCCGGCACCAGCCCGAGCTCCGACAACTGCTGCTTCACCAGCTCGGGATTCGCGTCGGGGAGATCGATCTTGTTGATTGCCACGATTATCTCGACGCCTGCGCTTCTGGCGTGGTCGATGGCCTCGATGGTCTGAGGCATGACACCGTCGTCGGCGGCAACAACAAGGACGGCTATATCGGTGACCTGGGCGCCGCGCGCGCGCATGGCTGTGAACGCCGCATGACCGGGAGTGTCGATGAAAGTGATGGGTCGCACCTCGCCGCTCTTCGTCACCGTATTGACCTGGAAAGCGCCGATTTTTTGCGTGATGCCTCCGGCCTCGGTCGCGACAACATCCGTTCCCCGGATGGCGTCGAGCAGCTTGGTCTTGCCGTGATCGACGTGTCCCAGAACGGTGACAACAGGCGGACGCGGAGCAAGGTCCTCGGGACTGTCTTCTTCGTGCTTGAGAACGTCCTCAACCTCTCTCGTCTTGGTCAACTCGCACTCAAAGCCGAAATGGTCGCAGATGAGCGCGCCGATCTCCTGGTCGACCGTCTGGTTTATGGTCGCGAAGATCTCAAGCTCCTTCATGAGGAAACTGATAATCTCCGAGGACTTGAGGCCGGTCTGAGCGGAGAGGTCCTTGATCTGAACGTGTTCGCCAAGTCTGATCTTGCGTGGCGGGGCTTCGGCGACCTGCGACCCCATGGATCTGTCGCGCCTGGCCATCCTGCCCCTGCCGCGTTTGCGTACTGTGGTCGACGTATCGAGCTGGCTTTGGACCTGCACGCGCACGCTCTTGCCTCGACCGCCCAGGGGCGGGAGCTTGACTTTCTTGTCGTCCTTGATGATCTTGCGTCGGCGCTTGCGCTTGTTTCGATCCGCCACCGATTCGGTGGAGCGCGGCTCCCGGGGTTTGCCCACGCGCTTATCGATGCTCGACCTGAGACCGTCGGTCACAAGCCTTTCCATCGACTTCGCGAGGTCGGTCTCCTTGGGTCTCAGGTAATCCTCGGGGCTGGGAATTTTGGGGACCTTTGGCTTCGGAGGCCTTGCCTTGACAGCAGGTCTGCGGCCTTCTCCCTTGCCCACGGGAGCGTAACGCTGCTCGCCGGGTTTGCTGGCGGAGTCCCGCTGGAAGTCTCCGCGTTCCCTGCCGGGGCCCTTCTGTCTGGGTCTTCTTCTTTCCCTTTCCCGTCTCCGCGCGGGGGCTTCGACCCCGCCGGCATCCGACGGCTTTGAGGGACCCGATCCGGATGAGCGCGATTCGGCCCTCGCGGAATCCCCTCCCGACCTCGAGTCGGACTTGATCTCCTGAGGGGATGCGGGAGCAGGGGGTGTGCCGACCGAGGTGAGGGAATGATTGATCTCCCTGACGGCTTTCTCAATGTCGGGTAACTGCGGCCTGGCGGGCTCCTTCGGCGGAGCCTCCACGGGCGTCTCGACGGTGATCTCTTCAGAACCGGGAGCGGAGCGACGCACCACCCGCTTCACTACCTTGCGAGTGACAACTCTGCGACCGACTTCGCTCTGCTGGAGTGTGGGCCGGGGTCGAATCGACGGACTCTTGGCAGGGGAAGAGATGTCTCGCACCCGGAAATCCCTTTTTCCGCTGATACGGGTGCTCTGCGTAGTCAGGGACGACAGCGCACTTCGGACCTTATCAGCGTCGTTGTCCGACAAGGACGTCATATGCGATCTCGCATCGACGCCGAGGGCCTGAAGGACTTCGAGCACCCTGCCTGAAGGGACTTCGAGCTCGGTGGCAAGTTCGTGGACTCGAACCATACTTTGAGATAGACCTCCGGCTCCCGTCCCGGGTGGAGATATGTCACCCTGTTTAAGTCATATGTCACTCTCCGGTCGGGACAGGTGATTTATGATTTGATCCCGCAAATTCATCGGGATAGTCGCCTTCATCAGTTTGTCCGGGGCCCGTCGTTTCATAAGAGCCTCGAAACATTCCAGCCGGGCGCAGAAATAAAGACTGCGTCCCTGCCGTATCATTTCCGGGTCGAAAACCACATCGCCCGCAGGAAGCCTCACGACCCGGATCATCTCCGACTTCCCCGCCTTTCGGCCGCACCCGGCACATCTGCGCACCGGTTCCACCATCAATAGAATCCCCGCCTCGATGCCAATCTGAAACCTGTCGAGAAGGACCGGCTATGTTGTCCGGGAAGCGTCCTTCTCATATTGTTCATATGTAAAGCCATGTTCGTTCAGGTACTTCTCCAGCTCCTGCAGCGACTGCTCCCCGAAACCCCTGACCTTGAGCAGCTCCTCCCGAGGCTTCTCCATCAGGTCCCCAAGGCACGTGTAGCCGGCCTCAACGAGACCTTCAATCGCGGGCTTGCGCAAAGGCAGATCGGAGATCGGCTTCGACATCAGTTGCTGCTTGTATTCCTCGCGCTCGGCCTCGTGCGCCTTCATCTCCTCCTCGAGTTTCTCACGCTCGTTCTTGATGTCGATCGCCCAGCCGGTGAGCTTCGTCGCAAGCCGGACATTCCGACCGTCTTTGCCGATCGCCAGAGAAGCCTGGTCGTCGGGGACGATGACCTCAGCCTTGTCCTCATCGTCGAAAATCTCGACCGAGTAAACCTTCGCGGGGGCGAGCGCGTTGGCGATGAAGTCGAACGGATCGTCCGTCCAGTGAATGATATCAATGTTCTCGCCCTTGAGCTCGTTGACGACGGCCTGGACACGGCTTCCCCTGCTGCCCACGCAGGCGCCGACAGGGTCGACATCCGCGGAGTTGGAGTAGACCGCCATTTTCGTCCGGAAGCCCGGCTCGCGGGCAATGCGCACGATCTCGACCGTGCCCTCCAGAATCTCGGGCACCTCGAGCTCGAACAGCCGGCGCACGAAGTCGGGATGAGCCCGGGACAGGATGATTCTGGGGCCCTTCGGCGTCTGCTTGACCTCTGTGATGATAGCCTTGATCGTGGTCCTCGGCACGTAGCGGTCACCCTCGACCTGCTCGCTCGGCGGGATGACGCCCTCGGCGCGCTCCAGCTCGACGAACACCTGGCCCCGCTCGCGCCTCCTCACCTTGCCGGTGACAAGCTCGCCTTCGCGACCCAGGAATTCCTGGTACACGATGTCGCGCTCCGCTTCCTTGATGCGCTGCATGACGACCTGCTTGGCCGCCTGCGCGGCGATCCGGCCGAACTGCAGATTGAGCTTCGGGCCCTCGGTCTCGACGAAATCGTCGTAATTGGCCTCAGGCTCGATCATGCGGGCCTCATCAAGGCTGATCTCGGTCTCCGGATCATCCATTTCCTTGACCACACGTCTGAGGAGATGGATGTCCATCTTCATGCCGCCCTCCTGCCTGAGGACGATGCGCGGCTGGATGTCCTTGCCGTGCTCCTTCCGGTAGGCGGATGTCAGGGCAGCCTCGAGAGCGTCGACCACGATTTCCTCGGGGACGCCTCGTTCTTTCATCACAAGTTCGATAGCGTATTCAAGGTCTGTGAAAAGCACAGCGACCACCTTGCGCGTCAGCGCACCAAGTCCATCTCTGCAGAGAGATGAACCTTATGATTATAGCAAATAAACTCTACTCAATGTACTGCTCCTCACCCCCTGTCCCCCTCTCCATCCGCCGCGGCGGAAGGAGAGGGGGACAGGGGGTGAGGTCCATCACATCACTTGAAACCCTCCGGGTACTCGGGCACGAGACGGATCTCCTTCCATCGACCAGGGGCGATTGCTATATCGCCTTCCTCCGTGTCCGACAACAGAACCGTGCCGTCCTGGCAACCCTTCAAGACACCCTTGAGCTTGCCGCGCCCGGCAATCGGCTCGACAAGCCACACGCGAACCTGCTTCCCGACAAACCTGGCGA
The DNA here is from genome assembly GCA_964354375.1 of uncultured Planctomycetota bacterium. Lineage (GTDB taxonomy): Bacteria > JAJVIF01 > JAJVIF01 > JAPKYR01 > JAPKYR01 > CAYGZQ01. Next base: position 11,789 of record CAYGZQ010000021.1, read on the forward strand.
AGTCGCGCTCGCGCTTGATGACTCGATCCAGGCCCGGGGAGCTCACCAACAGCGTGGCGCCGTCATTCAGGAAGCCCTCCGCAGAGAGCCTGTAGTTCAGAGCCCTCGCGAGCTTTCCGCAGTCTTCCGCGGTGATCCCGCCCTCGATGTCGCAGTAGATCTCGATGACGGGATGAGAGACGCTCCCGGCGATCCGGATGTCGACTAACTCGTACCCCTCGCCCTCCAGGTACGCATCGACGGTCTTCTCAAGGAGCTCCATCTCAATCGGCGCAGGCATCGTTATCTATGCATAAACCCATCTAGTCTTGAAGACTCAGCGAGCTCCCGCGCCGCAAAAGGCGAAAAAAAGAGCGGGAACTGCCAGTCCCGCTTTTCCGTGAGAAAAAGCGTACCCGATATGTATACCATGCATCGAATAGGAATGCAACAGGAAACCGGCCGAGAGGACAAATCCGCATTCCGTATGCCCTTGTCCTCCTGGCGCCCTTGGTGCCTTGGTGGTCAAAGAAGAAGAGAAGAAGAGTAACCACCAAAACACCAAGGACACCAAGAAGAGAGAGCCGAAAACCACAGGCCTGCAACCAGCCTTGTCCGCACGAAGTCCGGGCTACTTGTCGAGCAGCCTTAGCGCGGACTGCGGAGCGATGTGCGCCTGCTCGGCGTGAATCGTGACCGCGGTCGCCTGGACAGGGGCGGGACCTGCCGTCGCCGGCCCGGATCCGGAGCCGACGATCAGAGCCGCCGCAATCGCCGCCAGAACGACTATGTTCGCAATGATTTTCTTTATGTTCATGATTTGTGTCCTCTCATAATCTCAGGGAATGTACTCGAGCACCGTGGATTGCACGTTCGCTCCGTCCTTGGACAGGACATGAATCTCGAAGTCGGTGGTGTCCACGTCCAGCGACATCGGCACTCCGACATAAGAAGAAGTGATGTCGATCTCGTGAAAGACGACTGGATCGGCGACGTAATCCATCTCCCAGGCACCGATCGACCATGTGTTGTCGCCGTTGTCGAGAAGCGCGACGAGCCAGTTGAAGTCGCCGTTATCGCTCACCGAGTATCCGAAGTCCTTCGCGTTGGCGAACTCGATATCCACCGGGGTCGCGGTGCCGTACTCCTCGCTGTCGAGCTGATTGTCGACGAGGACAACCGTGTTGCTCGACCATTCGGTGACATGGGCCTGGGCGACGCCTATGGAATCGAGGACCCATAGTGCCGCGAGCTCCTCGGTGCCGCCGATGGTGAGGCCGGTCGCGTCGTCGACGGCAAGAGCCATGATCGCGGGATTCGTGTCGTCGACAAGGCCCTGTCCTCCGCCCTGCGTGCTCGAGTCGACCCACAGCCCTTCAATCGATGTGTTGTCATAGGGGGAATCCCAGTGGGAGATCAGAATGTTGCCCGTATGGGTCCCCTGCGGGTTCAGCGGGCTGAAGCAATTGAGCAGGTAAGCCTGGCTCTCGCTGTCGCCGCCCGGGACGCCGCACGAGTAATCGACTGCCCACATCCACGGAAGCACGTCCGGATCAGGAGTGCCGCCGTCTCCGAAAACGAGGAAGGTGTAGTCGCCTCCATCGAGGTTCTCGATGGCTGAGAAGACGCAGTATGTCGGGTCGTTGAGGTTCGGCGGATTCCATGCGTCCGAGCTTGCGTGAGTGGAGAAAATCCAACTGCCGTCCAGCAGAACGTCGAACTTGTGCAGCGCGCCGACATCAATTGGATACTGCCACGTGTTGGCAGTGGTCCCGGTGTAGGAGTCGTTGTAGATGTGGAAATAATCGTCGGTCTGGTCGATTATCTGACCGCGAGACTGATCGGCCCCTGCGGAAAACACAGCGATGTCGGGCTCCTGGTCGTCCTGGAACGGTGCGGGATCTGTGAGATCGACAAGCTCCATGCCCGAAATGGGCACCCAGCCGGTCTGCTGAGGCGTTGTGATTATGAAATCCGCGTCGCTCTCGTCGAAAATCGCACTGTCGTCCGTCCATTCGACCCTGACTCTTGCCGTGGTTATCTCAAGCTCGGGAACGGGGTCCCACGTGAACGAGCCGTCGTTCGGCGTCGAATCGACGATCGTCGTCGGCCAGGTCGACCCGGAATCCTGGGACAGGAGCAGCTTCATGTTATCCATCGCGCCGGTCCAGCTCCAGGTGATCTCCCACGAATCGCCGCCGGTGAGGGTCTCTGCGCCATTGGGGCTGATCAGCGTGAGTGTCTTCGGCTCGGATATCGTGAACTGGCCGTTGGAGGAATCGGACACCGAAGGGCTGTCGATGCTTGACACGATTACCCTCGCGGTGGAGGTCACGGGGCCGGGAACCGGATTCCATTCGTAGTTGCCCGTGTCGTCGGTGGCGGGCACGATCTCGATCGGCGCCGACAGGTCATCGAGCGTGTACTCGATCTTCACCTGACCGGTCAGGTTCTCTGATGTCCAGTAAATGAACTGCTGGGAGCCGATCTGCCAGTCCTCGCCGCCGTCCGGCGACGTGACCGTGATCTTCGGTATCGGCGTTGACGTGATGGTGAAGTAGTAGTCGGATTCGTCAAAGATGGTGGGGTTGTCGATGCTGGACACCCTCACAATGACCTCGTCACTCTCGATGTCCGGGATCGGGTCCCACATGAATGACCCGTCGTTCTCGGTGTTGGAGGTGATCCAAATGGGGAAACTACCTGCAACCGTGTAATCGATGCCCACGTAATCCCCGACAGGACCGTCGCTCAGCCATGTGATCTCCTCCGAGCCGCCCGCCTGCCAGACCTCCCCTCCGTTGGGCACGAGGACCGTAATCTGGGCAGGAGGCTCGGTTTCGATTGTGAAGAAATCATCGGACGCATCGTTGACCCAGGGAAAGACGAAGCTTGAGATGAGCACTCTCACAAACGCGCTGTTTATCTCAGGGATGGGGTCCCAGATGTAGCTCCCGTCGTTGTCGGTGGTGGACACGATGTTGATGGGAGGCCCGTCGTTAATCGTGTAGTCGATCCTGACCACGTAACCGACATCGCCGATGCTGAGCCAGGTGATCTCCTCTGAACCGCCTCCCTTCCATATCTCGCCCCCGTTCGGGATAACAACCACTATCTGGGGCATCGGTGTGACGGTGATTGAGAAGAACGCGTCCGACTGGTCCCAGATCGTGGGATTCTCGATGCTCGTGATGATGATGAGCACCTCGTCGCTCTCGATATTGGGGATCGGAGCCCAGAACAAGCTGCCGTCGTTTTCAGTGAATGGGGTTATGCTCACCGGTGCGCCTGAGGAGACCGAGTATTCGATCTTCACGTTGTAGCCGACAGGTCCGACACTGGTCCACTGGATTGTGGTCCAGCCTCCGGCCTGCAATTCCTCGCCGCCGTTCGGGTAAACCACCGTCAGAACCGGCTCGATGTTCTGGCTGATTGTGAAGTAATAGTCGGACTCATCGAAGATGGTCGGTTTTTCGACGCTGGTGACCCGGATCTTGACCTGATCGCTGTCGATATCGGCGATGGGGTCCCACACGAAGCTGCCGTCGTTGACGGTCGATGCAATGATGGGAATCGGTGTGCCGTTGGCAATCGTGTAGTCAATTTTGACGTGCGCGCCAACATCGCCGACGCTCATCCACTTGATCTCCCCTGAGCCTAAGGCCTCCCACTCTTCGCCCCCGTTGGGGGAGTCGACGGTTATGTATTCCACCGGGGGAACATCCGAGATGGGGACACCGACAAGGGCGTACGCGGCCAGGCTTGCGCCGGTGGGGTAAGCGGGGCCGGTGATCGGCGGAGCATAAGTCGTTGGGTCGCTCGACCGGACCGTTACCAGAACCTGCTGATCCTCGAGCCCGGTCGGGTGGACACCAGGAATCGTGATCGTGTAGATACCGCTGGTTTCCTGAGAACCGGGCAGAGGTGTCAGCTCAACGGACTGGATGGAATCGAAAAGGGTCGGGGACTCGACCCAGATCGATCCGATCTCCCCGCTGATACTGTCGGGGTTCGACGGTGCGCCCCAATCGAAGACCTCGATGGCGAGAATCAGGTCGCCGCCCTTGTTACTGTCGTCTACGTAGTATGCGGTCGTGCCTGTAGTGTCAACATCCAGGTGGAAGGCCTCCGGGCTGTTCGCCTCCATCGGAAAATCCTCGATCGGTTTGGGTTTCGGGGAAGTGCCGGTGGGCTGTGCCCAGCTTGCATCGATGGCATACTGGAAAAGCCAGATGGGCTTGCCTGTGCCTGAGAGAGGGAACTGAAGACGATAGTTCCTTGTGAGTTTGGCCGGGCTGGGCGTGGTGGAGAATGTCCCGCGATTCGTCATGCTGACCGCGGGAACAACCGGGTCGCTCGAGGAAAGGGGATCGGAGTAGTATTTGTACGGGTTCAGGGTGGCCTGCGGGACGAAGGTCTTGAAGCCGAGATCTCCGGGCACGAACCCGTAGAGTCCCGGAGTGGTGAACTCCACCGCGTTCCACCATCGGCTGTATCCGTCCGCGTTTTCCAATTTGAAACCGGTGGGGGCGGGATACGCGATCGCCGCGTCGAGACTGCTGTGCAAGGTGTCTCCGGGGCCCATCACGATCCCGCGAACATCGAACCCTCTCAGGTTGGAGTTCGGGAACGGGTGCTTGATCGTGAGATCAATGTTTATCGTGCCGGCCGCGGGATTGAAATCGATAATGTTCACCGTCAGTCCGACTGGCTTGGGCGGTTGGAGCTGACTCGTCACGTTGAGATGAAACTGGGCATCCCGGAGGGTAACGAAGTCGAGCTTCCCCGACTGGGGATCGAAGGCGCCTTGCCAGAGCCCCCAGAGCCTGTGACCGCAGTCGCAGTCCGAGGAGGCGCCGGAATCCTGGGAGAGCATGGGCGCGTTCCCGGACGGGGAAGGTGCAACGGGCGAACCGTTCGGGCCTCCCGAGCACCCCAGGCACAGGAACGCAATCCAAAGGCCCGCGAGAATCAAGGTCAACCGTTTTATCATCATAGGACACCCTTTCCGAGGCCGGTGAAGACGTCGCAGGACCGAGCCGACAGATTCACCCAGCCAAGTTAAGATAAGGAAAAATACCTACCGGCCAGGCTTCTACCCTGGATTGGCAAATGTTATCAAAAGGGTCGGGGAAATGCAACGATAGTATGATATAGCATTTGAATCCGCAACGCCTCGGAAAGGCGACTTAGTCGGGCTTGCGATGTCGTTCGGGACGCCTGGGTTGCTCACCCGTGAACGCCGCGGGAAACGCCGGACTTAATCAGCCTTAATCGGATCAAAGTTCCGGATTTAGCCACGATTCCAGGTTCATCAGGTTATCGGAATATTGTAGCTGAGTCGGTAATCGCCTATAATGTGCCGGACAGTATCCCCCTGTCCGGGAGGTTATATGAATATGGTTTGGCTTCGCAAAAGCGCACACCGGCCGGGCGCCACAGGAAGCGTGATGCTTCTTTCGACCTTGCTGACTCTCTGGGCCGTGACGGTCGGATGCTCCGGCCCGATCGACCTGCTGAGCCCGACGCTCGGGCCGTCGGACACAACCCTCCAGCAGTCCGGATCCGAATCGAACAGGGAGCTTTGGGGCCTCTACCTCATGACTCTGAACGAGGATCACACCGCGATCGAGGTCGAGCCGCTGAGGGGAGCGGTGATGCATCTCAATTGCCTGAGCACGGTGGAGGCGCTCAGCCCCGCTGCCGTGACTGTGGAGGACATGTACGTTCACCCGGACGGCACAATAACCGCTGCGGTGAAGCTCACTCATCCCCTTGTCGGGTTCAATGAGTTCACCGGGTTCGACGTTCGCGGAATAATGATGCTTCCGAAGGTCAACGAGTTTCCGACACTGGCGATGTCGACGCCCGGAGTCTTTGCGGGAGAGTCCGCCCTGTTGAACGCAGACGGTTATACACGCCGCTGGAATCCCACCGAGTTCTCCGGAGGCACGAAGCCGTTCACCTACTTCGACGGGAAGCTCATACCGGCCGGGATGGGCGCGCTGTGCACGTCCACCGTGAACCCGTTCAGGACGTTCGCGACGAGCACGGACCGCAACTATTTCGCCGCCGGGGAAAGCGTCACCAGGCATTACCATGTGAGTTTTCCTCCCGGACCGGTCACGTTCGCCTACGCGATCGACGCAAGCTGGGAAAAGCACATCGTCAGCGACCTTTTCGCCACGACATTCGCTGAAGACGACTTGTACAAGAACAACTGGGTGGCAAAGAACCAGTTCGGCGGACTCAGCGATTTCTGGCAGTGCAGCTCTTTCATGAACGAGGTCAATGTCAGGGACGAGGATTGCCTGTCTTACGGCGTCACCGGCGAGGCCTCGATTCTGTACAGCCCCAAGCTGAACATCCCCAAGAACACGAGCGACGTGGTTCTGTTTCTCAACCACACCATCGCCCTGGACGAAGACAATGAGTGGGATCTGTGCACCGTGTTCCTCACTCCGGATCAAACGGTGGACACTGCGTACCAGATTGAAGCCCCCAACCATCCCTACGAATACCTGGATGATCCGATAGAGCATTTCAACTGGTGGAACACCGACTACGATTCCGACCCGCAGTATGACGAGTTCGACCTGTCGCCCGTACTGACCGGGTTCAAGGACGCCGGCAAGGACTCGTTTTTCGTCGGGTTCGCGTTTGTGACCGGAGACGGAGACGATGAAACGGGTGGGGAGGGATGGACTCTTCACGGGGTGCGAATCAGGGATGAAAACGGCCCACCCAAGAACATCCCTGGGGATTTCCCGGCGATGGCGAATTCACTGGAGCCGTACTCCGTGCAGCTCATAGATCAGCAGGGCATGCTTGAATGTTCGCTCGGCAAGTACGCGGGGGGGTCGACGAATCTCATTTTCGAGGTCAAGGACTGGCAGAACGGCGCGAGCGTGCAGTTTTCCGATGTGTCGGTGGAAGCGCCGGGGATATTCGAGGGGGTGGTGCATCCGTGGACCGGAAGCGGCACCCCGAGCACGTATCAGTACCAGATCGCAGTCAACAATAATCTCAAGACTGAGCCCGGGGAATACCCCGCCCTGTTCGTCATTGAGGTGCCCGACGAGGACCCGAATTATGTGCCCGACCAGAAGGTGGCGGCGTATGCCATGTTCACGCTCAAGGTGGAGGAAGTGCTGCCGCCTTTCTGCATGGACGAGACCAGCATACATAACGAGTACGCCGGCACATACCAGCTCTTAGGGGCGAATCCGACCCAACATCTGGACTGTTCGTTCATGCCGATAGTCACAGGCGGCGCAGGGGCGCTTTTGTTCGACGGAGGAATCGTCGGCGGAAACGAGCATCTCAAGGTAGCTCCGATCGACGCGGACGGTGGAGACACGACCGCGACGACGCTGTTCCAGAGGTTCGGGACGGACGCGGGTAACGCCACGATTCTGCAAACGAACGAGTACAACGGTCATGTGCTGCTGGTGACGAACAGTGATGCGGATAATCTCCTTGTCTACAACGCGAACGGCACTCTCCTGAAAGGTCCGTACGATCTCGGCTACGGCGAGAACAGCATCAACGAGCCTGTTTGTCTCGCCACCGATCCCTCGAACGGGGACATATGGTTCGTGGGCGACAAGGGAGACCAGGGGATACATCTCGAACGATGGGCGTATGTTCAGCAGGGCACCACGTTCGAGTACATGGCCGACCCGGCTGCAACACTGGATTTGTCCACTTACCTCGGGGCTGCATCCGAGCCCCTGGGTATTGCCATCAACGGCTACTATCATCAGCTGTACCTCTTCCATACGAGATTTTTCGGGTCGGTCGACGTCTTCGACATCTCGCAGAAGCCGCCGGTCCACGACGAAATCTGGTCACGGTCGGATATCTTCGGATCGGCGCTCGCGCCCACGACCGTGCCCGGCCTGAGAAGGGTTATCGGCGGAGACATCCTGATCGACCATGCCGACGGGGAACAAGCCGCACAGTGCCGCATCCTCCTTTTCGCCAACCTCTCGAGCGGCGTCGGCTGGCTCTATAAGCTTGATGTCTGGTGCCAGACGCTCGGCTCGGCGACACTCGGCAGCGGGTACTCGTGCATGGCGCTAAATAATCTTCCCGACCCGGCGGACCGATCCCTGGTGCTCTTCCCGCTCCTGGGGTCAAAGGCATATGCACTCTTCCTCCCGCCCGAAGGCTGGTAAGAGTGATCTCACCTTAGAAAATAACCCCCGCACGTCGGGGGGTTTTTTGTCGATGCGATTGATCACGGAGCATTTCCGGTAGCTGCTATCTCAGGCGTCCTCGCCTGAGTAGCTGCTACCGGAGGCT